>JAXMNQ010000204.1:0-1505 GCA_034670345.1 Paracoccaceae bacterium | reverse complement strand
TCGCGACCAGCGTCAGCGCACCGGGCTCATACAGCGTGATCCCCTGCAGCCCCGCGACGCTGACAACCTGACCTGTCGCAGGCAGTCCACGCGTACCGCCCCCCTGAACCGAGATCGGGCCAGCGGCGTCTTTGACCGCATCGACCAGCGCCTCTTCGGATGTGATGGCCATGTCTCGGCTCCTTCGTCGTGAGTGTGATCTGTTGAAGATCAGCAGTTAATCAGGGCGCGGGTTATTCCGCTGCCAGCGCCACGGCGCGGCGGGTTTCTGACGCGTCCAGCGGAAAGACCTTGGCGGGGTTCAGCAGCCATGCGGGGTCGAACACATCTTTTACCGCCATCTGCGCCTCAAGATCGTCGGGGGCGTATTGCACATGCATCAGGTCGCGCTTTTCGATGCCGACGCCATGTTCGCCGGTCAGACAGCCGCCCACCTCGACGCAGAGTTTGAGGATCTCGGCCCCGAATTCCTCGCACAGCTCCAGATCGCCCGGTTTGTTGGCATCAAACAGGATCAACGGGTGCATATTGCCGTCGCCCGCGTGAAACACATTGCCGACCTTCAGCCCGAACTGATCGCTTAGTTCTTTGATGCGTTTAAGCACGAAGGGCAGCGACGACACAGGGATGGTGCCATCCAGACACATGTAGTCGTTGATCTGCCCCATCGCACCAAAGGCCGATTTGCGACCCAGCCAGATCTTGGCGCTTTCCTCTGCGGATTTGGATTGCCGCAACTCAACCGGATTATGCCGCTGTGCGATTTCAGAGATCAGGCCCAGCTGGTGGTCAATCTCCGCGTCAGAGCCTTCGACCTCGATGATCAGCAAGGCTTCGCACATGGGGTAGCCGGCTTTGGCAAAGGCTTCCGTCGCCTCGATGCAGGGGCGGTCCATAAATTCGATCGCGACAGGCAACACCCCCGCCTTGATGATGTCAGAGACACACTCCCCCGCGACCTGGTTATCGTCGAACCCGATTAGCACAGGCCGCGCGCCTTCGGGTTTGTGCAAGATGCGCAGCGTGGCTTCGGTGACGACCCCCAGCTGCCCTTCAGAGCCGCAGATCAGGCCCAAAAGATCCAGTCCGCCCGCGTCCAGATACCCGCCACCAACCTCAATCACCTCTCCGTCCATCAACACCATGGTGACGCCCATGAGATTATTTGTCGTCACCCCGTATTTCAGACAATGCGCACCCCCTGAATTCATCGCGATATTACCCGCAATGGCACAGGCCAGCTGGCTAGACGGGTCCGGCGCGTAAAAGAAGCCGTCTTCCTCGACTGCGCCGGTCACGCTTAGATTGGTACGTCCGGTTTGCACCTTGATGATCCGGTTGGCGTAATCGGTTTCGATCACGTCATTCATGCGGGCCACGCCAAGGATCACGCAGTCGGCTGTGGGCAGCGCCCCACCCGCTAGCGACGTGCCAGAGCCGCGCGGCACCACCGGCACGCCTTCCTCGTGGCAGATGCGCAACACGTCCGACACCTGCTGCGTTGT
>JAXMNQ010000203.1:0-1509 GCA_034670345.1 Paracoccaceae bacterium | reverse complement strand
GTGCCGTCCGCCCACTCCATAAAGGCCAGCGCGTCCTTGCTGACATCCATGCCGCCCAGCTTTTCCAGACATTTGCGTGCATTGGGGCCGACCACGGCGATCTGCGCATATTGCTCGGTGACATTGGCGACATAGACATTGAAATCCCACCACTCGGTCTGGAGCCATTCTTCCATATGCTGGTGGATGCTTTCCGCGCCGCCTGTCGTTGTGTGGCACAAGAAGGTGTCGTCATCGATCCGCGCAACGACACCATCGTCGATCAGGAACCCGTTTTCCGAACACATCAGGCCATAGCGGCATTTACCCGGTTTCAGCGTGCTCATCATATTGGTGTATAGCATGTCGAGAAAACGCCCCGCGTCCGGTCCCTTGACGATGATCTTGCCAAGGGTGGAGGCATCCAGCATCCCCAGTTTGCTGCGCGTGTTGGTGACCTCGCGCATCACCGCGTCATGGGTGGTTTCGCCCTTGCGTGGATAGGCATAGGGGCGTCGCCACTGGCCGACGGGTTCCCATTCGGCACCGTTCGCGTCGTGCCAGTCATGCAGCGGGGTGCGGCGGATCGGCTGGAAGACATCGCCACGCGCCTCGCCCGCGATCGCGCCCATCGAAATCGGGTGGTACGGCGGGCGGAAGGTGGTGGTACCAACCGCGGGAATATCCGCATCCATCGCGCCCGCCAGCGTTGCCAGCCCGTTGATATTGCTGAGCTTCCCTTGATCCGTTGCCATGCCGAGCGTGGTATAGCGTTTGGCGTGTTCGACGCTGACAAAGCCTTCTTGCGCGGCAAGCCGCACGTCTGACACTTTGACATCGTTCTGATAATCCAGCCACGTCTTCTCGCGCAGCTTCACATTTGCGCCTTGGGGCATCATCCAGACGGGGGCGAGCGGCGCTTCCTCTTGCCGGTCGGCGTTCGGCGAGACGGCGTCGGCGGGCAGCTTGAACCCCAGCGTCGTGACCACCCCATCCGCAGCGGCATGGGCGTCGTGCAAGATATCATCCAGCGCAAAGAACCCACCCGCGGCACCGGCGGCGGTGACAAAACCATGCCCGTCCGCCCCCAGCGGCGGATTGTTCACATCGGGGCGGAACATGGCCCCCGCGGTATCCCAGGTCAGCTTGCCGCCGCAATGGGACCACAGATGCACCACAGGCGACCATCCGCCCGACATGGCGACGGCGTCACAGGGGAAGGTTTCAAGCACCGCACCCTCACCCGCTTGGCTGCACACCTCTACGCCTGTCACGCGTTTGCCGCCTGTCACCCGCGCCACGGCATGACCCATCATCACGCGAATGCCCAGATCTTTGGCGCGCGTCATCAGCGCGGAATCCTGCGGCAGCACGCGGGCATCCAGAATGGCGGGCACGGTCAGTCCGGCCTCGGTCAAGGCGATGGCGGTGCGGTAGGCGTCGTCATTATTGGTGACCACCACCGTGCGATCCCCGACCGACACGCCATAGTTCACCAGATAATCCCGCACAGATGCGGCCAGCATCACG
>JAXMNQ010000202.1:0-1527 GCA_034670345.1 Paracoccaceae bacterium | reverse complement strand
GTGATGTGACTGGGGGCGAGTTTCTGAGCCAGGAAGAAGCTCTGCGGATCCTCGGGATCACGGGCGCTGATATGGCCGAACGTGTCAAGGATGCCTTCGTGCAACAGGATTTTCGTGGCTGTAACCAGCTCTTCGAAGACGGTTTGCTGGGCAGGTGTAGTGGCGGTCATTTCTGGAATCTCCCAAAGCGTTGCGGTCGCGGCGGCTGTTTGTTGTTGCTCTCACCGGGACCTTCACTTGTTTTCGTAAAGACCAACGATCCTGTTCTGCTCAATGATGTTGTCGGCGTATTTGGCGAGGAATTCTTCCCGGGTCGGCGTCCCTTCAACCGTCGTGTCGAGGGCGTAGACCCAGAAATAGTAATGGTGCTTGCCGTGGCCTGCAGGTGGCTGGGGACCATAATACTGCATGTGGCCGGCACCATTCGGGCCGACGCGATACTTTTCCTGCGCGTCGGAGAGATCGGTTGCCGAAGGGTCAATCCCGTAGACTGTCCAGTGAGTGAAGCCCTGGGGCAGTGGCGCGTCCGGATCGTGGCAGATCACAGCGAGCTCCTTGGCGCCGGCGGGGACGCCGCTGACAGTCAGCTTGGGCAGCACATTGCCCTTGTCGCCCGCATGCTCGTCGCGCAACATGCCAAGCGGCTCGAAGTCTGCGGATGTGATCTTGAGGTCTTTGATATTCAGAGGCATGGAATACGTCCTTCCGTGATGTTCTATCGGGTTACTGAGCGGCAGCGAGATCCGCGACCGTCTTGCCGCCCACGCGCTGGTGGACACGCGGACCGGTCGCCGCCGCGACGCAGATGAGGATCTCATCCGGACGCGGGCCATCAGGTACCGCGAAGGTGATCGCATCATAATGCGACCGAATGTAAAGCTCATCCTTGTGAGCGAGCGGGATGTCGATCGATGTACCGGCCGATGCGACCTTGGATGCGGATGAAATCCAGGCCTCTCCACCACCCACCTGATCACGCAACGGATTGCCGAACTCGGTGGTGATGCAGGCGACCACGTGCTCCTGTTCGCCGCCGACACCGGCGATGCCGCCCTTGCCGTAGCTCTCGGCCGGACGTCCGCCAAGCAGCGCCATGGCGCGTTCGCCCAACGCGTTGCCGATCGCGGCACTCGGACCGGTCAGCGCCGAAAGGTCGGCCTTGTAGGTGCCCACGAAGGGATTACGGATAATGACGCCGACGGCGACCTTGATCAGCGGCTCGCCCGGCTCACCGCCGTCATGCCGGATTTCCTGAACAGACGAGTACCAGCCACGCACCTGATAGTGGTTCTCAACTTCGGCCGAATGGTTCATTTTAATCTCCTTGGGGGCGCGCAGCCAGGCCACGCGCGAGTGTTTTTGGCTGGCTGATCATTATTGGTTCTGCGGCCAGGAATAGACGCGCTTGATGGGGTCGTAGCGCGCGGCTTCCAGAGCCTCGTTGGTAAACATGTTGCCTTTTGAGAGCGCGCGGTTCGCCGCGTATTCGCCCGAAAGGGCCTGCGTGTGATCGGTGATCGGACGAAT
>JAXMNQ010000201.1:0-1533 GCA_034670345.1 Paracoccaceae bacterium | reverse complement strand
CGCGCTGCTGATCGCGGGCAAGGGCCATGAAACCGGACAGACCATCGGTGACGATGTGCTACCCTTTGATGATGTGGAACAGGCCAGCGTCGCCGTCGCGGCGCTGGATGGGAGATTGGCATGAGCCTGTGGACAGCAAAAGAGGCCGAAAGCGCCACCGGTGGCCGCGCGATCGGGGACTGGGCCTGTGACGGCGTGTCGATTGATACCCGTACCCTTGCACCGGGGGATCTGTTCGTCGCGCTGAAAGACGTGCGCGACGGGCATGATTTTGTCGCCATGGCGCTGGAAAAAGGGGCGGGGGCCGCGCTGGTCACCCATGTGCCCGAGGGCGTGGCCGAGGATGCTCCGCTGCTGATCGTCGAGGATGTGCTGAGGGGCCTTGAGGCGCTTGGTGCCGCCGCGCGGGCCCGAACGCAGGCCAAGGTCGTCGCGGTGACGGGCAGCGTCGGCAAGACTTCGACCAAGGAAATGCTGCTTGCGATCTTTGCCGACCAGGGGCGGGCGCATGCCTCTGTCGACAGCTATAACAACCACTGGGGTGTGCCGCTGACGCTGGCGCGGATGCCTGCGGATACGGAATACGCCGTGATCGAGATCGGCATGAACCACCCCGGAGAGATCTCTCCGCTGGCGCAGATGGCCAAGCCGGATGTCGCGATGGTCACCACCGTGGCCGCCGTGCATCTGGAAGCCTTTGCCAATGTCGCGGAAATCGCGGTCGAGAAAGCCGCCGTTTTTGACGGGCTGCAACCGGGGGGCGTGGCGGTGATCAACGCTGACATCGAACACGCCGCGATCCTGATGGCCAAGGCCGTGGATCGCCGCCTGCGCGAGGTTGAATTTGGCGAGCATGGCTATCAGTACAAACTGCTGGATGTGCAGGTGCAAGGCGACACCACCGTCGTGCGCGCCGACGCGGACGGCACACCACTGCTGTTCAAGATCGGAACGCCGGGACGGCATTTCGCGATGAACGCCTTGGGGGCCTTGGCCTCTGCACAGGCCATGGGGGCTGATCTGGCGCTGGCTGCGGCCTCGTTGGGACGCTGGACACCCTATAAGGGGCGCGGCGTGCGAGAGGTCATCCATCTCGACGTGGTCGACACCCATCTAACGCTGAACCTCATCGACGATAGCTATAACGCGAACCCCACCTCAATGGCCGCCGCCCTAGAGGTACTGGCCGCTGCCGAGGTGACCCATGATATCGGCCGCGTCAGCAAGGGGCGGCGCATCGCCTATCTGGGCGACATGAAAGAACTGGGACCGGACGAGATCGCCCTGCACGCAGGGCTCGCGCATCTCGACGCCACCAAAAAGCTGGATGTGATCCACTGTGTGGGCCCGCTGATGAAGTCGCTTTATGACCTGCTGCCCGCGCATCAACGCGGGGAATGGGCCGAGACCGCCGCCGACCTGCTGCCCGCGCTTTCGTCGCATCTGGACAGTGGCGATGTTGTGCTCGCCAAGGGCTCCTTGTCCATGAAACTAGGGCTGATCGTTGACGCGATCCGCAAAATGGGCCATCCG
>JAXMNQ010000200.1:0-1537 GCA_034670345.1 Paracoccaceae bacterium | reverse complement strand
CTGGGCCGGGCATGACCACGAGATAGCGGTTTTTGTAGATGGTGCTTGGCAGTTCATCGCAGCTTTGCCCGGTTGGGTGGCGCTTGTCAGCCCGAGCCAAGCACATGTTGTGTATGATGGGACGCGCTGGGCGGTGCCCAGTCTCAGCGATGTGCCGCAATTGGGCGTGGGCGCGACCCCCGATGGCTATAACCGGCTGGTTGTGGCGTCGGATGCGGTGCTTTTTAAGCATGCCGGTGCCGGCCATCAGGTCAAGATAAACAAAGCGGCGGCGGGTGATACCGCCAGTCTGTTGTTCCAAACCGGATTCGGCGGGCGTGCGGAATTGGGGACTGCGGGAAGCGATGATTTCACGTTCAAGGTGAGCGCGGACGGCAGCAGCTGGGCAGAAGCCTTGCGGATCGAAGCGGCGACGGGGCGGGTGACGGCCCCGGTTTCGGGTTGGCGCGAGATGCTGACCGGCCCGCGCACCTACTATGTCGATCCGCTGTTGGGAAGCGATACCCGCGACGGGCAGGCCGCTGGCCAGGGTGCTTTTGCGACGCTCGACCGTGCAGTGACGGAAGTAGCGCGTGTCGACGGGAGCGGGCATCTGGTGACGGTGCAGCTTGCTGATGGTGTCTATGATCTGGGCGCTGCGCCGGTTGGGATCATGGCTCCGTTGGGGGGCGGCGGTATTGAGATTATTGGTAATGTCAGCAACCCCAACGCTGTGACCGTGACCTCCTCGGGGGCTGCGATGGAGCTGGTCACGGGACGGCTGAAGCTGCGTGGGGTAAGGCTGGAGACGTCTGGCACCGAGCCGACACTTCGCGTCTTGTCAGGTGGCGTGCTAGAGGTGGATCAGGTCACCTTTGGTACTGCTGGCGGGCATATTGACCTCGTGAGCGGGCGGCTAGAAGGGGGCGGTTCTTACGCGATCGACGGCGGCGCGGCCTATCACTTGCGGCTGTCGCAGGGGGCAGTGCTTGGGGGCGGTGTTCAGGCTCTAACCTTATCCAATACGCCAAATTTCACCACTGCCTTTGCGATCTGCACGATGGCGGGACAGGCGGATTTTAGCGGGCATAGTTTCGCGGGGGCGGCCACGGGAAAGCGCTTTGATGTGGCGACCCAGGGCGTGATCCAGAGTGGCGGTATTGTGCTGCCTGGGGATACGGCGGGCAGCGTCCAAAGCGGCGGTATATATGTCTAAGCGCGTAAATCCCGAAAATTGTATGAAAGAACCATAATGCCGCCATAAATCATGAAGCCACCGTTAAGACCTTCAGCGCATCTTTGTCCCCGCAACACCAAAGCGGGGACAAAACGATGGAGCTTGACCACTTAACCACATTGCCCGGCCGGGCGGATCTGGCGCTGACGGGGGTAACGGATATGGCTGTTGTACAGTCCTCTGGCGGGTCGGTTTTATACACGACCTCGCGTTTTGGGGGCGGTGATTTACTGGCCTATCGTATAGATGACGCAGGGGGGCTACGGTTTCTGGACAGTCGCCCCATTGGGGGGGGGACGCAGGCTGGTGTCACCAGCAAGC
>JAXMNQ010000199.1:0-1541 GCA_034670345.1 Paracoccaceae bacterium | reverse complement strand
AACTGCGGCAATCCAAATCCGCTGAGGAAAGCGCCAAGATCTGGCTGGGTCGGAAATCGGCCTTTGGCGCGATGGGGCAGATCAACGACTACATGTGTCTGGATGGCACCATCCCTGTGTCCTCGCTGCCCTTCGTGCTCAAACGCATCAAGGAACTCAGCGATCAGTTTGGGCTGAAGGTCGGCAATGTGTTCCATGCAGGCGACGGCAATATGCACCCGTTGATCCTGTTTGATGCCAACAAACCGGGCGATCTGGAGCTGTGCGAGGAATTCGGGGCCGAGATCCTCAAGCTCTGCGTCGAGGTGGGCGGCTGTCTGACCGGCGAACATGGCGTCGGGATCGAGAAACGCGATCTGATGCATGTGCAATACGCCCCCGACGATCTGGAGGCGCAGATGGCGGTGAAGGATGTGTTCGACCCCGCATGGCTGCTGAACCCCGCCAAGGTCTTTCCGCTGGATGCGTCAGAGACACGCCGCGCCGTGGCGCTGGCGGCGGAATAACCCGCGCCTGATTAACTGCTGATCTTCAACAGATCACACGCACGACGAAGGAGCCGAGACATGGCCATCACATCCGAAGAGGCGCTGGTCGAAGCGGTCAAAGGTGCCGCTGGCCCGATCTCGGTTCAGGGGGGCGGCACGCGCGGCCTGCCCGCGACAGGTCAGGTGATGAGCCTTGCGGGGCTGCAGGGGATCACGCTGTATGAACCCGGTGCGCTGACGCTGGTCGCGAAACCCGGCACCCCCGTGGCCGAGATCGAAGAGGCGCTGGCCGCCGAAAACCAGCGTCTCGCGTTCGAACCGATGGACCATCGCGGACTGTTGGGCACCAGCGGCACGCCGACGATCGGTGGGGTGATGGCAGGCAATATCAGCGGGCCGCGGCGGATCTCGGTCGGGGCGGCGCGGGACTTTCTGCTGGGGGTGCGCTTTGTCGACGGGCGCGGTGCCGTGGTCAAGAACGGCGGGCGCGTGATGAAGAATGTCACCGGCTATGATCTGGTCAAGCTTATGGCGGGGTCTTACGGCATTTTGGGTGTGCTGAGTGAGGTGTCGATGAAGGTGTTGCCACGCCCTGAAACGCAGGCGACCTTGGTGTTGCACGGGCTGGACGATGGGGCCGCTGTGGCCGCGATGGCCCGCGCCCTTGGCAGTCCGTTCGAGGTGACAGGTGCCGCCCATGACCCTGCCACCCGCGAAACCGCACTGCGCATAGAGGGGTTCGAGGCATCGGTCAGCTACCGTCTGAGCCAGCTTCAATCGTTACTCGCCGGCGCGGGGGCAGAGGTCGAGCAACGCGATGCTGCGGCGACGCAGGCGCTTTGGTCCGGCATCCGCGGTGTGGCGGTGTTTCACGACGGGCAGGGTGATGTGTGGCGCGTGTCGTGCAAACCCTCTGACGCGCCGGGGATCGCGGCGCGGTCGGGGGCAGAGCGCTGGACCTATGACTGGGCGGGCGGGCTGATCTGGCTGCGCAGCGCCGCGGGCCATGATCTGCGCGCGGCCATCGGTCCGATGGATGGGCATGCAACGCTG
>JAXMNQ010000198.1:0-1565 GCA_034670345.1 Paracoccaceae bacterium | reverse complement strand
CAGGCACGGCGGGACCGGCAGGCAGGCCTCAAGACGGCCGGTTTCGTTTCCGGTTATCGCGGTTCCCCGCTGGGTGCACTGGATCTGGAATTCTGGCGCATCAAGGATTTGTTGAAAGACAAGAATATTACCTTCATGCCGGCCATCAATGAGGATCTGGGCGCCACAGCCGTGCTTGGCGCACAACAGGCGTCGCTTGATCATGCATGCCAGTTCGAGGGCGTCTTTTCCATGTGGTACGGCAAGGGACCCGGCCTCGACCGCTCCGGTGACGCGCTGAAACATGGCAATGCCTATGGCTCGTCGCCAAAGGGCGGTGTGCTGGTGGTGGCCGGCGATGACCATGGCTGCGTCTCGTCTTCCATGCCGCACCAGTCGGATGTCGCCTTCATGTCCTGGTTCATGCCGACACTCAATCCGGCTTCTGTGGAGGAATATGGCGCCTTTGGTGAATATGGCATCGCGCTGTCGCGCTTTTCGGGCACCTGGGTCGGG
Source organism: Paracoccaceae bacterium (assembly GCA_034670345.1). Classification (GTDB taxonomy): domain Bacteria; phylum Pseudomonadota; class Alphaproteobacteria; order Rhodobacterales; family Rhodobacteraceae; genus Antarctobacter. The sequence goes on along the minus strand of JAXMNQ010000198.1, from coordinate 1,070 downwards.
TTCAAGGCGATTTCCGAGACGGTCGAATCGGGCCGCTCGCTCGCACTAACGCCGGACCGGCAGTTCACCCTGCCCGCATTCAACGGCCCGCCGGGTGGCCTGCATATCCGCCGCGCCGACCTGCCGAGCGTCGAGATCGAAACCCGCATCGGCTACAAACTCAAAGCAGTGGAGGCCTTTGTCGAGGCGAACCCGATCGATCGGCGAATCTATGATCTGCCCCAGGCGACTTATGGGATCGTGACCACCGGCAAGGGGCATTTTGATCTGATGGAGGCTCTGCGGCTGCTCGGTCTTGACGAGAAAAAATGCCGCACGCTGGGTATCGACATCTACAAGGTCGGCATGGTCTGGCCGCTGGCGCGGCGCGATGCGCTGGATTTCGTGCGGGCAAAACGCGAAGTGCTGGTGATCGAGGAAAAGCGCGGCATTATCGAAAGCCAGTTCAAGGAATATTTCTACGACTGGCCGGGCGACAAACCGCAAAAGATGATCGGCAAACACGACGCCGAGGCCACGCGCGATCTTGTGCCCTGGACCGGGGAACTCAGCCCGCTTGGGCTGGTGCCGATCCTGGCCGAACGGCTCGACCCGTTTTTTCCCGGCGAAGCGCTGATCAGCAAAGCCCGGAAACTGACACAGAGGGAGCCCGTCAAGCTGCTGACAGAGGGCGCCACGCGGACGCCCTATTTTTGCTCCGGTTGCCCGCACAACAGTTCGACAAAACTGCCCGAAGGCAGCATGGCGGCCTCAGGCATCGGCTGCCATGTGATGGCAAGCTGGATGGACCGCGATACTGAGGGATATGCCCAGATGGGCGGCGAAGGCGTTCCGTGGATCGTGCGCTCGCATTTCAATGGCGGCCAGCACATGTTCCAGAACCTTGGCGAGGGCACCTGGTATCATTCCGGGTCTTTGGCGATCCGCCAGGCGGTGGCGGCCAGGGCCAATATCACCTACAAGATCCTCTATAATGACGCCGTCGCCATGACCGGCGGCCAGCCCGTGGACGGGCCGGTGAGCGTTGCGGCGATTGCGCAGACCTGCCGCGCCGAGGGCGTCAGCCGCAT
>JAXMNQ010000197.1:0-1590 GCA_034670345.1 Paracoccaceae bacterium | reverse complement strand
CAACGCTTGGGCTGCCGCACGGGATCGTTCTGCCTCGGGCGGGACGCTGATCGCCAATGACCCGCATCTGGGCTTCACCGCGCCGACCATCTGGTACCTCGCGCGGCTCGAGTTGCAATCGGGCGGTGTCATCGGCGGCACGATCCCCGGTATCCCCGTGGTGCTGACAGGGCGCAGCAGCGCGCTTGGCTGGGGGATCACCTCGTCCTATGCCGACGATCAGGACGTCTATATCGAAGAGCTGAACCCCGACAACAGCGAGGAATACCGCACCCCCGACGGGTTCAAGAAATTCGCCAAACGCGCGTCGATCATCACGGTCAAGGATGCCGATCCGATCACCCTGACCCTGCGCTGGACCGACAATGGGCCGGTGCTTCCCGGCAGCCACTATAACCTTGCCGCGATCACCCCGCCCGGTCATGTCGCCGCGCTGAACTGGACCGCGCTGGACCCCGCCGATACCTCGATCGCCGCGGCCATGCAGCTGATGGAGGCCAAGACCGTCGAGGAAGGGATCACCGCGGGCGAGGCCTATATCGCGCCGTCGCAAAACCTGACGCTGGTGGATGTGAATACCATCGCGATGAAAACCATCGGCGCGCTGCCCGCCCGCGACGCCGCGCATCAAAGCCAGGGGCGCATGCCCACACCGGGCTGGATCGCCGCGAACCGCTGGCAGGGCCGCCTGCCCTATAGCGCAAACCCCGAATTCCTGTCGCCCCGCGGCGGGATTATCGGCAATACCAACAACAAGACGGTGGACCGCCCCTTCCCCAACCACGTGTCCTTCCTTTGGGGCGATACGCAACGCATCCAACGGTGGCGCAATCTGATGCAGCGCCGTCAGGTGCACACGCGCGACAGCTTTATCGAGGCGCAGCTGGATACGGTCAGCTTCACCGCACGCTCTCTGCTACCGCTGATCGGGGCCGAGCTTTGGTTCACCGGCGAAACCGCGCCCGAAGGCACGCCCGAACGCCAACGCCAACGCGCGCTGACCCTGCTTGCCGGCTGGTCGGGCGAGATGAACGAACATCTGCCCGAACCGTTGATCTATGCCGCCTGGCTGCGCGCCTTGCAGCAACGGCTGATCCAGGACGAGCTGGGGGCCTTGGCGGAGGAATTCGATCATGTCGATCCGCTGTTCATCGAACGTGTTTTCCGCGATGTGGACGGTGCGGCCGCATGGTGCGACGTGCTGCAATCCGCCCCGAAAGAGACCTGCCCCGACATGGCCCGCATGGCGCTGGACGATGCGCTGATCTGGATCAACGAGACATGGGGCACCCAGCTGGAATCCCTGCGGTGGGGCGACGCACACCAAGCCACCCACGACCACCAGACCTTGGGCGAAGTACCCGTGTTGCGCTACTTCATGAACATCCGCCAATCGACCTCGGGCGGTGACAACACCCTGCTGCGTGGCCGCACCCGTGGCACGGGGCCGGACCCTTTCGCCAATGTCCACGGCGCAGGCTTCCGCGGGGTTTATGACTTCGCCGATCCGGATTCATCGGTGTTCATCACCTCAACCGGCCAATCGGGCCACTTCCTGTCGCATCACTATGACGATCTGGCACAGCTCTG
>JAXMNQ010000196.1:0-1596 GCA_034670345.1 Paracoccaceae bacterium | reverse complement strand
TTGATCGCCATGGACCAGCACCTCGGGGATCAGCGCACGAGAGTTGTATTCGCTGGCCATCACCGCGCCATAGGCACCGGCACTGCGGAAGGCCACCAGATCGCCCGCCGCCAGCTTTGGCATCATGCGCTGCTTGGCAAAGGTATCACCGGATTCGCAGACCGGCCCGACGATGTCATAGGGCTGCTGCTCGGCCCCTGCTTCGGCTTCGACGACGGGGATGATATCGTGATGGGCTTCGTACATGGCAGGGCGGATCAGGTCGTTCATCGCACCGTCGATGATCAGGAAATCGCGGCCCTCGCCGGATTTGACATAGATCACCTCGCTCACCATGAGGCCGGCGTTGCCCGCGATCAGACGGCCCGGCTCGATCTCGATCTCGCAGCCCAGATGGCCAAGCGTCTTTTGCACCATCGCGCCGTAATCCGTGGGCAGCGGCGGGGCGGCATTGCTACGCTCGTAGGGGATTCCCAGCCCGCCGCCCAGATCCAGACGGCGAATGGTATGCCCGTCGGCGCGCAGCTGCTCGGTCAGCTCCGCAACCTTCTGGTACGCCAGTTCGAACGGCGTCAGATCGGTCAGCTGGCTGCCGATGTGCACATCGATGCCCACGACCTCCAGGCCCGGCATCGCGGCGGCCATGCGATAGACCTCGCGGGCGCGGGCAATGGGGATACCGAATTTATTCTCGGACTTGCCCGTCGCGATCTTGGCATGGGTTTTGGCGTCGACATCGGGGTTCACGCGGATGGTAATCGGCGCGACCTTGTCCATCGACCGTGCGACGGCGTCCAGCACCTCCATCTCGGGTTCGGATTCGACGTTGAACTGGCGGATGCCACCCTCAAGCGCGAGCCGGATTTCAGAGACGGTCTTGCCCACGCCCGAGAACACGATCTTGTCGCCGGGCACGCCTGCCGCCTTGGCACGCAGGTATTCCCCCGCCGACACCACATCCATGCCCGCCCCCGCCTGCGCGAGCGTTTTCAGAACCGCTTGGTTCGAGTTCGCTTTCATCGCGTAGCAGACCAGATGATCCATCCCGTCCAGCGCATCGTCAAATGCCTTGAAATGGCGTAACAGCGTGGCGGTCGAATAGACGTAAAAGGGCGTGCCGACCGCGGCTGCGATCTCGGAGATGGCGACATCCTCGGCGAACAGCGCGCCATCGCGGTACAGGAAATGATCCATAGTTTCAGGCTCCTAAGCTTTTCCCGCCGAACAGAATGTCTTGGAAACGCCCACATCCACATGCCCCGAGATATGCACACCGGGCTCATAGTTGCTGCGATGCTTGCGGGTGGCGGTATCCGTCGCGGGGGGATAGGCGCGGCTGTCATGGGCGCTTGGCGCATGGCGTTGCGCGCTGTCACAGCCCGCCAGCACCGCCAGTGCAACCACGGCCAGCACCGCCGCGCGGATCACAGCGCCGCCCCCAGACCCAGCCGGAACGGGCCACGGCCAAGGGTGACGCCAGTGCCCACCGACATGCCGGAGGACGACAGCGTCACCGTGCTATTGACCTGCGGCGGCACGGGTTCCCCGTCCACACCACAGGCGGCGAGAGTCAGCAACAAGGCAATAATGGCGACG
>JAXMNQ010000195.1:0-1606 GCA_034670345.1 Paracoccaceae bacterium | reverse complement strand
AGAACGAACCTATCAGTTGATGCGGCAGGTGGCGGGGCGCGCCGGACGGGCCGAGGCTCCGGGCACCGCGCTGTTGCAGACCTTTCAGCCGGATCACCCGGTGATCCGCGCCATTCTGGCAGGGGACGAGGAGGGGTTCTGGAAAGCCGAAGCCGGAGAGCGCCGCCACGCCGGCGTGCCGCCCTATGGCCGGATGGCGGGCATCATCCTGAGCGGCCCTGATGTGGCAGCGCTGTTTGATGCGGGCAACCAGCTGGCGCGGCAGGATGCGCCGCTGCGGGCTATCGGCGCGCAGGTCTATGGGCCCGCGCCCGCGCCAATCGCACGGGTGCGCGGGCGGCATCGCGTGCGGCTGCTGGTCAAGGCCGAAAAGGCCGCGCCTCTGCAAGAGGCATTGGCGAAATGGGTCGCACAGCTGCGGTTGAAGAATGATGTGCGCATCGCCGTCGATATCGATCCGCAGAGTTTTTATTAGCGGTGAGACGCGCTTGCCCCTGCGGGGCAAGGGCCTTCGGCGAGGATTTTGGGCCATTTGGAAGCTGCGGTTGCGCTGAGCATGCGCGTGAGGCGGGTGATTTGATCTCGTCAAGGGGCGGGAACGGGGGTAAGGAATTGCCCATGACCCAATATGTGACCCTTGAAGATGCGAAGCATCAACCGTTCTGGCGCCGCCCCGTGGCGCTGCTGTTCCTGATGGCGCTGGCGATGCCCATTGCCTTCAACACATGGTCGGCGCTGCTGAATAACTTTGTGATCGAGGTCGCCGGGTTCGACGGGTCGGACATCGGGTTGCTGCATACGGTGCGCGAGATACCGGGTTTTCTGGCGGTCGGTGTGATCGCGATTATCCTGTTCGTGCGCGAACAGGTATTGGGGTTGGTGTCGCTGGTGCTGCTGGGGGTGGCGACGGCGCTGACCGCGTGGTTCCCGTCGATGGGCGGTATCCTGACGATCACAATGCTCAGCTCTATCGGGTTTCACTATTACGAGACGGTGAACCAGTCGCTGCAGTTGCAGTGGCTCAAGATCGAGGACGCGCCCCGCATGATTGGCTGGCTGATGGCGGCGGGGTCATTGGCGACTCTGGTGGCATATCTGGCGATCATGGCGCTATGGGATACCTTGTCGCTGTCCTATAACATCGTCTATCTGATTGGCGGCGGGGTGACGGCGGTGATCGCGCTGGTCGCGTTGCTGGCCTATCCGCAGTTCGAGGCCCCGACACCGCAGGTCAAGAAGATGGTGCTGCGCAAGCGGTACTGGCTGTATTACGCGCTGCAATTCATGTCAGGCGCGCGGCGGCAGATCTTTGTCGTTTTTGCGGGCTTCATGATGGTCGAACGCTTTGGGTTTGATGTGCATGAAATCACCCTGCTCTATCTGATCAACCTGATCGCCAATATGATCTTTGCCCCGCTGATGGGCCGTGCAGTCGGCTTCTTTGGCGAACGCCGCACGTTGAGCTTTGAATACATCGGGTTGATCATCGTGTTTCTGGCCTATGGCGGCGTCTATTATCTGGGCTGGGGCGTGGTGGTGGCCGCGACGCTTTATGTGCTGGATCACATGTTCTTTGCGCTGGCGCTCGCGCTCAAGACCTATTTCC
>JAXMNQ010000194.1:0-1617 GCA_034670345.1 Paracoccaceae bacterium | reverse complement strand
GCGTTCTGCCGTTCGGCACATGGGAGGGCGTGTCCGTCGGGAATACCGTCGAATTGATCGAGCATGACGATATGGTGTCCCCCGACGACAGCTGGATCGGCACGGTGGTTGATGCGCTTGGCCGCCCGCTCACGCGATACACCCGCGCGCGCCGCCCGCGCCGCAAAACCCGCTTTCGCGCCAACCCACCCGGTGCATTCGACCGCAAGAAAGTGGGCGAGAAGCTGGAAACACAGATCAAATGCATTGATATCTTCACGCCGATTTGCCGCGGCCAGAGGATGGGTGTTTTCGCCGGTTCCGGTGTCGGTAAATCGACCATGATGGCCATGCTGGCCCGCAATACGGATGCCGATGTAATTGTCATCGGGCTGATCGGCGAACGCGGCCGCGAGGTGCAACAGTTCATCCAAGAGGATCTGGGCGAAGAAGGCATGGCGCGCGCCGTTGTCGTCGTCTCTACCGGGGACGAGGCACCGCTGCTGCGCAAACAGGCCGCATTAACCACGACCGCGATTGCTGAATACTTCAAATCGACGGGAAAGCAGGTGCTGCTGCTGCTGGATAGCGTCACCCGTTTTGCGATGGCGCAGCGTGAAATCGGCCTCGCCCGCGGCGAGCCGCCAACCCTGCGGGGCTATCCGCCGTCGGTGTTCAGCGAATTGCCCCATTTGTTGGAACGTGCGGGCCCCGGCATGGCGGCAGAAGGTGACATTACCGGTCTTTATACGGTGCTGGTAGATGGGGACGATATGAACGAACCCATCGCGGATGCGGTGCGCGGGATCGTGGACGGGCATCTGGTGCTCGACCGGCGCATCGCCGAACAGGGGCGTTTCCCCGCGATCGACCTGCAAAAATCGCTGTCACGGATGCTGCCGGGCTGCCACTCTCCCGAAGAATACGAGATCACCAAAGTCGCGCGCAAGGCCTTGGGCCGCTATGCCGACATGGAAGATCTGATCCGTTTGGGGGCGTATAAAGCCGGGTCCGACCCGGAAACGGACCAAGCCATCACATTTTTCCGCGCGGCCAGCCCGTTCCTGTCACAAAGCCGCGGCGACAAGACCTCAGCCGCCGAAGGCTTTGCCGACACCTACCGGATGATCCTTGAATCCGGCATCGATGACCCGCTGCGTAGTTTTTTCGAGGAACGCGCCCGCGCCGAAGCGACGCCAGCGCAATAAAAAAACCGGCGGGACGTATGTCCAAGCCGGTGGCCCCTTCGTCAGGGCCCCTCCCCACCAGTGGCGGAGAGGGGTTTTTCATATAACGCCTGAACCGAATTAACGGAACAAGCTCAGGATGTTCTGAGGCGCCTGGTTTGCAATCGACAAGGACTGCGTCGCCAGCTGCTGCTGAACCTGATAGGCCTGCAAACGCGCCGCTTCTTCTTCCATATCCGCATCAACCATCGAGCTCACGCCGGAATCCAGCGTGTCTGTCAGGCTGTCGATGAACTCCATCTGACCGTCGAGAGCGTTTTCGGTAATGCCCAATGATGTCGATGCAGTGATCGAAGCCGCCAGCTGACCTTCGGCGGTTGCCAGATCGGCTGCAAGATCGGTGGAGGTCCCAACGTCGATGGCTTCCATCGCTGTCTTGATCGCACCCAAG
>JAXMNQ010000193.1:0-1621 GCA_034670345.1 Paracoccaceae bacterium | reverse complement strand
TCCTTCGGGATCGGGTTGGGCATCGCGGCGGGGGCCTTGGTCGCGCGGGCCTTGGGGCAGGACAACGCGCAGCTCGCGACAGAGAGGACGACCCATGCGCTGTGCTATGGCGCGGTCTTTGGCGTGATCTTTGCGCTTTGTGTGTTCCTGTCGCTGGATGTGCTGGTCGGCTGGGTGGGCGCAGGCGGTGAGACGGCGGCGCTGGCGGTAGATTTCCTGCAGATCGTCGTGCCGTCGGTGCCATTTCTGATGGTCGGTATGATGGGCAGCGCGATCCTGCGGGCCCATGGGGATGCGCGGCGGGCGATGATGGCGACCATTGCGGGGGGCATCGTGAATGCCATTCTCGATCCGATCCTGATCTTTACCTTTGATCTGGGCCTGACCGGCGCGGCCTGGGCGTCTTTTGTGGCGCGGGTGGTGATTGCCTATACCGCCCTGATGCCAATTGTGCGCCACTATGGCGGGATCGCGATGCCGCGCCCTGCGGGGCTATGGCGCGATCTGATGCCCGTGTTGTCCATCGCGGTGCCCGCCATTCTGACGCAGGTCGCCACGCCGGTGGGACAGGCCTATGTGACCCGTGCAATGGCGGCGTATGGCGAGGATGCTGTCGCAGGCATGGCGATTGTCAGCCGTATGATGCCCGTTGCATTTGCCGTGATCTTTGCCCTGTCGGGGGCGGTGGGGCCGATCATCGGGCAGAACTTTGGCGCGGGCGATCTGGGACGGGTCAAGCGGACCTATGCCGCGGGGGTCAGCTTTGCCGCTTTGGTGATCGTTGTCATCTCGGCCGCGCTGTTTACGTTCCGCGCCCCGCTGGCGGCGATGTTTGATGCGCAGGGGATCACCTTGACGTTGATCTATCTGTTCTGCGGGCCGCTATCCCTGGCGTTCTTTTTCAACGGCGTGTTGTTCGTTTCGAATGCGGCGTTCAACAATATGGGCCACCCCTATTATTCGACCGTGACCAACTGGGGCCGCAACACGCTGGGGATGATTCCGCTGGTCTGGGGTGGCAGCCTGCTGTTCGGGGCCCCCGGTGTGCTGATCGGGCAGGCGGCGGCGGGGGTGCTCTTCGGGGCGCTGGCCTGGGTGCTCGCGCGGCGGATGATCGCGCAAGGCGGGCAGCGCAAACGCGCCAAGCCCGAAGCTTTCGCCCGCGACGGGCGGTTAATGTCGCTACTGCACCTGCGCCGATAGGCGGGTCAGATGCTGGTCGACCAGCGCGGTTTCCTGCGCGGTAAGCTCTTGCGCGCGCGGGTATTTCGGAGCGGCGCGGTCGTTCAGGATCGGCGTATCCCAGCCCCGCGTTGTGTCAAAGAAGCGCTGCACCCCGTCGATGCCATATTCGCGCAGGAACCCCTGCACCACCACATCAAGATAGCTGAGCAAGATGGTATGGTCGCCCGATGTCACATGGGTGTCTGTGGGCACGGAATAATGCGCCATATCGGGGGCCGGGATGATGTCATGCACCACCGCCCCGTTCGACCCGATGCGATCATAGTTGGTTTCGCGCGTATCCAGCGCCACCCAATCGGCACCGGGGACCGCCGCGATCAACCCGTCGATCACGGTGCCCTCTTCGGGCAGCACGCTCAGGAACACATGCGCGGCG
>JAXMNQ010000192.1:0-1624 GCA_034670345.1 Paracoccaceae bacterium | reverse complement strand
TTTGCGCTTGCGCACCGGCTGCGGCTTTACCCGCGCTTCGATCATATCATAGACCATGCCGACGATATCCTTGCCGGTGGCTTTCTCGATCCCTTCGAACCCGGGAGAGCTGTTGACCTCAAGCACCTTTGGCCCGCTGTCCGACCGCAGCAGATCCACACCGGCCGTGCCCAGGCCAAAGGCCCGTGCCGCGCGCAGGGCGGTGTCGCGTTCAACCTTGGTGATGCGCACGACCTGAGCGGTGCCGCCACGGTGCAGGTTGGAGCGGAAATCGCCATCCGCGCCGGTGCGCTTCATCGCGGCCACGACCTTGCCATCCACCACAAGACAGCGCAGATCCTCGCCCGCGGCTTCCTTGACGAAATCCTGCACAAGAAAGTTTGCCTTGAGCCCGCGGAAGGCATCAATGACGGATTCCGCGGCCTTCTTTGTCTCGGCCAGCACAACACCTTTGCCTTGGGTGGATTCCAGCAGTTTCACGATGAGCGGCGCGGTGCCGACCAGTGCCATGAGGTTCGACGTGTCCTTGGGCGAGGCGGCAAAAGCGGTGGTCGGCATGCCGATTTTCTTCGACGCCAAGACCTGATGCGCATGCAGCTTGTCGCGGCTCGACAAGATACCGGCAGAGCCGTTGACGCAGTAGGTCCCGATGGTTTCGAACTGCCGGATCACCGCGCAGCCATAGGGCGTGACCGAGGCACCGATCCGCGGGATTACCGCGTCATAGCGCGGCAGACGTTTGCCATCGTAATGCACTTCGGGAGCCATGGCGTTGATCGCCATATAGCAACGGGTGGTGTCGATCACTTCGACAGTATGGCCACGGGCCTCGCCGACTTCGACCAGACGCGAGGTGGAATAGTTGCTGGCTTCACGGCTCAGCACGGCGACCCGCAATGCGCGTTTGGGGGCGCGGTGGCGCACAGCGGCGGTATGGTAGACGTCATAGCTCAGATCCGGTTGCAACCGTTTCTCGGTGGGCGAGATGGTGATGTGATCTGTCAGCGCCTGACGGCCCAGCAACATGCGGCTGGTCATGCCCGCACGGTTGGTCAGGGTCACGTCAATCGGCCAGCTTTGGCCTGCGACATCCATTTTGGTCGAGATGACATAGCGCAGCTCTGCCTCGCCATTCGACGAGGTGACCTCGCGCCGGTCAATGATGGGCGCGGAGCAGGTGATGGTGATGTCTTCGTTGCCGGCCACAGGATGCACGTTGAACCGGACCTTGGGCTTGGACGCGGGGCCAAAGACTTCGATGTCATGGGCGTGCAGCGCCGATGTGCGCGCGCCGGTGTCGATCTTTGCCTTGATCGCGGGTAGCCCCAATTCGGGAAGGGCGACCCATTCTTCCCAGCCAAACGTCAATTCTTGCATGTCACGCACTCCGGCACAGCTAAATCATCCCGCCGCCTAGCAGGTCGCCTGCGTCTACTCAAGCCACGACACGGGCTTCCAAATGGCATAAATCCCGGGGTCCGGGGCAGCGCCCCGGCGGTTCCGGCTGGACATAGCGCAGATTTACGGTGCTTCCATGACAGCCTTGTGGAACGCGCGGCTAAACTGCGCGATTGCGCCTATGCGGGGGACATCTTATAGCCGCAGTCATGAAAAAATTCTCGTT
>JAXMNQ010000191.1:0-1625 GCA_034670345.1 Paracoccaceae bacterium | reverse complement strand
AGTCGTCCAGGTCGATGTCCCCATTGGCCGCTGTCTTGATCACGACCACCTTCCAGCCGACCATATTGGCGCTGGCGGGGTTGGTGCCATGGGCCGACATGGGGATCAGGCAGATGTTGCGATGCCCCTGCCCGTTGGCACGGTGATAGGACGCAATCGCCAGCAGGCCCGCATATTCCCCCTGTGCGCCGGAATTCGGCTGCATGGAAATCGCGTCATACCCGGTGATGTCACAAAGCTTGGCCGACAGGTCGTCGATCATATACTTGTAACCAAGCGCCTGATCCTGCGGCACAAACGGGTGGATCATCGAGAACTCACGCCAGCTAACGGGCATCATCTCCGCAGCCGAGTTCAGCTTCATCGTGCAAGACCCCAGCGGGATCATCGCGCGGTCCAGCGCCAGATCACGGTCGGCCAGACGGCGCATATAGCGCATCATCTCGGTCTCCGCGCGGTTCATGTGGAAGATCGGATGGGTGAGATAGGCACTTTCACGCAGCATATCATCGGGGAACCGATACTGCGCCTCGAATTTCTCGTCGCTGCGGCGGATGCCAAAGGCGCGCCAGACGGCTTCGATCGTCGCGGGCACTGTACGTTCGTCCAGCGTGATGCCGACACGTGTTTCACCGACGCGGCGCAGGTTGATGCCTTCGTCCACCGCGGATTTCATGACCGCGGCCTGCAAGGGGCCGACATCAACCGTCACCGTGTCGAAGAAGGATTTGGGATCGACCTTAAAGCCGGCCTCCTCCAGCCCATTCGCCAGGCGCACCGCCTTGCGATGGATGCGCTGCGCGATAGCCTTCAGCCCCTCAGGCCCGTGGAACACCGCATACATGGACGCCATCACAGCCAGCAAAGCCTGCGCCGTGCACACGTTAGAGGTCGCCTTTTCGCGGCGGATATGCTGCTCGCGGGTCTGCAGGGACAAACGGTAGGCGCGGTTGCCATGCGCATCGATTGACACGCCCACAATCCGCCCCGGCATCGCGCGCTTATAGGCATCCTTGCAAGCCATATAGGCCGCATGCGGACCGCCATAGCCTTCGGGCACGCCAAACCGCTGGGTGGACCCGACAGCGATATCGGCCCCCATGGCGCCGGGTTCTTTCAGCAACGTCAACGCCATCGGATCAGCGGATACGACACCCAAGGCACCTGCCTCATGCAGCGCGGCCATATGGTCGGTAAAGTCGCGCACATGGCCGTAGGTGCCAGGGTACTGGAACAGCGCCCCGAAGACAGCGCTCGCGTCCATCTTGTCAGGGTCGCCGATGATCACCTCGATATCCAGCGGGGCTGCGCGGGTCTGGATCACGGCAATGTTCTGGGGGTGGCAATCGCGGTCGACAAAGAACGCCTTGGCCTTCGATTTCGACAGGCGCAGCGCCATGGTCATCGCCTCGGCACAGGCAGTCGCCTCGTCCAGCAGGGACGCATTGGCGACCTCAAGACCGGTCAGATCGCTGACCATGGTCTGGAAGTTCAACAGCGCCTCAAGACGCCCCTGGCTGATCTCGGGCTGGTAGGGGGTGTAGGCCGTGTACCATGCGGGGTTTTCAAAAATATTGCGCTGGATCGCAGGCGGCGTCACCGTGCCGTGATAGCCCTGCCCGATC
>JAXMNQ010000190.1:0-1642 GCA_034670345.1 Paracoccaceae bacterium | reverse complement strand
CCATCCTCTTCGCGGCTTGCTTTGACGCCAACGGCGGGCTGTTCGAGCCTCTGTTCGGGCCAGAGGACGCCATCGTCTCGGACAGTCTGAACCACGCCTCGATCATCGACGGCATCCGCCTGTGCAAAGCCAAACGCTACCGCTATGCCAACTCGGACATGGACAACCTTGAAGGTCAGCTCAAGCTCGCCCGCGAGGAAGGCGCGCGGTTTATCATGATCGCGACCGACGGCGTGTTCAGCATGGACGGCTATCTGGCGAAACTGCCCGAAATCACCAAACTGGCCGAGAAGTACGAAGCGCTGGTGATGGTCGACGACTGCCACGCGACAGGCTTTATGGGCCCGAAGGGGGAGGGCACGCCTGCGCACTTCGGGGTCGATGTGGATATCCTGACAGGTACCTTGGGCAAGGCGCTTGGCGGGGCCATCGGCGGCTATATCGCAGGGCCGCAGCCCGTGATCGACCTGCTGCGCCAACGCGCGCGGCCCTATCTTTTTTCGAATTCACTGCCGCCGTCGATTGTCATGGCCGGGATCAAGGCGCTTGAACTGGTCGAACAAGGGGATGATCGTCGCAAGCAACTGTTCGAGAACGCGAAATACTGGCGCGAGGGGCTGACCAACCTCGGCTTTGACCTTCTGCCTGGTGAACATCCGATCATCCCCGTGATGCTGGGCGAGGCGCAGTTGGCGCAGGATATGGCAGCGCGCCTGTTCGAGGAAGGCGTCTATGTCAGCGGCTTTTTCTTTCCCGTTGTGCCCCGCGGTCAGGCCCGCATCCGCACCCAGATGAATGCCGCACTGACCCGCGATGAGCTCGACCGTGCGCTCGAAGCCTTCAAGGTGGCGGGCAAAGCCTGTGGGGTTCTGTCATGAGCAACGAAATGAAGGCGCTGTGTAAGTCCGAGCCCCGCGAAGGGCTGTGGATGACCCGCGCGCCGGTGCCGGAAATCGGGCCGGATGACGTGCTGATCAAGATCAACAAAACCGGCATTTGTGGCACGGATATCCACATCTGGAACTGGGATGAATGGGCGCAGAATACCGTGCCTGTCCCGCTGATCACCGGCCATGAATTTGCCGGAGAGATTGTGGAACTGGGCCGGAATGTCACGGATCTGGCCATCGGGCAGCGCTGCTCGGGTGAGGGGCATCTGATCGGAAAAACCTCGCGCCAGTCGCGGTCCGGCAAGTTCCACCTTGATCCCGCCACGCGTGGGATCGGCGTGAATGAACAAGGTGCCTTCGCGCAATATCTGCGGCTGCCCGCGTTCAATGTTGTCCCGCTGCCCGACACGATTTCGGACGATATCGGAGCGATCCTCGACCCGCTTGGCAATGCGGTACACACCGCGCTGAGCTTTGATCTGGTGGGGGAAGATGTGCTGATCACCGGTGCAGGCCCCATCGGTATCATGGCCGCAGCGGTCGCCCGCCACGTCGGCGCACGTCATGTGGTGATCACGGATGTGAACCCCGCCCGGCTAGAGCTCGCCGCCAAAGTCGCCGATGTTGTCCCCGTCGACGTGCGTCACGAAGACCTTGCCGATGTCATCGCGCGGCTGAAGATGAAACAGGGCTTCGACGTCGGGATGGAGATGTCGGGCAATCAGGTCGCGCTGGATCAGATGGTAGAGGCA
>JAXMNQ010000189.1:0-1660 GCA_034670345.1 Paracoccaceae bacterium | reverse complement strand
CCCTCATCGCGCTGGATCACCAGCCCGACGACCATCTGTGTCTGACCGGAGGGGTCGGCCCGCACTACGCCGCCTATCTGCCCGAAACCCAGACCGCCCATCTTATTGCTGCCAAGGGCCGTGCACTGGACGGGGCGATCGCGCTGGCCTTGCGCGCAGCCCACCAAGGAACCCGCCCATGATCGCCTATACCGGAGCCCGTGTTTTCAACGGCCAGACGCTGCTGGTCGATCATGCGCTAGTGGTCGATGCAGGCGGCGCGACCAACATCTTGCCACAGGCCGAACTGCCACAGGGTACCAAGACACATCTGCTTGCAGGCGGCATCCTGTCGCCCGGTTTTGTTGATCTGCAAGTGAATGGCGGCGGCGGGGTGATGCTGAACAGCGCCCCTGATCTGGCCACGCTGCGTATCATGGCCACAGCACACCGGCGGCTTGGCACCCATGCGCTCCTGCCCACGCTAATCACCGATACGCCCGCCCACAGCCGCGCCGCCATCGCCGCCGTGACCGAGGCGTTGCACCAAGGCATTCCCGGCATCGCGGGCCTCCACCTAGAAGGGCCGCATCTTTCCGTTGCCCGCAAAGGGGCGCATGATGGTCGCCTGATCCGCCCACTTTCGGCTGACGATATATCGATGCTGACCGACGCGGTCGCGCAGATCCCGAACCTGATGATGACCCTCGCCCCCGAGAACGCCACCCCCGACCAGATCGCGGCGCTGACCGAGGCCGGCGTGCTGGTATCGTTGGGGCACAGCGATTGCGACTATGATACGGCGATGCGCGCCTTTGATGCGGGTGCCCGCATGGCGACGCATCTGTTCAACGCCATGAGCCAAGCCAACGCCCGCGCCCCCGGCCTGGTCGGGGCCGCGCTGGATCATCCGCGCGTGGCTTCAGGGCTGATAGCGGATGGCGTGCACGTGCATCCTGCGATGATCCGCGCCGCACTTGCCGCCAACCGTGGCGCGGAGGAGGTGTTTCTGGTGACCGACGCAATGGCGACCGGCGGCTCTGACATCACGAGCTTCACCCTGAACGACCGCGAGATTTTGCGCCGCGAGGGACGGCTGACGCTGGCCGACGGAACGCTGGCAGGGGCGGACCTGAGCCTGCTGCAAGCCGTGCGCTATATGCATGAAACGGTGGGCGAGCCTCTCGAGCGATCCCTTGCCCGCGCCACGGTGATCCCTGCCCAACTGCTGGCGCAGCCGCCCGAAGCGGTCAGCGTCGATGCGATGATCTGGATCAAGGATGATCTGTCAGAGCTGCACTGGCTGTCCGAGCTCTAATACCCGCCCACGAAAAAGGCGGCGCAGGCCTCGCCGCGCCGCCCCATATTTTTTGCGTCAGTCACGCGTCGCGCAACGCACCGATGATCTGGTCGAACGCCTCGCGGGCCTTGGCCCGCATTTCGTCGTCCGTGGCATCCTGAATAGGATGCGGCACCAGCACATAGCGCGCGCCCTCCATGCCTAACGCCTTGCGCTGCGTTTCAGCGGCTTGGCCAAACACGCTCGAAGCGATGGAAACAGACGGGATCCCCTGGATTTCAAACCAGACTGTATCGTGCATACTGCACGTGGTACATGATCCTCAGTCCGCCAGCCCTTCGACCAGAAAATCGCATTCATCGCGGATCTGGTGGCGCAGCG
>JAXMNQ010000188.1:0-1681 GCA_034670345.1 Paracoccaceae bacterium | reverse complement strand
GGGCATTCTGAACACGACGCCCGATAGTTTCTCGGACGGGGGGCAGCATAATGCCGTGCCCGATGCGCTGCGCGTCGCACAAAAGATGGTGGCCGCCGGCGCGGATATTCTGGACATTGGCGGCGAGTCCACACGCCCCGGCGCGGATTTTGTGCCCGTCTCCGAAGAGATCACGCGCACCGCTCCCGTCATCGCCGCACTGCGGGGGGCGGGGCTGCACACGCCGATCTCTATCGATACCCGCAAGGCCGCCGTGGCCGAGGCGGCGGTCAGCGCTGGTGCCAATCTGGTAAACGACGTGTCGGGTTTCACCTTTGATCCCGCCCTCGGGCCGCTGTGTCAAAAACTGGCGCTGCCGGTTTGCGTCATGCATGCCCAAGGCGATCCCGCGACCATGCATCTGGACCCACAGTATGATAACGTGCTGCTTGATGTTTTTGACGCGCTGGAGCGGCAGATCAGCATGCTGGAGGCATCAGGCATCCCGCGGGGGGCCATTCTGGCGGACCCGGGAATCGGGTTTGGCAAGACGCAGGATCACAATCTGGCTCTGCTGGCGCGGCTGAGCCTGTTTCACGCTTTGGGGACGCCTATCCTGCTGGGCGTTTCGCGCAAACGGTTCATCGGAACGATCGGCAATGCGCCGCAGGCACAGGACCGCGCGCCGGGGTCGATCGCCGTGGCGCTTGCAGGATTGGGGCAGGGTGTGCAAATGATCCGTGTGCATGACGTTGACGACACCCGCCAAGCGGTCGCTCTGTGGCATGCCGCATATTTTGGGAGCATTTTATGACAAAATTATTTGGAACAGACGGTATTCGCGGAAAGGCCAATGTGCACCCGATGACAGCCGAGGTCGCCCTGAAAATCGGGGCCGCTGTGGGGCGCTATTTTAGCGCGGGTCGTGATGGTGTGCACCGTGTGGTGATTGGTAAGGACACGCGGTTGTCGGGCTATATGTTCGAAAACGCGCTGACGGCGGGGCTGACGTCCTCGGGGATGAATGTGCTGCTTCTGGGGCCGGTGCCCACACCTGCGCTGAGCGACGCTGTGGAGGCCGAGATCGAGGCGCTGATCGAAGGCGGTGTGGAGTTGAACCCCGCCGACAAGATCGGCCGTGCCAAGCGGATCGATGACGGGCGGTTCCGCTATGTCGAGCGGGTGAAGTCATCGTTCCCGCGCCAGATGCGTCTGGACGGGCTGAAGGTCGTGATCGACTGCGCCAATGGGGCCGCACACCGCGTCGCACCCGAAACCCTATGGGAACTGGGGGCCGAGGTGATCGAGATTGGCGTGTCGCCGAACGGTTTCAATATCAACGAGAATTGTGGCTCGACCCACCCCGAACGCGCCGCAGCGGCGGTGGTAGAGCACGGTGCCCATGTGGGCATTTGCCTGGATGGCGACGCGGACCGCGTGATCCTGATTGACGAAACCGGCAAGGTCGGTGACGGGGATCAATTCATGGCCCTTATGGCCTCCCGTTGGGCGGCCGAAGACCGGCTGGCCAATGGCGCCTTGGTTGCCACGGTGATGAGCAACCTCGGCCTTGAACACTTCTTGCAGGGCAAGGGGCTACGGCTTGAGCGGACGTCCGTCGGCGACCGCTATGTGGTCGAGCGGATGCGCGAAGGCGGGTTCAATCTGGGCGGCGAGCAATCGGGCCATATCGTCATGACCG
>JAXMNQ010000187.1:0-1682 GCA_034670345.1 Paracoccaceae bacterium | reverse complement strand
ATGGCGCAGTTCTTCTGATGCTATATCATATTGATCGGGGCCGTGATCCAGAACCAACATCGCAGCGGCTAATCCCTCGGCTGATTTCTGCAATGCAACGCGGTGACGTTCGTGCGTCGCAAGGCCTGCATTCAGGCTTCGCGCGCCAAGAATGGCCTGTATTCTTTCTATAAGCTGCGGTACGCCCTGCCCCGTCACACCAGATATGGCGTTATCCGCGCTATCGCGTAAGTCAGCCTTTGGTCGCAGGACGATATCATCCGCAACTGCGGCGACAGGCAGTTCCTCACCCTCTTCAACCAAAAACACGCGCAGGTCAGCTTGCTCGCCGCGGGTTTTCGCACGGTCGATCCCGATGGCTTCGACCTCGTCTGCCCCTTCGCGCAAGCCCGCCGTATCCAGCAAGGTCACCGGCAGGCCACCAAGGTCCATCCGGACCTCGATCACATCTCGGGTCGTACCCGCCACGGCAGAGGTGATCGCCGCATCGCGCCCCGCCAATGCGTTCAACAAAGTAGACTTTCCGGCGTTGGGCCGGCCGATGATCGCGACCTCAAAACCCGTTCGGATACGTTCCGCCGTATGCGTACCGGCGATTTCAGCCAGAATATCGGCGTTCACCGCATTCAGCAGTTCCGTAACCTCGGGCGAGACGTCGACGGGAACGTCTTCATCCGCGAAATCGATGGTCACCTCAAGCAGAGCGGCCGCGCGGATCAGTTTTTCGCGCCAGATATCGACCTTTTGACCCAAGTGACCGGACAAAACGCGCAAGGCTTGTTTTCGCTGCGCTTCGGTCTCTGCCTCGATGAGGTCACCTAAGCCTTCAACCTGTGTGAGGTCCAGCTTGCCATTCTCCATCGCACGGCGGGTAAATTCGCCCGGCTCGGCAAGGCGCGTGCCGTCAAAACCAGAGAGCAGCGCCAGCACCGCACGCAACACTGCGATGCTGCCATGCAAGTGAAGCTCGACCGTGTCTTCGCCGGTAAAGCTGTTCGGGCCTTCGAAGGTCAGGACAAGCGCACGATCAATGACCTGCCCATCGGCGTCAGTAATTGCGCGCACGGCGGCAACCCGCGGGGCGGGCAATGGCTGCGCGATGGTTTCAGCGATAAAAAACGCCTGCGGGCCCGAGATACGAATGACGCAAACACCGGCCCGCCCCTGCGCTGTGGCTTGGGCGAATATCGTATCCATATCATTTAACCCACTGATTTAAGTGAATATTTAGCTATTCATTGAGTCGAAGAAATCGGAGTTTGTCTTGGTTTGCTTCAACTTCCCGATCAGGAATTCAATCGCATCCGTCGTGCCCATCGGGTTCAGAATACGACGCAATACAAAGGTCTTTTGCAGATCGTTTTTGTCGACCAGCAGATCCTCTTTCCGCGTACCGGACTTCAGAATATCGATCGCAGGGAAGACGCGCTTGTCCGCAATCTTGCGATCCAGCACGATTTCAGAGTTACCGGTCCCTTTGAATTCTTCAAAGATCACCTCGTCCATGCGGCTGCCGGTGTCGATCAGCGCGGTGGCGATAATGGTCAGCGACCCACCCTCTTCAATGTTCCGCGCGGCGCCGAAGAAACGTTTGGGGCGTTGCAGCGCGTTGGCATCAACACCACCGGTCAGAACCTTACCCGACGACGGCACAACAGTGTTGAAGGCGCGGCCCAGACGGG
>JAXMNQ010000186.1:0-1706 GCA_034670345.1 Paracoccaceae bacterium | reverse complement strand
AGGCGCGCCGCGCTCGTAGATGCCCAAAATCCAGCCGCCCCGCTCTTCGCGGGCGTAGGATTCATTGTCGGCGTCGCGCACAACCGGATGCTCCGGATTGCCGTCGGCGCGCCATTTGACCAGCTCGGGGTCCTGATCCATCACGATAAACGTATGTTCGACCGGAATGGCGGGCATCTTGATGCCCAGCATCTTGGCGGTGCGCTGCGCGTGGTTGCCGCTGGCGGTAACGACATGCTCCGCGGTGATCACGACCTGCTCGTCCGAGGGGACTAGGTTCCCGCCCTTCTCGACCATCTTGGTGATGGTAACCTCCCACGCCGCGCCATTCCAGTGAAAGGCATCCGCCTGCCACTTGCGCTCAATCGCCACGCCCCGCTGCCGCGCGCCCTTGGCCATCGCCATGGTGACATCGGCGGGGTTAATGTAGCCGTCCGTCTGGTGGTACAGCGCGCCTTTCAGATCGTCGGTCTTGATGAGCGGCCATTTTGCCTTGATCTCGTCCGGCGTCATAAAGGTATAGGGCACGCCGCAGGTCTCCGCGGTCGAGGCATAGAGCATGTATTCATCCATGCGTTCGTCCGTCTGCGCCATGCGCAGGTTGCCCACAACGGCAAAGCCCGCATTCAGGCCGGTCTCTTCCTCAAGCGTCTTGTAGAACTTGATCGAATAGTCGTGGATGTGGGTCGTCGCATAGGACATGTTGAAATAGGGCAGCAACCCTGCCGCGTGCCATGTAGACCCCGAGGTCAGCTCGTCCCGCTCAAGCAGCATCACATCGTCCCATCCGGCGCGGGCCAGATGATAGGCAATCGACGTGCCAACGGCGCCGCCGCCCACAACCAGTGCTTTGACTTGAGTTTTCATGAATCCAATGCTCCGCCAGAATAGGTCTTAGCGACATTTAGCAGCCCCCGCGCAAAACGCAGAACCCAGCCGACCAAAGACAGCACAAATGCGACCAACGTCGAAAAACTCGCGCGCAGGCCGCTTCCAAATGGTTAAAAATCCCCGCCGGAGGCATCGCATCCCTGCCCGTGGCAGGGATCGATATACCGCCCGCTCCGCCCCGACTACGCCAGGGATTCGGGGAGAATCTTGCCCGGGTTCATAATGTTATCGGGGTCGAGCGCCTGTTTGATCGCGCCCATGACGCCCACGGCCGCTCCCAGTTCCTTGGCCAGATAGGGGCGTTTGCCCTGTCCGATGCCATGCTCCCCCGTGCATGTCCCCTCCATCGAGATCGCGAGCTCGTTGAGCCAGCTGATGAAGTCTTCGGCGCGGGCGACTTCATCCGCGTCGTCCATATCCAGAAGCAGCGAGGCGTGGAAATTGCCATCGCCTGCGTGACCGACGATGGGCGCGATCAGGTCAAGCTCCGCCGCTTTGGCGTTCGCGCGCCCGACCGCTTCGGCCAGCCTTGAGATCGGCACACAAACGTCGGTCGCCACCGCCTTGCAGCCGGGGCGCAGGGCCAGCATCGCCCAATAGGCATCATGCCGCGCTTGCCACAGCTTGTTGCGTTCCTCCATCGTGGTGGTCGCCTGATAGTCGGTGCCACCGTTTTCATCGGCAAGCACTGCGAATGTCTCGGTCTGTTCGACCACACCGGCGTCGGAGCCATGAAACTCCAGTAGCAACATCGGCGTTTCGGGCAGCGACAGTTTGGCATAGCCGTTCACCGCGCGCACGACCATCGCGTCCAG
>JAXMNQ010000185.1:0-1731 GCA_034670345.1 Paracoccaceae bacterium | reverse complement strand
ACTGCGCGGCGTTTTGCGTTTGTATGGAAGACTGATGGGGGACACGCGGCAGGGTACTGCGCAAAAGAAAAGGCGCAGAGAATGCTCTGCGCCTTTTTATTAGATGGTCAGCGGAAGCGAAGTGTTATTCGCAGCGCTCGGCAAAGCTCAGGCCGATGAACTCGGGCGTGTGATCGCCCAGACCGACGACACGGTTGTCATTGCGGTTGTTCTGCTGGCGGTTGTTGTCATTGCGGGTGTTATCCCCACGCCCGCCACGGGGGCTGCGACGGTTGGTCGACTTGTCGTCCTGCGTGGCGTCCACCTTTTGCGGAGCGGCCTTTTCGGTGCTGCCCTGCGCAGGTTTGTCGGATTTGTTCGCTTGCGGCTTGGCTGCTGGTTTGGGTCTCGCTTTCGGCGCGTCAGCCTTTGGGCTGCTGGCCTGCGCTGCATCCATCTGCGCTGTATCTGCCTGTGGCGATGCCGCCTGTGGGGTCACGGCCTGATCGGCGTCAGTCTGAGCCGTTTCAGGCTTCTTACGGCTGCGCGAACGGGTCCGCTTGGGCTTATCCGCGGAGGTTCCTCCGTCGGTTGAAGCAGCAGGGGCAACTGTTGACTTGAAATCTGTCTGGACGTCAGCTTTGACTTCTTGGCCACCCAACGGGTTTTCCAGTCGCGGAATCTCGCGCTGTACCAGACGTTCGACGTCTTCGAGGTTCTTCTCATCACGTGGGACGCAGATCATGATCGCCTTGCCGTCGCGGCCCGCGCGGCCGGTCCGGCCGATGCGGTGCACGTAGTCTTCGGCATGGGACGGCACATCAAAGTTATAGACATGGCTGACCGACGGCACATCAAGGCCCCGCGCCGCAACATCAGAAGCAACAAGGAAGCGCAGATCGCCATTGCGGAACCCGTCGAGGGTTTTGGTCCGCTGGCTTTGGTCCAGATCGCCGTGAATTGGTGCCGCGTCATAGCCGTATTTTTTCAACGACTTGGCCACGGTATCCACATCCATCTTGCGGTTGCAAAAGATGATAGCGTTGGTGCATTTGTCGCCCTCGGCGTCGATCAACGCGCGCAGAACCTTGCGCTTTTCCGTAGCTTCGCGGTCCTTGCGCGAGGGTTTGAACATCAGCACGCCTTGCTTGATATTCTCGCTCGTGGTTGCCTGACGCGCGACTTCGATACGCGTGGGGGCGGACAGGAAGGTGTTTGTGATACGTTCGATTTCTGGGGCCATGGTAGCCGAGAAAAACAGCGTCTGACGGGTAAAGGGCGTCATCTGGAAGATACGTTCGATATCGGGGATGAACCCCATGTCGAGCATCCGGTCCGCTTCGTCGACGACCATGATCTTGACGTCGGACAAGATCAGTTTGCCGCGTTCAAAATGGTCAATCAGACGACCTGGCGTCGCAATCAGAACGTCGACCCCTTTATCAATCAGCTTGTCCTGCTCGCCGAACGAAACGCCACCGATCAACAGCGCCTTGGTCAATTTCAGATGCTTGGTATAGGTGTCGAAGTTTTCGGCAACCTGTGCTGCCAGTTCCCGCGTGGGACACAACACCAGACTGCGTGGCATCCGGGCGCGGGCGCGTCCACGGGCAAGCAGGGTGATCATGGGCAGGGTGAAGCTGGCAGTTTTGCCGGTACCTGTCTGGGCGATTCCCAACACGTCCTTGCCTTCAAGGGCAGGGGGGATCGCACCGGCCTGGATTGGCGTGGGGGTTTCATACCCGGCCTCAT
>JAXMNQ010000184.1:0-1756 GCA_034670345.1 Paracoccaceae bacterium | reverse complement strand
GTGCACATCCTTGCCGCGCCCTGATTTGGCGATCAACATATCGTCGCCGGCACCGCCATAGAAGGTCGCGCCCGCGTATTTTGCACCGATCATCACATCGGCCCCGCGGCTTCCTTGGACGTCCACCGCGACCCTTTCGGAGGTTTCGAAGTTCATCGGGGTATCGGGATGCGCCACAACCGCAATGGGCTTGCCCTTCGATGGGTCTTGCTCTTCCCGGGCGACGACGGTGGCGATGCGGATATTCTCGATATAGGCGGGCATATGCAGCACATAGTCATCTGGCCCCGCCATATACCACAAGGTGTCATTGCCGCCGTCCTCATCTTCCGAAATCTTTTCGGCATTGGCCCCATAGGCCCAATAATCATTATCCGCCGTGCCCCCCGCCAGCACCACAGAGCCGTCCAGCGCCATCATCGCATTGACCCCGCGCTGCGGGTTCTCGAACCCACGCAGGTCAAGCCCGAGGTCCAGCGCGTTATCCACCATCGTCCGGCGCAACGCGTCGAGCGGGGCCGTTTCCACGATATTTGTCGTCTCGCCGGGGTCGGCGACCAGATCATAGATATGCTCTTCGCCGTTGGGGTAGCGGAAGTAGCGGTATTGGCTCAGATCCGGATCGGCGGCGCGCACCGATAGCGTGCCGAAAACGCTCGTCACCGGAGACTTGCTGTCGTCATACGATCCGAAACTGTCATCGATCAGCGGCAGCAGGCTTTGGCCCGACGTCCAGTCGGGGCGGTATGGCAGCCCCGCTAGGTCCATGATCGTCTTGGGCACATTGTGCAGCGATACGGGCATCTCGACCACGCGGCCCTGCGTCATGCCTGCGTGCCAGATCCCCAGCGGCACATGGGCGGCGCTGTCCCACTGGCTCATCTTGTGGAAACTGTCGTGGGTGCCAAGGTTGAACCCATTGTCTGACAGCAACAGGACGGTGGTATTTTGCGCCAACTCCGAACCGCGCAAGGCGTCCATGAAGCTGCCGATTTCCGCATCCACATGGCTGATGGCCGCAAAATAGGCGCGTACAACCTGTCGCCACGCATGATCGCCCGCCTTCTCCGGGGTCCAGGGACCGTTGGCGATATAGGCGGCCTCGTAGACGGCCATGCCCTCCTGCGGACCAAAGTAATCTTCCGGCGCGGCAGAATTGGGCCAGACAATCCGGTCGGGATCATACTGCTGATAGAATCGGTCGGGGCATTGCAGGTTGTAATGCGGGTGCTTGAAGCCCAGCTGGATCAGGTGCCGCCGTGCAGGGTCGGCCCGATCCAGATAGTCGATGGCGTTCTGCGCCACCCTATTGTCGTAGAAGCGGTCATCCTGGCTGCCATCGTCATCGGGATGGTTGACGCCCGCGATCCCCGGCCCCTTGTCGAGGTATTTCTTGACCCTGGATCGCCGCCCCGCATCCTTTGCCTCAGGCTGTTCATGAAAGAGGATGCGCGCATATTCATGGGGCATGGGTTTGTAGTTGCTGTCGACCTTGCCCGTTGTGAACGTGCGAAACCCGTTGCGGCGCAAATCGTATTGCCAGCCCGCCGTTGGCGGCAAGATATCGCGCCAAAACCGGTTGAGATCGACGAGCCCCGTGCGAAACGGTGACAAGCCCGTCGCCAGTTCCGCCCGGCACGGCGCACACAGCGGCACGGTGGCATAGGCGTTGGAAAACCGCGTCCCCTCGGACATGAAGCGGTCGATATTGGGCGTGCTGATCTGCAGCCCGAAGGCCGTTCGCCACGTGAAAATA
>JAXMNQ010000183.1:0-1801 GCA_034670345.1 Paracoccaceae bacterium | reverse complement strand
GAATGTTGGTGCCCGGTCCAAAGATCGCTTTAACCCCCGCATCTTTAAGGAACTTATAGTCCTGCTGCGGGATAACGCCGCCGCAGATCACCAGAATATCCTCGGCCCCTGCCTCTTTCAGCGCTTTAATCAGTTGTGGTGCCAAAGTTTTATGGCCCGCCGCCTGTGACGAGATGCCGATGACATGCACGTCATTGTCCACGGCGTCCTGTGCGGCTTCGGCAGGGGTCTGGAACAGCGGGCCGACGTCTACGTCAAAGCCGATGTCGGCAAAGGCCGTCGCGATCACCTTGGCACCGCGATCGTGCCCGTCCTGCCCCATTTTTACCACCAGCATACGCGGGCGGCGGCCTTCGGCTTCGGCGAAGTCTTGTACGGATTTTTGAATTTCCGCAAAGCCGCTGTCGCCTTCATAGGCTGCGCCATAGACACCGGCCAGCGTTTTGACCTCGGCGCGGTGACGCCCGAATTTTTCTTCCATCGCCATGCTGATCTCTCCTACGGTGGCGCGGGCACGGGCAGCTTCAACCGCCCCTTCCAACAGGTTTCCGCCCTCGGAGGCACGACGGGTCAGTTCGGCCAGCGCGGCGGTACATGCCGCTTCATCCCGAGACCCGCGGATCGCTTCCAAACGCTTGATCTGGCTGTCGCGCACCTTGACGTTATCCACATCGAGAATGTCGATCTCATCCTCGACCTCGCGGCGGTATTTGTTCACGCCGACGATCACTTCGGTCCCGCGGTCGATCTTGGCCTGACGGGTGGCGGCGGCCTCTTCGATGCGCAGTTTTGGCATGCCGGAGGCGACGGCTTTGGTCATACCACCCAGCTCTTCGACTTCCTCGATTAGCTTCCAAGCGGCGTCTGCCAGATCGGCGGTCAGCTTTTCGACATAGTAGCTGCCCGCCAAGGGGTCCACGACATTGGTGACGCCGGTTTCTTCTTGCAAAATCAACTGCGTGTTGCGGGCGATGCGCGACGAGAAATCCGTGGGCAGCGCGATCGCCTCGTCCAGCGCATTGGTGTGCAGCGACTGCGTGCCGCCAAGCACTGCGCTCATGGCTTCATACGCCGTGCGGACCACGTTGTTATAGGGGTCTTGTTCCTGAAGGCTGACGCCCGAGGTCTGACAGTGGGTTCGCAGCATAGAGGATTTGGGGTTCTGCGGTTTGAATTCATCCATAATTCGCGACCACAGCAGGCGCGCCGCGCGCAGCTTTGCCGCCTCCATGAAGAAGTTCATGCCGATGCAGAAAAAGAAGCTCAACCGCGGCGCAAAACGGTCGACATCCATGCCTGCGGCAATGGCGGTGCGCACATATTCGCGGCCATCGGCAAGGGTAAAGGCCAGTTCCTGCACTAGGTTCGCGCCCGCCTCTTGCATGTGGTAGCCCGAGATCGAGATTGAATTGAATTTCGGCATATGGTCCGACGTGTATTCAATGATGTCGCCAATGATCCGCATCGAGGGTTCAGGCGGGTAGATATAGGTGTTGCGGACCATGAATTCCTTCAGAATGTCGTTCTGAATGGTGCCCGACAGCACGGATCTATCGTGCCCCTGTTCTTCGCCCGCGACGATAAAGCTAGCCAAAATCGGGATCACGGCGCCGTTCATCGTCATCGACACCGATACTTTGTCCAGCGGGATACCGTCGAACAGGATCTTCATGTCCTCGACGCTGTCGATCGCAACGCCCGCCTTGCCCACGTCCCCTTCTACGCGGGGATGGTCGCTGTCATAGCCGCGGTGGGTGGCCAGATCGAATGCGACCGAGACACCTTGCAGCCCTGCTGCCAG
>JAXMNQ010000182.1:0-1829 GCA_034670345.1 Paracoccaceae bacterium | reverse complement strand
TCTGGTCGACATTGCCCTTGGCGATAAACAGATCGGCGCGGCCATCGTTGTTCACATCGGCGAAACTGGCGTGCCATCCGGTAGACGGGCGGCCATCGCCGGGCACATAGGGACGCTGCGCATAGGTGCCGATGTCATAGGGCGCGCCGCGATAGCTGCCGTCGCCTTGCGCCACCTGCATCAGTTGGTCCCCCATAGAGGTGAGCATCAGCTCGTCCCGTTGGTCGCCCGTCAGGTCACGGCTGGCGATCCCCATCCCCCATAGCGAAACTTTGGCCCAGCCGTCCGCTTCGGTCAGGAACCGCTGTTCAGCGATATCCCACATCTGCTCCGCCCCGCCGGTGATATAATAGTGTCTATCATTGGAGATTCGCAGAGATTTGAGCCCACGCGCATCCTCTGCGGCAAGCATCGACAGGGCGCAATACCCCGGCGACAGCTCTTGCGCGGTATAGCGGGGCGCGGTGCCGCCCTTGGGCCTGAGCAGCGTGTTGGTATCACAGGCGCCAAACGGCCCGTCGGGATTGGCGCGGTCAACATAATGGCCGATAGCAAGCGTGGGAAAGGATGCGCCATCCTGCCACCAGGCGGTGAAGGCGGTGGTCCATTGATCGGTTTGCGGGATGCCCCATGCCTCTGTCACATCGGTGAACTGGCAGTCCGCGCCGCCCTGAAGCACGCGGTCCGGCCCAACGCGCATGACATATAGATCAAGCAGCCCGTCACCGTTCATATCGACAGGATAGGCCCCCGTGGCACCCGTAATCTCGGGGTCGATCACAGCCCGCTCAAAGGCGATTTCCCCCGTGTCAGAGACGTTTTTGAGCAGCAATAGCGGTGCAGTGCCACCTGCGGCCACCAGATCGGGCAGCCCGTCGCCCGAACAGTCAAACGCAGACACACCACCGCCGACAAAATGTTCCCACCCGCCGGTATAATGATGGTCGGGCAGGCCCGCGCTGATGTCCTGAAACAACGGATCGGCATGGGCAACAGAGGCAAAGACACAGGCTGCCGCCAGCACACGATGGATCACGCAGCATTCTCCCCCAGCAGGGCGTCGGTCACATCGGACAAGGCCAGTGCGGCGGCCCCTTTCGCCCAGACGGACCCGCCCCAAGCGTGGATATCGACAGGGGTCGGCGCGCGGCCCGCGGGTAGGATCATAGAGTTCATCTCGCTTAGCACATCGTCAACGTTCAGATAGTCATAGCGCATCCGTTCGCCGCTGAGAATGATCCGTTCGGGGTCAAACAACTGCACGATATTGGCAAGCCCGACGCTCAGGAACCGTCCGGCGCGGTTAAAGATCGCCAGCGCGGCCTCGTTGCCTGCGTTCGCTTCGTCATACAGGGTTTCGATCATCGACACGGCAGAGCTTTCGGCGCGGGGGTCGCGTTCAAACGCTGTGCCTGCCTCGCGGATAATGGCGTAATCGGCGACATAGGCCTCAAGACAGCCGCGCTGCCCGCAACGGCACAGGGCACCGTCCAGCTGCACCTTGGTGTGGCCCAGTTCCATCCCCGGGCCAAGGGCGCCGCGGAACAGCCGGTTGTTCAGCACCAGCCCCATGCCGACGCCGCGTTCAATGGTCACCACGGCAAAGTTGGAAATCCCCCGACCGGCCCCGAACCACAGCTCGGCCAGCGTCAGCAGGTTGGTGTCATTGTCCAAGGACACAGGCAGCCCCAGCGTTTTCGACAGCAGATCGCGCAGCGGCATATCCGTGTCCAGCATCACCGGCGACCATTTCACGATCCCGAGGCTCGCATCCACCAGCCCGGGCAGGCCGATTCCCACGGCGCTGATGTCGGACATCACGCGCCCCG
>JAXMNQ010000181.1:0-1834 GCA_034670345.1 Paracoccaceae bacterium | reverse complement strand
TCGCGATTGCCGAACAGGTCGGTCTGGAAAAACTGGCGCATGTCGCGGGGAATGTGATCTGCGCGATCGACCAGACCAGCCCGGTCGCCATTGGCGCGACGTTGACGCGGCTGATCCGCATCGGCGACCGGTCGCTGACTGCAATCTGGGACACTCAGGACTTCCCCCTTTGACGGGCTTGCAGCGGCACAGGATACGTCTAGGCTGCGCGCGAATACCACGCACGAAAGGCCTTGCCCCATGTCCGCTCTCTTCGCCGACCCCACCGCCTCTGCGATTCCGCTTCATCTGATCGGATGCGACGCCCTATCCGGCTGGCTCGACAGCAAACCCGCCGCAGTGCGTAAATGGGTCGAGGTGCAGGGGTTCACCGGTGCGTTGGGACAGGCCTTGACGCTGCCGGGCGATGATGGATCGCTGCGCATGGCACTGGCGGGGTATGGCACAGCCAACGGCCGCAAACGGGGGCGCTTTCATCTTGCAGGGGCTGCGGCAAAGCTGCCCAAAGGCGACTATGAACTGCACGCCGACCTGTCCGCCGCTGACTTGGCCGTTGAAACGCTGGGTTGGTTGCTCGCCTCGTACCGGTTCGACCGTTACGCCACGCAATCGCCGATGGCCGCACGCCTTGTCGCGCCGGACGGAGTTGATGCCGGTCACATCCGCGCCCTCGCCGAAGGGGAGATGCTGACCCGCGATCTGATCAACACGCCTGCCTCTGATATGGGGCCGCCCGATCTGGAAAACGCCGCGCGCAAGCTGGCCGAGCGGCACGGGGCGAAAATCTCGGTCATCACCGGCGACGATCTGCTGACCCAGAACCTTCCGCTGATCCACGCCGTGGGCCGCGCTGCCGACCGCGCACCCCGCCTGCTTGATATGACCTGGGGCACCAGCGGCAAGAAGCTGACGCTGGTGGGCAAAGGCGTCTGCTTTGATACCGGCGGGCTGAACCTAAAACCGGGCGCGTCGATGGGTCTGATGAAAAAGGACATGGGCGGTGCGGCAGCGGTGCTGGGGCTGGCGCATATGATCATGGCCACAGGGATGGACGTGCAGCTGCGCGTGCTGATCCCCGCGGTTGAAAATTCGGTCTCCGGCAATGCCTTCCGCCCGCAGGATATCCTGACATCGCGCAAGGGCCTCACGGTCGAGATCAACAATACCGATGCCGAAGGGCGGTTGGTGCTGGCCGATGCGCTCGCGCTGGCGGATGAGGACAAACCCGACCAGATCATCTCTATGGCGACATTGACCGGTGCCGCGCGGGTCGCCGTGGGCCCTGATCTTGCGCCTTATTTCAGCGATGATCCCGATTTCATCGCCGCACTTGAAGCTGCCGCGGCCGCGCAGGCGGACCCGGTCTGGCGCATGCCGTTCCACGCGCCCTACGAACCGCTGATCGAACCCGGCATCGCCGATCTGGATAACGCCCCCTCGGGCGGGTTCGCGGGTTGCATTACCGCGGCCCTTTTCTTGCGCCGGTTTGTCACCGACAGCCCCTACGCGCATTTCGACATCTACGGCTGGCAACCCGCCGCAGCGCCCGCCCGCGCCAAAGGCGGCGTCGGACAGGCAACCCGTGCGCTACATGCCAGCCTTGGGGCGTTTCTATCCAAATGACCGACCGTCGTCTGCATCCCGACCCCGAGCGGATCACCCAGAAAACGCCGGCGCAAATCATCGTGCCGGTCACCGA
Source organism: Paracoccaceae bacterium (assembly GCA_034670345.1). Lineage (GTDB taxonomy): Bacteria > Pseudomonadota > Alphaproteobacteria > Rhodobacterales > Rhodobacteraceae > Antarctobacter. The sequence goes on along the minus strand of JAXMNQ010000181.1, from coordinate 135 downwards.
TCTTGACCGCAGACCGACCGGCCCCCGCGACCGGCAGGCGCTCTACGGTGAGGCGCTGACCGTGCTGGATCGCGCCGATGGCAGCGCCTATGTGCAACTGACCAAGGATAGCTACTGCGGCTACGTGAACGAAAC
>JAXMNQ010000180.1:0-1839 GCA_034670345.1 Paracoccaceae bacterium | reverse complement strand
CTTGATCTGGTCGCGCACATAGCGCAGCGCCGAGAAATCCTCGATCGCAAAGCCGACGCTGTCGAACAGGGTGATCTGCTTGTCATCGGTGCGCCCCTGCGCCTGACCGGTCAACACCTGCCAGATCTCGGTCACAGGGTGATCCGGTTCAAGCTGCTGTATCTCGCCCTCGATCCGGGTCTGTTCGGGGTACTCCACAAAAATCCCTGCGCGGTGCAGGATCGCGGGGGCAAGCTCGGTCTTGCCTGGACAGTCGCCGCCGATGGCGTTGATGTGGATGCCGCTGCCGACCATATTATCTGTCAGGATGGTGGCATATTGCTTGTCCGCCGTGCATGTGGTGACGATCTGCGCGCCCAGCATCGCTTCTTCCGCGGTGTCGCAGGGCACGACCTTGATGCCCAGACCTTGCAGGTTGGCGGCGCATTTGGAGGTGGCGTCCTTGTCGATGTCATACAGCCGGACCTCGTCGATGCCGACAATGGCCTTCATGGCGAGGGTCTGGAATTCGGATTGCGCCCCGTTACCGATCATCGCCATGACATGCGCGCCCTTGGGGGCCAGCAACCGCGCCACCACGGCGGAGGTCGCCGCCGTGCGCAGCGCCGTCAGCATCGTCATCTCGGACAGCAACACAGGATACCCGTTGGCCACATTCGCCAGCAGGCCAAAGGCGGTCACGGTCTGCAAACCGTCTGCGGTGTTCGAGGGGTGGCCGTTCACGTATTTGAACCCGTAGACCTCGCCGTCCGAGGTCGGCATCAGCTCGATCACGCCCTGTTCCGAATGGCTGGCCACGCGCGGGGTCTTGTCAAACAGCTCCCACCGTTTGAAGTCCGCCTCGATATACTCCCCAAGCCCGATCAGCATGGGTTCAATCCCGATGTGGTGGATCAGCTTCATCATATTGTCGACGGAAACAAAGGGCACCAGCGCCTTGTCAGAGGGGGTCAGATTGGTCATGGTCGTGGTCCTTTACTCAAATCAATAGGCGCGGGTGGGGCGGTCGAATACGCGGCGGCCAAAGGCAGAGGCGGCCAGATCGACCATCAGCTGCGCGGTACGGCCCCGTTCATCCAGAAAGGGGTTCAGCTCTACCAGATCAAGCGAGGTCATCAGCCCGCTGTCATGGAGCATTTCCATCACCAGATGGCCTTCGCGCACGGTCGCACCGCCGGGGACGGTCGTGCCAACCGCGGGGGCAACCGACGGATCAAGGAAATCCACATCAAGCGAGACATGCAGCATCCCGTTCGCCGCAGCGACCTTTTCGAGAAAGGTGTTCAGCGGCGTGGCGATGCCCGTCTCGTCGATCTCGCGCATGTCGACGCGCTGGATGGTGGTTTCCTGCAGTGCTGCACGCTCTGCCGCGTCAACGGAACGCAGGCCGATGATGGCGATATTATCGTGGGGCAGCGGGTAGGGCAGATCGGGGAAGGCATCAAAGCCCTCGCGCCCTGTCACATAGCCCAAAGGGGTGCCATGCAAGTTGCCGCTGTCGGTGCTTTCGGGCGTGTGGAAATCGCTATGCGCGTCCAGCCACAGCACAAACAGGGGGCGTTCCTGCGCCTGCGCATGGCGCATCGCGCCCAGTACTGTGCCGGAGGCGAGCGCATGATCGCCGCCCATGATGATCGGGGTGCCGTCCTGCAAGGCGGCTTGGGTGGCCTCGGCCAGGCTATGTGTCCAGGCGATGGTTTCCTCAAGCGCGTGCAGCTTCGGGTGCTGGCCGGGCGTGAAAGGCGCAGGCGCGACATTGCCACGGTCTGTGACGCTATGGCCCAGATCGGTCAGCGCGCCCGCCAATCCAGCGGTGCGATAGGCATCGGGGCCCATCAG
>JAXMNQ010000179.1:0-1862 GCA_034670345.1 Paracoccaceae bacterium | reverse complement strand
ACCCAGATCGTTGGGGACGTTGATGCGACGGCGTTCGGCCTCGAACAGCGCGCCGGCGGCAAGGTCGTCATTATTGCAGAACACAGCATCGGTGTCTGGCGCTTGCGCAAGAAGATCGCTCAGCAGTTGCCCGCCCATACCCACCGAGGACGGGTGGGTCGTCGTGATCACGCGGGTCGGATCATACACGCCGCGCGCCTGCGCTTCGGCTGTGAAACCCGCAAGCCGCGCCTGCGAGCGCGGGTCCATTCGCGCGCCCAGAAATCCGGGCTTTTTATACCCCGCATCGATCAAGTGCCGCGTACCTTCGACCGCACCATCGTAGTGCGAGAACCCGATCAACAGATCAATCGGAGAGTCCGACACGTCCATAATCTGCACAACGGGACAGGGGGCGGACTTGAGCAGGGTCCGTGCGGCGTCGGTTTGGTCGATCCCTGCCACAATCAGCCCCGCAGGGCGCTGACGCAGGAAGGTACGCAAAAGGTTTTCTTCTTTGCTGGGGCTATAGCGGAAATTACCGATTTGCACCGATAGGCCTGACCCGTCGATCACATCGTAAACACCGCGCAAGACGTCAGAAAACACCGCGTTGGTCAGCGATGGGACCAGCAGACCCACCACATTTGTCCGCTCGGACGCAAGCGCCGAAGCGGCTTGATCCGGTACATACCCAAGCAGTTCGATCGCAGCCTGAACCTTCTTTCGCACACCGGCCGAGACCATGTCGGGGGCACGAATCGTCCGCGATACCGTGATAGCGCTGACACCGGCCTCTGCCGCGACTTCATTCAACGTAACCCGCTTGTATTTAGTGTTCTTTTCCATGTGATGAAACCTATCACGTGCGCAGGTCCTTGTGAATAGTTGACAGATGACAGCGCTGTCATTAGCGTCCGCCCATCGTCACCTTTTACGGTCACGACTTTTTAGGGAGGATAAACACATGCGCTTTACCGCTAGGCTTCTGGCCGCAACCGCACTTGTCAGCGCCGGGCTGGCCGGTGCCGCTGCTGCACAAGATTTTTCGCTCAAGTTCCAGTCATCTGATCCGGCAGGCAACGCCAACTTCTTGCTTCAGCAAGAATGGGCCAAAGACGTCGCCGCCAAAACCGACGGCCGCGTCGAGGTCGATCTGCTGCCCGTTGAAACAATCGTCGCCCATACTGAATCTCAGGATGCCGTGGCGGCTGGCATTATTGATGGCCACGTCACTGATACCTCTTATTTCGCAGGGAAAGAGCCGGCGTTTGGTCTGATTGCCAATCCGGTCGGGGCATGGTCAGACCCGCAGCAGATGTTCGACTTTATGGAGAACGGGGGCGGCAATGAGCTGATGAACGAAATGCTTGAACCCTACGGTTTGCATTTCATCGGCGCGACGACCCCCGGCCTCGAGGCGTTTTTGTCGAAGGTGCCGCTGGACGGTGTGGACGATCTGAAGGGGCTGAAAATGCGCGCGCCCGAAGGTATGGTGCAGAAAGTCTTTGCCGCAGCGGGCGCGTCTCCGGTCAACCTGCCTGGCTCCGAGGTGTTCACCTCGCTTGACAAGGGCGTGATTGACGCGGCGGATTATACCGTTTTCTCGACCAACCACGCGCAGGGCATGCATGACGTGGCGAACCATCCTGTATATCCCGGCTTCCACTCCATGCCGCTGGTCGAGGTGTCGATCAACAAAGGTGTATGGGATTCGATGCCCGAGGATATCCAAAGCGCATTGGTGGAGTCCGTAAAAGACTTCCGGCAGCTCCAGGTGTCGACCTTGGCCGAACGTGACATGGCCGCGGTGAAAGAAGCCGAAGCCAACGCCGATATCACCGTGCATAATTGGTCCGATGAAGAGCGTGCGAAATTCCGCG
>JAXMNQ010000178.1:0-1882 GCA_034670345.1 Paracoccaceae bacterium | reverse complement strand
CGCCTCAACACATTGCACGCCTGGAAAAGGCCGGGAAATTCCCCAAGCGGGTCAACCTTGGTCCGAACAGGGTGGGATGGGTCGAGGGTGAGGTTCTGGACTGGCTCCAGGAAAGGTTGGATTGCCGGGACTAACCTGATCGACGCTCCCCGTGCGGGAGCGGGATGGCCGGACGTGCACAGTTCGGTCATCCCTTCCCAGCGACAAGAGGCGAAGAAGGCTCGGTTCAGTTCGATATGTGTCCCGACAATGGGCACCAGAGAGGACACCCCGGGCAGGGTGTCCCGATTGCAGCCATTCATATGGCTGCAATTCGACGTTTCTTCCGATCACCAAGCGGTTCGAGAAGGCATTTTCGACGATTTCGCGTTTTTCGACCTCTGTGCCTTGAATGTGAAGCTGGGCAAGACTTTTTGCCAGTTCGAGGAACGCCATGCGGTCCGCCTCGATTTCGGCCGGATCGGGCAGTTCTGCCAGGTCTTCCTCGATGGCCTCGATGGACAGCGCCAGGTCGCGTTTCTTATGGGCGAAAGTGTCCGGGTCGATTGTGCCGTCTATGGCAAGGTTGGTCAGGCGGTCGAGCCGACCGGCTTCGCTGGCCAATTTGAGTCGCAACGCCTCGCGGCCGCGGACCTGCTCTTCGGCGCAGCTGTCCTCAGCCCAGGCTTGTTCCAGGGCCTTTGATTGCTCGTCCGTGATCTCGAGGTCGGACAAGGTGGATTGAATCGCGGCTTCCAGGCCGTCCTCGCGCACCGTCTTGGTCGCGCATAAGGAGGTGTGGCAGCGGTAGTAGACGCGGCCCTTCTGCTTCTCCGGGATCATCGGCCCGGCGCAGAGGCCGCAGCGGAACAGCCCGCGATAGAGGTGGTCATGGCGGGTGCTGACCTTGCCATAGCGGCTCGATTTGACGGCTTGCACCTGCGTGAAGAGCGCGGCCGGGATGATCGGCTCGTGCTGTCCATCGTAGCACTTTCCGGTGCGCCGGATGTGGATCATGCCGGTATAAAAGGGATTGTTGAGGATGGTTTCGACGCCGGTGAGGCTGAGTGGGCGGCCGCCGTGATTGCGAAGGCCACGCCGATTCATCTCTTCACGCAAGGAGCGCAGCGAGTACTGGCCGGAGGCGTAGAGATCGAACGCCTCTCGGATGAGCGGGGCCTTGACCGGGTCCGGGACCTTTGGTTGCCCCCCGCCCCGGTCGAGATAGCCGATCGGCGCGCGGAAAGGGTAAATGCCCTGCTTGAGGCGGCCGGTCAGGCCCTTGATCGTTTCCTCGCGCAGGTTGCGGATGTAATCGGCGGCGATCACCGCCTGGATGTCAGCAGTCAGACGTCCGCCACGGGAGTTGAAGTCGAGGCTCTCGGTGGCGATGAAGACATCGATGCCGATGTCGGGCAACTCGCTGAACATCGCCCAATCGCGGAGGTTGCGGGCCGAGCGGTCGATCTTGTGGATGATGACACCCTGGGCGTTTCCGCGGCGCAACTGGGACAGCATCTGATTGAAGACCGGGCGGCCACCCTTGGCTGCCGTCTGCTTTTCCTCGAACCAGCGGGTGACGGTCAGCGATTGGCGCTCAGCAAAGGCCAGGATGGCGTCTTTCTGTGCGTCGAGCGACACGCCTTCACCCTGCTTCTGGGTGCTGACGCGGATGTAGCCGAAACAGGGTTTCATGGATCAGTGGGATTACCTTTGGACTCTACCATATCCTCCGGATTTGGCGAATCCGCCTCCGCCGTCCAGGGCCAGGTGCCCTCGGCAAGCATGCGCAGATATACCCGTTTGCAGAGCGCCAGGTGCCGTTCAAGATGCGGATCCAGTTTGGGGTCAGGTTTGGTCATATCCCAAGCCTACCCTGTCGCGGACAAGACGGTAGCCGCGG
>JAXMNQ010000177.1:0-1905 GCA_034670345.1 Paracoccaceae bacterium | reverse complement strand
TGGGCATCGTGGGAACGGCACAGGCGCAAGATTTGCAGCCCGTGCTTCAAGCTCATGCCGATGAAATTGCCAAACCCTCGCGCAGCTCTGTCTCTGTCGCGCTGGATGATCTGGTTGCCTCCGGTGGGCCGCAGGTCAGCGCGTTTCTTGAACGCTGGCAGGACAAAGGGGTCTGGCAACGCGACGCGGATGGTGTGTTCTTTTTCGGCACCGAGACAGGCGACGCGCTGGCCTTGCGCGATATCGACAGCGATGCGGAAAGCACGGCACCAGCAAGCGGGTTTTCGCAGCTGAAACCCAATGGCGGTGTGCGCCGCCTGATCGGCACCGCGCTTGTGCAGTTCCAACTGACCGACCTTGATCTTGCACGCCGTCAAAGTGCGGTCGATTCCATCGCCCGCCGCCCGGAGGCGGACCAACTGGCCCCCCTGCGCTCCTCGATCGAGGCAGAGACAGACGCTGCGCTGAAGGCCCGCAAGATCCAGCTGACCAACTTCCTCTCTGCCAGTTTTGGCGACACAGCCGCCGACCGTATCGCGGCGATCACATCAATGGCCAGCGATACCTCGATCGAGGCGCGGGCGGTGATGAACCAGATTCTGTCGACCAAAACAGCGACGCCGTCTGAAACACCCAGCGGCAACGTCGCGCGGGTGCTGACACCGGGAGAGGATATCTCACCCGATGCGGCCTATGCGCAGCTTGTGGCGGCTGATCTGGCCCCGGCGCGTGTGCCCCCCGCCGCGATCCGCGACGCTTTGGCGGCGAACGTTGTCAACGGGCGTGTGGGTGGCATCCCGACAGCGCGGCTGAATACCGATGCGGCGCGTGCGACCGCCTATGCCGCACTCGCCGCTGCGGGCACCGTGCCGCCGCTGGTGACCGCGCGGGACCAGCAAGATGCCATCGCGGGCATGACGTTCTACGAGGTGTATGACGAGCCCGACAGCGCCGTCACAGACGCCGCGCGGGCCACGCTCGACAGCATCGAGACCCGCGTCGCCGCCGCGCAAACCGTTGACCTGACGCTGGACGCGTTGTCGCTCGCGTCGATCTACTTCCTTGCCGCTATCGGCCTTGCCATCACCTTTGGCGTCATGGGGGTCATCAACATGGCCCATGGCGAATTTATCATGATGGGGGCCTATACCGGCTATGTCGTGCAGCTGTTCGTGCCAGATTACACGCTGTCGATCATCATCGCCCTGCCGCTGGCCTTTGCGGTCACATTCGCCGCCGGTGTGGTGATGGAGCGATTGGTGATCCGGCACCTCTACCACCGTCCGCTGGAGACGCTGCTGGCGACTTTCGGCATCTCTATCGCGTTGCAGCAACTGGCCAAGAACATCTTTGGCACGCAGGCCCGACCGCTGACCTCTCCGGCTTGGCTGGACGGGGCTTGGGTGATCTCGGATGTGATCCAGATCAGCTATATCCGCATCGCGATCTTCGTGTTGGCGCTGCTGTTCCTGGGGCTGATCCTGTTTGTGCTGAAACGCACGCGACTGGGGCTAGAGGTGCGCGCCGTGACGCAGAACCCCGGTATGGCGGCCAGTATGGGTATCAACCCCGACCGCATCAACATGATGACCTTTGGCCTTGGCTCGGGCATCGCGGGGATCGCGGGGGTGGCCATCGGGCTTTATGCCAAGGTCACGTCCGAGATGGGGGCCGATTACATCGTGCAATCCTTCATGACCGTGGTCGTGGGCGGCGTTGGTAACGTCTGGGGCACGCTGGCCGGGGCCTCGCTTATCGGGTTCCTGCAAAAGGGGATAGAATGGTTCAACCCGTCCAATACCCTCGCGGCACAGACCTATATGGTGCTGTTCATCATCCTGTTCATTCAATTCCGTCCCAAGGGCATTGTTGCCCAAAAGGGTCGGGCAGCGGCGGATTGATCCA
>JAXMNQ010000176.1:0-1952 GCA_034670345.1 Paracoccaceae bacterium | reverse complement strand
CAGCCCGTGCGGGATATGGAAGGTGCCACCGATGGGATAGGCCAGCGCGTGTACCGCCGCGACGGGGGCATTGGCAAAGGCTTGCCCCGCCAGCATCGACCCCAGCAACATCGCGCCGCGGGCCTCAAGGTTGCTGCCATCCGCGACGACGGTTTCGATATTGGCCCCCAGCAGGCGCAGCGCCTCGCGGGCAAGTAGCTTGGACACAGGGTTGTTGTTGGCATTGACCGAGGCATAGGATTCGATCGCGTGCACCATCGCGTCAACGCCTGTGGCCGCCGTGATCGACGCGGGCAGACCGACGGTCAGGGAGGCGTCCAGAATGGCCATGTCAGGCAGGATCACGGGCGAGGATACGCCGCGCTTTTCCTCTGCCCCGACGGTGATGATCGACACAGGCGTGACCTCTGACCCGGTGCCAGCGGTGGTAGGAACCAACACCAGCGGCAGGCGCGGCCCCTTGGCCTGCCCTACCCCCCAAGCGGCATCCAGATCCTCGTCAGAGCCAAGCAAAAGCGCCACAAGCTTGGCCACATCCTGTGATGACCCGCCGCCAAAGCCGATGACTCCGGTCGCCCCCGCGCTGCGCCCTGCCTCTACCGCGCGCATCAATGTCTCGCGCGAGGGGTCGGCCTCTACATCATCGAAGACGGTGACCTGATGACCGGCTTTCTCCAGCAACCCGCCTGCCAGCGCGGCGATACGCACGGCGGCCCCGTTTTCGAATACGACGGATTTTGTGGTGTTGAATACAAAAGGGTTCATATGCCCGCGCCTCTCCCATAGCTGGCTGCAGCGTTCCTCCGCGCTGCGACTTGGGGCATTAAAGGGAATTATCCTGCACGCGCATAGCCGTTATTTCGGTTACTTTTTTCGCTCTGCGAAACTGCGGGATGAGCTTGGCCCGCCACGCGGCACATGTGCATAACCGCCCTGCGCGATTGGCTTTTTCGACGCGGCATCCAGCGCCCACGTGGATAAATCGGGCGCGTTTGACACATCAGACAAGCCGTCGGGCCCTTCAGGGCAAGCGGCGGACTTCGTTGGTCTGGCTGCGCAGATACTCCATCACCGCGGGACGAACCGATTGATCCCCGCGATCACGTGCGGCATGGATCACCTCGCGGATTTCCCCCAGATCAGAGCGGTGCAACATGCTTTTGACCGGCCCGATGGACGCGGGACGCATGGACAGCGTTGTGACCCCGATGGCAGCAAAGCACAGCGCCTCTATCGGGCGGCCCGCATCCTCGCCACAGAATGACAGTGGCGTACCGGTTTCGCGGCAACGGTCTACGATGTTCTCTAGGAAGGTCAGGAAACTGACGTTCAACGTGTCATAGCGGCGGCGCACCAGCTCGTTCTCTCGGTCGGCGGCAAAGAAGAACTGCTTCAGATCGTTGCCTCCGATCGACAGGAACTCGACCTCTTCGAAGAACTTCGTCGGGGCAAAGGCCAGCGACGGGGTCTCCAGCATCGCGCCCACTTCGATTTGCGACGGCAGCACATGGCCCAAGCGCGCCTCGCGGGCGAGCGTCTTGTCCATCTCGGCACGGGCGGCGCGGTATTCTTCGAACTGCGCGACAAAGGGGAACATCACCGACAAGGGGCGCCCGTTCGCCGCACGGATCAACGCCTGCAACTGCATCCGCATCATGCCCGGCTTGTCCAGCCCGACACGGATCGCACGCCAGCCCAAAGCGGGGTTCGGTTCGTCGTTGGGCTTCATATAGGGCAGCACCTTGTCCGACCCGATATCCAACGTCCGGAACACCACACGTTTGCCCGACGCGGCATCCAACACGCGGCTATAAAGCGCGGACAGCTCCGACCGTTTCGGCATCTGGCTGCGCACAAGAAACTGAAGCTCCGTGCGGAACAGACCCACCCCTTCGGCCCCTGACCCGTCAAGCGGGGGAAGATCCGCCATGAGACCCGCGTTCATATGCAGC
>JAXMNQ010000175.1:0-1955 GCA_034670345.1 Paracoccaceae bacterium | reverse complement strand
ATGATTTCATTCAGGATTTAAACGATCAAGGGGGCCGGTCAGGCTATGATGCACAGGTCGGGGAGCGGGGTGTGAAACTGTCTGGCGGACAGCGGCAACGTATCGCCTTGGCGCGTGTCATCTTGAAGAACGCGCCGATCCTTTTGCTGGACGAAGCCACAAGCGCGCTGGACAGCGAGGTAGAGGCCACAATCCAGAAGACGCTTTATGGCATGATGGAGGGCAAGACCGTGATCGCCATCGCGCATCGCCTGTCCACCATCGCCGAGATGGACCGCATTTTGGTGATGGACGGGGGGCGTATTGTCGAAGAAGGCACCCACGAGGTGCTTTTGTCCAAGGGCGGGCTATATTCAGATCTCTGGAACCGGCAATCCGGCGGGTTCCTACGCACAGAAGAGCCGACATCGTAATGCCGTTCAAATGGATCGACCCGTTTTCCCCCGCCGACACCGCGCCGCCGCGCCGTCTGGCGGCTTTCTTTCGTTGGGCTTTAAAGGGCAGCGGTGCCGCGCTTTGTGTGGCGGGGGTGCTTTCTATCTGCGCAGGCGTGATCGAAGTCATGGCCGCATTGGTCCTTGGCTGGGTTGTTGACGCAGCACTTGCGGCAGGAGTGGGGGCCGTTTTCGCGGACTATACGGGGCTGCTGTTGGCGGGACTGGCGTTCTTTTTGCTGCTGCGTCCGACGCTGTTTGGCGTCAGTTCGTATATGCAGTCGATCGTCGTGGCACCCAATGTCTTCAACCTCGTGCTGTCGCGGCTGCATCGCTACACGCTGGGGCAAGCGGTCACGTTTTTCGACAATGATTTCGCCGGCCGAATCTCCCAAAAAGAAATGCAGACCAGCCGTGCGCTGACCGATGTTGTGACCGAGGTGCTGCACACGGTGCTGTTCGCGGCGGCGTCCTTTATCGGGGCGGTGATGCTGCTTGGGACGGTGGACTGGCGTATCGCTGCTGGTTTGGTGTTGTGGATGGTGGGGTATGTCTTTTTGATCCGCCATTTCATGCCTCGGGTGCGCAAATTTTCAAAGGCGCGGGCCGGCGCACGCGCGATGGTGACGGGGCAGGTGGTCGATACGATCACCAACATCAAGACCGTGAAACTGTTCGCCCATGCCGACCACGAAGACCGCGCCGCTTTGGGAGCGATGCGCAAATTTCTGGATACAAGCCTCGATTTTGGGCGGGTTAGTGTCTCTTTCCGGTTCTGGTTGATGACGATTGCGGGGGTTCTGCCGGTGCTGCTTGTGGGTGGCGCGCTTTGGTATTGGTCACTTGGGTTGGTGACAGCGGGCGATATCGCGGCAACGGGGGCAGTGTCGTTGCGGCTGGCGCAAATGACCGGCTGGGTCAGTTTCACGCTCATGGCGCTCTATGCGAATATGGGCGAGGTCGAGGACGGGATGCGCACCCTCGCGGCCCCGCAGCAGCTGCGTGATGCGGATGGTGCCGCGGATTTGAATGTGCACGAAGGGGCGATCCAGTTTGAGGGGCTGCGCTTTACCTATGGCCGCGACACAGGCGGCATCGAGGAACTGAATCTGTCGATCAAGCCGGGCGAAAAATTGGGGATTGTAGGGGCCTCTGGCGCGGGTAAATCGACCTTGGTTTCACTGCTGTTGCGGCTCTATCCCGCGGAACAGGGTCACATTTTGATCGACGGACAGGATGTGAGCCAAGTCACCAAACAAAGCTTGCGGCGTCAGATCGGGATGGTCACGCAGGAAACCGCTATGTTCAACCGGTCGGCGTTCGACAACATACGCTATGGCAAGCCCGACGCGACCCAAGCCGAGGTGATCGCAGCCGCCCGCAAAGCCGAAGCGCATGCGTTCATCGAAAGTATGCAGGACCACACGGGCCGCAGCGGCTATGACGCGCATTTGGGCGAACGTGGTGTGAAGCTGTCGGGCGGGCAACGTCAACGCATCGCGCTGGCACGGGCGATCCTGA
>JAXMNQ010000174.1:0-1978 GCA_034670345.1 Paracoccaceae bacterium | reverse complement strand
GATGACCTGTCCGATGTCGTCGTCCGTCAGGAGACAGAGATCGCGACCCTGACGCGGCGGGTTCATATGCTGATGCAGCGCGAGGGCGAACGCGAGGCAGCGGGCTCCGACGGGGTAGTCATCGGCAACGAACGCCCGCCTCACTATTGATCGGATGCCTCATCCAGGAGGCTGCCGTCGCCCCGATGGGCCGCGTCAGATTTCCTCTACCTCCATCACGCCGGTCAGGGACCGGATGGCACCCTTGATCTTGGGGGTGACAGGGTATTCGGCGCAGAGGTCTACCTCCACCTCGCCGGGCAGGGTCGGGTCCATCAGGCACAGTTGCACCGGCCCCTTGCCCGCGCTGCGCGCCGCGGATCGGGCACCGGCCAGCACATCGGCGACGGCCTGAATAGCCCCCGCATCATCCACAAAGATCCGCAGCCCCATATTGCCCGCATCCTCGACCACCGTGTCGATCGGCACCACCGACCGGCCCAGCAGTTTCAACTGGTCGCTTTCCATCGTCGCCTCGACCATGACCACGACCTTAGATCCTGTTTCAAGGTGGTCGCGCGCCAGTTCCAGCGTATCCGAGAACAGCGTCACCTCGTAAGCGCCCGTCGGGTCCGACAGTTGTGCAAAAGCAAAGCGGTTGCCGCGCGCCGATTTACGTTCCTGCCGTCCGGCGACGATCCCTGCCAGACGGGCGTTCATCGCCCCTTTGACCGAGACTTTCTCGGTCAGCTCGTCCAGCGTCAGGAACGGCACACCGCCCGTAGCGGATTTGCGTTTCATCGGCCCCATGTAATCGTCCAGCGGGTGGCCCGACAGATAGAAGCCTACGGCCTTGAACTCTTCGGTCAGGCGCTCGGCGGCCTCCCAATCGTCGCAAGGCACGATGCGCGGCTCTGGCAAGTCATCCCCCGCCTCGCCAAACAGCGACACCTGATTAGAGGCTTTCTGCTCGTGGATTGCGGCGGAATAGCTGACTAACCCGTCCAGCGACTGCCAGACGCGGCGGCGGTTGTTGTCCAGCTGGTCGAACGCACCGGACCGGGCCAGCATTTCCAGCGGACGTTTTCCCACCCGTTTCAGATCAACCCGCCGCGCCAGATCAAAAAGCGTGGCAAAGGGCTTGTCCACACCGTCCACCTTGCGGCCTTCGGTGATCAGCTTCATTGCCTCCACCCCGACGTTTTTCAGCGCGCCCAAAGCATAGACCAACGCGCCCTCGACCACCTTGAACGTCGCATCACTGCGGTTCACACAAGGCGGCACCCAGGGCAGTTCCAGCCGTTTGCGGACCTCTTCGAAATAGACCGCCAGCTTATCGGTCAGATGGATATCACAGTTCATCACGCCGGCCATGAATTCGACCGGATGGTTCGCCTTGAGCCATGCGGTCTGATAGCTGACCACCGCATAGGCGGCGGCGTGGGATTTGTTGAAACCATAGTTGGCGAATTTTTCCAGAAGGTCGAAAACCTCAGACGCCTTTTTCTTGTCGACCCCGTTGGCCATCGCGCCTTTTTCGAACTTGGGGCGTTCCTTGGCCATTTCCTCGGCGATCTTTTTACCCATCGCACGGCGCAGCAGGTCAGCGCCGCCAAGGCTATAGCCCGCCATAACCTGCGCGATCTGCATAACCTGTTCCTGGTAGACGATGATGCCCTGTGTTTCCTCGAGGATGTGGTCAATCGACGGATGCACGGATTCCCGTTCGCGCTGGCCGTTCTTGACCTCGCAATAGACCGGAATATTCTCCATCGGGCCGGGCCGGTATAGCGCCACAAGGGCCACAATATCCTCGATACAGGTCGGCTTCATCCGCTTGAGCGCATCCATCATGCCGCTGGATTCCACCTGGAACACCGCCACCGTCTTGGCGCTGGCATAAAGCTTGTAAGAGGCCTCGTCGTCCAGCGGGATGGTGGCGATATCGTCGATCAGCCCCTCGGGCGGCTCGAACAGCTCTGTCCCGTCGGCGGCCACA
>JAXMNQ010000173.1:0-1982 GCA_034670345.1 Paracoccaceae bacterium | reverse complement strand
CGGGTCGAAACTGGCGCGCGACATGCTGCCGGTCTACGACAATATGAAACGCGCCCTGGAAGCCGCTACAGAAGAGCAGCGCACCATCTCCGGCCCATTGCTGGAAGGGATCGAGCTGACGATGCGCGAGTTGCTGAGCGTGTTCAAGAAGCACGGCATCGAAGTCATCTCACCCGCAGTGGGTGACAAGTTCGATCCGCAGCATCATCAGGCGATGTTCGAGGCACCCGTGCCAGACACCAAAGCAGGCGATATCATCCAGGTCGCCGCCGAAGGTTTCATGTTGCACGACCGTCTGCTGCGTCCGGCGTTTCCTCTACCCCCGCAGGGTAAACGCCCGGGATAGAGCGGCCCTTCGGGGAGGATTTAACACCATTTGGAAGCGAGGGAGGCGGTCAGGTTTTGGCCGCCTCTTTCAATTTATAGAGCACGTCGAGCGCTTCACGTGGAGAGAGCTCGTCGGGGATAATCTCGGCCAGCGTTTCTTCGAGCTTGGAGCTTTGTTTGGGTTGGGGCGCAGGTGCCGGTGCCACGGCAAACAGGGGCAGGTCGTCGATCAGGGTTTTCTGCGTCGCGCCGCCTTCGCGTTCGCCCTTTTCCAACGCTTCAAGCACGACGCGTGCGCGCGCGATGACGGAAGGCGGCAAGCCGGCCAATTGCGCGACCTGCACACCGTAGGACCGATCGGCGGCACCTTTGCGGACCTCGTGCAGGAAGATCACCTCTCCGTCCCATTCCTTGACCGCGACGGTGGCGTTATCGACCCCGCCCAGCTTGTTCGAAAGCGCGGTCATTTCATGGTAGTGTGTGGCGAACAAAGCGCGAGAGCGGTTGATATCGTGCAGATGTTCCAGCGTGGCCCAAGCGATGGACAAGCCGTCATAGGTCGCCGTGCCGCGCCCGATTTCATCCAGGATCACAAGCGCGCGGTCGTCCGCCTGATTGAGGATTGCGGCGGTTTCGACCATTTCGACCATAAACGTGGAACGGCCCCGTGCCAGATCGTCGGAGGCACCGACACGGCTGAAAATCTGGCTAATCAGGCCGATGTGCGCGGTGGCGGCAGGCACGTAGCTGCCCATTTGCGCCATCAGGGCGATGATCGCATTCTGCCGCAGGAAGGTCGATTTACCCGCCATGTTAGGGCCGGTCAGCAGCCAGATATTCGCGTTGTCGCCATCGGCCGACAGGGTGCAATCGTTGGCGATAAAGGGGCTGCCGGATTGCTGGGCCAAGGCGCGTTCCACGACCGGGTGGCGGCCCCCCTGAATGTCGAAGGCACGTGAATTATCGACGCGGGGTTTCACCCAGTTTTCGGATTGCGCCAGATCGGCCAGACCGGTGGCCAGATCAATCTCGGCCAATCCAGCCGAGGCGACACCGATCGGGCCGGAGTGATCCAGAATGGCGCGTTTCAACGTTTCATAGAGCCGCTTTTCAATCTCCAGCGCGTGGTTGCCCGCGTTGAGGATCTTTGTCTCCATCTCTGACAGTTCCACGGTTGTGAAACGGACCTGATTGGCGGTGGTCTGACGGTGGATAAAGGTATCGGACAGCGGCGCCGACAGCATTTTCTCGGCGTGGGTCGCTGTGACTTCGGCGAAATAGCCAAGCACGTTGTTGTGTTTGATCTTCAACGTCGAGATACCGGTGAGCGAGATGAAATCCTGCTGCATCTGGGCAATGACGCTGCGGCCTTCGTCCCGCAGGGTGCGCACCTCGTCCAGCTCGGCGTCATACCCCGGCGCGATAAAGCCGCCGTCGCGGGCCAGCAGGGGTGGTTCGGCAATCAGCGCATCGTCAAGCAGATCAATCAGGCTGTCATGGCCGGTCAG
Source organism: Paracoccaceae bacterium (assembly GCA_034670345.1). Lineage (GTDB taxonomy): Bacteria > Pseudomonadota > Alphaproteobacteria > Rhodobacterales > Rhodobacteraceae > Antarctobacter. The sequence continues at coordinate 147 of JAXMNQ010000173.1, read as the reverse complement.
CCCTTTGGCAGCCTGGGCCAACAGATCGGGCAGGGCGGCGGCTTGCATCTTGTCGGCCAGATGGCTGGCTTCGGTCAGGCCGTTGCGGATGGCGGCAAGGTCACGGGGGCCGCCACGGTCCAGCGACAGGCGCGACAGGGCGCGGTC
>JAXMNQ010000172.1:0-1993 GCA_034670345.1 Paracoccaceae bacterium | reverse complement strand
GAACCTGAAACCCGGCGCGTCGATGGGTCTGATGAAAAAGGACATGGGTGGCGCGGCGGCGGTACTGGGTCTGGCGCATATGATCATGGCCACGGGGATGGACCTGCAACTGCGCGTGCTGATCCCCGCGGTTGAAAACGCGGTCTCCGGCAATGCTTTCCGCCCCCAAGACATCCTGACCTCGCGCAAGGGCCTCACGGTCGAGATCAACAATACCGACGCCGAAGGCCGGTTGGTGCTGGCCGATGCGCTGGCACTGGCGGACGAGGACAAGCCCGATCAGATTATCTCTATGGCGACGCTGACCGGTGCCGCACGGGTCGCCGTGGGCCCCGATCTTGCCCCCTATTTCAGCGACGATCCCGATTTCGTCGCCGCGTTGGAATCCGCTGCCGCCACCCACGCCGACCCCGTCTGGCGTATGCCTTTCCACACGCCCTACGAGCCGCTGATCGAACCCGGTATCGCCGATCTGGATAACGCCCCCTCTGGCGGGTTCGCAGGCTGTATCACCGCCGCACTGTTTCTGCGTCGCTTCGTCACCGACAGCCCCTATGCGCATTTCGACATCTACGGCTGGCAACCAAGCGCCGCCCCTGCCCGCGCCAAAGGCGGCGTGGGTCAGGCCACGCGCGCGCTGCATGCCAGCCTCGGGGCGATCTTGTCACAATGACCGACCGACGCCTGCATCCCGACCCCGAGCGGATCACCGAAAAGACAGCGGCGCAGATCACCCTACCGGTCGTTGATCTGAACCGCAGCCCCGACGGCCCCCGCGACCGGCAAGCGCTCTTAGGTGAAGCGCTGACCGTGCTGGATCGCACCGATGGCACCGCCTATGTGCAACTGACCAAGGACAACTACTGCGGTTACATATCCGAAACCGCCATCGGCCCTGCGGTCCCCCCGACTCACGTCGTCACCGCACCCGCCACCCACGCCTATACGCGTGCCGATCTGAAATCACCGGATATCAGCAGCCTCAGCTTTGGCAGCCGGGTTGTGGTGACGGGAACGGAAGGCCGATTTGCCCAGACCTCGCTTGGCCATATCCCGACCCAACACCTCGCCCCGCTGCCGCACGCTTTCCCGGACCCCGCCGCCGTCGCGGAGCTGTTTCTCGGCACGCCCTACCTCTGGGGCGGGAACAGCCGCTGGGGGATCGATTGCTCGGGCCTCGTTCAGGCCGCCTTCCTCGCCTGCGGCATTCCCTGCCCCGGTGACAGCGACCAGCAGCAGACCAGCTTTGCCGACACCGTAGCAGGTGCAGGCCCCGTCCCGCGCGACATCCGACGCAATGACCTCCTGTTCTGGAAAGGCCATGTGGCGCTGGTCCTCGACCCCGCCACCATGATCCACGCCAATGCGCATCATATGGCCGTCACCCGCGAACCCATCCAGGACGCGCTGCCCCGTATCGCCAAAACCGACGGCCCGCTGACCGGGCACAAACGGCTCAGCCCTTCCAAATGGCCTTAAATCCACCCGCCCCCTCATCCGGCGCGGCGGTCTAGGGGTCGACGGCGCGGATCATCTTGCGTTCCAGCACGCGCAGCACGGCAGCCAGATCCTGACCGCGGCGCAACACCTGTCCATTGGACCCGATCACCGCGTACATCCCTTGCTTCAACCGCAGCTTGGGGCGTTTCTCGATCCGGTAAAGCGGTATCTCTGCAGTGCGTCTGAAGATTGAAAACACCGCGACCTCGCGCAGCGAAGAGATTCCATAGTCGCGCCATTCCCCCGCCGCGACCATGCGCCCATAGAGCGACAGGATCGGACCAAGCTCCGTCCGGTGAAAGGAAACCTGTTCGGGCGCGCGTTCATTCTGCGGGTGTGAGGGATGAATATGCACTGTCATGTTTTGACAGTTGCGCCCTTCGCCGCTCAAATCAAGAGAGCCACCGATCAATTCTCTTGAAAGCGTTACATTATCTGTGCAAGCATCCAAATTGTGAAACATAAAGGCCCGCTATGACCCCGCAACTCCGCG
>JAXMNQ010000171.1:0-2010 GCA_034670345.1 Paracoccaceae bacterium | reverse complement strand
CGCCGGACTTTGCCGCGGCGGCTCAGGCACTTGGCGTCAGCGAAGACGACCTGCGCGCAGCTATGCCCGCACCTGGCCAGTAAAGACCGGATCTGGTGGAAAAACTCGCCTATGCCATAATCGGGGTGTCGATGGCTGTCGTGGTCATGACGCTTTTTCCGATGTCCCGCGCCCCCAATGCCCCCGTGTCACCTGACATCGGCAAGGCAACGATGGATATGGCAAGCGTGCCCGGCGCGATGCAAGCGCACCGGCATCCCCCGCGCGACGTCTCTGCCGAACTGCCACATCCAAGTGTCACGCATCTGGTATTTCCTGACGTGATGGGCGGGTATAATGTTCAAATCCTGCCCGTTCATTTCAAGTTCACACCCGCAGCGATCAATCACGCACCGAAAGACAACGAAGGTCATGCCCATATCTATGTGAATGGCGTGAAAATAGCGCGGGTCTATTCCAACTGGTATCATCTGTCGGGCACCTCACTGGTGCCGGGCGAGAATGAAGTCAGAGTGACAGAACGCAAATGATCACAGCGCGTGGTCGGTGAACAGCGTCCCAATTTCATCAACCGTCAAGGTTTTCATCCCCGGGGCCAACCCATAGGGAGGCCAACCCATAGGTCGTCCCTTCAACAGAACGCCGAGCCGATTATCGCGCATGCCCGATAATCGACAGGTAAATCTCATCGGTTCTCGGCCGCATACGATTAGGATCAAGACCTTTTTCTTCGATAGACGGCCTCGAAACCTGCATTCCTGAACAAGCCGTCAATTATCCGATGGCCCCGATCAAACAACCGGTCACGCGCCACGATCTGGACCGGAGCAGACCGAAACACCGCAATCATTGCCCATGCGGCGCTCCCTCCCTCCCCCAAAAACGCAGTTACGCGCCCGTCAGATGCTTCTGCACCTGCGCGACAAAATCCTCTCCGCGGCGCTCGAAACTGTCGTATTGGTCAAAGCTCGCCGCCGCAGGGGCCAGCAGAACGACGTCCCCCGCCTCGGCGTCCTCGACAGCGCGTGCAACCGCGACGTCCATCGTGCCACAGACCTCGGCCTCGACCCCCAGTTTCATGGCAAACTGCGCCGCCTCGCGCCCGATCACATAGGCTTTGCGTACTGTCTCCAGCGGTTCTGACAAGCTGCCCAAACCGCCCTCTTTCTCAAGCCCGCCGCAGATCCAGCGGATGTTCTTGAACGCCGCCAGTGCCTTGACCGCACTGTCCACATTGGTCGCCTTGCTGTCATTGACGAAGCGCACGCCGCCCGCCTCGCCCACGGTCTGGCTGCGGTGCGGCAGGCCGCCAAAGGAATGGAACGCCGCTTCGATGATCTTGGGCGCGAACCCCAGCGTGCGACAGGCGGCATAGGCGGCACAGGCGTTCTGGTGGTTATGCGCGCCGGGCAAGCCGGTAATGCTGCGCAGATCGATGGAGCCGATCTGCTTGCCGCCGCGATATTCCGACAAGAAGCCTTTGCGTGCGAAGACCTGCCAACCAAGACCCGTGAGCTTGCGGTCCACCGACACGCGGATCACCCGGTCGTCGGCCGCCCCTTCGCTGAGCTGTCCCGCCAGAAAACGCCCTTCGGGTTCATCCACACCAATGACGGCACGATCCGGCCCGCCTTCAGCAAAGAGCCGCCGTTTGGCCGCGAAATAGCCGCCCATACCCGCATGGCGATCCAGATGATCGGGGCTAAGGTTGGTGAAGACGGCGACATCCGGCGTCAAGTTGCGCGCCAGATCGGTCTGGTAGCTCGACAGCTCCAGCACCACGACCTCGCCATCAATGGCAGGCTCTATGTCCAGCACCCCGCGACCGATGTTTCCCGCCAGCTGCGTCGGGCGGCCCGCGTGCTTGAGAATGTGATGCACCAACGCCGAGGTGGTGGATTTCCCGTTCGACCCGGTGATCGCGATGATCTTGGGCACAACGTCAAAATTATCCCAGGCCAGCGTCGCGAAGCTTTGAAAGAACAGCCCGATGTCATTGTCCACCGGCAC
>JAXMNQ010000170.1:0-2031 GCA_034670345.1 Paracoccaceae bacterium | reverse complement strand
TCGCCACCCAACTCGGCGGCGTGGACACGCGCGACCTGATCAACATGCCCAACTTTCGCGCCTTCGTGCGCATGATGATCGACGGCGCCCCTTGCCGGGCGTTCAGCATGACCACCTTGCCACGGGTGGATCGCGGGGAAGAGGAATAGCCCAGTCTACGATGAAGTCTCAGGTCCGATAAGCTTGGGGAATGACCAAGCCTCAACCCCAACTGGACCCTCATCTCGAACGCCACCTGGCGCTCTGCAAACGGGTGTATCTGCGCATGCTGGCCGAGGGCACCTGGCCCTGGAAGCCGGAGGCGGATTCGCCAAATTCAGGCGATATGGTAGAGTCAGGGGATAATCCCAATGATCCATGAAACCCTGTTTTGGCTACATCCGCGTCAGCACTGTAAAGCAAGGCGAAGGCGTGTCGCTCGACGCGCAGAAAGACGCGATACAGTCATTTGCAGAGCGCCAGTCCCTGACCGTCACCCGCTGGTTCGAGGAAAAGCAGACGGCAGCCAAGGGCGGCCGACCGGTCTTCAATTTGATGCTGACCCAGTTGCGCCGCGGCCACGCCCAGGGTGTCATCATCCACAAGATCGACCGCTCCGCCCGCAACCTGCGCGACTGGGCGATGTTCAGTGAATTGCCCGACATCGGCATCGATGTCTTCATCGCCACCGAGAGCCTCGACTTCAACTCGCGCGGCGGACGGCTGACCGCGGACATCCAGGCAGTCATCGCGGCCGATTACATCCGCAACCTGCGCGAAGAAACGATCAAGGGCCTGACCGGCCGCCTGAAGCAGGGCATCTATCCCTTCCGCGCACCGATCGGCTATCTTGACAGGGGCAAAGGACAGCCAAAGGTCCCGGACACGGTCAAGGCCCCGCTCATCCGAGAGGCGTTCGATCTCTACGCCTCCGGCCAGTACTCGCTGCGCTCTTTGCGCGAAGAGATGAACCGACGCGGCCTGCGCAATCACGGCGGCCGCCGACTCAGCCTCACCGGCGTCGAAACCATCCTCAACAATCCCTTTTATACCGGCATGATCCACATTCGGCGCACCGGAAAGTGCTACGAGGGACGTCACGACCCGATCATCCCGGCCGCGATCTTCACGCAGGTGCAGGACATCAAGTCTGGCCGCTATGGCAAGGTCAGCACCCGCCATGACCACCTCTACCGCGGGCTGTTCCGCTGCGGCCTCTGTGCGGGGCCGATGATCCCGGAGAAGCAGAAGGGCCGCGTCTACTACCGCTGCCATACGTCTTCCTGCGCAACGAAGACCGTCCGCGAGGACGGCCTGGAAGCCGCGATTCAATCCACCTTGTCCGACCTCGAGATCACGGACGAGCAATCAAAGGCTCTGGAACAAGCCTGGGCCCGGGACACCTGCGTCGAAGAACAGGCCCGCGGCCGCGAGGCGTTGCGACTCAAATTGGCCAGCGAAGTCGGTCGGCTCGACCGTCTGACCAACCTTGCCATAGACGGCACAATCGACCCGGACACCTATGCCCGGAAGAAACGCGACCTGACGCTGTCGATCGCGGCCCTCGAAGAGGACCTCGCCGGACTACCAGATCCTGCCGAAATCGAGGCCAACCGCATGGCGTTCCTCGAACTGGCAAAAAGCCTTGCGCAGCTTCACATTCAAGGCACAGAGGTCGAAAAACGTGAAATCGTCGAAAATGCCTTCTCGAACCGCAAGGTGATCGGAAGAAACGTCGAACTGGAGCCATATGAATGGCTGCAATCGGGACACCCTGCCCGGGGTGTCCTCTCTGGTGCCCATTGTCGGGACACATATCGAACTGAACCGAGCTTTCTTCGCCTCTTGTCGCTGGGAAGGGATGACCGAACTGTGCACGTCCGGCCATCCCGCTCCCGCACGGGGAGCGTCGATCAGGTTAGTCTCGGCAATCCAACCTTTCCTGGAGCCAGTCCAGAACCTCACCCTCGACCCATCCCACCCTGTTCGGACCAAGGTTGACCCGCTTGGGGAATTTCCCGGCCTTTTCCAGGCGTGCAATGTGTTGAGGCG
>JAXMNQ010000169.1:0-2067 GCA_034670345.1 Paracoccaceae bacterium | reverse complement strand
CTGGCCGATAAAGGCTTGCTGCAGGGGGCTGATACCTACGCGCGCAATCTGGAGGAGGCGGTCGAAAAGGGCGTCTTTGGCGCGCCATTCTATATTCTGGACGACGCCCACAAGTTCTGGGGCCAGGACCGGCTTGAAGATCTTGACCTCGTGATGGCGGGTAAACTGTGAGTTCAGGTTTACACACACGGCACTTCGGGCATGGCCCGCGGCATGCGCTGGCTATTCACTGCACGCTTGCCCATTCCGGCGCGTGGCGCGGCGTGGGCGAGGCGTTGGCGGATGAACTGACGTTGCTGTGCCCCGATCTGCCCTCCCACGGGAAATCCGCCGATTGGGACGGGCAGGGGGATATCCATGCCTACTCGACCGATCTGGTGCGGGAACTGGTGACCGAACCGATTGATATTATCGGCCATTCTTTTGGCGCGACGATCGGCTTGCGGATTGCCATCGAGAACCCCGAACTGGTGCGCAGCCTGACGATGATTGAACCGGTCTATTTCGCGGCGGCCCTGGCTGACGATCCGGCACGGGTGGCGGCCGCGGATCGCAACTCCGGCGGGTTCGATGCGGCTTTTGACGCGGGCGACCGGATGGAGGCCGCGCGCATCTTCAACACCGGCTGGGGCGATGGCAGCGGATGGGAACAGACGCCGAAAAAGCTGCGCCAGTATATGGCTGACCGTATCCATTATGTGCCCGCCAGCCAGCCGTTTTTGCGGGACGACAATGCCGGATTGCTAGAACCGGGCAAGTTCGCCCGCGCCGAGATGCCGGTGCTGTTGATGGACGGGGGCACATCGGCGGATATGGTCGATGCGATCAGCACGTCCATCGCCCGCCGTTTGCCGAACGTGACACGCAAGGCGATCGAGGGGGCGGGGCACATGGCTCCGATCACGCACCCGCAGGCCGTCGCCGCTGAAATCCGCAGCTTTCTCGAAACGGTATAGCGGTCAGAAATACGATAGGAACTGGTCGATCGCCTCTGTGCCGATCGACCAGTCACAGACCAGCCGCGCCGATAAGGGCTCATTCGGGTCGTCGCCCTCTAACGGGCCATCCATGACATAGTATTTCGCCCCCGCATCATGCAGCTTCTGGTGGATGCGGCGGGGCCATTTGGCAAAGATCATATTGGCGTCGGGTTTATGTAGCAGCGTTGCCCCTGCGGCGCGCAAACCGTCGGCCAGATGGCGCGCGTTGTCATTGGCCAAGGCGGCGGTTGTCTTCCACAAATCATCCTGCATATAGCCCGCCATCTGCGCAGACAGGAACCGGTGCTTGGAAAACAGATGCGCCCCGCGTTTGCGCCGCAACTCGAACTCCCAAGCCTTGGAGGGGTCGAAGAAGATCACCGCCTCGACACCCATGCAACCGTTCTTGGTGCCGCCAAAGCTGACGACATCGACACCCGCTTTCCACGTCATCTCTGCCGGGGTGCAGCCCAGGGCAACCAGCGCATTGGCAAAGCGCGCCCCGTCCAGATGCACGGGCAGGTCATAGCTTTTGGCAACAGCGGTAAGGGCGTTCAACTCTTCCAGCGTGTGGACCGAGCCCCGTTCGGTCACCTGCGTGATCGACACCGGCCCGCGCTGCGCGCCATGTACATTGCCCTCGGGGTGTTTCTCGATCGCCTTTGTCAGCGCCTCCGGCGTCATCTTGTCGTCGGTTTCCACCACGGTCAGCTTTGCTGCACCGGCATAGAACTCGGGCGCGTTACATTCGTCTTCGTGGATATGCGAGGTGACGGAGCAAAAGATCGTCTGCCACGGCTGGGTGTAGCACGCCAGCGCGAGCGCATTGGCCGCGGTGCCGGTTGCGACCAGATAGACCGCGGCCTCGGGTGCCTCGAACGCGGTGCGGATCGCGTCGCGGACTTCTTCCATGATGGGATCGTTGCCATAGGGCATCGCGTGTCCGGTGTTTGCCTGAGCAAGACGGTTCATGATCTGGGGGTGAACAGGGCCCGCGTTGTCAGAGGCAAAAAACATCAGGTTGGCTCCTCGATGATGTGGTCTTCCCATTCCTCGAACGGGGTGTCGAATTCCGAGACGGTGTTAT
>JAXMNQ010000168.1:0-2105 GCA_034670345.1 Paracoccaceae bacterium | reverse complement strand
TGCTCTTCCGATCTATCGAACTGACGCCGCAGGGCATCGAAGACAGCCTTGCCGAATTTGCCTCGCGCGCGGATCTGAGCACCGAGGAATTTACCCAGGCCCTTGGTCAATCCGGCGTCTCGCGCGAAACGTTTCGCGATTTCGTTGTAAACTCGGTCGGGTGGCGTGAACTGGTGCGTGCCCGCTATGCCAGCCGCGTGCAGATCACCGACGCTGAAATCAACCGCGCTTTGGGCGAAACACAAGGTAGCGGTGTGCGCGTGCTCGTGTCCGAGATCATCATTCCCGCTCCGCCTCAGCAAGCCGCACGGGTGAACGCGCTGGCTGAACAAATCTCGCAATCCAAATCAACGGCAGAGTTTTCGAACTACGCCAGCCGCTATTCCGCGACCGCCTCGCGCGGGCGTGGCGGGCGGCTGCCGTGGCAGAACCTGACCGACCTGCCGCCAAGCCTGCAGCCGCTGATCCTGAACCTCGCCCCGGGCGAGGTTACCGACCCGCTGCCCATCCCCAACGCCGTGGCACTGTTCCAACTGCGCGACATCGAGGAAACCAGCGTCACCGCGCCGACCTATTCCGAGATTGAATACGCAGCCTATTACATCCCCGGTGGTCGCACAGAGCCCGCGCTGGCACAGGCGGCGCAGATCCGTGGCCGCATCGATACCTGCGATGACCTTTACGGCATCGCCAAAGGCCAGCCCGCCGAAGTGTTGGAGCGTGTGAAAAAAGCCCCTTCGGATATCCCGCAGGACGTGGCGATTGAACTGTCCAAGCTCGACACAGGCGAGGTTTCGACCACGCTGACCCGTGCCAATGGTCAGACGCTGATGCTGCTGATGATGTGTGGGCGTACCGCCGCCGCCAATGCCTCCGCCTCGCGCGAGGATGTGACCAATGCGCTGCGCCAGGAACGGCTGACCGGCTATGCCGAACAGCTGCTGGAGCAATTGCGGGCCGACGCGCGCATCGTTCGCAAATGACCCAAGCCAAGACGGGCTTGGCGGACAAGCCGGTTGTGATCTCTTGCGGCGAACCTGCTGGCATCGGGCCAGAGGTCGCCGCACGGGCCTGGGCGATGCTCGCAGGCGAAGTGCCGCTCGCCTGGATCGGTGATCCGCGCCACCTGCCCCAAGACATTCCCCATTGCATTATCGACAGCCCGTCGGACGCGCTTGCCGCAGGCAGCGACGCTTTGCCCGTGCTGCGCCACGACTTTGCCGCCGGTGCCGTTGCGGGCAAGCCGGACCCCGCCAATGCGCAGGGGGTGATCGACGTGATCGCGCGCGGTGTTGACCTGGTGCGCAGCGGCGCCGCATCTGCGCTGACCACCGCGCCCATTCACAAAAAGGCGCTGAAAGACGGGGCCGGTTTTGCCTATCCGGGCCACACCGAATACCTTGCCGCGCTGGCGGGTGGAAGCGATGTGGTGATGATGCTCGCCTCTGACCAACTGCGGGTGGTGCCGGCCACAATCCATATCGCGCTGGATCAGGTCCCCAATGTGCTGACCCCCGCCCATCTGCGCCGCGTGATAGAGATCACGGCGGCGGGGCTTCGCTCTCAATTCGGGATCAAGGCACCTAGAATAGCCATCGCAGGTCTGAACCCCCATGCGGGCGAAGGCGGTACGATGGGCCGTCAGGAAGCAGATTGGATGACGGCGCTGGTCACCCGGATGCAGGGCGAAGGCTATGACCTGAGCGGCCCGCACCCTGCCGATACGATGTTCCACGCCGCGGCACGGGCGCGCTATGACGCGGCGATTGCCATGTATCATGATCAGGCGCTGATCCCGATCAAGACGCTGGATTTCGACCGCGGCGTCAATGTGACGCTCGGTCTGCCGTTCATCCGCACCTCTCCCGATCACGGCACCGCCTTTGACATCGCGGGTCAGGGCATCGCCAACCCCACCAGCATGGTCGAGGCGCTGCGCATGGCCTATCGCATGGCGCAATCATGACCCCGCGCCCCCGGAACCCTTCTGCTTCACAGGTCCAAGAATGAGCACAATCGACAACCTGCCGCCCCTGCGCGAGGTGATCAATACCCATGACCTGAAGGCGCGCAAATCGCTGGGCCAGAACTTTCTGCTCGACCTG
>JAXMNQ010000167.1:0-2124 GCA_034670345.1 Paracoccaceae bacterium | reverse complement strand
GTCTCCCATGTCGTTGACACCCGATTATGACAGCTTTGCCGCAGGCTATGCGGCGGGCAAGAACCAGATCGTTTACACCCGTCTGGCTGCCGATCTGGACACGCCTGTTTCGCTGATGCTCAAGCTCACCGGTGCGGCACAGAACGCCTTTGTGCTGGAATCTGTGACCGGCGGCGAGGTCCGCGGACGCTATTCGATTATCGGGATGAAGCCCGATCTGATCTGGCGCTGTCAGGGCACCACGTCGGCCATCAACCGTTCGGCACGCTATGACGTAGATGCCTTCGACGATGTTGCTGGGGATCCGCTGGATACATTGCGTGCGGTGATCGCGGAGTCGAAGATCGACCTGCCTGATGACCTGCCGCAAGCCGCCGCCGGGCTGTTCGGCTATCTGGGGTATGACATGATCCGGCTGGTGGAGCATCTGCCGAATGTGAACCCCGATCCCATGGGGCTGCCCGATGCGATGATGGTGCGCCCCTCGGTGATTGCCGTGCTTGACGGGGTCAAGGGCGAGGTCACGATCGTGTCGCCAGCTTGGGTATCTGACGGGCAATCGGCCAAGGCCGCTTATGCCCAAGCCGCCGAACGCGTGATGGATGCGGTGCGTGATCTGGAACGGTCGATGCCCGGCACCAGCCGTGATCTGGGCGACGCCCACGAAGAATCCGCCCCCGTCAGCAATTTCACCCGCGAAGGCTATAAATCCGCCGTTGAAAAAGCGCGCGAATACATCGTGGCGGGCGACATCTTTCAGGTGGTGCCGTCGCAACGGTGGGCGCAGGGCTTCTCGCAGCCGCCGTTCGCGCTGTATCGCAGTTTGCGCCGGACCAACCCGTCGCCCTTCATGTTCTATTTCAACTTCGGTGATTTCCACGTCGTCGGGGCCTCGCCCGAGATCCTTGTGCGCGTCTTCGGCAACGAGATCACGATCCGCCCCGTGGCAGGCACCCGTCGTCGCGGGGCCACGCCGGAAGAAGACCGCGCGCTGGAGGCTGATCTGCTGGCCGACCAGAAAGAGCTGGCTGAGCATCTGATGCTGCTTGATCTGGGTCGCAATGACGTGGGCCGGGTCGCCAAGATCGGCACCGTACGCCCGACCGAGGAATTCATCGTCGAACGCTACAGCCACGTGATGCACATCGTGTCCAACGTCGTGGGCGAGCTGCGCGAAGACCGCGATGCGCTGGATGCCTTCTTTGCGGGGATGCCCGCGGGCACAGTGTCAGGTGCACCCAAGGTCCGCGCGATGGAGATTATCGACGAGCTGGAGCCCGAGAAACGCGGGCTCTACGGCGGCGGTGTAGGCTACTTTAGCGCGGGCGGCGACATGGACATGTGCATCGCGCTGCGCACGGCCGTTATCAAGGACAAGACCCTGTACATTCAGGCCGGTGGCGGCGTCGTCTATGACAGCGACGCAGAGGCGGAGTATATGGAGACGGTGCATAAATCCGACGCGATCCGCCGTGCGGCGGCCGATGCAGCACGCTTCGCAGGTCAAGGGAACAGCTGAGGATGCCGACCCAAGCCCCGTTCGAGATTGCGGGTCACAAAGTGGCACCCGGCGCTCGGGCGCAGATCGACTTGCCGATCTCGATCCTGCCGGACCACACGCCTGTCGGGCTCTCGCTTGAAGTGATCCACGGAAAGCGCCCTGGCCCCACTATGTTTGTCAGCGCCGCTGTTCACGGGGACGAGCTGATCGGGGTCGAGATCGTGCGCCGTCTGCTGCGCGCACCGCAGTTAAAATCCCTGCGGGGGACGCTGCTGGTGATCCCGGTGGTGAACTCTTTCGGGTTCCTGAACCGGTCACGCTACCTGCCGGACCGGCGCGATCTGAACCGTTGTTTTCCGGGGCACCCGTCGGGGTCTTTGGGGTCACGGCTGGCGCATATCTTTCTGAACGACGTGGTGCTGCGTTGTGATTTCGGAATCGATCTGCATTCAGCCGCAATCCACCGGACCAACCTGCCGCAGGTGCGGATATCACCATCAGATGCGGTGACGCGGCGCATGGCCGCCAGCTTTGCCGCACCGGTGGTGCTGACCTCGCCCCTGCGCGACGGATCGCTGCGCGCGGTCGCCGCCGCCAAGGGCACGCCGGTGCTGCTGTATGAG
>JAXMNQ010000166.1:0-2155 GCA_034670345.1 Paracoccaceae bacterium | reverse complement strand
GGCGGACGGGATTGCGTTTCACACCCTCCGCTTTCCGACGCTGCTGTTGATATTGCTTCCGATATGTCTGCACGATCCGGCGCAATCGGGCGATCGGCTGATTAAACTGTATGAACGCTGCAAGCTGGAGAAGTTCTCGGTGTCGGGTTTGCTGAAAGGCCTCGGAACCACCTGCAACCTGCTGGCTGCTGAAGAATAGCATGACGACAGGCGCTGCCTCCCCGGCATGTGCTGGTGTTGTTGGCAAACGCATGGCTGACTCAAGGTTGAAGCCCTCATGCCGTCAGGTCACGGACAATGTTATGATTGCGGAGAAACAGCGCGACACGGTAGCCTTCAACAACAGCTTCACGCGGTTGGCCACCGACAGGGAGAATCATCGTTTTTGAAGTAAGGCATCTTGTTTAAGACGGAGCGACCGCTGCACGTCCCCACCCCGCCCGGTTGAAAAACCTTTGGCCGATCGTTACGACATAGGCCGGGCGTCTATGGCTGATGTTGACACCGATGACGCGATCTCCACGCTGCGTGCAATTGGATGTAGCTGTCAGCCTGAGAGAACTACCCCATGGTCGGAATGACAAAGGCATCCTTGTTACCGCCATCGGCGGTGCCATCGGGCCAGCGCTGGGTGATCGTCTTGATCTTGGTCCAGAATTTCACGCCTTCCATGCCGTGCTGGTTGGTGTCACCGAATGCCGAGCGTTTCCAGCCGCCAAAGCTGTGATAAGCAACGGGAACCGGGATCGGCACATTGATGCCGACCATGCCGACCTGAACGCGGTTGGCGAACTCGCGGGCCGCGTGGCCGTTGCGGGTGAAGATCGCGACGCCGTTGCCATATTGATGCTGGCTGGGCAGTTTGAGCGCTTCTTCAAAATTCTTCGCGCGGACGATCTGCAGCACCGGGCCAAAAATCTCTTCCTTGTAGCTTTCCATGCCGGTGGTGACATGGTCGAACAAGGATGGTCCTATGAAGCAACCCTCTTCATGACCCTGCAGCGAGAAGCCGCGGCCATCGACGACCAGTTCAGCGCCTTCGTCGACACCCTTCTGGATCCAGCCTTCGACGCGCGCCTTTTGCGCCGGATTGACCATCGGGCCGTAATGCGCTTCTTCATCGGTCGAGATGCCGACGCGCAGCGCCGCCATCGCCGGGATCATTTTCTCGCGCAGGCGCTCTGCGGTGTCTTCGCCGACCGGCACCACAACCGGCAGCGCCATGCAGCGTTCGCCGGCCGAACCGAAGGCCGCGCCGGACAGATCGTTGACGACCTGATCCATGTCTGCGTCGGGCATCACGATGCCGTGATTCTTCGCACCGCCCATCGCCTGCACCCGCTTGCCGGCGGCAACGCCGCGCTGGTAGACATAATGGGCGATATCGGAGGAACCGACGAAGCTGATGCCGCCGATTTCCGGATGATCGAGAATCGCGTCGACCATTTCCTTGTCGCCATGCACGCATTGCAGGATGCCGGCGGGCAGTCCGGCTTCAAGCATCAGCTCGACCAGCCGCACCGGGACCGAGGGATCCCGCTCGGACGGTTTCAGGATGAAGGCATTGCCGGTCGCGATCGCCGGGCCGAACATCCACATCGGGATCATCGCCGGGAAGTTGAACGGAGTGATACCGGCGCCGATGCCGATCGGCTGACGCATCGAATAGACATCGATGCCGGGTCCTGCACCCTGGGTATATTCGCCCTTCAGGACATGCGGGATGCCGCAGCAGAATTCGATCACTTCCAGGCCGCGCTGGATATCGCCCTTGGAGTCGGCAATCACCTTGCCATGTTCACGGCTCAGCAAGTCGGCAAGCTCGTCGATATGCGCTTCGACCAGTTCCTTGAACTTGAACATCACCCGGGCGCGGCGCTGCGGGTTGGTGGCGGCCCATTCCGGCTGCGCGGCGAGCGCTGCCTGCACGGCGGTCTCCAGAACCGACGCATCGCCCAGATCGACCTTCCCCTGGATACCGCCATTGTTGGGATCGAAAATATCGCTCTGACGAGACGCTGCTGCGCTTCCTCCGGAGGCCAGAACATGGGTGACTATGCGCATTGAAAGACTCCTGATTGCTTTTGCGGGCTATATGCTATTTACCGCGGCAATGCACAACCGCTGTCACCCTATCTTTTATGGCAATATGGCA
>JAXMNQ010000165.1:0-2161 GCA_034670345.1 Paracoccaceae bacterium | reverse complement strand
GTCCCCCACCAGGCGGCGGCCGGTCGACGCGACGGTCGTGATGCTGAAACTGGCCATGTCCGGTTGCTCCCAATTGTTTCCGGAACGCCGCACCTGCCGGTCTCAGCGTTCGACAGGGTGCAGTCTAGCACCACATGGCGGCGTTTCGGTCCAGATATGCGGTTTTCTGTGGTCCCGGCTGTCCGGGCAAACCCGTCTACAGCACAAAATCCTCCGCCGTCAGCCCAGTAACATTGGCCACCCGGATCTCGGCGTCCTGTATGCCGTCGCCGTTGTTGTCGAGCTGCACGATGGTCGATCCTGTCGGCGTTTCGAAAAGCCGCAGTTCCGGGTTGCCCGAGGGGGCAAAGGCGCCGGTGCCCTTGAACTCGAAGATCCCCGGGCTGAGCCCCGCCACCACGATCGTGTCCAACCCCTGTTCGAAATCCATGATCTGGTCGCGCATGGCGCCGACCACGGTTTCGGCAATGCTGCGAAAGACGAAGCTGTCGGCATCCTGGCCGCCGGTCAGCAGGTCGAGGCCCAGCCCCCCGGCAAGGTTGTCCTCACCGGCGCGACCGCGCAGGATGTCGTTGCCGCTGCCGCCCTCCAGCACGTCGTCGCCATTGCCGCCGTCGAGGATGTCGTCCAGCGCGCCGCCGTCAAGGAGGTCGGATCCGTCCTGACCGACCAGCACATCATGGCCTGCGTCGCCAAACAGTGTGTCGTCCCCGGCGTTGCCATTGATCGTATCGTTGTTGGTGCCGCCCTCGATGGAGTCGCGGCCCTCGCCGCCGAACAGCGTGTCAAAACCCGCGCCGCCCCAGATCGTGTCGTCGCCGCCGCGGCCCATCACGATGTCCTGATCGTTGCCGCCCGACAGGAACTCGTCGCCGTTGCCGCCGGCCAGCGTGTCGTTGCCGGTGCTGCCGGCGACGAATTCCGAAACATGGCCGTCCAGGATCGCCTCGTAGCGGTCGTTGCCCGCCGCGAGATTGACCCGGCCGAAGATCGTGCCGGAGTTCAGCACGACGTCATCGCCGCCGCCCAGCAGGATGCCGGTGCTGTAGTCGCTGAACCCGGTGACCACGGCGGCGGTATCGGTCCCGGCGATCACGCCGGAATTGACCAGCAGCGTCCCCGTTGCACTGTTGAGGGAGATCAGTTCGGTCTCGATCGTGCCGGTATTGCGCAGCACGGCGTCGGACTGGGCATGCAGGTGCAACGAGGAGCCGCGCAGATATCCGGCGTTGTTCACATGGCCCTCCAAGAGCCGGGTGCTGAACGGGACGATGGCAAGGGAGGACACGGCGGTGCCTTGGTTCAGGAACAGCAACGAGAAGTCGCCAACAGCGTCGTCGACCTCGATCAGGCTGCGCTCGGAGGTCATGATGCCGAGGTTGACAATCTCGTGGGTGCCGTCGCCGGCAAGATTGATCGCCTCGCCGGTGATGCCCGAGTTGATGCCGGTTATCGTGCCGTAATTGACGACGCGGGAAAACCTGGCGTCCACCTGCACGCCGATGTTGCCGAAGATGTTGCCATGATTGACCAGGCTGCCGGTCACCGCGGCGGTCAGGGTGACCGCGGCGCCGGCGGAATAGACATCGACGAAATCGCGGATGACGAGGTCGTCGTTCGCGCCGGTGGCGATGGGCGTGCTGGAACTTGTGCTCTGGAAGACGAGGGCCATGGTGCGGGTCTCCTTTCCCGGTGGTGGCCGGGACACAGGCTACGGTCCCCGGCCTCATCTGTCAGACTACCACATGCCCGGGGCTGACCGCTGTCAGAGCACGAAATCATCCGCCGTCAGACCGGTCACACCCGCCACGCGGATTTCCGCGTCCTGGGTGCCGTCACCGTTGGCGTCCACCTGCACGATGGTCGAGCCGGTGGGTGTTTCGAACAACCGCAGTTCCGGGTTGCCGGAGGGGGAGAAGGCCCCGGTGCCCTTGAACTCGAAAACGCCCGGGCTGAGGCCCGACACGATGATCAGGTCCACCCCCTGTTCAAACTCGAGGATCTGGTCGCGGTTTGCGCCCACAACCGTTTCCGCCAGGCTGCGAAAGACAAAGGAATCCGCATCCTGCCCGCCGGTCAGCAGGTCAAGGCCCAGTCCCCCGGCCAGATTGTCCTCACCGGCACGGCCGCGCAGGATGTCGTTGCCTGCGCCGCCTTCGAG
>JAXMNQ010000164.1:0-2182 GCA_034670345.1 Paracoccaceae bacterium | reverse complement strand
CGTGTTCTCGAAGCAGGAGCCGATGACGGCGATCATGAACCGGATGGCGGCGGAAGGCCGCGGCGTGGTGATCTACCTGCGCGAAGGTTCGGTCGGCGTCGGCCCGCAGACTTCACGTCGGGTTCCGGCTGTCGAAGGCGAAGGTCATGCCGAGGCGCAGGCGCGCGAAGACGAGTGGCTGGAAATCGGGTTGGGCGCACAGATCCTCAAGGATCTCGGAATCACCTCGATCAAGCTCTACGCATCGCGCGAACGGCACTATGTCGGGCTTGAAGGCTTCGGCATCAAGATTGCTTCAACCGAGATCATCTAGTCCGGAACGGCGCTGAAGCACGTCGCAATGAATCGTATTCATGCAATGTGCTTTAGGTTCTTGTTTTTGCGCGTGTTTTGGTCCGAGAACCGGTCCCCACTTTTCGGAACACGCTTTAGCGCTTTGCCTTGTAGGTCCTGACCGCTTCGCCGAATGCTTCAAACAGCGCCCGGTTGACCGGATTGTCCTGCGGGTCATATTCGGCGTGCCACTGAACGCCGAGGGCAAAGCCTTCAGCATCCCTGACGCGGATGGCCTCGATGGTTCCGTCCTCGGCAACCCCTTCGGCCACGATGCGCTGGCCAATATCGAGAACGCCCTGCCCGTGCAGTGAGTTGACCCGGATCAGGTCGCTCCCGAGAATCCGCGCGAAAACCCCATCCGGTGTCAATTGCACATCGTGCCGGTCGGCAAAGACGACGGTCGGATCGGGATGAATTTCGCCGGTTTCGAGCCGTGGCATGCGGTGGTTCATGCGCCCCGGCAAATCGCGGATTTCAGGGTGCAGCGAACCGCCGCCCGCCACGTTCATCTCCTGAAAGCCACGGCAGATGCCGAACAGGGGCACGGCTCTTTCGACGCAGGCATCGATCAGCGGCAAGGCGAGAGCGTCTCGCCGTTCGTCGTAGGGTTCATGCCGGGGGTCGGGGTCGACGCCAAACCGGCTCGGGTGGACATTGGCCCTCGCACCGGTAAGCAGGACGCCATCCACCACGTCGAGCAAGTCTTCTATGTTGGTAATTCGCGGGTCGCCCGCAAAGATCAGCGGCAAGGCATCCAGCACGTCAGCGACGGCCTGCAGGTTCTTCTCCCCTGCCAGCTGCACCGCGAACCGGTTTTCCAGATTGTAGTGATTCCCGATAATGCCAATGACAGGCCTTGCCATGAATAGATCCCGCATACGTTTCCGGACTCGCGGCTCGCTGTCCCGTCAGTCATTGTTTTTCACACAAGGTGCCGATCAACAACTCCGGAAGCTGAAAAAACCGTTCAATTGCGCGGTTACCGGTCGCTTCAGTGCCGGATTACCGGGCCGGATTCCAGTCCGGCGCATAGACGATCTCGCTGACGCCGGCGAAGCGGGCGACGCGGGCAAGTTCTGCGTCCAGCCTGGCCATGCGTCCGGCGGAGACACGGATCTTCGGCTCCAGCCACAGCCGTGTGACATTCAACACGCCGGCTTTGCGGTCGGCCTTCATGTCGATGCGGCCGATCATGCGATCGCCTTCGAGCAACGGAAACACGTAATAGCCATATTCGCGCTTTGGTTCGGGCACGAAGACTTCGATGCGGTAGCGGAACCCGAACAGGCGTTCGGCACGGTTCCGGTCGCGTAACAGCGGGTCGAAGGGGCTGAGAACACGGATGCGGCCGGGCGGTTCGGGCCAGTCCTCCACGTTCACGGGAAGGCCTTTCAGGGCATAGGACGCGCGTGGTTTGGCCCCGCCCGTGCACTCAATCTCAAGGTCGTCCAGCTCACCGCGATTGGCCTCCACCCAGGTCTTCGCCTCTTCGGGCGACACCAAGTCCCAGAAAGCTGCGATCTCGCCATGGGTGGCAAAGCCGAGTCGTTCCAGGGCGCTGCGACAGGCCCAGTCGATGAACTCGTCATGCGAAAATTCTGTCGCCCGATGGGCATCGGGTATCACCCGCTCGCTCAGATCGTAGATTTTCTGAAAGTTCTGCCGGCCGCTGATCGCCAGTTTGCCGGTGTGCCAGAAAAATTCCAGCGCCTTCTTGGACGGATGCCATTGCCACCAGCCGCCGGATTTGTGCTCCGCATCCTTGACCTCGCGGGCCATCACGGCCCCGTTTTCAGCAATCCGCTGATAGGTCTCGTCAAACGCCTTGTCGAAATCCTCGCCGTGC
>JAXMNQ010000163.1:0-2248 GCA_034670345.1 Paracoccaceae bacterium | reverse complement strand
CCGCGGCCCCGTTGCGACTGTTCTTGTTCAGAACGGTACGCTGCGTCAGGGCGACATCTTTGTTGTGGGCGAGCAGTACGGTAAGGTCCGTGCGCTGATCAACGATCAGGGCGAGCGCGTGAAAGAAGCAGGCCCGTCCGTGCCGGTAGAGGTGCTTGGCCTTAATGGGACACCGGGTGCGGGCGACGTTCTGAACGTCACCGACACCGAAGCGCAGGCGCGCGAGATTGCGGAATACCGTGAAAAAGCCGCCAAAGATAAACGCGCTGCGGCTGGTGCTGCGACGACGCTGGAACAGCTGATGGCGAACGCCAAGGTGAACGAAACCATTAGCGAGCTGCCTTTGTTGATCAAAGCAGACGTTCAGGGTTCTGCCGAAGCGATCGTTCAAGCGATGGAAAAAATTGGCAACGACGAAGTCCGCGTGCGCGTCCTTCACTCGGGCGTGGGGGCGATCACCGACACCGACGTTGGTCTTGCCGAAGCCTCCAACGCGCCGATCATCGGCTTCAACGTGCGTGCAAACGCATCGGCCCGAGCCTCGGCCAACCAGAAGGGTGTCGAGATCCGGTATTACTCGGTCATCTATGACATGGTTGATGATGTGAAAGCTGCCGCAAGTGGCCTGCTGAGCAACGAGATCCGCGAACACTTCATCGGCTATGCGTCGATCAAAGAGGTGTTCAAAGTGACCGGCGTTGGCAAGGTTGCGGGCTGTCTGGTGACCGAAGGCAAAGCAAGCCGCGCCGCTGGTGTGCGTCTGCTGCGCGACGATGTCGTGATCCACGAAGGCACGCTGAAAACGCTCAAGCGCTTCAAGGACGAAGTTGCCGAAGTACCGTCAGGCCAGGAATGTGGTATGGCGTTCGAGAATTACGAAGACATCCGTCCGGGCGACGTTATCGAAATCTTCACACGCGAAGAAGTCGTACGCACGCTGGACTAAGTTATACTTCGTCCGATATCTGATGATCAGAAGCCCGGTTAAATGTCCGGGCTTCTGTCGTTTCAAACACCCGTTTATCTTCGTTAAAGCTCAGCCGGTCGACACAGACCTGATCGTCCGAGATTTTCACAAGGTTGAAATCATTCGGCTCTCCGCGCACGCGAGACGACAGGCTGGTCCCCGCATGCAACTGGATCGCCGTGGTACCGCCGGATTCGACGGTAAAATTCTCTGCGTGCCACGTGTGTAGGTGCCCCGACAGGATCAGGTTCGCCCCGCAAGATAGCAGCTTTTCCAGCGCGATCTCGGCACCGGGTATGGGCTTTTTCTTGGTGTGATTGGGATGCTCTAGCGGGTGATGCACCACCAACACGCGGGCTTTGCGCGCGGCGGTGTCGTCCATCGCCTTGCAGGCATGCGCGATGCGGCCTGCCGTCAGCTTTCCCGTCTGCCACGAAAAGCGATCGACCGAGTTGATGCCGATGACGACCATATCGTCATCTTCATACCGAGGCGTCAGATCGGCGTTGATCCATTTGCGATACCTGCGCCATGGCATGAAAAACCGCTGGAACGGGCGGTCAAGCAGGACATCATGGTTCCCCGGCACACCCAAGACAGGCGCGTTGATCCGCTGCATAAAGTTATGCGCTTCCTCGAACTGGCTCCGCCGCGCGCGCTGCGTGAAATCGCCGGATATGGCGACGATATCGGGGTTCAGTTCGTTCACACAAGAGAGCAGCGGTTCCAGCAGGTCGGGTCGATCCTTGCCGAAGTGTAAATCTGAGAGATGTACCAATGTGCTCATCTGACGGCCTCGTTGAATTCGGCAGGAACGATCAGTTGCAGGGCCTCGCGCTGCATGTGCAGTTTGAACGGGCCTTTCATGCGGCTTAGCTCTCCGTCGCGGGCAACGGGGCGTGATTTATGCGGCATATCAAGCGTGATCTCGTTCCCGCAGTGCATTTGATAGTCGGTTTCACGTTTCGCGACCCCAAGGGCCAGCGCGGCGGCGTGTTTGAACAACCCCCAGCGGTTCGTATCGGGGGCGACCAGCAACACCATGCCGCCCTTGGCGATACAGTCTTCGCCGCTCAGCCCCATTTGGTTCAGCTGAAAGGCGTTGCTGATCGCAAAGACCAGCGGTGTCCTATGTTTAAAAGATTTGCCATCAATCGTCACCGTCAGCCTGAGCGGCGCGCGGAGTGTTGCCAGCGCTTTGACCACCGACCAATAGGCCGCGACACGGCTGCGACCCCAGCGGTCATAGATGCCTTCGCGGGTTTTCAGGATGGCGGCATA
>JAXMNQ010000162.1:0-2306 GCA_034670345.1 Paracoccaceae bacterium | reverse complement strand
CCGAAGGGCTGCCCATGGGCGTCCAACTGGTCGGCGCACGCCACAATGACGCGCGGTTGCTGCGCACGGCACAATGGCTGACCGACTGGGCCGCCGGTGCCTCTGCATAAAGGATATCTGATATGAACCGACTTCTTGCACTTGTGGCGTTTGCGACCATCACCACCTTTCTGCTGATCCTGGCCGTCAAGGTGCCTAGCCCCGATCTGGTGATCATCGTGGCGATCACGCTGGCGTTCATCGCCTTTGATCTGTTCACCTCCAGTCGCAACAAGAAAGACTAGCCGATGTCCAAACCCGTGATCTGGATCACCCGCACCCTGTCGAATGCCACGCTGGAACGCGCCCGCCGCGACTACGAGGTGATCTGGGATGCCGCCGACACCCCCGGCAGCGCCGAGGATATCATCAAGATGAGCGCATCCGTCGACGGGATCATCCCGTGCCACTCCGAACATTTCAGCGCAGATGTGGTGGCGCAGCTCGACCCGCGGCTGAAAATCGTCGCGAACCATTCGGTCGGCGTGGACCATTGCGATCTGGGCGCGCTGCGCGACAAGGGGATCGTCGTGACCAATACGCCCGATGTGCTGTCGGACGCCACGGCAGAGCTGGCGATGATGCTGATGCTGGGGGCTGCGCGCAATGCGGTCGCGGGGGATCGGACTGTGCGGTCCGGCACATGGGATTTCTGGTCGCCGGCCTTTCTGGTGGGCAAACAGATGACCGGTGCGCGGCTGGGGATCGTGGGGATGGGCGGTGTGGGTCGTGCCTTTGCCCGCAAGGCGCGCGGCTTTGACATGGAGATCCACTATCACAACCGCAGCCGTCTTTCGCCCGAGGATGAAGCGGGCGCGATCTACCACGAGACGCTGGAAAGCCTGCTGGCCGTGTCCGACTTCCTGTCGCTCCATTGCCCCGCGACGCCCGAGACGGTCGGGCTGATGAACGCCGACCGTTTGGCGAAGCTGCCCAAAGGGGCGGTGCTGGTCAACACGGCCCGCGGCAATCTGATCGACGAGGCCGCTTTGGTCGACGCTCTGGATGCGGGGTATATCGGGGCGGCGGGGCTGGATTGCTTTGTCACCGAACCGGGGGGCAATACGGCCTTCGCGTCCTATGACAACGTGATGATGATGCCCCATGTGGGCAGCGCCACGGTGCAGACCCGCGATGCGATGGGGTTCAAGGCGCTGGATAATCTTGACGCGTTCTTCCGTGGAGAGTCCCCGCCGAACGCGCTCTAGTCTAGAAGGGGTCCGAAGAACTCAATGCGGACCTACGCGAAAAAAAATCGTATACGATTTACACGATCGTATTTATTTGTCATGGTGTGTTTCGAAAGGGGCGCATCATGACACTTCGGCAATCGAAATCGGACATTCTATTCGACCGGCTGCGCCATGATATCCTGTCGCTGGATTTGCCACCGGGCATGGCGCTGCGCCTACCGGCCCTGTCGGAACGCTATGCCATCGGCCTGACGCCCCTGCGCGAATGTCTGAACCGGCTGGCGGCTGAACAGCTTGTCGCGCCCGAGCATAACAAGGGCTTTTGCGTCACCCCGCTGACCCGTGCCGATCTTCTGGATCTGGAACGCAGCCGCGATGCCATCGAAGGCGCGATGCTGGCCCATTCCGTCAGCCACGCCGATGACGCGTGGGAGGCAGGGGTGATCGGCGCCTATCACCACCTGTCGCAAACGCCCGTGCCTTCGGTGATCCATAATGACGAGGCGCTGGCCCAATGGACACGGCGGCATCTGGCCTTTCATCAGGCATTGGTGGCGGGGGCGCGGTCAGAATGGATGGCGCGGTTTGCGGGGCAGTTGCAGGACCAGTTGGGGCGCTACCACCGTTTTATTCAGGCAGGCCTGCGCGAACTGACCCAAAGCGCGCCCCCGCTCGCGGCCAAAGCGGCAGAGGTATTCTCTGCCGGTATGGCGCTAGAGCCGCATCGCGCGCTCTATCAGGCAGCAGTTGATCATGATCCGGCGGCGGCGCTTGCGGCCTTTCGCCATCACACCGGCCTGAGCATCGCCGCGTTCGAGGAGCTTTCGACGCTGATGCCGGCCCATTCACCCTTTGCAAGAACCCTCGGCCCCCAATCGGAGACCCCCGCATGACCGGATACAACCCCGCTGACGAAGGGGCGCAAATGTCCTTTGCCAAGGATATGTCCTATACCGATTACTTGTCGCTCGACCCGATCCTCGGGGCGCAGAACTGCAAATCCGACGCCCATGACGAGATGCTGTTCATCATCCAGCATCAGACCTCAGAGCTATGGATGCGCCTGTGCCTGCA
>JAXMNQ010000161.1:0-2336 GCA_034670345.1 Paracoccaceae bacterium | reverse complement strand
TTTCCGCCAGACCGCCCGCCGCGGTGCGCGGCAGACGGTCGGCGATTTGCAGATAGCGCGCAAAGGCGCTTTGCGGGTCGACGCCGATGCTCTGGGTCACAGGATACGGCGGCGCAGATAGGCAGAGATGACTTCCCCCACCACCACCAGCGCGATGATCGCCAGCAGGATGGTCGCCACCTCGGGCCAGTTGAACGTGTCGATGGCCCCTTGCAGGATGATCCCGATGCCGCCAGCGCCCACCAGACCCAGCACGGTGGATTCGCGCAGGTTGATATCCCACCGCAGAATGGCGACCGCCCAGAAGGTCGGCATCACCTGCGGCACGATCGCATAGACGATAACCTTGAAACGCGACGCGCCCGTCGCCTCAAGCGCTTCGACGGGGCGTGTGTCGATCTCCTCGATCGCCTCGCCCAGCAGTTTGCCGATGAACCCGATAGAGCGGAACATGATCGCCACGATACCGGCCACAACACCGGGCCCGAAGATCGCCACAAACAGCAGCGCCCAGATGATCGTGTTCACCGATCGCGAGGTCACAAGGATCAGCCGCCCCAGCCACAGGGTCACACGGTTGGGTGTGGTGTTCTGCGCCGAGATATAGGCGACCGGCAGCGACAGCAGCACCGCAAAGGTGGTGGCGAATGTCGCGATGTTCACCGTGTCCCACAGCACCTTGAGGATGGTCTCCAGATTACTGGGGTCCGGCGGATACATCCGGCCAAACAGATCGGCGATCTGTTCAGGGGCACCCCAGACCCACGGCCAGATCACCTCTATCGAGGTGAGCGCCCAGGCGATGGCCAGCGCACAGCCCAGAAAGATCGCATAGCGCGTCATACGTTGCTTGAACGTAAAGCGGGACCAGTCGTCGCGCCCGAATTGCGTAGAAAGTGAGGTCATTGGATACGCTTTCGGATGACGCCGCTGACGGCCTCGGAGAGAAGGATCACCCCGACGATGACGATGGTGATGGCAAGGGCAAAGTCATAGTCATAGCGGCCGAAGGCATTGGCGAGCGTCGCACCGATGCCCCCAGCCCCCACAATCCCCACCACGGCAGAGGCCCGCAGGTTGGAATCAAGCTGGTAGATGGTCAGGCCGATCTGGCGCGGCATGATCTGCGGGAAGATCGCGTAAGACAGCGTCGAGAAATACGGCGCACCGGCGGCGCGCATGGCCTCGACCTGCCCAAAGTCGATCTCCTCGATCCGCTCGGCCAGCATCTTGGCGACAAAGCCGATGGAATAGACGGTCAGGGTCAGCACACCGGCGAACGGCCCGAAGCCGACGGCCTTGACGAAAAGGATCGCGACAATGACCGGATGGAAGCTGCGTGCGATGATGATAATGGCGCGGCCCAGATAGAACACTGGCTTGGGTGCCACATTGCGCGCGGACATAAACGCGATGGGGATCGACAGCAGCACGCCAAGCGCCGTGGCCAGAACCGCGATCTTGAGGCTTTCGAGAAAGCCGTCGATCAGCAGTCCGCTGCGTTCAAAGCTCGGGGGAAAGGCCCCGCCAAAGATCTTGCCTGCGCGGCCGATACCTTCGGCGACGCGGTCCCAGTCGATGGGCATGGTCAGCCCGACCCAGCCGAAATAGGCGATGGCCCCCAGATACACGGCCCAGCGGAGCGCCGGATTGGCGATGAAGGGCGGCTTGACCCAAGTGTCGCGCGGCGCCGTCATGATGCGGCTGCCTTGTCATCCGGCCCGCCGCTGCGGTCGGCATGAGGGCTGCCCGCATAGATCGCCTCCATCGCGGAGGGGTCCAGCATATCGGGTTTGTCGTCAAAGATGATCCGGCCATAGCGCATGCCGACGATGCGGTCGGTGTATTCCTTGGCCTCGTTCACATTGTGGATGTTGATCAACACCGGCAGCTTGAGCTCGCGCGACAGGTCGCGCAGCAGGCCCATGATCTGTTCCGATGTCTTGGGGTCAAGCGATGCGGTAGGCTCGTCCGCCAGCAGGATATCGGGCTCCTGCATCAGGGCGCGGACCACGCCGACACGCTGACGTTCACCGCCCGACAGCTGGTCGGC
Organism: Paracoccaceae bacterium; assembly: GCA_034670345.1. Classification (GTDB taxonomy): domain Bacteria; phylum Pseudomonadota; class Alphaproteobacteria; order Rhodobacterales; family Rhodobacteraceae; genus Antarctobacter. The sequence goes on along the minus strand of JAXMNQ010000161.1, from coordinate 283 downwards.
GCGGGTGTCGGCGTAATGGGCGATGCCGACCCGTTCCATCAACTCGTAAGCGCGGCGGATGTCTTGCTTGGGATAGCGCCGTGTGATGGCGGACCATGTTGAAATATACCCCAGACGGCCCGACTGGACGTTCTCCATCACGGTGAGACGATCCACGAGGTTGAACCCCTGAAACACCATCCCGATCTTGCGCCGTGCGGCCCGCAGGTTCTTGCCCCGCAGGCGGGTCAGGTCGGTGCCGTTCAGCTCGATCGTGCCGGAGGTGGGTTCAACCAAACGGTTG
>JAXMNQ010000160.1:0-2336 GCA_034670345.1 Paracoccaceae bacterium | reverse complement strand
GCCAGGCCGTTAGCCTGTCTTACCCCCTGAAGGCCCCATAGTAAAACCGAAGACGCGGCAGTTGGCCTCGGGGAAGACCCAAGTTCCCTATTTTCAGCATCTTACCGCCCCGCCATCGTTGACAGGACATCATCACGCTGGATCAGGCGATGCCAAACGACTGCCATGAAGATATGCCCAAGCACCACAAGGGCAAGGATCCAGCCCAGCTCTCCATGCCATTCCGCGGGCGCTTGCATCCAGGCGACCTCGGCGGTTTGGGGCGAAAATATCTGCACCCCGAAATAGCTTAGCCCACGAGTGCCGCCCGCTGCGGCCAAGAGCCGTACGCCCGGGACGATCACCATCAAGGCATATAGAACCACATGACCCGCGACAGCCGCCTGCCCCATCAAACCGGCATGCTTCGGCCGCCGTTGGATGTTCGCCAGCCCCCAGAGACCGCGCACCAAGATTAGCGCAAACAGCGTCACCCCCAGCGTCGTATGGTAGCCCCAAAGAAGCTCGCGCAGGGTGTTCTCTCGCGGAAGCGCCCAATGCGCCGCGGCGGAGATAAACTGCGCCGCAAACAATGCGGCCATGCCCCAGTGAAGCAGCCGGCTTACGGCGCCGTAACGGGTTGGTGTATCAGATAGTTGTGTCACAAAATGCCCCTGTCTCTGGCGATATCACGATCGTTAATTACAGCGTCTGCGCGGTCACCTTAGGCAGGCAACTGCGCTGGATGAAGCTTTAACAGACCATCCAGCGCAGCTGTCGCGCAAATCATTCAAGCCGCGTCCCGTTCAACATACGGATATTTCTGCCCCTGCGGTCGACAAATCGGTCAGATCGACTTCTGGTTCACGCGCTTGGACAGCTCGGCGGCGCTTTCCTTCCGCTCGCTATAGCGATCCAGCAGGTAGTCTTTCCTGTCTTTGGTCAGCACCGTGAACTTCACCAGCTCTTCCATGACATCAACGATCCGATCATAGAACGGCGATGGCTTCATCCGATCCGCGTCGTCAAACTCCAGAAAGGCTTTGGGGGTGGAAGACTGGTTCGGGATCGTGAGCAACCGCATCCAACGCCCAAGAATGCGCAGCTGGTTCACGGCGTTAAAGCTTTGTGACCCCCCGCTGACCTGCATGACGGCCAGCGTTTTGCCCTGCGTCGGGCGCACACCGCCCAAGGACAGCGGAATCCAGTCGATCTGGGTTTTCATGATGCCGGTCATGGCCCCGTGGCGTTCGGGTGAACACCAGACCATACCATCGGACCATGTGACCAGATCGCGCAGCTCCTGCACTTTGGGGTGACTGGCGTCGGCATCATCCGGCAGCGGCAGGCCAGACGGCGAATAGGTACGCGTCTCGGCCCCCAGCCGTGTCAGGATGCGCGCGGCTTCTTCGGTCATGAGCCGGCTGAACGACCGGTCCCGCAGTGATCCGTAAAGCAGCAGGATACGCGGGCGGTCCGCGTCTGCTGTGGGCTCAAGTAGACGCGCCGCATCAATGGCTTTGAAATGGGTGTCATCAAGGTTCGGGGTATCAGGCAACTCGGTTTCCTTCCGCGTCAATCAGTAAAGAGCCGTCTTCCTTGGTCAGCGGCCCCTGTGGGAGGTGGTCAAGCAAGTCCAACACGGCCTCGCTTGGGCGGCACAGCCGGACGCCCTTGGGTGTGCAGACAATGGGGCGATTGACCAGAATGGGGTGTTCCAGCATGGCGGCCAGAAGGGCTTCGCCGCCCACGTCAGGATCCAGCAGCCCCAATGCCTCTGCCGGAGATCGCTTTACCCGCAAAGCGCTGCGCGGTGTCAGACCCGCCGCCGCGAAAAGCCCCAGAAGCTGTCCGCGCGTCCAGCCGGTATCAAGGTAAGGGATCACCACCGGCTCCACGCCCGATGCTTTGATGATGGCCAGCACATTGCGGGACGTGCCGCAATCGGGGTTATGGTGAATGACAACACTCATGCTGACCCCTCCGAGGCAGGGAACCAGTGGCGGGTTCTGTTTGCAAAAGCGACAAGCGACAGCATGACAGGCACTTCGACCAAGACACCGACCACCGTCGCCAATGCCGCACCAGAGCCGAGCCCGAAAAGGCTGATCGCAACCGCAACGGCCAGCTCGAAAAAGTTGGAGGTGCCGATCAAGGCGCAGGGCGCCGCGACGTTGAACGGAATACCCCAGGCCCGCGCGACCCCATAGGCCAGAAAGAATATCCCGTAGGACTGGATCAGAAGCGGCACAGCGATCAGGGCAATCACCAGCGGTCGGTCCAGGATCACCTCGCCCTGAAACGCGAAAAGCAAGACCACCGTCACAAGCAGACCGATGATCGAAAACGGCTGCACA
>JAXMNQ010000159.1:0-2356 GCA_034670345.1 Paracoccaceae bacterium | reverse complement strand
CCTGGCGCGATGCAGCGCCATGATGAACTTGACGAAGCCGGGTTCGAAGATCGAGATGCTCATGCCCAGCTGCAGGCGGCGGCACGCTTCGACGTAATAATGACTGTCGTGCATGTCGTTGCGGTAGACGAGCTGGGTCGGGGCAAAGGCGCCATCCGGGCCGGGGACCGAGACGTTGAAACTGCCGGGGTCGCACAGGCCCTGCGCGATCAGCCCCTCCGCCGCCATCGCCTCGATATGGGCAAAGCGCTGTTCGACCGGCACGCCCTCCTTGCCCGGCATGGTCGGAGTGAGAATGGCATCGGGGCGCAGCGCGAGCAACTTCCGCCACGGCCGCGCGTAATTTTCCGCGTCCATCACCCCGGTACCGCCGAACACCGGGTCTGCGGTGTGATTGTGGACCAGCGCCGCCCCCGCCTCCATGCAGGCGACCGCCTGGCTGACGATTTCGTCGTCGCTATAGGGAACGTTCGGGTTCTGCGCCTTCTTCACCGAGCCGTTGAGCGAGACTTCGATGATCAGCGGCGTGTCGGATAGATCGGTCATGGCGAACAGGCTAGCACAGGAATCCCGCTTTGCCCCCTATTTCTTCCAGCCGTGCGAGAGCAGCTTGACCGTCACCCGGCCGCTGGCGACATGGATGCCGCCCGCGTCGTGCATCGGGAATTCGGCGATATAGGTGGCGCTGCCCTTGCGCTCGAGATCGGCGAGCAGGTCGGCCATGGTCTCCTCCGGCAGTCGGTATTCCGCGGTGACATCGCTCGCGGCCGATTTGTGGAAGTCGACGTAAATATCCTTGAGGATCGGGAAGTGGCGCTCGACATCGAGCAGCGAGATGCCGGGCAGCGCCGCGACCGCCTCGGCCAGCACCGTGTAGGCGCCCATGTAGAGCACCCCGACGTGATTTTCATTGCCCGCCAGCGGCATCAGCAAATGCGCATGGCCGCGGCCTTGCGCGAGCGTTTGGAGGCCGGTGCGTTCGACAAATTCTACGCGATATTTGGGTTTACCGGCCGGCCGGGTTTGCGCTTTGCTCATCATCGTCCTGCTCCGCCTGTTGGTTGACGGCTGTGGTCGCCGCCTTGAACCAGCATAGGCCCGGATCCGCTTTTGCTCCGCCTGTCATATCTGATAAAGAGCGGTCATATGATCATCGGCAAGAGGAGCCAGGACCCGCTCGCAAGCCTCACTGGGCAGCGGCCCTTGCCTTGCGCATGGCGGCGACGAAGGGGGCATAATCGACATAGTCGAGATGGCGGGTCACCTTGCCGTCGACCACGGTCAGCACGATCACCATCGGGGTGACGCAGTCGACCAGCGTGCCGTCGCCGAGATCGATGCCCCAGTGCAGCGCGCCTTCATAGATCGCGCTCTCGTCCGAGATCAGGCTGCGGTTTTTGGTAAATTCCATATGGGTCAGGCTGGCATAGCCGGTGCGGAACCGCTCCATCATCGCCGTACGCCCTTCGGACAAGACGCCGCCGAAGATGCGCGTTGCGGTCGGATCCTGGAAGGTGGCGCTCTCGGCCAGCAGCGGTTCGAGCGCGGGCCAGTCATTGGCGATATAGGCGGTGAAATAGGCGTCGGCGACGGGTGCGGTGGCGGCGGTGAGCGCGGCGTAGGATGGCGGCTTCGGCGCGGTGGCTGCGGACGGTGCATCTTGCGCCACTGCGGGCTGGGCAAAGGCGGTGATCGCGGCGATGCTGGTGGCGATCAGGACGGTGCGAAGGCGCGGTGCTTTGTTGAGCTTCATGGATTGGGTTCCCCTCTGTTTTTGATGGGAAGGGCTTATGCGGGCGTGGCTGCGCCGGGCATGGGTTTTCGACGAGCCTGTCTTGCCGCTCGACCGGGGGCTGCAATCAGCTTTGGAGAAGGGACGTCAGGGGCGCTATGGCTTGCCCTGAGGGTTCCAGGCCCAGCATTCCATTTCCACCCTGGCCCCCAGCGCAAGGCCGTTGACGCCCAGCGCCGAGCGGACAGGATAGCGTCCGGGTTCGAAATAATCCTTGTAGATCGCGTTGAAGGCGGGCCAGTCCTGCATGTCGGCGAGCATCACGGTGCATTTGAACAGGTCGTCGAACCCTAGCCCATGCCCGGCCAGCGTCGCGCCGATCCGTGCGAACATCTGCCGCGTCTCCGGTTCGATGCCACCCGGGACAAGCGACTGGCCGTCCGCTGCCACGCCAATCTCTCCCGAAAGATACAGCACATCACCGACCTGCACCGCGCTGGAGAAGGGATAAGGCATCTCCGACGGCGTGAAGACCGGGTCTGCCGGCTGGCCAAGGGCGCTTGTCGCGGCGAACAGCGGCACGCACGACGCAGCGATGACCGCCAATATCTTCTTGCCTATGCG
>JAXMNQ010000158.1:0-2417 GCA_034670345.1 Paracoccaceae bacterium | reverse complement strand
AGCTCGCAGGCAGTGCCCGCAATCTGACCGGCATGGTCGACCAGTTCGACATCGGCGCAGGGCATGCAGCAGCGCACCCAGCACCCGGAAGAGCCCGCGCAGCCTGATCCCGGGGCAGCCCGCGACGTTACTTCATCGCCGCACTGTATAATGAGCCTCGCAACCTTTGTTGCGGGGCTTTTTCTTGAGCCGCTGCTTGCTCAAGAGCCCCTCCCCGACAGCCAGGTCTCGACAGCATTACCAAATTCGTTCTCTGCTGTAGCTCTTTGCCCGTCCAACTGGCTATAAAGGCGCTAGGCGCGCGTTGTGATGCGTGGCGCCAGAGGAGGCGAACCGGGCAACTGACATGACCAGCATGGAATCCATCCGCCGGGAATATGAGCGCTATCCGCCGAACGGGTTACGCCGCTTTACGCGCTGGTTCACCAGGCGCATACCGACCCGGCTCTACGCCCGCACACTTCTGATCATCATCATTCCGATGGTATTGCTGCAATCGGTGATCGCCTTCGTCTTCATGGAGCGGCACTGGCAGACCGTTACCCAGCGGCTGTCCATGGCGGTCACCCGCGACATCGCCGCCATTATCGATGTGCTCGAAACCTTCCCGCAGGACAAGACCTACGACAACATTGTCAGGATTGCCCGCGAGCGGCTTGAGCTCAACATCGCCATCGAACCGCCCGGCGACCTGCCCGCCCCGAGGCCAAAACCGTTTTTCTCTATCCTCGACCAGATCCTGTCCGAAGAGATCACACGTCAGATCCGGCTGCCGTTCTGGATCGACACGGTGGGAAATTCCAACATCGTCGAGGTGCGGATCAAGCTTGAGGACAAGATCCTCCGAGTGTTCGCCAAACGCAGCCAGGCCTATGCCTCCAACACCCACATCTTTCTGTTGTGGATGGTCGGCACCTCACTGGTTCTGCTGGTCATCGCCATCCTGTTCCTGCGCGGCCAGATCCGGCCGATCCTCACGCTGACCCAGGCCGCCGAAAGCTTTGGCAAGGGCCAACGCATGCCCGACAATTTTCGGCCCCGCGGCGCTGACGAGGTTCGCCGCGCAGGCGTCGCGTTCATCAAGATGCGCGAACGCATCGAACGCCAGCTTGAACAGCGCACGGCGATGCTCTCGGGCGTCAGCCATGACCTGCGCACCATTCTCACCCGCTTCCGGCTGCAATTGGCGCTTGTGGGCGACGGCCCTGAAATGGACGATCTCAACAAGGACATCGACGACATGCAGTCGATGCTCGACAGCTATCTGTCTTTCGCCCGTGGCGAAGCCGAGGAGGATGTCGGCGCGGTCAGCCTCAACAGCGTCATCGAAAAGATCGCCGCCGATGGCCGTCTTCGCGGCGCAACGGTCACGGTTTCGGTGGAAGGCGATGACGAGATCAATGTCCGGCCCAACGCCTTCACCCGGCTGTTGACAAATCTGGTGTCCAACGCCTGCCGGCACGCCGATGAAGTTGCCATCGTCGCCAGCAACAAGGGCCGGTGGCTGACCATTTCCATCGATGATGACGGTCCGGGTATTCCCGTCGATGCCCGCGAGGATGTGTTTAGGCCGTTCTATCGCCTCGATGCGGCGCGCAACCAGGATGAATCCGGAACCGGGCTGGGTTTGGCGATCGTCCGCGACATTGCCCGCAGTCATGGCGGCGATGTGACACTGTCCGACAGCACCATGGGCGGTTTGCGCGCCGTGGTGCGCCTGCCCGCCTAAACTCGGGATGGGCGGTCCGGAAGTTTCGCGTCTTACATCAGCCGCGCGCCGTTGGGCACAGCCTTGTCGACTGACGCCAGCACGACGGCTTTTTCGTCGTCGTGAAAGCCGAGCGTCAGCACTTCCGACATGAACGGACCGATCTGACGCGGCGGAAAATTCACCACTGCCATGACCTGCCGGCCGACGAGTTCTTCCAACGTATAATGTTCGGTGATCTGCGCGGAGGACTTCTTCTCGCCGATCTCCGGACCGAAATCGATCCGCATCTTGAAGGCCGGCTTGCGCGCCTCGGGAAATGGTTCGGTCGCAACAATGGTGCCGGTGCGGATATCGACCTTCTCGAAATCGTCCCAGCTGATGGTCTGGCTCATTCTCATGCTCCGGGTCTTGGTGTCAGTCAGCCGGCGAGTTCGCGAGAGCGGTCCGCGGCAGCCTTCAAAGCGGCGTCAAACAGCGGCTGGATTCCATCCTCGGCCATCAGCACCGCCAACGCCGCAGCTGTTGTTCCATTGGGTGACGTCACGTTCTGCCTGAGCTTCGCGGCGCCGTCCGGGGACTGGTGCATCAATTCACCGGCCCCCGTGACGGTCGCGCGTGCGAGGCGCATGGCGAGGTCCGCCGGCAGGCCGCATTTGCGACCCGCCTCAGCCATGCACTCGACGAGGTAAAACACATAGGCGGGGCC
>JAXMNQ010000157.1:0-2456 GCA_034670345.1 Paracoccaceae bacterium | reverse complement strand
CTACGGTGCTGTTTGTGGTGGCGTTTACAGTCAGCTTGCTGGTCGCGATGCTGGTGGGGCGGCAAGGGTTTGCGCAGATCCCCGCGGCCCCGAAGCATCTGCTGCTGGCCGGATTTCTGGTGGCCTTCTACATCCTGTCGATCACCTTTATCGCGCCGCATTTCGGCGTCGGCAACGCGGTGTTCTTTGTTCTGGTGGGCCAGCTTTTCAGCGCCGCGGCGATTGACCACTTCGGGCTGTTCGGCGCGCAGGTGGCGCCCTTGGGGGCCGCGCGGGCCGCTGGCATTGCCCTGATGTGTGCCGGTGTCTGGTTGACCCAGCAAGCCTGAGGCCGATCAGGCCGCGTCTTGTAGCGGGTTGGTCAGCACAAAGAGGATTTCATCCTCCGCCAAGGGGTTTTCGATCCCCGGCAGGGTGATGGTGAGCCCTGTGCTGAGCGTGACCGTCAACTCCCCATCCGCGACGGTCTGATCGGTGACAGAGGCGTTTTCATCGTCGGTTTCGACAATCAGCGCATCGGTGCCCGCGTCATAATCGGTGACCGTGATCCCGCCTGTGGCACCGTAGATCGCGGTGAAACTGTCCGCACCCGTGCCCCCGATGCCGGTGTCATTCGCCCCCAATCGCAGGCTGTCGTCGCCGTCTTCACCGATCAGCTCGTCCGCGACCCCGTCGTCGCTGCCGTCTTGAGCGTTGACCCCGCCCGAAAGCGTGTCATTGCCCTGCCCGCCAAACAGGATGTCGCGCCCGTCGGTGCCTTGCAATGTATCATCGCCCGCCGTGCCGGTTTGCGACTGTGCGTCATCCTCGGGGGGGTGCGCGGTGTCGTCGATATTCTCGACCGCTGGATCGTCCGCGGTCGGCGTGTCGGTTGGCGCGTCGGCTTCAGGCTCTGCCGGGTCGGGGGTCAGCGCATCGTCCATGCCTGCGCCCATGGTCGTCCCCATATCGGGCATGCCGATGGGGATTTCTTCGTCCTCGACCTCATCCTCCGTATCATCGCCGAACGGGTCAAACACGGCCAGCATGGGGCCGAAAGCGGCAAAGAGCATGACGAGCAAAGGTGACATGGCAGCATCCTGTTTTGACACAGTTTGCCCCCTGCTCGTGGCACCAGTTGGGTCTGGGTAAGGATAAATTAAGGCAGCCGCCTTAAAGCGCGACGAGCTGCCCTGCTTCAAGCCGGATCTGGCGGTCCATCCGCGCGGCAAGCTCAAGGTTATGGGTCGCGATCACCGCCGACAGCCCCGTGCCCCGCACCAGCGTCATCAGCGCGGCAAAGACCTGATCCGAGGTGGTCGGATCAAGGTTGCCTGTGGGCTCATCCGCCAGCAGCAGCCGCGGCGCATTGGCCAGCGCACGACAGAACGCGACCCGTTGCTGTTCGCCCCCCGACAGCGCCGCCGGGCGGTGGTCAGCGCGGTGGCCGATACCGACCTCGTCCAGCAAGGACAGCGCGCGGGTCTGCGCCTCGGACTGCGAGACACCGTTTGCCAGCTGCGGCAACACGATGTTTTCCAACGCGGAAAATTCAGGCAGCAGGTGGTGGAACTGATAGATAAACCCCACATCGCGCCGCCGCACGCCTGTGCGTTTGCGATCGGACTGCCCTGTCATATCGGTGCCGCCAATCTCGACCGTGCCGGTGTCGGGCGTGTCGAGCAGACCCGCGATATGCAGCAGCGTTGACTTGCCCGCGCCAGAGGGGGCGACCAGTGCGACGACCTCTCCAGCGGCGACGGTCAGGTCGATGCCGCGCAGCACGTTGACTTCGTTCGGTTGGCCGGGGTTGTAGGATTTGCCAATCCCCGAGAGCCGCAAAACAGGATCATTCATAACGCAGCGCCTCGACTGGGTTCATGCGCGCGGCACGGCGCGCGGGGAAGATGGTGACGACGAAGGACAGGCCAAGCGACAGGCCGATGGCCGACATCACGTCACCGAATTGCAGTTTGGCGGGTAGGAAGTAGATGCCGCGGATCGACGGATCCCATGCGTTACCCCCCGAGAGGTAGTTCACGACGGCAAAAATCTGATCGACATAGAGCGCGAAGAGACAGCCAAGGATCACCCCCATCGCGGTGCCGATGATGCCCGTGAAGGCCCCGCAGATGAAGAACACGCGCAGGATTGACCCTTCGCTCAGCCCCATGGTGCGCAGGATCCCGATGTCGCGCCCCTTGTTCTTGACCAGCATGATCAGGCCCGAGACGATATTCATCGCCGCGATCAAGACAAGGATGCTGAGGATCACGAACATCACGCGGTCCTCGATATCCAGCGCGCTTAAAAACGAGCCCGACGCATCGCGCCATGTCCAGATCAGGCCGCGTTCCCCCGCGGCGGATAGCAGCGGCACGGTCAGATCATCCACGCTATCGGGGTTTTCGACCATCACCTCAAGCTCGTCGGCGACGCCTTCGCGGTTGAAGAAGGATTGCGCCTCGGCCAGAGGC
>JAXMNQ010000156.1:0-2544 GCA_034670345.1 Paracoccaceae bacterium | reverse complement strand
ATGTTTCATAGCAGGGGCCTTTCTTGCGAATGGGGTCTAGCGGATAGGGTTGTGCACGGTGACCAGCTTGGTCCCGTCGGGGAAGGTGGCTTCGACCTGCACGTCGTGGATCATCTCGGCGATGCCTTCCATACAGTCGTCGCGGGTGATGACCCGGGCACCGGCCTGCATCATCTCGGCCACGCTGCGGCCATCGCGCGCGCCTTCGACGACGGTGTCGGTGATCAGGGCAATCGCCTCGGGGTGGTTCAGCTTGACGCCACGGGCCAGACGCTTGCGCGCGACTTCGGCCGCCATGGCGATCAGCAGTTTGTCTTTTTCACGGGGGGTCAGCTGCATGTCAAAGCATCCATGTTTTAGGAGGGGCCGCACCGTGCAGGCGGGCGATGATCGGCACCAGAGACTGGCGCAGGATGTAACTGTCGGGCGCGAGGAGCCGCGCATAAAGCACGCCGTCGCGGATCAGGCTGGCACCGGCGCTGGCAGGCAGCAGCGCGCGCAGAGGGGCAAGCAGCGCTTCGGCATCGGGGGCGGCGTAGATCACACTGGCCATGGCGCAGTTGCCGCCCGCCGTGGCGGTGCCTGCAAGCTGTGCATGGATATCGCCGGACAGACGAACGGCATCGGCAAAGATAGGCTGCCCGTCGCGGCGGATCGTGATGTTATCGGCAAAGCGCGCGTCGCGCAGCGTTTCGCCCATGGAGACGCGGCCAAAGACCAGCGGCTCTACGCCGAAGAAACAGGCATCCCCCGTCAGGTCCACCTCAAGCTTGCGGCGCAGGGCGGAGCCGTTGAACAGGATCGTTTCCTGCGGCAGCCAATCGACCCGTGCCCCCGCTTTGGCCTCCAGCCGTGTGGTCATCTGCGCCATCGGGCCGGGTTGCGCCAGATAGACGCGCTCGGCCGCTTGGCTGGTCAGGGTCAGCCGGCTGCCCGCACCCGCCGTGGCGGTGATCGACAGTTCATCGCCGCCCGTCATCCCGCCCGAGGTATTGAGGAAAACCCCCGTCAGCCCGCCCGCCGCCGCGCGCGGAAACAGCGCTTTGAAGCAGCCTTGCTGGTAGAGATCGCCAATCACGGACGCGCCGCCATAGGTCTTGCTGCCGATGCGCAACGCCCCGCGGGCGCGGGGTTGCATCGGCACGGCAAGAGCCTGATCGGTATGGGCGGCGATGTTGATGGGAGGCCTCGTCCAGCTGAAAATAACTCCCATCTGGATAGCGTGATTCCCGTCGGGTGCGATCCGAAACGGGCATTTTTGGCGCAATTTCAGGCTGTATTTCGACGGATGCCTAATATTTGAGCATATCCCGTCAGGGGCTTTGACCCGCAGCTGTGCCGCGGGTCAAGGCAGGTGTTTACAGGTCTACCCGTAGAAATACTTGGGCAGATAGGTCGCGATCTCGGGGATCAGAATGATCAGCAAGACCCCGATCAGCGTCACGATCACGTAAGGCGTCATAGATATCGCCCATCGTGACGTCCGGCGGGGCCACCCCTTTGAGGTAAAAGAGGTTAAAGCCGAAGGGCGGGGTCATATACCCGACCTCCATCATGATGATGAAGAGGATGCCGAACCAGATCGGATCAAAGCCATAACTCTGCACAACGGGCAGGAACACAGGCAGGGTGATCAGCATGATCCCCACCGGATCCAGCACCATCCCAAGGATGAAAAGCACCGCCAGCATGAACACCAGCGACCCCCAACGCCCACCGGGCACAAGGTTCATCATATCCTGGATCAGGCTTTGTGCCCCAAGCGCGGTATAGGCCGTGCTGAAGGCATGGGCCGCGAAAAGGATCCACATGATCAGCGCGGTCAGTTTCAGCGTCGCGACAGAGGCGTCGCGGATCACGACCCATGACAGCTGCCGGTTCACGCCCGTGGCGACCATCGCGCCAAAGACGCCGATTGCGGCGGCTTCGGTCGGCGTCGCGTAGCCGCCGAAGATGGCCCCCAGCACGATCACCACGATCAGGATCGGCAGGATCACCGCCTTGAGAGACCGCAGCTTCTGCCCCCAGTTCGCGCGTTCCTCTTTCGGGAGGGCAGGGCCCAGTTCCGGCTGCATCCAGCAGCGCCCGCCGATATAGACGGAGACGAGAAAGAACAGCAGCAGCCCCGGTCCGATACCGGCCGCGAACAGACGCCCGACCGACACTTCGGTCAGCAGCGAATACAGCACCATCAGGATCGACGGCGGGATTAGGATGCCCCAGCCCCCGCCCGCGTTGATCGCCCCAAGCGCGAGCTTCTTGTCATAGCCGCGTTCCAGCATCTTGGGCAGCGCGATGGTCCCCATCGTGACAACCGCCGCACCCGAGATGCCCGACATGGCGGCAAAGATCACGCAGATCAGCACCGTTCCGATAGCCAGACCGCCACGCAGCCCGCCCCACCATTCGTGCATCATATCGTAAAGGTCATTCGCGACCCCCGATTTTTCAAGCAGGATCGCCATGAAGACAAACAGCGGAATTGCCATCAGCGTGGGGGATTGCATCGTCTCCCACATTTTGGAGGCGAGCAGATAGAACCCC
>JAXMNQ010000155.1:0-2608 GCA_034670345.1 Paracoccaceae bacterium | reverse complement strand
CTTTTCCGGCAGGTCGATCGCTGGTGCGATTCTGATGTCGCACCATGATGTTGACCCGATGCTCTGCGTCAACTTTTACCTAATGATTTCTCAATCCTAACGAATTGTAACAGGCGAGATTTCACAGATTGCGCTTGGCGGCACAGCGGCGATGGTGCAGTCTGACGCGGGGGACGGCCGGATGCAGATTGACGATAATCAGACGAAACTCATGACGGCTGCGGGGCTGAACCTGATCGCGCAGGCGCTAACAATCTATGACGCCGATTTGCGGCTGGTGCTTTGCAACGCGCCGTTCCAGCAGATGTTCAACCTGCCCACAGCGCTTGTGACACCTGGTGCCAGCTTTCAGGAAACGATCACGCTGCTGGCGCAGACAGGGGAATACGGCGACGTGGACGATGTGGGGCCGTTTGTGGCGGAACGCGTGGAACAGGCCCGCGCGTTTGAACCGCATTATATGGAACGCACCCGCGCGAACGGGCGTACCATTTCGGTCGAAGGGTCCCCGCTGCCTCAAGGTGGATGGGTCACCGTCTATACCGATATTACCCGTACCAAACAGCAAGAGGCTCTGCTGCGCGCGCGGTCGGACGCACTGTCGGGGCAGGTGTTGGCCCACGCCGAAGAGCTATCGGCAACCAACCGCGAACTTGCCGCCATGAACACCGCGCTGGAGGAAGCGAAACGCCAGCTGACCTTGTCAGAAGCGCGGTCTCGCCTCACGACCGAAATGATGCCAGCCCATATTGCGCATGTCGATGCAAACACCCGCTATACGTATACCAACCGGCGGCTCGCGTCTGTTATGCCGGGCCGCCGCGCTGACCTGATCGGCAATCATATCGCGGACGTTCTGGGCCAGCAGGCCTATGCTTGCATCGCCCCGTCGCTGGTCCAAGCGCTCGCTGGGAAACCGTCGGTGATCGAATTTACCGACGACCTGAGCGCCCGCCGCATCCGGGGGGCCTTTACCCCTGATACCCATGGCGGTGTCTATATCCTGTCGATGGATGTGACCGAAGAAACCCAAAACCGTGTCGCCCTGCAACAGACCCGACGACGCGAGATCGCGGCGCAGGTGATCTCGGGGCTGGCGCATGATTTTTCCAACCTGCTAACCATCATTCTTGGCCTGCAATCACGGCTTGGGCGGCTTGAGGGCCAACCGGCAGAAGCCGCTTCGCTGATCGAGGGCACCCTTGCAGCCGCGCGTCGGGGTGGTACCTTGCTTAGCTCTATTGCGGATATGACGGGGGCGCGCACGCTGCGCCCGACCGCGACCCATATCCCGCGGCTGCTTGAGGACCTTTCCCTGATCGCGCGGCCCACCCTGCCCAAGGGCATGACGCTAAGCATCGACAACCAAATGGATGATGCGCCTGTTCTACTGGATAGCGGGCTGGTGCAAGACGGGCTGTTGAACCTGATCCTGAACGCCCGCGATGCTTGCGGGGCTGCCGGAGCAATCTCGCTCGAGGTGCGGCAGGTCCATGATACCTGGATCGAATGGGACTTGCACGACACCGGCCCCGGCTTTTCGCCCATGGCGCTTGAACACGGGTTCGACCCGTTTTTTACCACCAAAGGGGCCGAAGGATCGGGACTGGGGCTGCCGATGGTCTATGACATGGTGAAATCGGCGGGGGGCGACTTGCGGCTTGGCAACACCACCAAGGGCGCGCAGGTCACCATGCGCCTGCCCTATCGCCCTGCAGTTGCAGCCACCACCGGGCTGGTGTTGCTGGTCGAAGACGCCGATGATCTGCGCGCGCTGGTGCGAGACATGTTGATGGGCCTGGGCCATTCCGTGATCGAAGCTGCCAGCGCGGACGAAGCGACCGCGCTGCTCGCGGATCTGCCCGATATCGCGCTGATCCTGTCTGACATCCAGCTTGTCGGCGAGGCGACAGGGCTGGACCTTGCCAAACGGCTACCACCCGATGCGCCGCCACTGGTGCTGATGACCTCGCTGCCGCCCGATGACGCCCAGTTCCTAGAGGCGCAAACCCTCGCCCCCGTGTTGCGCAAACCGTTCGAAGCCGCGAACCTGACCGCGTTGATTGCCCCGAAAGAGATCGCCGCCCAATGACCCGCCCCCTTGTCACTATTCTGGACGATGAACCCGAAATCCGCACGCTGCTGGCTGACGCGCTGGAGGAAGCGCGCTTTGACACGCTGTCGTTCGGCCGCGCCCGCGCGTTCGAGGCCGCCTTGGCGACCCACACCCCCGACGTTTGCCTTGTCGACCTGTCCCTTCCGGATTCCGACGGGCTGACGCTGGTGCACCGTCTCGCGTTGGAACAGGGCGCGATTGTTATCATCATCTCGGGCCGCGCTCAGGTGCAAGACCGCGTCACGGGGCTGGAGCTTGGGGCCGATGATTATATCATCAAACCCTTTGATCCGGCCGAAGTCGTCGCCCGTATCCGCGCCCGCCTGCGCAGCGCCAAGCCGTCCCCGCAGGCAGGCACCGTCGCAGCGTTCAGCGGGTGGAAAGCGCATTTCGACCGCTACGCGCTGGAGGATGACACCGGTGCCGAAATCCCGTTTTCCCATGCCGAGGGGGAGGTCCTGCGCCTGTTTCTCGATGCGCCCAAACGCCTAC
>JAXMNQ010000154.1:0-2610 GCA_034670345.1 Paracoccaceae bacterium | reverse complement strand
TGATCAGGTCGCGCGTGTCCACGCCGCCGAGTTGGGTGGCGAGGATCGGCGCATCGAAAGCGCCGATGCGGAAGGTGATCAGCGTGCCGACGTTTCCCATGATCGCGTTGAAGACCGGAGGTGGGCCTTGGGCTGTGTGCTGCTGGGCCAGGATGACGCCAAACCGGTACTTGCGGGTCTCGGACAGCAGGTCGGCGACGCTTTCCGTGGTAAAGCTGTGGAACTCGTCGACGTAGAGGAAAAACGGCCGGCGGTCGCTCTCGGCCAAGCTTTCGCGGGTGAAGGCGGCGTGGATCAGGCTGGAGACCAGCAGCCCGCCCAGGACATCGGCGATATCGGTCCCGAGGCGCCCCTTGGCGAGGTTGACGATGAGGATGTCGCCGTCGTCCATCAACTGGCGCAAGCGCAACGGCTCTTGCGGGTCACAGATCGCCTTTCGCACCACCGGGTGCGAGAGAAAGGCACCAAGCTTGTTGGCGATGGGCGCGATGCCGTCGGCGGCGGTCTTGTAGTTCATCGCCGGGTATTCCTTCTGCCAGAATTGCAGGAGTTGCGGGTCGGTGACCCGTGCCAGAGCCTCGGCGCGGAAGTCGCGTTCGAGGAAGAGCCGCAGGATGTCCGAGAGATCTGCCCGGGGCTGATCCAACAGGACCAGGAGCGCCTGGCGCAGCAGGTGTTCCATGCGGACACCCCAGGCATCAGCCCACTGTTTCTTCAGCGTGTCGATCAGGCCCGAGGCCACCAGCGGCCGCAGGGCAAGTGATGTCCGGGTCAGTGGGTTGTAACCAAACCGGCTCTCGGGATCGGCGACATTCCAGTAAAGGGCGCGGTCGCCGAGGTCCCGGGCCACGTCCTGCGCCAGGTCGCCATGCGGATCAATGAGGCAGAAACCGGTGCCCTGCGCCGCGTCCTGCCGCGCCATGTTGGCCAGCAGGGTCGATTTCCCGGTGCCGGTCTGGCCGACGATGTAGCAATGCAGCAGCCGGTCCGCGGCCCTCAGGCCAAAGGCAAAATCGCCGGTGTGGCGATAGGCCAAGCCGAGCGTCACGATCGGGTCGCGCTTTGGGATCATCGTCCCATTCTCGCGCAGCGGCGTCCGGCGGGCCAGGCCGGGTGACACGGCGGATTTGGCAATCGCAGATATCGCGATTGACCGGGTCTTTTGATCCCCCGGTCCGACGTGCAGACTGGAGGGTAACCGGGGCTGTCTTCTGCCGAGGGGTGCGTCCGAATTGGTTCGGGCGGCCACCCTGCGGAAGGAGACAGCAATGGGAAAGGATTTTGACACTTCGGCGCTTGTCGGCGCCTATCCGGCCTGTGGGTGCTGCGGCGGACGGCGCGTCCGCTGCGATGCCTGGGGGCGGTGGGACATGCCAAACGGGCAATGGCAGGTCGAGGAGAGTTTCGACGGCGCCTACTGCGTGGATTGCGAAGCGGGCTGCACGCTCGCCTGGCAGGTCGACGAGGATTTCCGGCAACATCGCATCCGGCGGCTCAATGACCTCGTCCG
This sequence comes from Paracoccaceae bacterium, assembly GCA_034670345.1. GTDB lineage: Bacteria > Pseudomonadota > Alphaproteobacteria > Rhodobacterales > Rhodobacteraceae > Antarctobacter. Next base: position 1,100 of record JAXMNQ010000154.1, on the reverse strand, counting down.
GCACGGCGATCTCTGCCATGCCACGGTCGTTGTCACCGAAGGCGTGCGAGCCTGGGGGGAGGCATTCCTCGAAAAGGTCGCCCAGGCCGTCATATCCTTCGACGCATTCTCGGAGGACAACGACCCGCACGGCGAGCACGATTTCGGCGCCTTGGAAGTGGCCGACCAGAAGATCTTCTGGAAGATCGACTATTTCGACCTGGCGCTGAACATGCATTCCCCCGATCCGGCCAATCGCGATGTCACCCATCGCGTGCTGACCATCATGCTGGCCAGCGAATACTGACGAAGCGGGCAAGCCCGTTTGCCTCGTCAGCCTTGTCCCGAACGGGACAATCACCCTAGAAACCAAAGGAGAAGACCCATGTCGCTCATGCTTCATGCCGGGGCAGAGCCTGCCGACTATGACGCTCTGCACCTGATGCCCACGCCCGAGGCCACGCAAACCCATGTCCCGATCGCGCACAGCGCCGTCGTCGACATGGTCCGCTATGCCTTGGGCTACTACGGCCACGATATCACCGAGGAGGACTTTGGAGTCACCCCGGACGGGATGCGCTTCTTCGGCGTCCTGTCGCTGCAAAGCCCCTACGGCGGCTACACCGACACGGTGGGCCTCCGGAACAGTCACGACAAGACCTTCCCGATCGGCATCAGCTTTGGCAGCCGGGTCTTCGTCTGTGACAACCTGGCTTTCTCGGGCGATACCGTGATCCGCCGCAAGCACACGGTGCATGCCAAGCGCGACCTTCCCGGCATCGTGGCCGGCGTGGTCGAACCCCTGCAGGCGCAGAGGGCCTCCCAGAATGCGCAGTTCCGCCGCTACCAGGCGACGGAACTCAGCCCCGAGGCGGCCGATCACCTGATCCTGCAGCTCTATCGCAAGCGGATCTTCACGGTGACGAAGATCCCCGAGATCCTTGGCCACTTCGAAAACCCGCCCTTCGATTGGGGTGGACGGACGGCCTGGCGACTCTTCAATGCCGTGACCTACGTGCTGGAAGGACGGGTGGTCGAGAACCCGAAGGCCACCACCGAGTTGCACGCGGTGATCGACGCCGTCGCGGCGTGATCGACGTCGCCGATGGCGCGGGCAATCG
>JAXMNQ010000153.1:0-2653 GCA_034670345.1 Paracoccaceae bacterium | reverse complement strand
GCGGCTTCGTCGTAGGGATGCGCGCAATGCCCGGCAACCCCTATGACGGCCATACCCTGGCAGAGGCCCTTGAGCAGGTCGAGACGCTCACGGACCGCCGCCCGGACCTCGCCGTCGTGGACCGGGGCTACCGCCGCCACGATGTCCGCGGCACGCAGGTGCTGATCTCGGGCATGCGCCGTGCGCTGACGAAGGGGCTGAAGGCGCAGCTTCGACGGCGAAGCGCGATCGAGCCGGAAATTGGCCACATGAAAACCGATGGCCGCCTTGCTCGATGCCCACTCAAGGGCACCAGGGGCGATGCGATCTTCGCCGTCCTCTGTGGCCGCGGGCACAACATCCGCAAGATCCTGGCTCGGCTGAGAGTTCTTTTTGTCCTGTTGCTTGCCTGGCTCGCCGCTGCCAGTCACCCCTTCGAAGCGGTCAAGGGCCATTGGCGCCACCACGAGCTGGCCGCACAGGCGTTGTTCAAGGTCGACTAACTATGGGAAGCAAACGGGCGGACGAATTCCGCGCTGAGGCAGTGCGGATCATCCCGTCGCTGCTTTGACTGACTTTGTCACCGCAGGTCTTTACTGGGGATGGAGGCCGCCAGCCGACGCGCACCTAACATGTAATGTTCGTTGGATTTCGTCTCCGACAGGTTCGGCGCCACGCATGAGTTCCGGATCTCGGCCGCGATCGACAATTGCACGCGGGAATGCTTGTACCTCGTGTCGGAAACCAGCTTTTCCAGCGCGCGGGTCAAGGTTCAATCATTCAACAGGGGTTCACCTGCAGCTGAGCCGCAAAGATACCAGGTTGCCCTTGCTTGTTTGTCCCCCATGCGTCCCCCAGAAAAGCAAAGGCTCAGCCGTTTCCGGCTGAGCCTTTGCTTTTAGTGGTGAGCCGTGCAGGGTTCGAACCTGCGACCCACTGATTAAAAGTCTGAACTCCCTACTGTTCATGGCTTTGCATAGATGTCATCATTTGGCTTAAAATCAGTTATCTAAGTTACGGCGGCCGAACATAGCAGATCAATGCGAACCGCCCCAACGCACGAGATTTGAGAGCCTAGAATGAGCCTAACGGACCTACAGATTAAGCGTCTGCAAGCCCCAGATAGGGGCCAAAAGACATACTTCGACCCCGGATTGCCGGGCTTCGGCGTACGGGTGTCACAAGGTGGCACCAAGACGTTTGTCGTCGTGTGTGGTAAAGATCGTCGCCGTTTAAGCCTCGGTCGCTATCCCGACTTGTCATTGTCTGAGGCACGCAACCTCGCCAAGCGCGCCCAAGCAGACATCGCGCTTGACGAACTCACTCCGGCACAAACTCTTCCAGTCGTTTCGTTCGAGACCGCGCGCGAGAAATTTCTGGCAGACACTGAAGCGAGGACAAAAACTCGAACCATCGACGAGTACAGACGCCTTCTGTACCGACACTTTCGCTTCGAATGCTCCTTGAAAGAGCTATCCCGTGACCAAATAGCCAGACCTATCGAGGAATTGAGGGCTACGCCGTCGGAACAGAAACACGCCTTCGTTGCCATTCGCACAATGATGAACTGGTGCGTCAAACGCGGTTTTTTGCTCGCCTCTCCGGTTCCCGCACTCACCTTCAAGACGAAACCACGCGAACGGGTCTTGAACGACGCAGAACTTGCAGCCGTATGGCATCGCGCCGATGCTTATGGCTGGCCCTTCGGGCGGATCGTCCAACTCCTCATTCTCACCGGACAACGCCGCGGCGAGATTGTCGGCCTGCGCAGCAGCTGGATCGACGAACAGATGATCCGTTACCCGGCGGAGTTCGTGAAGAACCAGCATTCTCACACCGTTCCTCTCGGTGACTGGGCTGTGAAGATAATCGAAGACCTGCTAGAAAGCACCGACCTTTTGTTTCCATCCCGCCTCGACGACAACAAGCCGTACAACGGCTTTTCCAAGTCCAAGGTCGCCTTCGATCGCGAACTCGACATCGCCTCGTATACATTGCACGATCTGCGCCGGACCTTCAGCAGCACCATGGCAAGACTGGGCACACCGCTTCATGTGACCGAAAAGATGCTCAATCATGTGTCCGGTACGATCAGCGGCGTCGCCGCCGTGTACAACCGTCACGCGTACATCGAAGAGATGAGGCAGGCCAATACCGCCTACGAAGCCCATCTCCGTGACGTCATCGACGAACATGGACCAACCGTCAAGTCTGCCGTAGCTTGACCCGACCTAGGTGTTGTTGAAACCTGGGCATCGCGATGCTCTTCAATCATGGAGAGATCGTGATGAGGACACTGTCAAAGCGTCAGGTCAAGGATCTGGTCCTGTATTCGCCGCAACACATAGCCCGCTTGGAGAAAGCAGGCCAATTTCCGAAACGGGTACAGCTGGGCGTGAACCGGGTTGGCTGGGTGGAAGCGGAAGTGCTGGATTGGCTCGAAGAACGGCTTGCCCGCCGCGAAATCCAAGACGAAAGCTCCTGATCCAGGAGTCTGGGCGGCTGGCTGTGCACAGGCTAGTCGCCCAACTTCCGGTTAGAGCGCGATGCGCCCATTCCGATTCAGGATTCCCATGAGGCTTGATCTGTGATTCCCTGTCTGCAAGGCAGATATGGGGGTTTGAGATGGGCAAGCCACATCCTATGGCACTTCGTGAGCGCGCTGTCGCGTTTG
>JAXMNQ010000152.1:0-2670 GCA_034670345.1 Paracoccaceae bacterium | reverse complement strand
CGTCGGCTTCGGCCCGAAGCGCCGCCGCCAGCATCCGGCGCGCGCCATTCCGGGCAATCTCGGTCAGCGGATCATCAACAGTTTCCGGCTGACGCAGGGCGATTATGTCGGTATCGTTCGTCATAGGCGTATCGTTCCTTCAAAAGTTCTGGCAGGCTTGATCACCCGCCACGATACGCCGCCTTCTCAAACACCGTCACCCATTTCCCGGCATAGCTCCAGCCCGATCAGCGTGGATGCATGGACACGGTGTTCGAGGGCCCTCAACAGCTCGGCAACAGGACTCCAGCGCCAGCCGCCATGAAAGCGCCATACACGAGAACATAGGTTTCGGGGCAGAATTGCATTGGTGTCGGGTGGCGTTGGTCATGCAGAACCGTGCGATCCGGACAGTGGAAAGGACTGCGCCCCGCTCCAAAGTCCGAAACCCGCGGATACATGGCTCGGAACCATAGCGTGGACCACCGGAATGATATTTGTCAGGTAATTCATGCCGTTCCCCTCCAAAGTCGCATTCGCGCAACAACACAATAGCCATGCCAAATGCCAAAAACGTTCCTGACCCGCGACCCGGCCTTTGTGAAAACCATAATTGCCTTCAAAGCAGTCGCCGGATCGGTCTCGGGATAGCGCAATGACGCAAGACGGCCAAATAGCCGGGACAGTCGGACTGACCCACAAGGGGCCGGCCATCTGCTCAGGTGGCGATCTGCTGATGCTGTCCGAGGCCGAGGCATTGGGGAATGCGCGCGGTCGGTTCCGCCATGCCGCCACCACGATCCCGCCGCAACTGCCTCTTGATCGGATGGCGGTTCGCGGCGTGTGTGGCGCAGCGGTTAAACTGTTTAGCGAATGGCTCGGCCTCGCACAGATGGGCGGTGGTGATGCGCTGATCGCAAGGGAAAGGTAGTGCCCCACGGGGTGGTGTAAGAGGCCGCGCTTGGGCATGATTTCGCGCGCTGGCCCACCTCGGTGTTAAGCATAGCCAAGACTCAGATGCTGAAATCTTTTGAAAGCAGCCTTACCGAGAAGTTGGACAGCGAAGATTTGACACAGGTCGTCGCCTAGAACAGTACGGAGTTCCGCGAAGGGCTCCCCGCACTGGTCTGGAAATGTCCAACGGATTACTGCCGCGCGGTCCGGACGGAACCGTAGTCCGACGCATGTATCCGCCGAAGACGAATTGCCCTTCGGCACCGGGCACGCAAACGAGCGTCCGGCATGTCCCGAGCTGCGGATTCGTCGAGTTCATCTCGCGGCGCTCCGGTTTTTGGCTTGGCAAAATCCTTGCCCGAGGCTCATCACTCCGCGCCCTGCAACTCCCGCGCGATATCCGAGACGCGCGGATTGCGCAGCCCGCCGGAACCGTGGTGCCGGTCGGCGGGCTTGTAGCCGAGCGCATCCTCTGCGATCACGATCTTCTGGATATTGGCGGTGCCCTCGCCGGTAAAGAACAGGTCGGCGTAGGCCTTGAGGTAGGAAATCCGGAATTCGGTCGAAAGTCCGTAGCCTCCAAAGATCTGCTGTGCCTTGTCGGCCACCATCTTTGCGGTGAGTGACGCCTGATACTTGGCGATCGAGGCGATCCGGTTCGACGGCAGGTTGGCATCGAGCACCCGAGCCGCGTGATAGACCAGCGCGCGGGAGGCTTCGATGGATGCCGCCATGTCGGCAATGTCGGACTGGATCATCTGGAACCTGCCGATGGGGCTTCCCTTGATCACCCGGTCGTTGGCATATATTACTGCTTCTTCAAAGGCGGCCCGTGCGATCCCGATCGCCTTGGCCGCAACCGTCACACGGCCGGGCTGAAGCGCACGCATTGCCAGTTTGAAGCCGTCACCCTGCTTGCCGATCAGGTTCTCGGCGGGCACCACGAAATCGTCGAGAAACACGGCATTGGTGCGGAACGCCCTGGACAGGCCCAACATCGGGATCGGTTTCGCCGTCCAGCCGGGGTATTTCTTCGGCTCTACGATAAAGGCCGACACGCCCTTGGCCCCGGCCGAGGGATCGGTCTTGCAAACCAGCACGCCGACGTCTGTCTCGTTGGCAAGCGAAGCCCACATCTTGGACCCGTTGATGCGATAGACGTCGCCGTCGCGTTTGGCGATGGTTTTCATTGCGCCCAACGGATCCGAACCTCCACCCGCCTCGGAGAGCGACATCATGCCGATGGTCTTGCCCGCCAGCAGGTTCGGGACGTATTTCATCACCTGCTCGGGCGTGCCGCCGTAGTAGATGAAGTTCGGGCAGGTCGAGCCCTGCTGGTTGACGCAGGCGGCAAACCGGATGTCGTTTCGGGCGATCTCTTCCTGAATCACCACTGCGGCGAGGTAGCCCAGATCGGTGCCGCCGACCGACTCCGGGTAAACCGCGCCGAACAGGCCGGCCGCACCCGCCTTCAGAACCAGGTCGCGAGGCGCCTCGCCGCGTTCCTCGTAGCCGTCCATGACCGGCACGACCTCGGTCTGCATGAACCTTATGACGCTTTCGCGAATGGCGGGAATTTCTTCTGGCATGAATTCGTCCAAGGTACGCTCTTCCTTTTAGGGGCTGTTGACGTTCATTTGAGGTGAATGATTGTAGCAGCCAACGAGATGAATGCCTTGAAGCTCAGGTCTGTTTTACAAGAACGCATCGCTATCCCTCTGTTTTCCTTCAGTTTGC
>JAXMNQ010000151.1:0-2884 GCA_034670345.1 Paracoccaceae bacterium | reverse complement strand
TGCTGGAGAACCAGACCTTCGAGCGGATGTTTTCCCATCCGCACTCGAAGTTCGACATGTTTACCGAGATGAACGCCGGCAAGCTGATCCTGATCAACACCTCGAAGAGCCTGTTGAAGGAACAGGGCACCGAGATCTTCGGCCGGTTCTTCATCGCGCTGATCGCCCAGGCGGCCCAGGAACGCGCCACGCTGCCGGACTGGGACCGTCTGCCGGTCATGGTCTACATCGACGAAGCGCAGGACTACTTCGACCAGAACATCGGCGTGATCCTCAGCCAGGCCCGGAAATACAAGGTCGGCATGGTGATGGCGCACCAGTATCTCGGCCAGCTCTCCAACGGCTTGCAGGAGGCCTTCGAGGCCAACACCTCGATCAAGCTCGCCGGGGGTGTTTCGGCGCGGGACGCCCGCGCCCTGGCCGGCCAGATGTCCGCAGATCCGCAGATGATCCAGCAGCAACCGAAGGGGACCTTTGCGACCTACGTGCGGGGTTTGACCGAACGCGCCGTGCCGATGAGCTTTCCGTTTTTCGTGCTGGAAAGCCTGCCCCGCGCCACAAAAACCGAGATCGATGCAATCCGGCAACGCTGCCGCGAGACCTACGCGGAACCATGGTCAGCCAAGGTCTCCCATGGGGAGCCGCGCGACGAAGACCTGCCGGACCCGCCGCCGGAAATCGACCCGGAGGATCCGCTGAAGCCTTCGCCGGAGCTCTGAGCGCGCCTATCCTGGCGGCATGACCTTGCAGCAGACAGACAGCCTCGGGCGGGCGACGTTTCACTACATTCGACCGGCGTCTCGGGTGCGCCCGACCGACCGCGAGATCCGCTGGCTCAAACACATCGAGCGGCACGGTCCGCAGTCCTCGCAATACCTTTACGAGCTGACGCGCGACACCCACCGCTGCAAGGACACGACCCTGCGCGCGCTGCAGAAACTGCGCGCCGGCGGTTTCCTGTCCCTGCCGCGACAGCAGCGGGCGACCGAACGCGCTGAGTTCAATCCCTACATCTATGACCTGAGCAGGAAGGCAAAAGGTTTTCTCACCGACCTGGGCCTCGCCGAACCCACGGTCCGCCCGACCGGGCATTGGTGGCACGGCTACGCCGTGTCCTGCGTGACCAGCGCCATCGACATCGCCGCCGCGCGCGATGGGGTCCGCTACATCCCTGCCCACAAGATTCTGGCGATCAAACACGCCGACCTGGCGATTCCAATGGGCAGATCCAAGCTTGTGCCAGACCAACTGTTCGCTCTCGACTACGGTAGCAGCTTCCGGGCCTTCGCACTGGAGGTCGATCGCGGCACCGAGCCGTTGCAGTCGAATGCGGCGCGGAAGAGCCTCCAGAAAAGTCTCGAGCAGTATCGCCGCGTGATCGAGGGTCAAACGTACAAGCAGCACTACGGATTGAAGGCCAACCTGATCGTACTCTGGCTGTTCCAGAGCCGCGCGCGGCAACGGCATTTCCTTGAGCTGGCACGCGAGTTGCCGCCGACGTCTAAGCGATCGATGCTGAGCTTTTGGCAGGTATTCGATGAGGGTTGGACAGGGTGGAAAGGCAACATCGCGGGCCTCTACGCTGGAACCTGGGAATTGGTAGGTGGCGACAGGGTCCGAATACGGTCAGCTGCCGACCCTTGAGTTCGAATCCCGTCCGCTCCGCCATAATCCCCATTGCGAACCAGTGACACCGCCCTGACGGGAACGGATTTTTCTGTGTTATCAAGGGGGTTTGCGGGAACCGACCGAACCTCATGGACGCGCAGCCAGGCTGAAGTCGGGCTCAGAATGACCCTCAGTCTCAGTTCGGGCGAACCTCGACCGTTCCGGTTCGGTCCATTTTTGCCGTGACTTTTCAATGACCTGCTTCTGAAACCCGCCAAAACCCAAACGCGCGTTCTGAACGATATCGATGGCAACATAGACGGAACACGCGGTAGGCGCGTTGCTCGGGAGGCCAGCGTAAAAAGGCGGATTTCTTGGGTGGGTTCGCATCCCATTCCCCCGACGAAACTGCTGATGACAAATGATTTTTGCGTGTCTAGCCTGGCCGCATGTCGAACGGGCCTTGGACAGATGCAGAGAATGACCTGATCGTCGCGGATTACTTCGCGATGCTGTCTGCGGACTTTGCTGGCCAGTCCTATAACAAGGCCGCGCACAATCGCGATCTTCAGACCCAGATGGACCGCAACCGCAGTTCGATTGAGTTCAAGCACCAGAACATCAGCGCGGTTCTCAGGGCCCTCGGAGAGGACTGGATCTCCGGCTACAAGCCCGCGCAAAACTACCAGGGCACACTTGAAGATGCGGTGGCGCGTTGGCTGGAACTCAACCCCGGCTGGCTGTCCCGCATTCCGGACCGGCCCGCGATTGGCTTTCGCGACGCAGCTCAACTTTGGGTCGGACCGCCCCCGACTCTCAGCAACCAGCCGCCTCCGGCTGAACTTGAGCAAACCATCACCACCGCCCGCAAATTCGATGTGGCGCACCCAACTTCGACAGTTAAACGTGTAAGTGTCTGATACTATTCACACGATATATGCGTTTGTGTGACGACATTGGCCGTCAGGCGGGTTTTGGCAGGCTCAGGGCGTCGAAGAGGTCGAGTTGCTCCGGGGTGGTTGTGCTGGTTCCGTTGAAGGTGCGCGCGCCGATATGGGCGGTGTGTTTCTGGATGCGGGCGAGCAGGTCGAGCGCGGTGCGCGGGCTGGCGGTGTGATCCCTGGCCTTCAAGCGCATGCGCATGACGCGGTAGAGCACGAGCGCGAGGAAGCAGATCAGGGCGTGGGCGCGGATGCGGTCGGGCAGCCGGTGGTGAACGGGCGCGATCTCGATGTCGGATTTCAGGACACGGAAGCCGCGCTCGATGTCGGCGAGG
>JAXMNQ010000150.1:0-2910 GCA_034670345.1 Paracoccaceae bacterium | reverse complement strand
CGATCTCCCCCCTTGCGGGGGAGATGTCACGATGTGACTGAGGGGTTACCCTCCGCCCTTTACGCCCCAGCCGACTGCACGCACCCGGTTTCCCACCCGAGCATCGCCCGTTTGCGCGTAATCCCCCAGTGATAACCGGTCAGCGCGCCGGATTTGCCCATCGCCCGATGGCATGGCACGACGAAGGAAATCGGGTTGCGCCCGACCGCGGCTCCCACGGCGCGCGAGGCTTTGGGCCTGCCGATGGCGCGCGCCACATCCTGATAGCTCGACGCCGTCCCCAGCGGAATTCTCAGAAGCGCCTCCCACACCTGCACCTGAAAATCCGTGCCGATCATGACGATGCGCAGGGGCCGGTCGGCGCGCCATTGCTCGGGTGAGAAAACCCGCTCTACATAGGACGCAGTCGCCTCCTGATCCTGTATCAGCCGTGCGCCGGGCCAACGCCTTGTCATGTCCTCCAGCGCTGCGGGTTCTTCGCCCGGATCGGCAAAGGCCAGTCCGCACAGACCGCGCTCCGTCGCCATCACCACGGCGGTGCCAAAAGGCGAGGGGTGAAACCCGTAAGAGATCTCAAGCCCCGCGCCGCCGGACTTGAAATCCCCCGGGCTCATGGCTTCGTGGGTAACAAAAAGATCGTGCAAACGCCCCGGTCCTGACAGGCCGAGCTCATAGCTGGCGTCGAGAAGCGGCAGGCCTTCGTGGCCGAGCAGCCTGCGGGCGTGGTCCAGCGTCACGGCCTGCAGAAACGCTTTCGGCGTCAGCCCGGCCCAGCGGCTGAAGGTCTTTTGCAGGCGCCCGGGCGCCACGCCGATATCTGATGCGATGTCTTCGAGCGACGGCTGCGCCCGGTAATCGAGCGATATCCGTTCGATGGTTTTGCGGACGAGATCGTAATCATCGCCTGCGGGCGTGATGTCGCGGTCAAGCTGTGCGGTCACATTCATGGTCTGGCTCCCTGCAGCGTCGGGCGATGCTTCCGACCCGGCTGCTGCGCTTCATCTCATGATCGCACTCAACCATGCGCAGAGCGGTACCGCCACCCGAAACCCGCCGCTCGATAAAACGCTTCAGCGTTTGACAGTTGCCAGCGCACGCTGAAACGCAGTGGCAAAGCTTTCCTTGTCGTCGGGGTTGAGAAATGAGCCGATTTCGGTCTGCTGGCCTCGGCTTGAAATCCGCATGCCGGTGATGCCGATTTCCTCGTGCCGGGCGATGTTGAACCGGGTCCAGAACGGGTTGAACTGGTGGTCCTCGGCCCGCCCTGAAGGCGCAACCTTGCGAATGGAGAGATCCGTGCGCGACATGCGAATGAACTCGCGCGCCCGCGCCGAGCGATAACTCAGCCAGAAGGCGCCGAACAACAGCGCCAGGTCGAGCCCGAAAAACGCAAACACCGGCCAGGCGCCAACCCGGGCGAAGATCGCCATATGGATGACGGTAATCAGGGTGGTGGCACCCATCAGCACCACAAAGCCGATCCGGCCCAGCGAACGATAGGGGCTCAGCACAGCCTCAAACAACGGTTCGTCATTCATTCTAGCTCTCGCTTCCAGCAGGTGTTTGCCATATCCCCGCCTGCACGATTATAGGGGAGGAATGGAAAAGCCCAAGAGCCCAAAACCTGTCAAAATGTCGCTTGTCTCCGGTTCTGCCGCGGATAAACCCGTCCGGACCAGACCCGCTGCAAAGAAAAAGCCGGCCACCCGCCGCCGAAGGATTCCTTACAGCAAGGAAGAAATCCGCGAGATCTTCCGCCGCTTCTCTATCCAGCGGCCCGAGCCGAAGGGCGAACTGGAACACGTCAATCCGTTCACGCTTGTGGTTGCCGTGGCGCTGTCGGCGCAGGCCACCGATGCCGGCGTCAACAAGGCGACCCGTGCGCTGTTTGCCGTCGCCGACACGCCCGAAAAGATGCTGGCGTTGGGCGAGGATAAGGTCCGCGACTACATCAAGACCATCGGACTTTACCGCAACAAGGCCAGGAACGTCATCGCGCTCAGCCAGAAGCTGGTTGATGAATTCGGCGGCGAGGTCCCTCGCACCGAGGCGGAACTGGTCACGCTCCCCGGCGTCGGTCGCAAGACCGCCAATGTGGTCATGTCGATGGCCTTCGGCGTGCCGACACTGGCCGTCGACACCCATGTCTTCCGTATTGGCAACCGCCTGAAAATCGCGCCCGGCAAAACGCCGGACGAGGTCGAGGCTGCGTTCCTCAGGATCATCCCGGAGGATTACCTGTTCCATGCCCACCACTGGCTGATCCTGCACGGCCGCTACTGCTGCAAGGCGCGAAAGCCAGAATGCGAACGCTGCGTCATCGCCGACATCTGCAAGTCACCCGAAAAGACCGTCGATGTGCCCGCGCCGCTGGTCGAGCTTCCGGCGCAGATCGTCTGAGGTGAACCATGGTTGAGCCCTTGTTCAACAATCCGGATTTCACCCGCTTCTACGATGCCGAGAACCCCTGGGACACGGACAAGGACTATTGCCTTGCAATGGCCAGGGACGTCGGGTCCGTTCTGGATCTCGGCTGCGGCACCGGTGAACTGGCGACGAGGCTTGCCGACGGCCGCCGTGTGACCGGTGTCGAAGCGGCGGCGGCGATGCTTGATCACGCCCGCCGGCGGCAAGGCGCCGGGCATGTGCGATGGGTCGAGGCCGATGCCCGCAGCGTCCGGCTTAACGAAACATTCGATCTCGTCGTCATGACCGGCCATGCCTTCCAGTGTCTTCTCACCAAAGACGACCAGCAGGCGCTCTGCGCCACCATCGCAGCCCACTTGGCGCCGGGCGGAACCTTCATCTTCGACAGCCGCAACCCCGCCGTGGAAGAATGGCGGCAATGGACGCCCGACCAGTCGCGCCGGATGCTCGATGTCCCGGATCTTGGCGAATTCGAGACCTGGA
>JAXMNQ010000149.1:0-2921 GCA_034670345.1 Paracoccaceae bacterium | reverse complement strand
GCTTTTTGCAACGCGGCAAGGTGAACAGCTCACGCCGTACAACCATCGGAAACAAAGGGAAATTCCGCGCCCGGAACCAAACGGAGAACACGTTCGGGACGGCAAGTGGCGGAGGGGATGGGCCTGAAATCGGACCTCCCCCATTCCGCAAGATGTTGATTTATATATATAAATGAAGTCTCTCGACGCCCGGATAGTCAAAGCACGAAATCCTCTGCGGTCAGGCCAGTCACATTGGCCACGCGGATCTCCGCGTCCTGCGTACCGTCGCCGTTGTTATCGATCTGCACGATGGTCGATCCGGTCGGGGTTTCGAACAGCCGCAACTCGGGGTTGCCCGAGGGGGCGAAGGAAGCCGTGCCGCGGAATTCGAAAACGCCAGGGCTGAGGCCCGACACCACGATCAGGTCCACGCCCTGCTCGAAGTCGAGGATCTGGTCGCGGGTCGCGCCGATCCCGGCGTCGGCGGTGCTGCGGAAGACAAAGCTGTCCGCGTCCTCTCCGCCTGTCAAAAGGTCCAGTCCGGTGCCCCCGGCCAGGTCGTCCTCGCCGTTGCGGCCACGCAGGATGTCGTTTCCGGCGCCGCCTTCGAGGGTATCATTCCCCGCGCCGCCGTCCAATATGTCATTGTCCGCACCGCCTTCCAGGCTGTCAGCGCCATCCTGCCCGACCAGGATGTCGTTGCCGCCGACGCCAAACAGGATGTCGTCGCCACTGTTGCCGTTCAGCGTGTCACCAGCCGAGCCACCATCCAGAAGGTCGTTGCCTGCGCCACCAATCAGGTAATCGGTTCCGTTGCCGCCGAACAACTCGTCATCCCCGTCGCGTCCCACCAGCGTGTCGTTGCCGCCTTCGCCCAAGAAACTGTCGGCAAATGCGCCTCCGGCCAGCGCGTCATTATTGTCGCCACCAAACACCGAGCCGTGCACAAGGCCGCCTGCACCTTCGTATCGGTCATCTCCGGCGCCGAGCTTGATGTCGCCGAACATCTCGCCCGCGTTGCGCACAAAGTGTACGCCTGTCGTGAACTCGCCGGTGTAGCTGTTGCTGCCGCCCCTGATCACGCCAGAGTTGTTCAACACGCTTGGATCGTTGCCGCTGTCGGAACCGGTGGCCGCGATCGCGCTGAGCTGCGCGACAATGGTTCCGGTGTTCACCACGTGATTTGCGGACGGGCCTGAATCGATCGAAATCGCGACCCTGTCACCCTCAATGACACCGCTGTTGAAAATGTCCACGTCGACGCTGGAGAGGGTCTGGATTCTAATCGCTTCATACGAGGTAGCGGACATCGTGCCGGCGTTCTGGATAAAAACGTCTTGGAAAGACGTGCTGTCGAAGACTCTTCCGGCCGCGGTTTGCAGGGTTCCGGTCGGTCCCACGATCAGATGCAGAGGTCCCGCATCATGGTCGATGATGTGAAACCCTTGGCTGACCGGCGGAATGCCGACCGTGACGATACCGCCGTTGACGATCACCGTGTTGCGTTCGGCGGAAAAGGATGAATCTACCACGATGGCATCCGTTCCGGTAACGACAAGCTGGCCATCCGGGGCAAGGACGACGCCTGTTTCCCCGCCATTCAGGACCCGGTTCACTGTTGAAAATGTCGAAAGTGAAAAACTCGCCATGAGAGTGCTCCTTTGGGCTAGACCGTCGGCTTGGAACCCGGACCCAACAATCGGGCCACTCCCAAACGACTACTTGCGAGATCGGGCTGTTCTAGTATTTGTAATACCTATTAATCGGTCGGGGCAAGCGCGGTCAGTCGGGATCGGACTGCGCCTGTTTCGTTCCATGGCTGCAAACTTCTGGCGACACAGAAGCTACAGGACGAAATCTCCCGCCGTCATGCCGATCGCGTTGGCGACCCGCACTTCTGCGTCAATCGTACCGTTCCCGTCCACGTCCATCTGCACGATGGTCGACCCCGTGGGTGTCTCGAACAGCCGCAGTTCCGGGTTACCCGAGGGCGCGAAAGCCGCGGTGCCCTTGAATTCGAAGACCCCCGGCGAGAGGCCCGCCACCACGATCAGGTCCAGCCCCTGTTCGAAATCGAGGATCTGGTCGCGCATGGCGCCGACCAGGGTTTCCGCTAGGCTGCGAAAGACAAAACTGTCCGCGTCCTGTCCGCCGGTCAGCAGGTCGAGACCCAGTCCCCCGGCCAGATCATCCTCACCGGCGCGACCGCGCAGGATGTCGTTGCCTGCGCCGCCTTCGAGGATGTCATCGCCATTGCCGCCGTCCATGGTGTCATTTCCCTCACCGCCGTCGAGGAAATCGCTGCCGTCTTGACCGACCATCACATCGGCACCCCCATCGCCAAAGACGCTGTCGTCGCCGGCGTTGGCGTTGATCGTGTCATTGTCATCGCCGCCGGAAATCTCGTCGTTGCCCTGACCGCCGAGGATGAAATCATCGTCCGGCCCGCCGGACAGGCGGTCGTCGCCGTCGCGCCCGACAAGCGTGTCATTGCCCGAGCCGCCGTCGAACCGGTCGGAATAGAGCCCCCCGGCAAGCACGTCCGAGTCCCCCTGGCCAAAGACCGTGCCGCGATGCTGACCGTTGCCGCCCTCGTATTCGTCCTGGCCGCCGCCCAGCAGGATGTGGCCGTCCAAGAGCCCGGCATTGTAGACTACGGTGACGCCGTTTCCGGCGCTGGCGTCGAGGCTGTAGAGTCCGCCGATCACCGTCCCGGTGTTGTGAAGCAGACCGGCACCGAACGAGCCGGATATGTCGTTGAGCGTGATCGCCGTGTTCGAGGCGCTCTGGATGGTTCCGCTGTTGAGGACCCGCGCCGTGCCGCTGCCGGTATAGACCTTGATGGCCCCCTGCGGACCGTCGATCAGCCCGCTGTTCGAGATCCTGGCCTGGATGGAACTGTCGGTTGGGGTGATCTCTATCGCCACGTACTGCGAGGA
>JAXMNQ010000148.1:0-3015 GCA_034670345.1 Paracoccaceae bacterium | reverse complement strand
GGGCCAACGCGGCTTCACAAACAAGCGGAACGCCGGTTTCGTTGACCACAGATATCTTCACCGGGTCGGCACCATCGGTCCCGTGAATGATGCCTGAATAAGGCACATAAACTCCGCTTTCGGCCTTGGCCGGAAGCGCGGAAAGCCCAGCAGACAGGGCGATAAAAACAACAAATCGTCTGCCAACCGCTTTCGTATTCTGATTGGAAACCGATAACCATTGTGGGAGCAACATGATGAAAAACCTACTTATTTCTGCCGCGCTTAGCGTGGTGCTAGCAGCCCCGGCGTTCGCCGCCGAGGTAGATACCATAGCCATTCTTACTCCGGAACAGGGAAGTGATTTTGGCTGGAACCAACAGGGAGTCGACGCTGCCAAGGCTGCCGCCGAAGCGACCGGTGTCGAAATCATCGTCGCGGAAGGCCTTGGATACGGTGACGTCCGTGCTCCGATGCGCGAACTTGCCGCCGAAGGCGCAGATCTCCTGATCGCCCATGCCAGCGGCTACAACACCGCTGGCCCGGAAATCGCCGAGGAGACAGGCGTGGCCGTCGCCATCGTCGACAGCCCCGACGCGCTCATGGCGGGCAAGGTCGCCGACTACACGCTGTCGGGTCACGAAGGCGCCTATCTGGCCGGTCGTCTCGCAGCCAAGATGACCAGCACCGGCACCGTCGGTATCGTTGTCTCTGGAGAGCCACCGTCGTGGAACTCGCAGTCGGCCGGTTTCGCTGAAGGCGTGCGCGCTGAAAACGCGGATGTGAAGATTCTTTACTCCGTCATCGGCCCTGCCGCCTATTCGGACGCTGCCGGTGGCAACCGCGTCACCACCTCGGTGATCGCAGCCGGTGCGGATATTATCTTCGGCCAAGGCAATGGATCGAGCTTCGGCATGATCCAGGCGGTTGAGTCCAACAAGGCCACAGATGGTTCGGACGTGCTCTTCATCGATGTGATCGGCGACAAGTCCTCGCTGGACAAGGGTCACCTTCTGACCTCGGTCCTGTGGGACATGACCCCCGTCTATACCGCGATGATCGAGGACATGAAGGCAGACAAGTACGGGAGCCGCGGCTACTCGATCAGCCTGGCCGACGATTCGGTCAAGCTGATCAAGACCCCACAGGTCGATGAGGCAGCCTGGGAAGACGTCATGGCTCTGCGTGAGCAGATCCTCTCCGGCGAGATCAAGGTCGAGCCGAAGTTCGATGCCGCGGAAGTCCGCGCCCTGGTCACCGTGGCCGAGTGAGCATGTCCGTGGCACTTGCAACGGAAACCCCGACTAACCTGTCCCCCCAAAAGGGGGCAGGCGTCATCGGTGTGCACGGTGTGACCAAGCGCTTTCCGGGCGTGATCGCGGTCAACAACGTCTCGCTCACCATTCACCCGGGCGAGGTTCACGTCCTGCTCGGCGAAAACGGTGCGGGCAAATCGACGCTTGTCGGCATCCTCGCCGGGCTTCAGGAGCCGGACGAGGGCTACCTGTCGCTCAAGGGACAGAAAACGCGGCTGGCCAGCCCCTCGGCCAGTCTCGACGCGGGCATCAGTACAGTCTTCCAGCATTCCATGCTGGTGCCGACGCTCACCGTGCTCGAAAACCTCACGCTCGGTGCGCCTTGGCACGAACGCCCGCCGCGGGCGGCAATCGCTGCCCGGATGGAGGAGCTCAAGCGTGATTTCGCGCTGTCGCTTCCGCTCGACGCCATCACCGGCGAGCTGTCGCTGGGCCAGCAGCAGCAGATCGAGATCGCACGTGCGCTGTTGCGTGACAGCAAGGTGCTGATCCTCGACGAGGCAACGTCCATGCTGACGCCGCAGGGCGCAGAGGAACTGGGCGCCCGCATGCAAAAACTCGTCCGGAGCGGGCTGGCCGTGATTTTCATCACCCACAAGCTCGCCGAGGCCTACCGTTTCGGCAACCGGATTTCCGTTCTCAAGCAAGGCGCGCTCGCCGGCGAGATGGGACCTGAAGAATTGAAGGGCATGTCGGAGGATCAGGCTATCGACGAGATCGTCCGCTTGATGTTCGGTCGCGAAGCCGGCGCCACCTCTATAGAGCATCGTACAAGCACGGCGCGCGCCGAAACGGTGCTGAAGGTCGCTGACCTTTCCACCCAAGGCGATTCCAACGTCATGGGTCTCGAGAACATCTCTCTCGAACTCAAGACCGGCGAAATACTCGGCGTGGCCGGGATCGACGGCAATGGCCAGAAGCAGCTGGCCGAAGCGCTTGCCGGTCAGCGTGCGCTGACAGGCGGCCGGGTCGAGCTCGACGGCGAGGACATCAGCCGTGCATCGGTTGCCCAGCGCCGCCGCAAGGGTCTGCGTTACCTTACCGATGACCGGCTCTCGGAGGGTTCGGTCGGGGCTTTCCCGATCTCCGAAAACACCGTGCTCAAGGATATCGGCCAGCCGCCGTTCTGGGTGAACGGCATCGAGCGTCCGCAGCGCATCGCCCAGCACGCGCGTGACCTGATCAAAAAGTTCTCTGTTCGCACGCCGGGCGAGACGACACCAATCGGCCGGCTTTCGGGCGGCAACATCCAGAAGGTATTGCTCGGCCGGGAACTCTCCGGCGAGGCCCGTGTCGTCGTCTTCAACAAGCCCACCTACGGGCTCGACCTGCAAAACATAGATGCCTCGCGCCAGCGCATTGCCGAGATCGCAGGCAACGGTCTGGGGGTGATGCTCATCTCCACCGATCTCGATGAACTCATGGCTTTGTCGGACCGTATTGCCGTGATGGAGGGTGGTCGTATCCGCGGGATCGTGGAGAACGACGGAACAGGTGAGGCGCTGCGACTACGCATCGGCCGAATGATGGCGGGCGAAGAAGAACACAAACAGGCAACCGCATGACAATGGACAACGATATCAACCCCACTTCAGTAGACCCGGAAGCCAATGCGACGGATGCTACCGGTGCGGCGGCGGAGCGCAGCGCGTTTCAGCGCCTCATGACGGTCACCGTCGGCCCGATCGTGGCCGCCTTCCTGCTCTCCGCCATCATCCTG
>JAXMNQ010000147.1:0-3030 GCA_034670345.1 Paracoccaceae bacterium | reverse complement strand
GCACCCCGTCAAAGCGCGTGTCCCGCGTGTCGAGGACGTGATCCGTTAAGGTTAATCCACCATTTGCCTCCAGCATCGCGACGCTCAAACTCGCGCTTCCCGCCGCGGCCAGTATCGCAAATCCATGGCCCCCAACCTCTACAAAGGCTGTTGCGCTTGGCCTGCCGATCCCCACGCCATCCTCCGCCGCGATACGCGAGACTTCTCGCGGGATACCATTCCCATCCAATTTAAACGAAATGAATGCGTCGTCCCGCGCCGAGGACGCCAGCAGAAACGGCGTGCGTCCGACATACCCGACGCTCAGGCCGGTCAGACCTGCCTCTGACGCGACCCCACTATCGCCCGATATGCGCGTCAGCGCCCCATCGTCGCCCACGCGCCATGACCCGATGCTATCCGCCCCTCGCACCAGCCCGTACAGATAGCTCTGGCCGCCTAAATCCAGCGTCTCGACGGCCAGTAATTGGGCAGGCACGGCACCACCGGTCATGGCAGAAACGTCACCAAAGCGCCCATCATCTGTTAACGCAACGCGGGTGAGCGCGGCGTTATCCGCCCCCTTGAGCAATAGCGCACCGTCTACAACCTCCAGCCTGCTGGTGACCCCGGCCCGCGTGTCCCCGGCGATGGCCCGACTGTCCAGAAACCGGAGCCCCCCTTCCGCATCAATGCGATAGGCCAGCAAGTCTCCGCCACCAAAGCGCGAGGTCGTGTACAGCACCGCCCCGCCAGAGGATTGGACAACCGCCATATCCGTCACCCCGGTCAGCGCCATATCCTCCCGCGGCGACAATGTGGTTTTATGCTCAAGCTCCATCGGTTTATTCCCCTACATGTTCCGGGGATAAAGATGGGCCGAAATCCTTAACGGCAGCTTCAGGTTTTAAGGCGGTAATGTGGCCCTTTCATACAATTGTCAGGTTTTCGCAGATCAGAGGTATTGGCCACCGCTTTGCGTCGTGCCCGCAATATCACCCGGCAGCACGGTCCCGCCACTTTGCACCACAGCGTTGCTGCTCACGTCAAAACGTTTGCCCGTGGCTGTGCCGGTGAAACCATGCCCGCTGAAATCCGCCTGCCCGGCCATCTCGCACCTCACAAACGCAGTGGCAAAGTCGGGCGTATTCGCCAGCGTCACCGTCTGCATCCCCCGTGCCAGTACGGCCCCCTGCGACAAACGCAGATGATACGCGGCATCGCCGTCGATAACATACGAACCCCCACCCTCGACGCGCCCGCCGACGATATCCAGATGTCCCCCCGCCGTGCCAAAGACGACCTCATCAACCTCTAACACAGCTTCCGGCAACACCCGGATCGCCGGGTCGGCACCGGAGGTTTCTATCCTCATACCCCGCAAACTCAGACGCCCCGAAACCAGCTCGATCACCGACCCTGTCGCTGTCATCGTGACCGCGTCGGGGTCGCCGGTATTCCCGACAAGCTCAACCAGACCTCCCCCCAATGCCGCGCTTACCGCGACTGGCGAAGCGCCCAGATCATAGCTGCCATCCGCCAACTGAACCGTGACGGCGTGGCCTGCGCTGTCCAAACGGGCGACTTCCTCCATCGCACGGCCTAGCGACGCAAAGGCAGCCGCCCCCGTGCCCCGCCCACTTTGCCCGTCGCCACCCTGAAATGGGTCCACATAGTAAATGCGGGGGGCAGTCAGCCGCTCTCGCCAACCCGAGACTGGGGCGGTCACACGCCCGCTCGCCGCTTCAATGCGCAAAGCTTCCGCCCAATTCGCGCCGTCTGCGCTGACCTTGATGGCGAAATCATCGCTCCCCGAGGTCCCCATCTCGGCCCGCCCCCCGAAGGCGGTCTGGAACAGCAGACTGGCCGTGTCCCCTTCGGCTGCCTTGTTGATCTTCACCTGATGCCCCGCCCCGGCATTGTTGAACAGCACCGCATCCGACGCCACAACCAACCGGTTATACGCATCCGGCGCCGCCCCGACACCAAGCCGAGGCACATCTTGCAACCCCGGCACCGCCCAGCGCGCGCCGTCGTAAACCACTTGGGTTTGACTGGGGGCCACAGATGCCACCCAGCCCGGCATCGGCGCGATAAACTGCCACGCCCCATCCACGAACACTGCCACCGCATGGTCATGCCCCGCCCAATCCCCCACAGCGTTTGAGGCCACCAGATACCGATCCCCCTCGGCCGCAGTCGCGGGCGGCGTAGTTTCGGTGAAAGACAGGACCGACAGTTGCACAATCGCATCCAAAAGCCGCAGCGCCTCGTTATGGGTCACATGCTTTTGCGCTTGCGACGGTTGAATATACGGAAGGGCGAGAACGGGGGATGTATCGGTCATATGGTGGCTCCTGTTCGGTAGATGGTGATCAGGGCTCACCCTGCCGCAGACAGGTTAACGCGAGCCTGCACCACCGCGCGCGGTATCGCGAAACTGCCCTTATCCGTCATTTCGCAACCAGCGGCTGACAATCCAAAACCGACCCGCTACAAGACCGCCTAGCGCAGAGGGGCCAGCGGGCCGCAAGGAGCGGGGCAGCCGGATATGACATCACCACAACGCCACCCGAATGGGGCAGCCACATGACCACGATGATCCCCGCCTGGGTCAACGGCAAGCTTACCCCCGTCGAAAAGCTTGAGGTCCACCAGCGCGGTCTGCGCCATAAGGCTATCTCGGTTTTCGTCATGCGCGGACGCGAAACCCTGATCCAGCGGCGGGCGCTTGGCAAATATCACACCCCCGGTCTCTGGGCGAACGCCTGCTGTACCCATCCGTTTTGGGAGGAACCCGCGCTCACCTGCGCCAAACGGCGACTGGACGAAGAGCTGGGGATCAGCGGCCTACGGCTCGACCATCGCGACCAGGTCGAATACCGCGCCGATGTGGGCGGCGGCCTGACCGAACATGAGCTGGTCGAGATTTACGTCGCCGAAGCCGTCGCGCTCACCGATGTGACCCCGAACCCCGCCGAAGTGATGGACACCGCCTGGGTCGACCTCTCCGACCTCGCCCGCCAGACCCAAACCACGCCAGAGCGTTTT
>JAXMNQ010000146.1:0-3057 GCA_034670345.1 Paracoccaceae bacterium | reverse complement strand
GCGGCTTCGTCGTAGGGATGCGCGCAATGCCCGGCAACCCCTATGACGGCCATACCCTGGCAGAGGCCCTTGAGCAGGTCGAGACGCTCACGGACCGCCGCCCGGACCTCGCCGTCGTGGACCGGGGGTACCGCCGCCACGATGTCCGCGGCACGCAGGTACTGATCTCGGGCATGCGCCGTGCGCTGACGAAGGGGCTGAAGGCGCAGCTTCGACGGCGCAGCGCGATCGAGCCGGAAATTGGCCACATGAAAACCGATGGCCGCCTTGCTCGATGCCCGCTCAAAGGGATCAAGGGCGATGCGATCTTCGCTGTCCTGCGCGGCTACGGGCACAACATCCGCAAGATCCTGGCCCGCCTGAGGGCCATTTTGTTCCTGTTGTTCGAGTGCCTGTCACGGGCGCGCCGCGCAATCGACGATATCACTGACCGATCGATGGCACCGCAGATCACCGCGTAGGCCTTGTGCAACGTTGACTAATCAACTGTTCCAGTAACACTAAAGCGTTGTCCGAAAAACCTGAATCACAGAACGCTGCCTGAAATCAAAGATTTCAACGCGTTATGTGATGCTCGATGTTTCAGGTATTTCGCGAAACGCTATAGATCGGCGTTGAAATCGTCTGGTGTCGGGACTTGGAAGCGGAAGACCGCGCTGGTGATCGAGAACATCGGACTGCAGGACCGGCGCCCGGCGATAGGGGCCATGACCATTGGGGCCAAGCGGTCGGATTGTGGCCTTTGGCCGGGCTGGCGGCCGAGTTTCTGGCCGCGCGCCCTGGCGACCGCGAAGCTTGGCCAAACAAGCCCTGGTCCGGGATGGTCACTGGCTGTTGGCCGCGGACCTAAAGCCATGCAGGGCGGATCGGGGTGGCGCGGGTAAACATATCAATGGCCAGACGGCTTGGACGTCGCCCGGTGAGGATTTCAAGTGCAGAGGCTGTTTCAGCCGCTTCCATCTCGACGACAGTTGTGTCGCTGTAGGCGGTCGACCCGTCGAACCAGATCCGCCGCGCCGTCCGCTCCACGCGCAGGGCGTCCACGCCATAGGTGTGCCAAGAGGTGTCGATCTCGATATGAGTCGATGGTCTGAGGTCTTGCGGGATCTCGGGACGGTAGGTCGTGGTGCCGCTGGCCCAGGATCTGGGGCGGGCAAGATTCGGCATCACTTCGTCCGGCACCACGATCAGCGGGTCGGTGCCGCCGGGTTTGCGGAAATGCACCAGCTTGAGATCGCCGGGCTGCATTCTGTCCCAGGACGCTTCGCCCAGATGACGCCCGACGATGGCCGACCAGCCGACACCGCCCACGCCAGAGCACAGATGGCGACCGTCCGGATCGAACTGGTCGACGAAATTCGGGCACAGGATCAGTGGGCTGTCCAGCGGCTCGTATCCGGCGGCAAGACTGTGATAGCGGAACGGGATGTTGGAATTGATGATTTGCAAAACGCCGCCCGGCACCAGCGCAGCATCCAGCAGGCTGACGATATCGTGCCACAGCGCCGGATCGACGCCGGATTTCTGGCCGTCGCGGACGACCGTATGGCTCAACAGCACCGAATTGCACAGGATGATGTCGAACGGCCCGTGCCGCAGAATGTCCTGTTCGTTCGAGACAAAGACGGTGGCGGTCCGCCCGGTCAGCGCGCGGGCGGCCTGCAGACTGCTCCAATCCGTGTCACAGCCGAAAAAGGTGGCGCCGGGAAACAGCGCCTGCAGGGTCATCAACTCTTCGCCCGTCGCACAGCCGAACGACAGGATCCGCAGATCCTTGTGGCTGGCATGATAGCGGCTCAGCACATTGAACTCGGTCCAGTAGCGTCCGAGAAAGGTCTTGTTGTTGGTCTGGAGTTTGGGCAGCGTGCCTGCGCGCATCGGTCTTCTTCATTGTTTGAGTGTGGCTCGGCAGACGTCCAGCGCGGCGCGTCCTGCCCTTGTTTCCGGGGTGAGCCTAACCTTCACGTGCCGAGCGCGCCAGAAAAAACGGGACTGTCGCATTAATTCCGAAAGGACCGCCGCCAAAGGCTTCAGCAACGTTTCACTCCACCAATCCGACATCAGGCGGACACGGGCGATCTCGCCTCGGGCGCCGTGTGTCATGTTATCGAAATGTGTTTTCTTGATGGTTGGGACGGCTTCGATCCTGCGGAAGGTCTGCTTGGCTGATCTGAGCGATCGGAAGCTTTGTCGATACCCGAGTAGCCGGTTCAACGCCACATGATCACTCTGATGTAGTTGTTTCGCCACTTCTTGTCGATGTGGGTGATGCTGTCGAACAGCGGATCGTAACGCCGGTTCTCGTCCTGGATCGCCTTGCGATAAGTAGGCGTGACCTGCCCCTTGAAACCTGAACCGTTTTAAACTGGAGTTTCACGCTCGGCTTCTGACGGCCCGTGTCACCCATCTCCACACCATCGACGAGGTCGCAAGGAGGATCGGCGAGAACCTTGAACTCGTCGAACTCATCAGCGGGAATTCCGACAATGTCGACTATGGCGAGATGATCTGGGTCGTCAACGAACCTGGTAAAGCCCGGCCAGTGGTCCGACGACAGCAGGCAGTCGATCGCCTTGGCGACTTTTGTGTGCTTCGAAAGCTTCGCTCTTTCGCCACGCAGCCAGCATTCCAGGGTTTCGATCAGCGGCACCGCCAGGCGTTGCCCGGCCTCGAGGCGGTTCGCAGTGTCTTGGCTGTTCAGGCCGCGCTCGATTTCGAACAGAGCATCGATGCGCTTTACGGCCTCGAAGGCGATCGGCGAGATGTCCTTGGGCGACTTGCCCTTGCGGATGCTCCCCGCGACATCCGCAAGTTCGAAGACCTTGCGGCGTGGGTGGCTCCGGCACAGCCCGGGCAGAACGGGGCCCGGCTTGCGGTCGCGCTGGTAGAGCTGGTTGTATCCGGCATGGGCGTCGGCCTGCAGGATGCCCCGCCATCCCTTCAGGTGCCCAGTTGGATGCTCCCTACTCCGGTCACGGGAGAAGCGGAAGACCACCGCCGGCGGGGCGGGGCCACCGAAGGGCCGGTCATCGCGGACACAGGTCCAGAGCCGCGCGG
>JAXMNQ010000145.1:0-3146 GCA_034670345.1 Paracoccaceae bacterium | reverse complement strand
CCATCCCGGCCCGCGGCTTCTGAAAATCCCGCATCACGAGGCCTGACAGAAGACCGCACTCGATCACACGCTCATAAGATCAAAAACTTCTTGCACTACGGGCGGCAACCACAGAAGTCTGACACTTGCTACCGGTTTCCGCGGATTTCATCGAGGGCGTTCAGGACGCGCCGTTCCCGGGCGAGGATATCCTGAGCCGTTTTGGTCCAGGTGAAGGGCTTTTGTTTGGTGTTATGCTTCATCAGGTAGTCGTGGATGGCGGTCTCCAGGTCGTTGACGCTGGTGTAACTACCGCGCCGGATGCGTTTGGCGGTGATCTCGGCGAAAAACCGTTCGACCATGTTCAACCACGACGCGCTGGTTGGCGTGAAATGCAGCTTGAAGCGAGGGTGTTTGTCCAGCCAGGTCCTGACCTCAGGCGTCTTGTGAGTGGCGTAGTTGTCGAGCACCAGATGCACCTCGCGGGACTTTTTCACCGCGCGTTCGATGCGGCGCAAGAAGCGCAGGAACTCCTTGGCGCGATGGCGTGGCAGGCATTCGCCAATGACCAGACCGGACTTCACGTCGAGTGCTGCGAATAACGTCGTCGTGCCGTTTCGCTTGCGCGAAGCGCAGGGGCAGAGGGCGACATCGCCACGCGCCCTCCCGGGGGTGAGCGGCGTCTCAGAAACAGTCCAGTGGACTGTTTCAGCCGCGAACGCGCGGAGTGCTGAGGGCGCGGCCCGGCTAGAAGAAGTCTGCGCCGTCGTCGTTGGTGAGGTCTCGATTGCGCTGGAGGATCCAGATGCTGTCGTGCATGTCGTCGAGGAGCTCGCCGACGGTGTCGTCGGGCGGCTCCGGCTCGTTGCCGTTCAGGATGCCTGCCACGCGCAGCGTGTAGTACGCCAGGGTCTCGTCGGCGAACTCGGCGGTGATGGCCTGGACGGGGTTCTTCTTGAACACGAATTCATCGGCTTCCATGGACTCTCTCCCTGCTGGATTTCGCGGGAGCGTTTGTAACACAAGATCTCGGGATCACGAAACTCGCGAGTTCGGATGCGCCGCACCGCACGGCGCACCGCCCCCGGCTGCCTCTGATTTCATCGAGCGCATTCAGCGCGCGGCGTTCTCGGGTGAGGATGTCTTTTGCCGTCTTAGTCCAGGTGAAGGGCGTCGGTTTTGCATTGTGCTGGAGCAGGTAGTCGTAGATGGCGGTCTCCAGATCGTCGACGCTGGAGTAGCTGCCGCGCCGGATGCGTTTGGACGTGATCTCGGCGAAGAAGCGTTCGACCATGTTCAGCCATGATGCGCTGGTGGGCGTGAAATGCAGCTTGAAGCGCGGGTGCTTCTCCAGCCAGGCCTTCACCTCGGGCGTCTTGTGCGTGGCGTAGTTGTCGAGCACGAGATGGACGTCGCGGGGCTTCTTCACCGCCCGGTCGATGCGGCGCAGGAAGGCCAGAAACTCCCTGGCGCGGTGGCGGGGCATGCAGTCGCCGATAACCATGCCCGACTTCACATCGAGCGCCGCGAACAGCGTGGTCGTGCCGTGGCGCTTGTAGTCGTGGGTCATGGTGGCCGCACGGCCCTTCTTGAGCGGCAGCCCCGGCTGGGTCCGGTCCAGCGCCTGGATCTGCGACTTTTCGTCGACGCACAGCACGACGGCCCGCTCCGGCGGGTCGAGGTAAAGCCCGACGATCTCGGTGACCTTCTCCTCGAACATCGGGTCGTTCGAGACCTTGAACTTGCGCGTCAGATGCGGCTTGAGACCGGCTTCAGCCCAGATGCGCCCGACGCTCGACGGCGAAATGCCAACGGCCGCGGCCATCGTGGAGCGGCTCCAGTGCGTGGCGTCGGGCGGGGCCTCGCCCACCGTTTTCGCGATCACCTTCAGGCGCGTCTCCCGGGGCAGCGGCGGCACCCGCGACGGCCGGGTCTTGTCGCGCATCAGCCCGGCGACACCCTCGTCGAGGTAACGGGCCTGCCAGCGCCAGACCGTTGGCTTCGACGTGTTCGCTCGCCGCATGATCTCAAAGGTGCCGCAACCGGCCGCCGTCGCCAGAATGATCTCCGCCCGCCACGCGAGCTTGCGCGGGGTGTTGCGGTCGGTGACCAGAGCTTGAAGCTGCATACGGTCATCGGGGTTCAGGTACAGGCAAATGTCATCGCGTCTCATCCCACGACAATGACACACCCGGCCCGACTTGGGAATCCTTCGTCAGGTGGGGAACACTAGCAGGCTGCTGAAAAACGATTTTGACAAGCGTTTCTCGTCGACTTGATCGATGCGGGCCACAATCACTTTTCCTCAGCTCGACGAGAGAGCTCGAAAAACCGGCCAATTTGGGCACGAGTGTTGCGATGGCGGAGTTTTTCAGCGGCCTGCTAAAGCCTCGATCGCAGCATTGAGTTCAGTGCCACGGTCTGCGGGAACCGTCGCCAGCGTCAGACGCAGCCGGGCAGCGTAGGCCGAGACCATCATCCGAGTTCGCGCACTCTCGGTCTTGTCGCGCGCTCCGCGCAGAGCCTTGCCATCGATCGCTATCACGTCGCCGTCCTTGAGCAGCGCTGCAACGTCGGCGAGCACCTTGCCGAACGCAGCATCGAGCGCCTTGGGATCGATCATCCGGAAAACATCGGAGAATGTGTCGTGAGATGGGATGGAGTGCTTCAGCTTGAGGAAGTCCCTGAAAATGCGCTCTTTTGCGCGTCCGAAGGCAGCCATCTCAGCGCAGGAACTCGACCCGCACAACACAGATACGAAGGCGATTACAAGCAACTCACCAAGATCATAGCGCGCGTTACTGGCGC
Source organism: Paracoccaceae bacterium (assembly GCA_034670345.1). Lineage (GTDB taxonomy): Bacteria > Pseudomonadota > Alphaproteobacteria > Rhodobacterales > Rhodobacteraceae > Antarctobacter. The sequence goes on along the minus strand of JAXMNQ010000145.1, from coordinate 359 downwards.
GCGGGTCGGGGACATCTTCGAAGGCGGACAAGAAAATCTGCATGCTGGAGGCTCCATGGACTGACGATACAGACCAGAATCCAACGGTTCGTCAGACGCAATGCCCCCCGGTCACAACCTTAGTTCCAAAAGCGGTTCCCCTGCGGATGATCTCGGGACTGGTTTTGCAATAGCGAAATGGAAAGCGTTTTGTCATCCGGAGAAGCTGCAAACCCGCCCTAGCTAGCACAACCCGGCTTGTCTGACCCCGCGTTATTCGCCGGGACGGTCCCGTGGCGCTCTGGGAGCGGCTTGATGTCGTTCCTACGGTCGCTTGGGCACGAGTTTGCTGCGAGTGATGGGCGCGCTTCGCGCTTGGG
>JAXMNQ010000144.1:0-3177 GCA_034670345.1 Paracoccaceae bacterium | reverse complement strand
CGGGTTGTTTGCCGCGCAGTTGCGATGGCCTTCTGTTTGGCAACGCATACGGTTGATCGGCGTCCCTTGCTCGCACGTGGTCAGGTCGCCCCGGGACGTTTTCGCCGACGTGATGATAACGGTGCCGTTCGTTGGGTCACGGGCTGTTGCCGCGCAGTTCCTGGATCTGCGTGCGGCGCGGCAAACAAGTTGAGAATCCAGCGTCAATCAGGATGGGAACGCAGGTTTGGAGGATCGCAGGGAGGGCGTAGCCCGACCGGAGAGGCTTCAAACCTGCGTTTCGCCCGAGATGGGCGGATCTGACGGTCGTGACCGGCTCCGGTAGAGGACGGTTTTCTGTGTGGGGAATCGTTCATGCCGGGTCGTCATGTCACCGATCAACAGATGAGGCTCTTCATGACGCTCAGACAGACCCATTCCCGTGGCCGCTGCCAAGGCCGGGATCAGCCAGGCGACGGGGTATCGGCTTCAGGCCGACCCGCTCCTGGCCTCACAGAAGCAGGCTCCGCGGCGCCGACGCCGTCCGGACCCGCTTGGCGCCATTTTCGAGACCGAGGTGGTGCCGCTGCTGCAAGCGTCGCCCGGGCTGCGACCGATCGCTATTTTCGAGGAACTCCTGCGCCGCCACCGCGGTCTTAGCCCTGGCATCCGGCGCACGCTGGAGCGGCGGATCAGGACCTGGCGCGCGGAGCATGGCCCCGAGCAGGAGGTGATCTTCCGCCAGATCCACGAACCCGGTCGGATGGGCCTGTCGGATTTCACCGACATGGGCAGGCTCGGCGTGACGATCGCCGGTCAGGTTCTGGATCACCGGCTCTATCACTTCCGGCTGGCCTATTCCGGTTTCGAGCACGCGCATGTGGTGCTCGGCGGGGAGAGCTATGTCGCCCTGGCCGAAGGGCTGCAAAATGCGCTTTGGTCCTTGGGTGGCGTGCCGGCCAACCATCGGACGGACAGCCTCTCGTTCGACGGGGAAACGCGCCACTGGCGCCTTTCCTGATCCGCCTCACCCTTCAAGAACCTGGACAAGGCCGCCCAGGCGGACCTCACGGATCGGTTCGACGCGCTCTGCCGGCATTACGGCATGACCCCCTCGCGCAACACCAAGGGTGTGGCCCACGAGAACGGGTCTATCGAAGGCCCCCACGGTCATCTGAAGCGGGCGATCCTGGATGCGCTGGTGATGCGCGGGTCGCGCGACTTCGAAGACCTTGTCGACTATCGCGGTTTCATCGACGAGATCACCGGCCGGATCAACGCCCGCAATGCCAAGCGGATCGATGCCGAGAGGGCGCATCTGGGGCCGCTGCCCGCCCGGCGCACGACGGATTACGAGGAGGCCACGGTGCGGATTACCTCATCGGGAGGGTTCCTGTTGCGGAAGGTGTTCTACACCGTCCCGTCCCGGCTGATCAGTCACCGGCTGCGGGTTCGGCTGTACGACGATCGGCTCGAACTCTATCTCGGCGCCACCTTCCTGTTGACTCTGCCACGCGGCCGCGCCCGGCCCAACGGCAGCCACGGCCACGTGGTCAACTATCACCATGTCATCCATTCGCTGCGCAGGAAGCCGATGGCGCTGACAGGATTGATCTATCGCGACCAACTGTTCCCGCGCCGGGCCTTCCGCGACATGTTCGAGGTGTTGCTGGAGCAGACCGGCGACAGGCGAGCCTGCCGCACGACGGTCGATCTGCTGGCGCTGGCGCATGATCGGGGCTGCGAGGCGGAGCTTGCCGCGCAGCTCGAAGAGGACCTGCGGCAGAACCGGCTTCCCGACATTCCAGCCCTGCGCGCGCTCTTCGCCCCGCCGCCCGAGAGCCTGCCCGGGGTCAACGTCCAACTGGCCGAGCTGTCGTCCTATGACCGGCTGGTGGGCGATGTGACGATCAGCGAGGAGGCGGCAGCATGACATCGCCCAAGATCGACGCCGCCCGCCTCACGCTCGCCCTGAACGAGCTGCGCCTGCCGGCCATCAAGACGCTTTGGCCCGCCTTCGCCGAACAGGCGGACAAGGAGGGATGGAGTGCCGCGCGCCTGCTCAGTGCCCTGGTCGAACACGAGTTGGCCGAACGCGACCGGCGAAGGATCGAACGTCATCTCGCCCAGGCCCGCCTGCTGCCGGGCAAGACGCTGGAGACCTTCGACTTCTCCGCCGTCCCGACTGTCTCCAGGGCCCATGTCAACGCGATCACCGCCGGCGACAGCTGGATCGGCAAGGGCGACAACATCCTGCTCTTCGGCCCGCCGGGCGTGGGCAAGTCGCATCTCAGTTCCGCCATCGGGCTGGCGCTGGTCGAGAACGGCTACCGCGTGCTCTTCACCCGCACCACCGACCTGGTCCAGAAGCTGCAACAGGCCCGTCGCGATCTCGCCCTCGAAAACGCCATTGCCAAGCTCGACAAGTTCCACATGCTGATCCTCGACGACATCGCCTACGTCACCAAGGATCAGGCGGAAACCAGCGTGCTCTTCGAGTTGATCAGCGCCAGATACGAGCGGCGATCCATGCTGATCACCGCCAACCAGCCGTTCGGCGCCTGGGATGCCATCTTCCCCGACCCGGCGATGACGCTGGCCGCCGTCGACAGGCTCGTGCACCACGCCACAATCTTCGAGATGAATGTCGAAAGCTACCGCCGGAAAGCCGCCGAAAAGGCCAAGGGCCGCGGACGCCCTCCGGGAAAGGCATCACCGGCCGACATGACTGCTGATTGACGCGCCGCGACAATCAACGGCAACAGAGCCCTTGCCCGCGACAAGACAAACGGCCAAACTCCAAACGTCGCAGCCAAGGATTCTCATCCTGATTGTCGCGCTGATCTCACCCAGATCGTCGCGCTATAATCTGCGGCCAGATGGCCGCCCAGAATGGCGCAGCGGCATTGGCGAGGACCAGGGTCATGCGACGACCGGAGATGACGAGGCGCGCGCCGGCGCGGAGCAAACGTTCCCGCAAACGACGCAGGCTCCATGCCGATCCAGTCGCGCGCGCCATGGCGCGGCGTGCCACGTGCATCACCTGATAGGCGAGCATAGTGATCAGCAGACGGACCTCGTTGCAGGCGAAGGCATCGACAGCGGGGGCCGCCGTCTTCGGCTTTCTGCCGCGCAGGTGGGTTTTGGGGTGATTGGTCGAAGACAGGGTTGGCGCAAGCACATCCATCAACTCGCCCA
>JAXMNQ010000143.1:0-3217 GCA_034670345.1 Paracoccaceae bacterium | reverse complement strand
TTCCGATCTATTTCGATCCGAAATGGGTGACGATCATGATTGCGGTGAACCTGCAGACCTCGTTCCTGACGCCGCCCTTCGGCTTTGCGCTGTTCTACCTGCGCGGCGTGGCACCGCCGAGCGTGACCACGGCCCATATCTATCGCGGCGTGATCCCCTTTGTGATCATCCAGGTGGTGGGCCTGTCGATCCTGGCGCTGTTCCCGGGAATCGTGACCATCGTGCCGGATATCCTCGGGCACTGATCGGGGCGAGATCCGACAAAAGACAACAAGGCGCGCCGTTCCTGCGGCGCGCTTTTTTCATGGCCCTGTGGTCCAATCGTCGCTTGGGCAGGTCAGGTCACAGATATTGACCCGGACCTGTGTTCCATGCGGATGAAACATTGGGAAACGCCACAAGCAAGACGCGGCCGCAGCCTCCGTAATCGCGGCACGCGGCCCGAATCAGGCGCGGGTGTCCGGGAACGAGATGTTGGCGACCTGTTCGGCAATCGGATCGGTGGACAGCGGGTGCATCTCGGATGAGAAATCGCCGGTGTCCTCCAGCCGGTCCCAGTCACCGCGCCGGTAGATTTCGAGCGCGCTGAACTCGGCCTTGTAGCCCATCTTGTCGCTGCCCGGGACCCAGTAGCCAAGATAGACATAGGGCAGGCTCGCGCCGCGCGCGATGTCGATGTGGTCGAGGATCATCCATTTGCCCAGCGAATTGCGCGCCAGATCGGGTTCGTAGAACGAGTAGACCATCGACAACCCGTCATCCAGCATATCGGTCAGACAGGTGGCGATCAGCTTGCCGCTTTCGGAGTCGATGTATTCGATGACGCGGCTGCGAATCGGGGTTTCCTCGATCATGGCGGCGAATTCGAAGACATCCATATCCGCCATGCCGCCGTCCGAATGACGGACGTCAAGGTAACGCCGGAACAGGTCATATTGCTCTTCCGTGGCCCAGGGGCTGGTCACTCGCCGTTCAAGATTGGCGTTGCGCTTGAGAATTCGTTTGTGGCTGCGCGCGAGGTGAAAGCGATTGACGTCGATCCGGGCCGACAAGCAGGCGGCACATTCGGCGCAGGATGGCCGGTAAAGCACATTCTGCGACCGGCGAAACCCTTGTTTTGACAGCGAATCGTTCAGCTTTTGCGCCGAGTCGCCTTGCAGGGACGTGAACAACTTCCGCTCCATCCGGCCCTCAAGATAGGGGCAGGGCTGCGGGGCAGTGACATAGAACTGCGGTGCAAGCGGCAGCGAGTGGCGCATCAGATCCGAATACCTCGATAACTTAAGGAAACGGTAACAATGATCCTGCCGCGCGCCAAGCGATTCAGAGAAAAGAGGCCCCGCACCGGCAGGACCTCTCCGAAAATCGTCTAGTCCATTGCCAAAGCGCGCAAAATTCCCGGTTTGACGGGGTTCTGTCGCCTCAGGCGCGACGATTAAGGGCAACAGTCCCCAGCACCATGTCGGTCAGACCCTGCCCTCGTTCGGTAACAAACATCATCGCAATCGAAACAAGCTGGAGAATCACCGTCGAGGCGGTGATCGTGTAGCCAAGCGTGTGCAGGAAGGCCTCACCGCCGTCGAATCGCTCCCCCCAGGCGTTGCGAAACTCGATGCTCATCAGCCGCATCCCCCAGGTCGAGGATCCCCCGGCGATGGTCATCCAGCGGTACAGAAAGCCGATCACGAGGAACATCAGCGGCAGCATGAACAGGCCGACAATGGTAAAGAGCGAGATCACCAGGGTGGCCAGCGCAATGACGATGGTATCCACCAACCAGGCGATGCCGCGCTTGACGGTTACACCGCTGTAGAAGGCGGACTGGTATTCGGGGTCGGGCAGATGGGACTGGGTCATCGTCTCGGTGTACATCGTAGGGTCCTGGCAGGAAATACGGGGACGGCGCCACCCGGGCAGGGGCGGCGCCGCAGGCGTTCAGGCGTTTTCAGGGGTCTGGGTGTCGGCCCGGGCGCGCCGTTCACGGTCATCCATGAACTGGTCGAATTCCGACTTGTCCTTGGCTTCGCGCAGCCGTTCGAGGAATTGCTCAAAGGCTTCCTGTTCGGCTTCGAGACGGTGCAGGGTCTCGGTCTTGTAGGCGTCGAAGGCGCTGTTGCCCGAGGGTTTCATCGCCGCCCAGGCGGCCTTGCGGCCGTCATGGTTGCGCGAATTGTGGCGGCAGGATTTCGAAAACATGCGTTTGCTCCAGATCATGTAGGCAAGAAGGGCAAGGCCTGCGGGCCAGAAGAAGACAAAGCCCAGGACCATTGCCGCGATCCATGCGCCTTTCCCCTTGTGATCCATCCAGGCCTCGGCCCGAGTCAGCCAGCCGGCGTTGGCGGGCAGTTGGGTCGTATATGCGGCGGTGGTCATGTCTCTCTCCGTTTGCGTTTCTATGTGAATGCCTTTCACATTACAGGAGATCGGGATTGGGGCAGGGTCTTTCAAGGGACGATGTAAAGGTTTTTTACATTTTTCTGACCTGTGGATTCCCGGGGCCCGCAAGGATGGGGCTTTGTCCCCGTCTCGCTTTGCGCGACTCCCCCAATGGTATTTTCAGCCCAAAGTAACGCGGACCGGTGCGTTTCAGAGGGTGAAGTCGGCGCTTGTGGCGCCGGTCAGCCCGGGCAGGCTGTGGGGGTCGATCGGAAAGACATGCCGGGGGGTGCCCGCCGCGGCCCAGACCAGGTCGAACTGCAACAGGCGCGGATCCAGCCAGGCGCGGATCGGGTTCAGATGGCCAAGCGGCGCGACACCGCCAATGGCAAAACCGGTCTGCGCGCGGATCAGCGCCGCATCTGCCTTGCCCAGTGGCTCACCGGCCAGGGCCGTGGCCTTGTCGGCGCAAACCTTGTTGCCGCCCGCGGTCAGGAACAGCACCGCCTGACCCGAAGTTTCGGCGCGAAAGATGATGGATTTGGCGATCTGGTCGAGGTGGCACCCGACGCTGTCCGCCGCCTCCTGCGCGGTGCGCGCCTGTCCGACCTCTCGGATGTCCTCGGGGATTCCGGCGGCCTGGATGGCGGCGCGGACGCGTTTCAGGCTCTTGCTCATGTCTTACGGTTCCGTCGGAAAGAGGGTCAGGGCGGCGCGGTCTAGGGGCTGTTGACGTTCATTTGAGGTGAATGATTGTAGCAGCCAACGAGATGAATGCCTTGAAGCTCAGGTCTGTTTTACAAGAACGCATCGCTATCCCTCTGTTTTCCTTCAGTTTGCC
>JAXMNQ010000142.1:0-3596 GCA_034670345.1 Paracoccaceae bacterium | reverse complement strand
GTGCTCTTCCGATCTATCGGCTCAATGCCTTGGCGCGATCCGGCGGTCGAGGACGCGTTGATCGGGCAAGAACCCGCGCGCGAGGTGTTTGGCAAAGCCGCTGATATTCTGGTCGCGGAGGCCGCACCGAAAGAAGGCAATGCGTTCAAGGTGCCGCTGGCCCGACGCACGCTCATCGCCACACTCAAGGAACTCACGGGGGTACAGCAATGACCGACGGTAGCAATATTTCGACCGCCGAACTGACGATGGATGAACCCGATGACCGCAACCGGCTGGATGCCACGGTTCAGGGGTTGATCCACACCGGCATGGACCGCCCTGACGGCCCGCTGAAAGTATCAGGCCGCGCCACCTATGCGCATGAGGATCAGCCGACAGGCATGATGACAGGCGTTTTGGTCCGCGCCCCTGTCGCGGGCGGTCAGGTCACCGGCCTGAACGCCGAGGCGATCCGCAAGCTGGATGGGGTGCGCGGTGTGTTCCACGGCAAGACCTTCCTGCGTAATCCCGCACAAGGCACCGCGAACGAAGCACCGGTGCAGCCGGACGGCAAGATCTCCTACGTCGGTCAGCCCGTGGGTTTGGTGGTCGCCGATACGTTCGAGCAGGCCCGCCATGCGGCCCATATGGTCGAGCTTGAGATCACGCCTGACGATGCGGTCACCGACCTGGAAACGGCAGAGATCGAGACACCGAAGGAAAAACAATCCTCCCAAGGTGATCTCGACGCCGCCCTGTCGCAAGCCGCCTACACCGTGGACGAAACCTATCGCACAGGCGGGCATAGCTCGTCGGCGATGGAACCCCACGCCGCGATCGCGCAATGGGACGGCGACAAATTGACCCTGCGCGGGTCGTACCAGATGCTCAAATACAATGTGAATGAACTAGCCGATGCCCTTGGGATCGACCCAGAGAATGTGCATCTTCTGGCCCCGTTCGTGGGGGGTGGGTTCGGCTCCAAACTGGGCATCAGCCACGAGGCCGTGGCCGCGGCGCTCGCCGCGCGCGAGCTGGGGGCACCGGTGGCTGTCGTATTGACGCGCCAGCAGGTGCTAGAAGCGACAATGCGTCGATCCGAGACCGTGCAGCACATCAAGCTCGCCGCGGATGCCGACGGGCGCATGACCGGCATCGGGCACGATTCCACCGTGTCACAACTGATGGACGAAAGCTTTGCAGAGCCGGTAGCCCAGGCCACGCCATTCCTTTACCGTGGTGAGAACCGCGAGATCGGGATGCACATCAAGCGGATCAACCGCATGTGTGCAGGCTCTGTCCGCGCGCCGGGGGAAGCGGTCGGGATCACAGCACTCGAGATCGCGATGGACGAACTGGCGGTCGCAAGTGGCATCGACCCTGTCGAATTGCGCAAACGCAACATTCCGGATGTTGACCCGTCAGACGGGCGCGCATTCTCGTCCCACAAACTGGCCGAGGCGTTGGATGATGGGGCCAAGACCTTTGGCTGGGACAGCCGCGAGGTCGGCAAGACGGATGGTGAATGGCTGATCGGCTACGGCATGGCTTCTGCCACCCGCGTCAATATGCTGGGCGAAAGCCACGCCCGCGTGACCCTGAACCAGGACGGTAGCCTGCTCGTTGAAACCGATATGACCGACATTGGCACGGGCACCTATGCGATCCTCACCCAGATTGCGGGCGAGATGCTGGGCTTGCCTTCGGACCGTGTGACCGTGCGTTTGGGCGACAGCAGCCTGCCCAAAGCCGCCGGATCCGGTGGCAGCTGGGGGGCCGCGTCCTCGGGCGGGTCGGTCTTTGTCGCCTGCGAAGCCCTGCGCAAAAAGATCGCCGAAGCTATGGGCGTAGAGGAACGCGACCTGACCCTGCAAGATGGTGTCGCCACCGCCAACAACCGTCGCGCCGATCTGCCGGAATTCACGAAGGATGGCCCGCTCACGGTCAAGGGCACGATCAGGAAGGGTGACACCCAGACCGACCGCCGCCAAGCCACCTTCGGTGCCTTCTTTGCCGAGGTCGGTGTGAACAGCGTCACCGGCGAGACGCGCGTGCGCCGGATGCACGGCAGCTTCGCCGCCGGTCGCATCCTGAACGCCAAGACAGCGCGCTCGCAATGTCTGGGCGGCATGACCTTTGGCATCGGCATGGCGCTGACCGAAGAGCTGATGTTCGACAAACGCGACGGCCATCTGGTGAACAACGATCTGGCTGAATACCACGTGCCGGTAAACCTTGACGTGCCACAGCTGACCGTGAACTTCGTGCAGGAACGTGACCCTTGGGCGAACCCCATGCAGGCCAAAGGCATCGGAGAGCTGGGTATCTGCGGCGCAGGCGCATCCATCATCAACGCGATCTACGACGCTTGCGGTGTGCGGGTGCGTGACCTGCCCGCGACGATGGACAAGATCCTGTCGGGCCTTCCAGAGATGTAACCGGCTGCATCCGCAAACAAAGCAACCGGCGCGGCGAAAGCTTGCGCCGGTTTTTTTGTGGGCTTTTGTCTATGTTTGGCCATTTCCCGGCAGGAGATCCGGCACGGGGGTGGCGCATCGTCCAATCACGATCCCTGGGGCGGTCGTGGTACCCTCCGCCCCCTTCGCCAGCAACAAGGCACAAAAAAGCCCGCACGATGAAGCGCGGGCTTTTATCAGCTATATCGGCGTTATCAGGACTTCTTGACGTCTCCGACACCCTGTTTATCCGCCTCGGCTTCGGCAGCGTCGACAACACGTTGGCCGGAGGCTTTGGCCTTCTCGACAATCGCATCTGCTGCTGTATCACCCGGGGCCGCAGCGTCCGCGTCCTCTTTGGTTTCGCGCAACACCTTCTTCGCCTCGTCAGAGGCCGCCTGAGCAACCTTGCCGAGCTTTGCCTTTTCTTCGGCGAAGATACGTTCAGCGTCGGCCATCAACTGGTCGCTATGCTGCCCCATGTAGCGGTCCTCGGTCCGGCTGCGGGGCAGTGCGGCGCCGATGGCGGCCCCAACGGCGAGCGCAAGCGCACCGGCGATCAGCGGCTGCTCTTCGTACATATCAACGGCACGATCCCGACCCTCGCGGCCATAAGAGGCGGCTGTCGCACGGGCACGAACGGCGCTTTCACGGGCGGCAATGACGCGCTCGCGGGCTTGCTCTGACAGGTCTTCGGTGCCCTCGGCCAGACGGCGGCGCAACTGCGCTGCGCGCTCGGAGGCGGAGGATGCAAAGTCGCGCGCCCCCGATGCGACGGAATGACCAGCATCCGATACCGCACCTGCTGCGCCCTTGGCTTTGTCTGCCACGGCAGAGCCCGCGTTTTGTGCGGACCCCGCTACGCTGGACGCCGCGCCCGATACACGGTCACCGGCGCGCGATGCCGCGTCGCCTGCACGCTGTGCGATACCGGGCTGATCGTCATCTTCTGTAAGCGCCCAAGTTGGCACATCACCCGTCCGCGCAACATCGCCCGAGTAATAGGGCTTGGACGGATCGCCGGGCTGTGGCCCCAGATCGCGACGCTGGCCCACTGGAACAACGCCATGCTGTTCTGCGCTGACCGGAAGGTCGTGGCCGTCGTGCCGGACACCGTAATAGTTTGAACGTCCGCGGGCGTCGCGATAATCGCGATTA
>JAXMNQ010000141.1:0-3750 GCA_034670345.1 Paracoccaceae bacterium | reverse complement strand
CATTGAGCTCATCCGGGACTCCCCAGTGAGCTCATACTGAGCCCGTTCAGCCTCGAAGCCGTCGCCCAAATATACACTCCACCCCGACCGCAAGCGAAATCTCAATGGGGCGGGAACGGCGCATACGTTCTTGTCGTAAGCAACTCCGATCAAACATTGGGAGTGGCGTTTCATTCTCAAAATCGAATGGCATAAAGCCACCAAAAACAGCCGTTGATGCCAAAGCCGCTAAGGTCTGGAAAGTTTAAGGTTTTTCGATGCGGGCCGCGTCGAGACATTTGCTGTCAGCGCGGTTCCGGCCCGCGTTGGAAAACCCTGACAAGGAGGAAGCCGCGGCGGGCTTGGCGCTGTCTATGGGGAAAGCGTGCCGGCGTGTTTGGCCGTTATCGGTATCGAACATCGAACCCGTAGGCCGCGTGGACCTTGGGTGCCTGCCCAAGCGGGCGTGATCATGATTTCCGGGTGCGGACAACCCAGTTGACAGCGTCTCAGCGGTTTGAGGCCGTCACCTGGCAAGGCGGGGGCGATCCGGTTCGCTGGAGCGAACTGTTTCGGTCTTCGCGACAAGGACGGGCGTTTCGTCATGCGGCCTGCTCCCGGGGTGGCGCACGGGTCATTGGTTTCTGGCCGCGCCGGAAGATTTCGATGATGCGCATCGGTCCACCACAATCGGGGCATGGCTCGCGCAAGGTGAGCGGAACGATTTCGCCGTCAGCCTGCAGTTCCTGTTCCGGCGCGGTCGCCGCAAGCAGGTGGCGGATTCTGGCGATGTTGACCTTGCGCTGCGCGGAGGCCAGCAGGCCGTAGTGGCGGATGCGGTGGAAGCCGTCGGGCAGGACGTGGACCAGGAACCGGCGGATGAACTCGCTGGTCTCGAGGCGCATCACCTTTTGCCGCTCGCCGTGCTTGATGCGGTAATCCTTCCAGCGAAAGGCCACGGTGTCGGCGTCCGCGCTGATCAGGCGATGGTTCGAGATGGCGACGCGATGGGTGTATCGGCTGAGATAGGCCAGCACCGCCTCGGGCCCGCCGAAGGGCGGTTTGGCGTATACCACCCACTCGGTTTTGCACAGCGGAGCGAGGTAAGCAGTGAAGACATCTGGATCGGCGAGCGCTGCGAGGTCAGCAAAGAAGGTCAGTTCACCCGAGCGATGCAGCGCCATCAGCCCTTCGATGAACAGGCGCCGAAACAGCCGCGACAGGACCCGCACATGCAGGAAGAAGCCCGGCTTGCAGGCGACCCATCCTGTGCCGTCGGGTGACATGCCGCCGCCCGGAACGATCATGTGGACATGGGGATGATGGGTGAGCGCCGAACCCCAGGTGTGGAGCACGCTGGTCATGCCAACCTTTGCACCGAGACGCTTGGGGTCGGCGGCGATGGTCGTCACCGTCTCCGCCGACGCCCGGAACAGCAGCCCGTAGAGCTCGCGCTTGTTCCAATACGCGATCCGCGCGATCTCCGCCGGTAGGGTGAAGACCACGTGGAAATACTCGACCGGCAGCAAGTCTTCCGCCCGCGCCGCCATCCAGTCGCGCGCCGCGGGGCCCTGGCACTTCGGGCAATGCCGATTCTTGCAACTGTTGTAGGCGACGTGCTGGTGGCCGCACTTGACGCAGGCCGCCACATGCCCGCCGAGCGCGTCGGTTCGGCAGGTCTCGATCGCCGACATGACCTTGAGCTGGCTCAGGCTGACATGCCCGGCATTGGCCCGCCGCCACGCGGGACCATGCTCACGGAAGATATCTGCGATCTCCAGCTTCGACCGGGGCACCCCGGCCTCGGTTATTCCCGTCTGCGCTTGCGGGTCCGCAGGTTCAGCTGTTTGAGGGCCTCAAACGGGCTGGGCGTGTCCCGAATGGTTTTGGTGGCGACCTGGGTGTAGCGCGCCGTTGTGCTCAGCTTGGCATGCCCGAGCAAGACCTGGATCACCCGGACATCCGTTCCGGCCTCCATAAGATGGGTGGCAAAGCTGTGCCGCAGGGTATGCAGGGTCGCGGGCTTGGTGATCCCCACCAGATGCTTGGCCGAGTTGAACGCCCGGTTCAGTTGCCGCGAGGAGACCGGGTTGATCTTGGGCTTGCCCGGAAACAGCCAACCCTCGGGCCGTGCCTCGCACCAATAATCCCGAAGCAGGTCCAGCAGATCCGGTGACAACATGACCTTGCGATCTTTGCGCCCCTTGCCCTCATCGACATGGATCAGCATCCGATCACTGTCGATGTCGCTGATCTTGAGGCTGCAAACCTCTGACGCTCGCAGACCCGCGCCATAGGAAATGCTGAGCGCCGCGCGGTATTTGAGGCCCGGGCCGGGCGCCGCGGCGAGGATCTCCGACACGTCCTCGATGCTCAGCACCGTCGGCAGCTTCCGAGGCTGCGTTCGGAACTGCATGTACTTCTTCATCTCCTCGCGCCCGCAGGTCTTCCCGAACAGGAACCTCAGCGCCATGATCCGGGCGCTGTAGGTCGTCGGCGTCACGCCGGTGTCGGTCATGTGCAGCTGGTAGGCACGAAGATCATCCGGTGTCGCCGTATCCGGCGACCGCCCCAGGAAAAGCGCAAAATCCTTGACCGCTCGAATGTGCGCCTTCTGGGCTTTGTCGCCCATCCCGTGAATGCGCATGTCCTCGATCATCCGCGCGCGCAGCGGGGTCATTCTCTCCTCCGTCATGGGAACCTCCTGTCATCAGATTGAGAAGGCCCCAATCGTCAGACAGGTCACGAAGATCGCAAAACGCGCACCCTCGCAGGATCGTTCAATACCTCAGCCACAGGCGCCTCTGCCGCGGTAGCGGCTTCGTCCTTGTCCGCTCCCCATCTGTTCCGACAAGGTGCAGCGAATGGCGCTGTTTCTCGAAACGGACGCTCGCACCCCTCGCGGCGAAGGTGCCAGAAGAGCCCGTATTCGACATTCCCCAAACTCCTCCTTTGTAATGATTTCGAGTTGTGCGACGCTTGAGCTGTTCGTGGTCGAAATCGACCACGTTCGAGGGTCATGGGAGGATGGAGAAATGACAAGCCATAAGGGAGGTTGCCTTTGCGGAGGCATTCGCTACGAAGCTCTCGCCGAACCGAGCCGGGTTACGGTCTGCCACTGTCGCTTCTGCCAGAAGGCTACTGGATCAGCCTACATGGTTGAGCCGATTTTTGACGCAGACCACTTCGCTCTTCTTTCCGGAGAGCCTGAGATTTACGATCAAGTATCTGAAGGCTCTGGAAAAATAGTACACATTCACTTTTGCCCTAGCTGCGGGACAAAGCTTTGGCTCAGCTTCGAACGTTTTCCTGACGCCGTTGGGGTCTATGCTGGAACTTTTGATGATCCATGCTGGTTCTCGATCGCACCGGCGATCTCCAAGCATATATTTCTTGGCGTTGCTCGCCCAGACACCGTTATTCCCGAAGGAATGCCGACATTCATTGAGCACGCCACAACGAACGACGGCACGCCGCAGGAGGCAACTGTATTCGACACGTGTCAGCAGATCGGTAGTAGATAACGCACCCGTCTGGTTCGTCACGCAGCGGAGTCATTGGTTTCGAAGTTAATGAATGATAGCTCTGAGCCCATATCACTCTTTGATTATTGAAGCTTCATCCCACTTCTGCGCAGCATCTGAGTAAATTGATTTCTCAGGATTGTATACGCTGGGATCGTCGAGCGAAGACGCATGCACGTAGATCCGGTCGCCCATCCGCTCGCTGTTCCGTGTTAGCGGTGAACCGCATTTCGGGCAAAAGCCGTTG
>JAXMNQ010000140.1:0-4027 GCA_034670345.1 Paracoccaceae bacterium | reverse complement strand
CGCGACGCGCGACCAGATCCTGGACTTCGAGCGGGGCGTGGACCTCATCGACCTCTCTGCGATGAGCCCGGGCGTGTTCAGCTTTGTCGGAACCGGCGCCTTCGCCGGGGCCAACCAGATCCGCGTGATCGAAACGGCGGCGGGGTCCAGCATCGTGCAGATCAATGTCGACGCCGATCTGGCGGCTGATGCCGAGATCCGGGTGGCCAATGTGACCGGGCTGACCGGCGACGACTTCCTGTTGTGAGTCCCAAAAACGGTTTCTTTCGCCCCGCCTATGCATCGGACGCAGGTCCATTGGCTGGCAGGTCCATTGGCTGCTTGAGGCGTCGAGCCGCACTGCAGTGGTGAAAGGCCAAAGCGGACCTGCTCCGCTTTCGTGCCGCCCCCGTGCTCGCTTATGCGCAGGCCGCTTGGTCCTTCTGTCCGGTTTGACGGGTGGCGCAGCATTCAAGCGCCGGAAGAAACATGCGGCCAGGGTGGGTGCCCTGAAGGCAGCCCTAGACTATCCGGTCCGACCTCTGAGATACAGCCCAAGAGCATCGGATTGGACCCATGTCCTTTTGGCATGGCCAAAGCACCCTGGCGCAACAGCAGCGCAGGTCCGCTCTGTCCCCCACACTCACGACGAAACCGTCAAAATCTCGGACAAGGCGCGAATGGTTGTACTGGGGAAGATGCAGCTGGTAGCCTGAGATATGGCGAGAGCCCACCAAGGGCCGGCTACGCCGGATAGCAGAGGATAAAACGCTGCTCGGGCCAATCCACCGGAAAAGGCTCCAGCACCCGCGCCAACGTCACCGCTGGCCCGTGCTTGCCGTCCAGGATCGCCTCGACAATGTCGGGCGCGAGCAGCGTCAGGCGCAGGACCCGGGTCATGTAGGAGGGTGCAATCCCCTCGCATTCGGCCAATTCGGCGATGGTCGCGAATTCACCCGACTCCAGCATCCGCTTCCAGCGGAACGCGCGCGCCAGTGCTTTGACCAGCGTGTTGTCGGTTCGCCGCGGGTGCGTAGTGCCCTCCGGCAACTGCATCTCCTTCCGGCCGCCGCGCTTCACGACACGGAACGGCACGTGGAGCGTCACGGTCTCGGGGACCGCCATCGCGCGGGTCATGCCGCTGCTCCGATGCTGCCAGACAGCATCTCGCGCGCGAGGCCGCCGAGCCCGTCGACGCGCAGGCGGAAGTTGAACCCCTCCACGCCGATGTCGACCCGCTCGACCAGCAGCGCTACGATGCGGGCCCGCTCCGCGGGGAACAGTTCGTCCCACAGCGGGTCGAGTTGCTGCAGGGCCACGCGGGCGTCGGCCTCGGAGATATCGTCGGCGTGGTTGCGCGCCGCCTTCCACGTCCCCGCAACAATCTCCGGCTGGCGGAACACGGCGCGGAGCTGCTCTATGACGGCGCCCTCGATCTCGCCCGCAGGCACTCGGCCGACCGGGCATGATCCGGCGCCATGCTTCAGCACGGTCTGGCTGACATAGTACCGGTAGAGGCGATCCCCCTTCCGAGTATGCGTCGGTGAGAACGCGGCGCCATCTGGGCCGAACAGCAGCCATCAGAACCTTCGACAGCACGGCCAGCGCGGCCACGGCGATGGTCAAGAACAGCGGCGACATCGTTGGCGGTGGCACAAGCGGTTCGGACCTGGTGTCCTACGACGGAAGTGACGCCGTGGACCTCATTCTCAACGCCGGCAAGATGATCGGTGACATCCGGATGGATGGAAACGACGATCGCTACGACGGCGCCGGGGGCGTTGTGATCGGCCGGGTGCTGGGTCTCCTCGGAAACGACACGCTGGCTGGCGGCAGTGAGGCCGACCTGCTCGACGGTGGCAATGACAATGATCTTCTGGTCGGACGCGGGGGCGACGACGAATTGCTTGGCGCAAACGGCAATGACCGCCTGCTGGGTGGCAGCGGCAACGACTCCATGGATGGCGGAACCGGCAATGACACGCTTTCGGGCAACGGCGGCGACGACAGCATGGAGGGCGGCGACGGGGGTGACATCCTGGCCGGTCAGGACGGTGCAGACGCGCTCGATGGCGGCGCAGATGCGGATATTCTGGACGGAGGCGCGGGTGACAACGTGCTCGAAGGCGGCAGCGGCGATGACATCCTGCGGGGACGCTCCGGCGATGACCAACTCGCAGGTGGATTGGGCCGCGATTTCCTGACCGGGGGTGAGAGCGCGGACAGCTTTGTCTTTCGCAGCACCGCCGAAACCGTGGTGGGTGCGCAGCGCGACCAGATCATCGACTTCGAACAGGGCGTCGACCTGATCATTGTCTCGGGCCTGTCTCCGGGTGTCTTCGAATTTCGCGGCACCAGCCCCTTTGCGCCATCGGGCAACCCCGAGTTGCGCCTGTTCGAGACCCCCACCGGCTCGACCATCGTGCAGCTGGACACCAACGGCGACGGCACCCAGGACGCCGAGATCCGGGTGGCGAATGTCACCGGGCTGACGGCGCAGGACTTCGTGCTGTAGCCGGGCCTGCCCGGACAGCCCGGAGCTCAGGAAAGAAACCAAATGACCGGACCGAAACGCCGCCATGCGGCGCTAGACTGCGCCTTGTCAAACGCTGAGACCGGCAGGTGCAGCGTTTCGGAAACGGGAAGGAACACAGAGACATGGCTAATTTCAGCATCACAACCGTTGCGTCGACAGGCCGTCGCCTGGAGGGGAACGAAATCGGTCTTGTCGCCACGCCCGACGCGGCGCTCATCGCTACCTTCTCGTATCCCGTGCTGGTGGACAACTCGGTCTCCACCTTGCCGAACACGCTTGTCGTGAACGGCACGGTGCTGGGAAGCTCCACGGTCCTCATTCAGGGCCAACTCGACGTTGCGCGGGCCGTGAACGTTGTCGACGCCACCTCGTTTTTCATGACGGTCGGGCCGCAGGGGTTGGTGCAGTCGGTGCAACAGCAGGCGCTCCGGGCCGATTACAGCGGCACGCTCACCCTCAACAATGCGGGCACGATGATGTCCTCGCAGTACGTGGCGATAGAGATCACCCCAACCGACAGTTCCATCCAGGCCAGGATCTCGAACAGCGGGCTGATCGACGGTCCGCAGGGGGCCATCAAGGTCTATACCGGGAGCGGCACGGCGCGGATCCTCAACAGCGGAACCATCCAGAGCGCCTCGAACACGGCAATCACGCTCAACGACATATCCGGCTCGTTCGGTGCCGGTCTGCTTCACAACACAGGGACGGTGATCGGCGGACTCTACAGCCTCGACGCCAGCGCCGGAAACGGCGTCACCGTAGTCTACAATGCCGGGCTCTTGGACGGCCACATCCTGCTGGGCGGCGGGCAGGACGAATACGAGGGCGGCAACGGTCAGCATCGCGGCACGATCTTTGGCCAGGGGGACTCGGACGTGCTTGCCGGGGGGCTCTATTCCGACCGGTTCGACGGCGGCTCGGGCAATGACACGCTTGTCGGGCGCGACGGCGACGACCGCCTGTCCGGCGGGCAGGACGACGATTTCATCCTCGGCGGTCAGGGCAACGACGAAATTTCCGGCGGCGATGACAATGACACGATCAACGCCAACGCCGGCGACGACAGCGTCTTTGGCGATGCGGGTGCCGATGTGCTGGTCGGTCAAGACGGCAGCGATTTCCTTGACGGCGGTGAGGGGAATGACACCATGGACGGCGGCAATGGGGACGACATCCTCGAAGGCGGCGCAGGCAACGACATCCTGCGCGGTCGTGCCGGGGAGGACGACCTTGCCGGGGGTCTTGGCCTCGACCTGCTGACCGGCGGGCAGGATGCAGATAGCTTTGTTTTCCGGTCCGTCGCGGAAACCGTGGTGGGGGCCAATCGTGACCAGATCCTCGATTTCGAACAGGGGGTGGACCTGATCGTCGTGGCGGGTCTCTCGCCTGGCGTGTTCGAGTTCCGCGGCACCAGCCCCTTTGCGCCTTCGGGCAACCCCGAGCTGCGGCTCTTCGAAACCGCGACGGGCTCGACCATCGTGCAGTTCGACGCCGATGGCAACGGCAGTA
>JAXMNQ010000139.1:0-4090 GCA_034670345.1 Paracoccaceae bacterium | reverse complement strand
TGTCGGTCATCCAGGCAGCAAAGCGGCGTGGAGCCGCACCGGAAGGGTCGTGGCTTGCCCGCATGCTGGCGCGCAAACCCAAGATGCTGGTTGCTGTCGCATTGGCAAACATCCCTCTCACACATGCTGCGCATATGTTGCCGGGCGGCGGATGGCGCGGATGGCGTGGGCGATCATGGCTCATGGCGGCGTCTACGAGACCCCTGCCAACGCCTAAGCGCGAAGGCAGGCTGGGGTGTGGCGGTTCTGAACGGAGGTCATGGCAAAGCGTCGACGAGATCAGGAATGGGAAAACCAGTAATGTCCCGAGTAGCTTGTACTACGGCCTCTCGTTTTGGACCTGTCCCTCGAACTCACCATGAGGGCCCGCGACGTCGAAGGTCGCAACCAGAGGCCGGATACACGAAGGAACTCGACCGCAGTGCTGTTGCCAAAGACAAAGAAGCCGCTTGCAACCCCGGGGGCGTCCATACACGGGACATTGCTGCGCAATGCCCTGCCGGGCGACGCATGGCCGGCGTCAAGAAGGTCGCGACGCTGCAAACGTCGTGTCGGAGACGCGCCTTTGGCACGATGCGGCACAGTTTCGCGACGCATCTGCTGGAGGCCAATACCGATGTGCGGGTGATCCAGGTGCTTCTCGGCCATGCCAAGCTGACGACCACGGCGCGATACACCCACGTGGCGACCAAGACGATCCGCGACACGGTCAGCCCCTACGAGATGCTGGCCAGGTTGCAGGACCAGACCGTGAAGCGAAGTCTGGAGTGACCGGGCGCCGGGGTGCCCCGGCCAAAGCTGGAGATCGCTGACATCTTTCGCGCCCGTCACGCCAAAGGCGTGCTTCAAGCACGACGGTCCCGTGTGGCGGCGGGCCAATGCCGGGCATGTCAGCCTGATCCAGCTCAAGGCGATGTCGGCGATCGAGGCCTGCCGGACCGTGGCGCTCGGCGGGCATGTGGCCGGGTGTGCCAAATGCGGCCACCAACACGTCGCCTACAATTCCTGCAAGAACCGGCATTGTCCGAAGTGCCAGGGACCGGCGGCGCGCGACTGGTTGGCCGCCCGCGCGGAGGATCTGATGCCCGTCGAGTATTTCCACGTGGTCTTCACCCTGCCGACGGAGATCGCCCAGATCGCGCTCTGGAACAAGAAGGCCGTCTATGGCCTGCTGTTCAGAGCGTCCGCCGAAACGGTGATGACAATCGCCGCCGATCCCAAACGCCTTGGGGCCCGGATCGTCATGACCTGTGTTCTGCACACATCGCGCCAGAGGCGTGTCTCCGACACGACGGGATTTCGCTGACGCATCATCCCCACATCCACATGATCGTGCCGGGGGGCGGCCTGTCGGCTGACGGAACGAAGTGGGTCGCCTGCCGCCCCGGGTTCTTCCTGCACGTGCGGGTGCTGTCGCGCCTGTTTCGGCGCCTGTTCCTCGAGGGACTGCTGGCCCTGCATCATGCCGGGGAACTGGCCTTCTACGGCGACCTCGAACGGCTGGCGCAGGCGAATGCCTTTGCAGCCTGGCTCGTCCCCTTCCGCAAGGCCGAATGGGTCGTGTGTGGATGTATATGGACCCCGCCTAATTGCAACGGTCTGTTTGGCTCTGGATCGAAGGTCGCGATTGCTGATGTATATCCGGCTTCTTATGGCGGCCTGATAGATCATCGCCGCGAGCCCCGATGGATTTCCGCTTGCTTCTCCCTCATCGCCCCTAAGGCATTGGTGCTGACCTTGCCGATCCACACATCAGGTTCAAGAAGCAACGGGCGTGACCCTTCTCCATCTCCTGGCAGATGTTGCAATATTCCTTTCAGCCCTCCTTGACTTGGTCGTTCGTAGTCTGGCTCAGACGGTGTGTCCCCGATTGTATTGCTGATCGTTTGACAGAAGCGACCAAACGATCCGTGCGTTCTTGTTTGCCAAGGCGACCGCGACGACATTCGGATGACGTCTTTCCCGCATCCGGTTGATCCACTGGCTTCGCGTGTCGGTTTTTCCGGCCGAGCGGCCCAGTACGGCGCGCGCGCCGTGGATCAACATCGTCCGCAAGTACCTGTCGCCCCGTTTGCTTATGCCGAACAGCCGCGCTTTTCCGCCGCTTGAATGCTGCTTTGGCACCAGGCCCAACCAAGCAGCAAACTGGCGGCCATTTCTGAAGCAAGATCTATCCCCAACTGCGGCGACGAGCGCCGTTGCGGTAATCGGACCGATCCCCTCGATTTGGCTGATACGTTGACACATTTCATTGGATCGGTAGAGGCCTTTGATCCGCTGATTGTAGCCAGCGAGGCGCGCATCCAATTCGGCCAGCTCCTCCCGGATGTCGCGCAGCATCTCGACAAAGAGCCCACCAAAGCCTCCCGACTGACCGTCCGCAATTTCACCAAGGGTACGCCGAATGCGGTTGATATTACGCGGTACAACAACACCATGTTCCCCAAGCAGACCTCGGACCTGGTTCACGAGCCGGGTGCGGTTTGCAACCACCCTCTGGCGGATCCGGTGTACCGCCTGGATTTCCAGCTGCTCCGTCGACTTCGGCGGTACAAACCGCATCGACGGCCTGCCAACCGCCTCGCAAATAGCTTCAGCGTCATTGCGGTCATTCTTGTTCGACTTGACATATGGCTTCACGAACTGAGGCGAGATTAACCGGACCTCGTGCCCCAGATCAGTCAGAACACGCGCCCAATAGTGCGATCCGCAACAAGCCTCCATCCCGACAACGCAAGGCTCAAGATCGGCGAAGAACTGCGCAACGGCTTCGCGCCTCAGCGTCTTTCGAAGCACAACATTTTCGCCGTTGTCGACGGCGTGAACTTCAAAAACGTATTTGGCCAGATCAAGGCCGATCCTTTTGATTTCCATGGCATGCACCCTCCTGTTTCCATTTCCAAGATACACCGCCCGAAGTCGGCGGGGTCCATACCATTGCTCCTGCGTAGCAAGAGTTTCTGAAAGCTTGATGTCGATCGTTTGCGGTCGTGTGTCAGGCCTCTGATGTGCGGCTCTACATACGCCGCGGGCCGGTATGGTACAATCCCAATACCAACAATCCCTTCGCAGACTACTTGAGAAGCCTCGCTGGCGAGCTCGAGGGCGCAGCTTTTACGATCGACCCTGATGAGGAAGAAATCAGCTATTTCGGGTTCCCAGAGTACAAAGTCGGCACAGCAATTCTCGACGAAATCACCGCAGGCGATGTCGATGCAGAATATGCACTGGCTTGCGGGCATGCCAAGGTTTCCGAAATCCCCCAAGGACTGCTCGGCGCCGAAAATGCCGAAGCTCGGGTCGAATGGCTTATCTCCCGAATTCCTGATGATGAGGCAACTGACCGGAAGGCAAGGCGCGAGGAACTTTTGTCGATGCTCGGTGACCTTGATCTTTCGGACTCTGCGGATGAGGCGGAGGAGAAAGACGATGCATGATCTGCGCTTCACCAATCATGCAGAGACACGCATGCGGCAGCGAGGCTTCCGAAAAGCCGATGTCAGTCTGGTTCTCAGTATCGCAACGCCTGTAGCCGAAGATGCGTTCTTTCTGAGCGACAAGGACGCGGCCCGCGAGATCGAGCGGCGCCGGCGCGAGATCCAGCAACTCGAACGCTTGCGTGGCACCAAGTTGGTCGTCGACGGAGACACGGTCATCACGCTCTACCACTCGGATCAGAAGCCGTCTCGTTTCTGCTATCCTAAGCGGAGGAGCAAATCATCAATTTCGAAACCTCGGATCAAACAGTTCTGGTCCGCCTACCGACATCCTTCGTCGCTATGTTGGTCGAGTTGCATCACGGCCTCGATGAAGAACTAGCTTCGATCTTGGAAGAAGCAGTCGCGATGCCGTCAAATGCTGGAACGCCTTACTCACAGGAACATACCGTGGTGCCCTCTGCTCGATACAAAGGGAAGTATGGCGCGGAGTTCCTCGGTCTGTCGATTTCCGAAGACACACTGCCCGAAGAGTTCGAGTTCGAGGCCAGAATCGAGGAAGCCTCCCCGGATGATGGGTTGCCGGGACCGGTGTTGTACGATGTGACGGCGAATTTCATCTTCGACGACGGCACGACAGCGACAGTCGAAGA
>JAXMNQ010000138.1:0-4134 GCA_034670345.1 Paracoccaceae bacterium | reverse complement strand
TTGTGAAATTGGCGCCATCCCACCATTTCAGCGATGCAGCATGCGGTGGTGCCATGCAGGAAGGGCGGGAACCGGACCTTCTCCGCGGCCGCGAACAAACCAAATCGAATTGGCGATAGCGGCCGTTCGGAGAGAGCTGCCAAGCCGAAATCTGAACCCGCCGTTCGCCGCGCTGTCGACGAACTGGGAAGACGCGGACAATGCTGACATCCGACCCCCCAATTAATATGTTTGGAAGAAGTACTCATTCTTAGGGTGTATTGATGAACGAAGAACACGCAACCCTTGCCGCCGAGTTGGACAGTTGGCCGGCCAAAAAGAGCCTCATGGACTTGCTAACGTCAGATGGATTTGACGTGGCCGAGGGTAAATTCTCGATAAGGTTAAATGACTTCGAGCACTTCGTATTCAGAGAGTTGGACGGTGGCATTCGTTCAGGATCCATCACCGCTGATCATGTTTCGACCAGGGAACTCGTCGACTTCTCACACCGTGTTTCTCATACCCTCGCGAAGGGAAATATCAGGCATAGGTTCGAGGTGTATTCCGGCGAAGGCGAATTGGCCGCATACATTCATCACGATTGGCCCAAAGACGGGTAGGTTGGGCTCAGACCGGACTTGCGGCGGTGCAGCACGAGATCGTCCGCACCAAACCGCCTCGGCGGTCACCACAACGGGCCGCGGCCAGCCCAAACTTTCCGCTCGTAGCGGGTTTAGCGTCCGTGATGCCGCAGCCGCGAGACGCAGAGCCTGCGACACCGAAAGCGGACGCACAGACATGAGACGGTGCTCCCGATGACACTGCAGGCTGCACGACCGGCAGGGAGCCGCCGCTCTCGTGGGCCTCGCGATTCAACTTCACCAACCGCGTATCCCGCTGTTCGCTGCAACTGCGCGGTCAGCTTGCCGGTGAATTTCTGGAGTAATTCTTCAGCCGTTTGCCTCCCTGGCATATACATTCGTGGATCTCGTGATCCAAAACGAAGTCGGCGGTTGCGTTCTATGCCAGTTCACCACTTGTAGCGTCGTCAGCGCTCCGGGGCTGTGTCGTCAGAATTGATCGCCAATCCGGCAATGCGCGCGCCTTCGAGAAAGAGATCCCAGCTCTCCGAAATGCCCTCGGCCGCCCCGGGAACGAGATCCATCGCGACCATGCCAGGTGCACGAGCGCGCAATTCGCGGGCGGTATTCCGAGCGGCGTCCAGATTTCCTGCCAGCGCTTCCGCAGCCGCACGCACCATCGTCGCGTCGTTCATAGCCGCGCCGCTGGACAGGGCCAGGGCGGCTTCCTCGAAGCGCCCCGCATGGAAGAGCGCCATGCCAAAGGCGGAATCGTACCAATCCGGCGCCGAAGGGTTCAACTCGCGCGCTCGTGTTGCCCATAGCACCGGTTCGTCGCCGGTGATGCCTCTCCATGCTCCCGTGAAGGCCGCCTGCGCAAGAATGTCGGCATCGTTGGGTGCCTCGCGGACCGCTTGCCGGAGCAGGCGCGCCGCCGTATCCAGATCGCCCTCGTTTGCAACGAGTCCCGAATACCGCACCAGCACCTGCGGATCTTCCGGGTCCGCCTCGAAAGCGCGGCGGCTCGCATCCAGCGACGCCTGAAAGAGCGCCTCGGCTTCTACGCGTGTGTCTGCGAAGTCCGAGAGATATACGCGCGCGAGGTCGAGTGCGACCCAGGCGCGGGCAAAGCCGGGATCGATTTCCGTCGACCGCTCTAGGTGATCGACCGCCCGGCGCAGGCTGTCTTTTGTAAACTCATGCTTTTCGGCGCTTCCGAGCAGGAACAGTTCATAGGCGTCCAGGCTTTCGGTCGGACGTTTGCGTGTCTGGCGGAGGGCTTCCCTGGGTATCGCGCCGGTCCAGACCGCGGAGATCGAGGACAGGATCCGGGCCAGTGCCTCGTCCTGCCAGTCGAAGATATCCCCAGCCTGCCCGCGCCAGACCTGCGACCACAGCACCCGGTTGTCCGAGGCATCGCTCAGGCGGGCGGACACCTGCAGGGTTTCCCCCTGCGCGAGGATTGTTCCATCCATCACGAGGCGGACTGAAAGATCACCGGCTGCCGCCATTGGATCGGCCAAGGCGAGGGTCTCCGCGCTGACGGCGATGACTCGAAGCTCACGATGACGCGCCAAGGCGCCGGAAAGTTCCATGGCCATCCCAAGACCGAGGCGCTTCGACCGCTCGTCTCCGGAGATGCTGACAAACGGCACGACAATGATGGAGGGGCCTTGGTCTTCGACCGACAATCCGGGGGCCGGTTTCGCCGATGCCTGTACCTGGCGCTCCGCGGACGCATCGAACATCCGGATGCCGGTGCTGTGCAGGGCAAATGGCACGGCGATCCCGACCGCCAGAAGCGCCAAGACGCCAGCCAACAGTCGGGAACGGGGGAAGTTGGACTGGACTTTCGAGTGTGTCGATTGCGCGACGCCCGGCAAGAGCATGTAGCCGACCTTGGGTACCGTTTTCACGATCCTGCCGTTTCGGTCACCGAGGGCGTGCCGGATCTGCCGGATACATTGGACCAGATTGTTCTCGGTGACATGGACGTTGCCCCAGGCGACCGACATCAGCCGGTCCTTGGAGACTGCTTGCCCTGCGTCTCCAGCCAAGGCTTCCAGCACGCGAGTGGCCTGATACCCGAGAGTAACGGAATTGCCCGATCTGTCGAAGAGCGTCCCGGTCGATGTGCACAGCGCAAAACCGCCGATCGCCATCCGCCCTGCCACGTGTACACCGGTCCCTCGCGAAATCGCGGCCGTGCCGGTTTCTTCGTTCATGCCGAACCTCCCAGCCCCACCGACACAGGACGCCGGACGCCGTGAAGCGGGGCGCGCGGTCGGCGGAAATGGGTACCAATTTATCACAAAAACGCCGCCGCCTCTATCGCGGTCTACGTCGCGGGGCAAGGAAAGCGACCGGGCTTCACAAGATTTCATAACGATTCAGAACGGCTTCAAGACGGTTCAGGGCTTTACTCCTTAACCTCTCAGGTAGCGCCATCGATCCGGCGCACAGCAATGGAGAACAAACATGACCCTTGGAACCTGCGGATTTGGCAAGGCCGGGCGGACGCTCATGAGCCTGTGTGCCCTTGGCGTCTGGGCGAGCCTAGCCTCGGCCGAGACCGCTCAGATGGACGTTGGCGGGACAACCCTGGAATACTCGACCGAAGGGCCGGGAGTACCAATCTTGTTCCTGCACGGTGCATTGGCGGATCGTCGTGCGTGGGATGCTTACAGCAAAGGCGTCGCAGAGACTCATCGCTTCGTCGCCTATACCCAGCGCTATTTCGGCACAGCACCTTGGCCGGACGATGGCGCGGAGTTCACTGTGGAGCGCCATGTCGCCGATCTGCTCGGCTTCATCGAAGCGCTCGATCAGGGCCCGGTGCATCTGGTTACATGGTCCTACAGCGGCGAAGTCGGACTGCAGGCCATGCGGGAGCGCCCAGACCTGTTTCGCTCTGCCATTCATTACGAACCTTTTCTTCCCGATTTGTCGCGAGGACTTCCTGGAGAGCGAAACGCACAGGCGAAGGTGGGACGAAACTTCGGCCCGGCGGATCAACCGCTCGCCGAAGGCAGGTGGGAAGACGCAGCGCTTCGGGTGATCGAAGCCGTGTTCGACTGGCCGGAGGGCGCTGCCGAGACGGAAGCGGCGGTTGGCATGTGGAGAGACAATGCCAGGACACTTCCGTTGCAGTTCGACATGGCGCCCTATCGGCCGCTCGACTGCGAGACGCTTGCCGGGATCGCCGTGCCTACACTGGTCGTCGAAGGCAGCGAGACGCTTACACGGTATGCTATCATGGCAGAACGCACTGCGCAGTGTCTCGCGAACGCACTCGTCGTGGCAATTCCCGACGTGACACATGATGGTCCATATCGCGACCCCGAGACCTTTGGCGCCCTTATCGACGCCTTCGTTAGGTTGACCGAATAGCGCGTTTTGAAAAAGGCCGAATGATCAGGAACCGGTTCAGCCTATGGGGTACGGACCGTCTGATCGGAGTGACGACACGACAGCCATAACCTCATCCTTTTGTTGCTACAGCTAGGGGCTGTTGACGTTCATTTGAGGTGAATGATTGTAGCAGCCAACGAGATGAATGCCTTGAAGCTCA
>JAXMNQ010000137.1:0-4160 GCA_034670345.1 Paracoccaceae bacterium | reverse complement strand
GAGCGAACTGGACCATTTTGCATGGGAATCCACGCGCATCATTCGGGAGTTTTCCGGCGGGTGGTATGGCAAGACCCTGCATCGCGATGGCGGCTTCAGTTCCATTGAGGCGGCGCGGTTTGGCCACGTCGCCCTGAAGAAGATCGTCGATGACCTGAGAACACGGCAGGTGCATCGTGCGTGAGGCTGTCGTCAGGGCCGGTGCGAGACAGGACCCGATCCGGGTACGGTTCGAGGGTCCTCAGAAGACGTTTGAGCTTCAAACCGATCTCATCCGCGCGAGATGTCGGACAGAACTCGATCCACTGAACATTGATCTGCTGGAGATCGCTGCAACGGTCTTCGCCGCGGACAGTGCAGTGAAGCGTGGCGGAGCGACCCGACCCGGTATGGGAGAGGACTGGCGGCGAACTTTTGAATTCACGATCCCGGTCAGAAATCCGAAATTCTGGAACCGTCGGGAGGTCCTGGAGGCCCTGACTGACGCAGTCAGTTTCCTGACCGAGGATCAAGTGAGCTTTGCCTTCGATCGGAAGCCGCTCGACATGGCACGGCAACCTTTCCTTGATCTCGACCCTGCCGGCGCGACCTTCGACGCCGAGGAGGTCATTCTGTTTTCCGGCGGTCTGGATTCATTTGCCGGAGCTCTGGAAGCGCTGACCGCGTCCCAAAAGAAAGTCATCCTTCTAACCCATCGTTCTGCGCAAAAGGCCATCCCGCGCCAGGTCAAGCTTGGCCGGTATCTTACAGACAGATTTCCTGATCGGGTCTTGCATGTCCATGTCAAGGCGCGCCGCAACGGCCAAGAGGCCAGCGACTCGTCGCAGCGCTCCCGGTCTTTCCTGTTTGCCGCACTCGGGCAGTTGGTGGCACGGTCGTTTGGTGCCAGACGCCTGAGTTTTTATGAGAATGGGGTGATCAGTCACAATCTGCCGATCAGCCAGCAGGTTGTGGGCACGATGGCCACGCGGACGACCCATCCGCTGTCTCTCCGGAAGCTCAACGCACTCATGGAGCTGCATGGCCCCGGCCACATCCCTATCGACAACCAGTATCGCTGGCTGACCAAGCGAGATGTTGTTGAGCGCATCGCGCAAAATGGCGGGCAAGAACAGATTCCGATCAGCGTAAGTTGCACAAGTATCCGCGAGCAGACAACGCAGCACACCCATTGCGGGACATGTTCGCAATGCCTCGACCGGCGCTTCGCGCTTTTGGCGGCGGGCTTGGAAGAATACGAATTCAACGAAGACTACGGCACCGATGTGCTCTTTGGTGGTCGCGACAAGCTGAGTTCGCGGACCATGGCCGTCGAATGGACCCGTCATGCCCTCGGCCTGTCGAACCTCGACCCTTGCGCTTTCATGACGAAGTTCGGCGTCGAGTTTGCGCGTATCGCAGAGGGTCATCCTGATCAATCCAAGCGGGCGGCTCTGGAGCAATGTGTCACGATGCACCAGCGGCATGGCAAGAATGTTCAGCAAGTACTGGAACAGGTGCTGCGCGATCGATCGCACGACATCCTTCATGGGACCCTGCCAAACACGTCGCTCGTAAGCCTTTTTCTCACGCAATCAGGATCGGGTATCAGTCCCGTATTGACAGATCCCAAGCCGACCGCCTCTCGCATTCCAGCAACGAGCGCCGCTGACGAAATAGATCAGGTTCCCGACCCCGATGCTCCACTTCGGGTTGCCTTTGCAGACGAAGACGGCCGCCCGGTGGTCAGGATTGAGGGACTTTGTGTTCTGACCGGCGCCCAGGCAAAACTGCCGACTGCGTTGAAGCCTACCTTTCTGGAGGACCTGGCTAACCGATTGCCCCCGGAAGATCACCGCTACGTCGCCTCAGGCACATTGGCTGCGCAGCAGGTGGTATCCAAGACGGTTATCCGACAACAGGTTACCCGGTGCCGTCAGATGCTCGATGAGAGTTACCAGATGGTACACGGTCGGGAACTGGGCAAGGACCGGTTCATCCAAACGCGGACACCAAAGGGTTATCGTCTTGCGCCGACAATCATCCCGGTGCGTGAAGACGAATCGTAGTTCGATCGTTTCTTTCGACGAAAGCTGAGCAAGTGTGCTTGTCACGTCGTAAAATTTCTTGTCACGCCGTGGGGGCTTGACGGCATCGAAATGGCCGTAACCGGACCTTCGTCAGTCACGCCAGCATCAAATCCTGTTACATCGGTACCGACGAATTGTGCCCGTGGGGCCTTTATCCTGTGGGCAAACCCGCAATTCGTCAGGGCAGCCCGATGCGCAAGAACACACACATACCCATCCATGAGAGACCATCGTCCAGCTTTGTCACCGAAGCGACGCTGGCACGCCATTGGGATCTCTCATGCCGCACTCTGCAGAGGTGGCGTAGCTTGTGTGAGGGTCCACCATTCAGCATCATCGGAGGATCCGTCCGATATCGCATTCAGGACATCCTGGACTTTGAGCGCCGACACCGTGGCGGCATCGGAGGCTGGGAATGACCTCTATTTGTCCTGTGCCCAAGATCGACGTCGAGGTCATCAAGAATTATTGCGACACCGTCTTTCGGTATATTGAAGGCAATGTCCCAGTCCGGATGATTGCCGAAACCGGCACTCCCCCCAAGAAACCGAAACAGTGGTTTCCGAATGTAGATCAGCTGGCCGATCTGCTGGCGAGCAAAGCGGGCTCGGCGGCGCAGAATACCTGTGGCGCCTATGTCGTGCCCTGCACTGTCGGATCAGGCACATCGGCCCGCGCCGAAAATATACTCCAGACCTCCGTGGTCGTCATCGACCTCGACACGGGCGACATCGTCGGCAAGCGGGATCATGCCATCCATCATTTGGGCGCTCCCACCCTGGAGATTGCATCCGGTGGGATCACAGAAACCGGGCAGCAGAAACGCCATCTCTACTGGGGACTGACGGAGGCTGCCTCCGGCAGTGATCTCGAACGGGTTCGGGCCCTGCGCGAAACCCTCGCGGTCAAACTCGGCGGTGACGCGTCTTTCAAGAACCTGGCACAGCCCATTCGTGTTGCAGGGACAATCCACGGCAAGAACGGCACCAAGGCACCCGTCCAAATCCTCGCAGCGCGCGCCCTCGAATTTGAACTGTCCGACCTAGAGGAAGCCGCCCGAGATATGCCCTCGCTAACGAAAGAGTTGATCAACATCGACACGGGTCAACATGGCGCGCCGGGTCCAAGTGCAGCGAGCCTGACAACCCGGCAGATCCATGCTGGCGGCGTTGACGACATGACCCGTTTCAAGGCGCTGTCCAAGGTGATCGGTCACTGGATCCGCAATGCCAGACGGAAAACCTGCACGCTTGAGGACGCCTGGTCAGCAGTTCAGGACCACAACGCAGCCATGATCGTTCCTCCATGGGAAGACGAACGCCTCCACCGCGAATTCCAGGCCCTGTTGCGCCGGGACATCCGCAGCAACGGACCCATGCCCTCTACTTTGGGTGAGAATGAAAAACAGGGTATTGCTCCGGACAAAAGCGAGGATGCCATTGCCGAGAGCCTTGCTCTACAGCACGGGTCCGATTTGAAACATGTCTCCCAATGGCGAACCTGGTTCCAATGGACGGGTCAGGTCTGGTCGCGCGATGAGACCGGCGCAGTCCGAGAGGCGGTGCGCATGATCTGCCGCACGATCGCATCCAGCTGTGAGCGTGCGGCGGAAGCACGGCGGATTTCCAGCGACCGGACAATCACCGCCAGCTTGCGGATTGCGGCCAGCGACCCGGGCATGTCCACGCGAACGTCCGATTGGGACGCGCATCCGATGCTGCTCAACACGCCCACAGGCATCATCGATCTCGAAACCGGCGAGCTCCTGCCACACGATCCGACGCTGATGTTGACCCAGATGACATCAGCGTCGCCCTCGGGAGACTGCCCCTTGTGGCGCACGTTCCTTGCCGAAATCACCGGCGGCAACATGGAGTTGCTTGGCTACCTCCAACGTCTGGCAGGATACTGTCTGACCGGCTCGACGCGCGAGCAGAGCTTCGCCTTTCTGCATGGCGACGGGGCCAACGGCAAATCGGTGTTTCTCAGCACAATTGCTCATGTTCTCGGCGACTACGCTGCCACTGCAACGCTTGACACCTTCATGTCAGCACCAGGCACGCGGCATCTCACGGCATTGGCTGGGCTCCG
>JAXMNQ010000136.1:0-4182 GCA_034670345.1 Paracoccaceae bacterium | reverse complement strand
CCCAGCCCCAGCTTGCGCGCCGCCAGCACCCGGCCATGACCCGCGATGATGCCGTTCGCGCCATCCACCAGCACCGGGTTGTTGAACCCGAACTCCCGGATCGAGCCCGCGATCAGCGCCACCTGCGTTTCCGAATGCGTGCGGGCGTTGTTGGCGTAGGGGATCAGGTCGGAGACCGCCCGCTGTTCGATGACCTGTGCACCGGGCCGGCCTGCCAGTCCGTCGAATTCGTCTGTCGCTCGTTTCGCCATGACCCCGCCTTGGAATTGGATGCGCTCTTATCAGCAGAATATCAGATCAGACAAGACATTGGAATCATGACAATAATCGTCATCTCCCGACAAGGGCCGACAGTTTTGTAGAGGAGCCGTGCGGACGTGCAGCTCGCTGCTGGCGCAAGGAGACGGCAACACCGCGTAAGGGCCACGAGGCGTAGAGGGGTCATTTGGCATTTGGCCGCCACTCGGCGAGAGGCCCCAACGCCGTTTCCAGAGTTTCCCTTGCCGCATCGTCAGCGCCGTCGAGCCACCACGCCCGCTGCCAGCCGCGCCCCCTGCCGCCACGACGGTAGCGTGCCGATTTAAGGGAAATCTCCTTATAAGTACCTATAGGGGAATTTCCCTTAAATACCGGTTCCAGCACCTTCTTGGCTTGTTCGGCATTCTTGAACAGTTCCGGACGCAGCGCCGAGGCATCGCCCGGGCTGTCGGTTGCGATGCCGGCCAGCAGCATCTTTTGCAGAATATCAGGACGCTCGATCTCCCAGTGGAGGATCCGGTCGTGGATGAGCGGCAAGGCCACGTCGGCCATCACGATGACCTGCAGCGGCGTTTGCGCCGTCCGGTTGACCCCGCGGCCTCGGCCAATCGCCTGCAGGATCTCATCGTCGCAGATGGCCGCGCGCAGCAATTCACCGGTTTCGTTGCTGTGGCGGATCGCGCGGACGGCAGCGGTTTTGCCGGAGCGCAGGAGCACGCCGATCAGCTGGCTTTCGTACTCTCCGTCGATATGCTCGCCGAACAGCCCTCCCGCAATGACGTCCAGCGCTGCGGAGCCGGGCAGAGGCCGCCCGATCACGACAAGCTGTGCAACACCCTTGTAGGCATCCAGCCCCGCAATCGCGTTGAAATGCGCCACATCGACCCCGGGCAATCCGGAAAAGGCTGTTTCGATCGATTTATGCGTGATGATCAGCGTGCGGCCCGGCGCCATCACGCGGGCCCGCCATCGCACATGCGTCACGATCGCTTTGAGACGACGCCGGCAGGCCTGCTTGTGTTCCTCCGTCGCGGCGCTCTCGGGGCAGATCGCTGATTTGCTGAACCGTCCCTGAACCAGGGTCAGGTGCATATGCGGCGCCGAGGCCTCGATGGTTTCGCATGACACCCCGGGAAGGATGGCTTGTGCAAGCCGTGGCCGCAATGTCGCGTCCAGGTGAAGGATCGGCAATCCTGCCACGGTATCGGCCAGTTCGAAGCGCCTGGCAATCCGTATGCCGCGGTCCCCGGTTTCAGGATCCGGCGGCAGGACCTGGATGTCGGGCGCAGTCTCGGCCCCTAAGGCGAACAGTTTTTCGAGCCGGTGCCAGAGCCGTTGCAGCCGTCGCGCTTCGGCATTCCGGGCAGCAATCGCCGCGGCTCTTCTGCGCGTCGCCCCATCCGCGGCGGGCCTGAGGCCGATGCCTTCCAAACGCCTGGCCTCGAAGCCCACGGCCTCCACGCAATCTTTCTGCGTCAAGCCGGCGTCGCGCAAGCTCGACAGTTGCAGCGGGCCAGGCGGGTTTTCCTCAAGTGCCTCGATCAGACGGCGACGCCTTGCCTCCTCATTCGCATGCATCGAGGCTTGCGCGACCTTGCTCAGATGACCGGACGATCGACCGGACAACAACGCCGTCCGCAGGTTTTCTGTCGTGAATGACGCGTCCACCTCGTAGGCACGCTGCCAGCAGCCCTCATCCACGACCACGAGCGCGAGGTCCTGCAAACCGCTGGTGCCGGGGAGAAACAGCACGTCATAGGGCGCCAGAACGATATCGGCATGTTGAACATCCACTTCGTTCCGCCTGCGCAGGCACCCCTTGAAGAACCGGCACTTGTTTTCCAGTGTCCGTTTGCAGCAGGTCGGTGGAACCTTCTCACCGCCCTGGATGGCGATGCGAACGGCGTCGATATCCCGACACATGGGCGCCCCGGTCGCCGGGTCGGTTCGCTCGTAGCCACGCAGGACGGCAACGTTCTGCCCAACAGCCCTCCAGGTCTCGGCCGCTTCTTCTGCAAGCGCGTGGGATGGCGTGACAAAGAGCACACGATGCGGCTTGCCCGCCTCTTTCAGGCTGCTCTGCATCTCCGGCAGAATGGCCCGCGCAATGGTGCTCTTGCCAAGTCCGACCGTCGCGCGCAGACCAAGCCTCGGCGGCAGAATGGCGGATCCCTCATCCTCGGGCACCTGTCCCCACCAGTCGGTGACCCGGGTGAAGAACCCTTCGATCAGAACACGCAAACGTTCACGCGCCGCACCCAGATCCCGGGCTTGCGGTATCTTGACCACATCCATGAAAGGCAGTTCCCGCGCGGGAAGCTGTCCGGCCCTGTGCAGCCGCAACTTGTCGAGGACCTTCATCCGGGCGTCACGCCAGGCGTAGGGCTCATTTCCGTCCTTGCG
This sequence comes from Paracoccaceae bacterium, assembly GCA_034670345.1. Lineage (GTDB taxonomy): Bacteria > Pseudomonadota > Alphaproteobacteria > Rhodobacterales > Rhodobacteraceae > Antarctobacter. The sequence continues at coordinate 1,521 of JAXMNQ010000136.1, read as the reverse complement.
GGGACGGGTCAGATCGGTGCTCTCGGCAAACCGGGTCCAGACCAGGTCGGCGAGCCGATCGGCTTCGGGCTCGCACCCTTTGTCCACCGCGTCCCGGACGGCATGGTAGGCGGTGGTGCTGAGCCAGCCGTCGCGGCCGTCCACGACCCTGCCGTTCTCGCGCCGGATGTCCCCGGTTGTGCCGCCATGATGAAGGCGTCCGGACGTCCCATTGCATGGCCCGGCCGAGGCATGGGCGACAGCCTCGGCGAGAAACGCTTTCGCCATGTCCGCGTCGAAGACCGGCAGGTCTGCAAGCTCCACGTCCATCGGGGAGTCGCCGTCCAGCCAGTAATAGGGCTTGCCGGTGTCTGGATGTATGCCGAAGGCGACAAACTGCTGACCGAGCCCGAGGATTTCGACCTTGCCGGCCTTCAGCTTCGGAAACGGCACGTCGGTGCGATACAGCAGCAGGCGTTTAGGCCATTGCCCGACCCGGATGAAGGTCTTTCCGAACCGTTCTTCTGCCAGTCCCTGAACCCGGTGCGCCCCATCGGGATCATCCGCAAGGTCGATGTCGATCCCAACCAGCCGCCCCGTGCGCAGCCCCACGCCGCAGTCCGGGTATTTTTGGCACCAATTTTCGATTGTTGCTGGATCGATCGGAGTCTTCGACCAGCGCGTGACGGCGGGCACCTTCTTGCCCGGACGAATAGGCAGCGGCTCAAAGCCCTGCTCCAGTAGCTGCGCCGCCGCGTCACCGAATGTCGGGTGCCCAGCACCAACGGGGCGGCCGGCGGCCACCCTGTCGTCTGTCTGCTTTTTGCCGGGGTCGCTATTGTGGAGCGCCCCATCCACCCGTCATTTTCCCTGCATATGTGCGGCCTCGTAGGCTTGCACATCCTTCAGGCGGTAGCGGATCGACCCGCCGATCACGACCCAGGGCGGGCCGTAGGGCTCCGATCTCCAGCGTTCCAGCGTGCGTCCACTCAACTGCCAGCGGCGCTCAAGGTCACGCTGGGTCAGGAGGGCGCTCTCTGCATCTGTCTTGCTCATGCTTTTCACCTGCCTGTCCTCACGGCGCTGGCAGGCTTTAAAGCCGGGCGCCGCCACTCCCCGGCATCATATCATGAAGCCCTAAGCATCTGAAAGATAGACATTTTTCGACACTCAATGACATATGGCGTCAAATGCCCGCCAGGTATGTCTGCAGGTGGTGGTTTCTGGCGGGGTGATTCGGCACAATCAGGTCACCGACATTGAGGGGGGAGGACCGATGAATGCACTGGACCCACGCCGGAAAAAGCTGCTGACCAGCAAGCTCGGAGACATTTTGGCCTGGAGTGTTCCGGAACTGGAGAGGGTAGCTGGCCCCTTCGACCTATCTGTCTTTCACAGATACCAGCAACGCCTCTCACCGTTGATAACTCGGTGCGAAACCGAGCTTCTCAGACTCTCCGAGGAGGAGGTCGACATCCTCGTTTCGAAGGATCGGCCGGATCCAGACGATCTTCGCAAGCACTGGGCCAATTTCGCCGACGC
>JAXMNQ010000135.1:0-4294 GCA_034670345.1 Paracoccaceae bacterium | reverse complement strand
CGTCGATCCGCACGCTTGGCTGACAAGAACCCTGACAGCCATCGCTGGCGGGCACATGCAGAGAGAAATCGTGGACCTTATGCCTTGGAACTACGTCGCCAAGGTGTGACCGGAACACCGGTTACGGAAAAGGCACACCAGATGGCACTAGGACGTAGGAAGAATCCGGAGAGTCGTTTGACTGAAATAGCGGAAAGTCAGTGCCAGCGACGTTGATCGTTCCGAGATAAGTGGCGCTCTCTGTCAAACTTGGGATTCCGACGATCTCATTAACAATAAATTCACTGTTATCGCCACCGCTGCTGATTTCGACGATATCAGCGCTTGTGACAAACGGCACACCTACGAAATTAAATTCATTAAGGAACGTCTGATCTACCGCTTCGGCTGCGCCGGTTTCGGGACGATTAGGCTTTGATCATGTGGGCGCGGCGCGATTTTGCGCCGGTAGCGCCAGAATTGGCAGCCCTGAGGCGCCCACCCCCTGATTTTGGGCAGAGTCCGCCTCATGCCATCAGCCGTCGGCGCACGAGGAACAGATTGCCGAGCGCGAACAGCGTGAACAACTGCGCGCGGTTCTTCGCCAGGCCACGATACCGGGTCTTGATGTAGCCGAACTGGCGCTTGAGTAGCCGGAACGGATGCTCGACCCGGGCCCGCACCTTGGCGATAATCCGGTTGATGTCGTCGTCGATGGAGTCGAGCGCGCCGCCCTTGGGTGCCTTGCGCATCACGCCCCAGAACTTGTCGGGGCCGGAGAACGCGGCCTCGCGCGTGGCGCTGACATAGCCCTTGTCCGCCCAGACCGATTTCTCCTCGCCATGCAGAAGTTCATCCCAGACCTGGCTGTCCCTTGCCCGGCAGGGCATTGCCAGAGGCAATGTCCCGAGAGGGTGTGTCTTGGCCGTGGTGGTGTCCAGGCTGTGCACGATGCCGTTCTGCGCGTCCACGCCGACATGCGCTTTCATGCCGAAATACCACTCGTTGCCCTTCTTTGTGGACGACATCTCGGGATCGCGCGCCTTGGCCTCGTTCTTGGTCGAGGACGGCGCGTCGATGATCGTTGCGTCCACCAGCGTGCCCGAGCAGAGCGTGATCCCGTGATCGGCCAGGTGACCGTTCACCTCGGCGAACAGCTTCTCGGTCAACTGATGCTTCTCCAGCAGGTGGCGAAAGTTCAGGATCGTGGTCTCGTCCGGGATGCGGTCATCACCAAGTTCGATGCCCGCGAACCGGCGCATGGCGTCGCTGTCGTACAGCATCTCCTCGGCCATCGGGTCGCTGAGCGCATACCATTGCTGGAGGAAATAGACCCGCAGCATCGTCTCCAACGGCATCGGCGGTCGTCCACCCTTCGGTCCCACCTTCGGATAGTGTGGCGCGATCAGCGTTAGCAGCCGCGCCCACGGCACCACCGCGTCCATCTCGGCGAGGAATTTCTCCCGCCGCGTCTGCTTCTTCTTCATCGCATGGCGGAGGCAGGGTAAGGCAGGCTGCTTGGGCATCACGGGGCATCCTTAATCGTCCCGCCAAGTCTACCCCAAGCCGCTCAGAGCGCGAGGTTTTTCAGACGTTCCTTAAAATCGTAGACGTACAAATCGCCTGTATATGTTGCCATGCGGTCGTCCTCTAATTTTGTAGTCCTAACTGGTGCTCCAAAGTAGAGCATTTGCGTAATCTATATGAGCATTTAGACAGGTCAACCGACATTCCCCAAGTGGCCTGCCGTTTGATGGCAAGGTCGCCTGACGAGGCTGCCGGATCAAGCTTTTCCGCCCCGAGCGACGTCTGCGGTCGCGCAGACGGTTGGAGTTGGGCGGATTAGGCCTCGCAGCGACCGCATCGTGGCCTTGCAGGAGCGTTTTTCAGCTCGTCGGGCTACCTGTCCTGTCGTTTTCGTTCTGTCGGAGCGGGGATCATGGTGACGCGCATGACAGTGGCGCTCGAAGACGGAGGATGGCGGTAAGGATGGCGCGCACCATCGGTTGATGTGGGGTCTCCACCAGCTTCCGCCGCACTCTACATGAATGGCTGCTGTTGGGACATCGCCCAACTCCCAAACCCGCAATTCCGTGCATGCGCGCTTCTCCGACGCCCGCCAGCACCGCACGCTACTCGACCGTCTCGGTCGGCGTCCGAGAAACCTGCAGCATTGCCGCCGCTCCAGTAAATCGAATGGCTCGGAAATCCCGAGCGAAATCGTCGGATGGCAGCAGGCAGCCGATTTCGTTGAAAAACTCTTTGCTGCATCTGCAAATTTCGGAAATGTGGGAAACCGTTCCCAGACGAGCAGATTGCACCCCATGACGCCGCTGGAATTTGAGTAATTCGGAATAATGTTCTGCCAAATTTGGTCCCAACGCGCTGTATGAGAGTTTTTCAACACAATCAGCCCGAAGCGGACCCACTGACCTTGGCGCGAATTTGCGATAGCGGCCCTTCACCGCGCGGTAGGTGAACTGGTAATGTGCTTGTTGGACAGGAACGACCCTCGACCGCAATAGTGTCACATCGCGCGGCTCCTCGGAAACTCAAATTGATGCTTGTCGCAGCAAAACCTGTGCGACATTGTCCGCGGGACGCACTGCAATAAACCCCGGCACCTCATCATGTCCAGGAAGACCCTGAACCAGGCCAACCTTGAGAAACTGGGCGCGGAAAAGCTTGCCGCACTGGTCATGGACCTGGTTCAGGGGAACGCGGCCCTGCAGCGCCGCGCTCGGATGGAACTCAGTGCCGCCCAGGGGCCCCGGGAGGTTGCCGCCGATCTGCGCAAACGCTTCGCTTCGCTGCGACGTGCGACCAGCTTTGTCGACTGGCGCAAGCAAAGGGCGCTGGTCAAGGACCTCGAGGGCCTGCTGGGCATGATCGAAACCACCATCGCGCCGCAGGATCCGGACGAGGCCTTCGATCTGATCTGGTCTTTCCTGCAGCTGGCCCCCTCTATCCACGAACGCACCGACGACAGCAACGGCGCGGTTGGTGGCGTCTTGAGTGACGCCGTGGACCTGATCGCAGTGATTTCGCCCAGGATTTCCAGAGACCGGTCTGCCCTGGCCGAACGCGTTCTCGACGCGGTCGCCGAGGCCGGCTTCGGCGAGTTCGACGGAATCATTCCCGCGACGGCGGAGGCACTCGGCCAGGAGGGGCTTGAGCATCTCAAACGCATCACGCAAGCCTGGGCCGAGGCGCCACCGACCGAGCATGAGCTCGAACAATACCGGGACTACGGCATCATGTCGTCCGCTGAAGACAGCGTGCGCCGCAACAAGCAGGCGACGCGGTCAATCATCCTGGCGGATGTCGCGGACGCGCAGGGGGATGTCGACGCCTACATGGCCCGCTATTCCGCGGAACAGCTGACCTATGGCACCATCGCCCCCGACGTGGCCCGGCGCCTGCTGGACGCGGGACGTATTGACGAGGCTTTCGACATCGTCACCCGTTCCCGCGCCGCCGAAGACGGCAAGGCGTTCCGGATGTTCCGCTACGATCTCGACGCGGTCTATGAGGAATGCCTTGAGCGGCAGGGCAAGACGGAGGACTTGAAAGCCCATCTGTGGACGACATTCGAGCAGACCCTCAGCGCGCCCTGCCTTCGGACGCTTCTGAAACTGCTGCCCGATTTCGACGACATCGAAGCCGAAGAGGCCGCTCTGGACTTCGCGGAGGCCTACCCGCATCTGAGGGCAGCGATCAGCTTCCTCGTCGATTGGCCGTCTCACGACCGCGCGGCTCGGATCGTTCTGGCAAGGGCCGAAGAACTGGACGGAAATTCCTATCACAGCCTCACTACAGCGGCCGACGCGCTCGAGGCCGAACATCCGCTCGCCGCGACGCTGATGCGCCGCGCCATGGTTCTGGACACGCTGACCGGGGGAAAAGCCAAGCGCTATCGCTATGCGGCGCGCCATCTGGCCGAATGTCAGTCCTGCGATGCCGTTATCGACGGCTATGGCGACTTTCCCTCGCACACGCAGTTCCTTGAGGTGCTCAAGCAGGAACACGGCCGAAAACATGGGTTCTGGCGCCTGGTAGATACGTAACAGCGAAAGTTGGATTTCTGTTCCATCTACCGAACGCGACTGGCGTCGAAGTGTTTAGGTGAGCAACCGAGAAAGTATAGTGCTTACCGGGCATTACGGGCTATTCACCAAATCCGCGCAGTGTATGCGTCCGGTCTGACCGCTCTGATGTTGGGAATCCACGGCTGATAGTGTCCATTCTCGATGATGGACATTCTGAGGTACTCTATGGCGAGCAAGAAAGGGCAGAAGAAGCGGTTCTGGTCGGA
>JAXMNQ010000134.1:0-4503 GCA_034670345.1 Paracoccaceae bacterium | reverse complement strand
ATATGGCTCAATGATGCTCCACTGGGCATCGGTCAGGACTCTTCGGGTCAAGGCTGCTCTCCTCTGTTCGCAACCTTGAATCAGAAGTCAGGTGAATTGGGAATCCTGAACGTCAACAGCCCCTAGGGTATTTGGCACCATTTCAGATAAGTTTCTTGACTCTTCGTTCAAGACGAGTCCGTTGATGAGTCGATGGAAGTATGGTGCCTCAAGAGGGACTCGAACCCCCGACCTTGTCCTTACGAAGGACCTGCTCTACCAGCTGAGCTATTGAGGCACGCGACCGCCCGTTTAAACGCAACGGACGGCCCGTTCAAGGCAGATTCAGAACGGAATTTCGTCGTCACCAACATGCGCATCAAAGCTGGCCAATTTCTCGGCGTCAGTCCGGTCGTCTCTCTCGGCGTCTGCGATGTAGAACCGGTCACCACGGTCACGGTTCAACTTCCATGGGATGGCACGAAGATTCCAAGGCACATGCAGTCCGCAGATGACCTGTTCTCCAGTCTTGTTCTTGCCGACCAGTTGAACGATGTGATCCACCTCGTGCGGAATGCCAGTCGCCATGTGCAGCGCCTCTGCGGCCTCGGACTGCGGACTCTTGCCTATCCGGCGCACCGCGTCTGCGATCGCCTTGCTTGCCCTTGCAGTACTTCAAACTGATGAAGCTTCGGCATCACATCTTCGGGTTTGACTCGCATTCCGGCCATCTCGGGACATCCTGAAACGGGACAAAACCTTGCCAGTTGGTGGACCGCTTAAGTGGGGGTCATTCCAGCCGCGGCGGTTTGGACTTCAAGCTCAATTCCGGATTTCCTGAAGCAATCTTCTTGGTACTTTGCTGCCAACTTGGGCGCCACCCGAGCGAGTACTTTACGTCAATGTAGATCCACTTCGGATCGGTCGCAAGCAGTGCGACCAGAGCCCAGCGACATCGGTTCCGTTCCTTGCGGTCGGGGACCAGTTCGCCAATCGCTTGAAAGAGGTTGCCGATATGGGTTAACCGAAGGGCCAGTTCATTGTCCCTGATCCAGCTCTTGCCACGCGACGCCGCGTTGAACCACTGCCGTCTCGACGCGTGCGACGCATGCGCAGCCGTTGATATGCCCGGATGTACACGGCGGTCAAAAAGTGTTTCCGGAACCAATGCGAATTTGCCAAGCAGCGCAAGATGCGCCAACAGGATGAGGTCGGACGCCAGAAAATCCTGTATCAACCGTGTCTTGCTCAGGTCCTCGGTTCGGATTACGCCAAAGATCGGATTGCACAGACCCCGTTTGCGCATGAAGTTGCGCTTCAGGTATTCGGTGAGGCGCGCTTTCGGTGTATTTCCATCAAGTTCCAAGTTGTCGTCGAACGGCCCTATGATTGCCCCCTGGCCATCGATGACATCTGTCAAGGGATAGGCGAGCACCGCGTCTTGATTCGCATCAAGCGCTGCAATACAGGCCTCCAGGAAACGCGGATGCAGGTTGTCGTCATGCGCCGCCCATTTGAAATAGCGCCCCCGCGCATGGTCCACCAAGAGATTATAGTTCGGTGCAGCACCGAGGTTGCGCGGTTGGCGGATGTAGCGGACACGCGTGTCTGTTCCGGCAAATTCGGTGCAGATTGCTCTGGTCTCATCAGTCGAGGCATTGTCGCTGACAATCAGTTCGAAATCCCTGAATGACTGACTTAGTATCGACTGGAGCGCTTCTCGAAGATAGGCTGCTCCGTTGTAAACGGGCAATCCGATCGAAAGTAAGGGGATACGATCATCAGTCATAAAGAAGGATCCAAAGTTGTCATATTAAATTCGATCAGGCACCAAGAGAAACGGCTGCCTTCCCGGGCTTGCCATCTGTATCGGCATATACCCTGAAACATGACCGACGATATCCAAGTTGGCAACAGTTGGCATGCCTTTACTTTCTGTTTGAACGCCGCGTCTTGCCGTTTGCAAAGCGTGTATACCGGGGTTTGACTTGTGACTTCCGAATGGCTTGCGACGACCTTCCATTGGCAGAGACGACCGGGGCCTGGTCGGACTTGTCCCCTAGGATCTCGGAGGCTGGCGATAGCAAGAGCATCCAGCCACCGCACCCCAGCAGCATCATGAACTGGACATAAACCACTTTCCAATAGTGAACCGTCCATCCTGCCAGGTAAAATCCCATCAGACAGACAAGGAACCCCATGCGGTACGCGCTCGTGCGTTCGTCAAATCCAGGTTTCAGGGCGATCGAAACAAAAATCGACAGAAAGATCATGTGTTGCAAGATCCCCGCCGCCAAGCCCTGCTGCACCGCGGCAACGATCCAAAACATGTCCATGCTGCCGCTCATCCACCAGGGTCTTTCCCAGTCTCCGGAGATGCCGATGCCGAAAAGTGGGTTTTGCTGGATCGACAGAGTTCCGAATTCCCAGATCCGGATCCGGTTGTAGGCCGTGGCGGGGTTGAACGCGAAGTAGGTCAGGAAAAGTTCCGGGACCGAGCGGTTGGCAGCGATTTCGAGAGCGACCCAGAGCGAAGCGACGCAGGACACAAGAACCTTCCACCGGTTCTTGAAATTGCGCAGGGTGCGATCCCAGAACATCAAACCCAATTGGGCGACCATCGCCGTCAAGGGACCGGACGACAGTGACAGAAACGCGGTGAAACCAACTGCAACGGTTCGTGCATGGCGGACAAGACCGGAGGCCCCGTGCCCGACGACAAAATAAGCCAATGCCAAGCCGCTGGTGCAGAAAACGCCAAACAGGATTGGATGGTAGAACGTCAAAGCGACTCGATCGAGCCCCCAGCGCGGTTCCTTTGGCACGTCAGCGTACGAGGGCCATATTTGGTTGGCCATACCCAGGAGGAAATTGTTGCCCGTCATGGTTTCGTGAATCGCGAAGGGCAGCATCGCGAGGATCAGGAATACGAGGAACCGCGCGAGGCTGAGAAAATCTTCGGCGCTGCGGACAAAACAGCGCCCGACAAGATAGGCCCCCAAGGTCTCCAGCAAGTTGATTCCACTTGCTTCTACCGCGACGCCGAAGCCGTCGACCACAACCGTACTGAAGGTCGTCCAAAGACAGAACAGCACGACCAGGATGTCGGGAAACAGGATGCGTCCCGTGCCGCCACTGAGCCAGATCTTCAAGCAGGGTATGAACAACAGCAACAAGACAATTCTGTCGGCGGTCAGAAATAGCGGTCCCACCGGGAAGAAAAACGGCACCAGCAAGGTCAGCAGCAAGAGCTTTGCCGGCCAAGGACCAGTGCGGGTCGCCTCGGCGACGGGCGACGTTGCGCGCAAGCTGAACGCTGAATCGCTCATTCCAAACCTTCTTTCCATTCTCGTCGCCAGTGCCACACGTCGGATGACGTGGTCTTGCGGTTGCCCCGTTTAGTTTCTCGCAGCCCAACTGCGGGCACGCTTGTCACCATACTGTGCGATAGCAGGCAACCGACCATCACTGCGACTCCGACCGTGCATCGCCAGCAGAATACAGGACGACGGGTGCACGTGATATTGGCGTTGAGTGCATAGTCCAGTTTGCTCACCCCTGTCCTCGGATAAGCGCCAGCGCAAAGGAACGATCTATTGGGCCAAAAACTCTCTCAGTGGGTGCCACGTGAATAGCTTGATCGAATTGAAACGAAGCTTTCCACGCAGTGGCGTCAAAAGCAAGAGCGCCCGCGCGTGCAACTTGGGCACGCGCGGGCGCGGAATGACAGTCAATCACAGCGAGCGTCAGAACAGAACGTCGGCTTCCGCGATCATTTCGGCGATTTCGTCGGTCGACCAGACGCCGTCGAGTATGACCACGTCGTCGATGGTTCCGTCGAAGGAATTCTTCGACCCTGCGGCGCCACCGGCGCTGGCCCAGCCCAAGCCTCCAACCTGGAGGTACTCCGGGCTTTCCGCCCAGGACATCCCGGTCGCAACCGTTTCCACCAGCACTCCATCGAGCCAAACTTGCGCCTCGGCGCCGTCGAACGTGATCTGCAGCGCGTAGGATTGGCCTGCATTGATCCCGGAAACCGAAACATTGGCCGTCGATTCTCCGTCCTGGAACCGAATTTTCAGCGTAGAGTTGTCCAGATAGACGGCCAGATGGTTGCCATCACCGCTGAAGTGCTTGGCGTCGCGCGACAGAATACCCTCGCTGCCAGCGACATCATCTGTTTCGAAACGAAGTGCGATGGTGCCGGTGTCGATGTTCAGTTCTTCGCTAGGCGCAAATTCGAACACATCCGCCTGGGACGAGAACTGCATCTCTTCCAGCAGCAAAAGCGCGGCGTCTTCAAGGCTTGGACCGGGGTCCGGCTCCGTCGGTTCTTCGTCCGTCGGATCGTCTGTCGTTTCGGGCAAGCTGCCATCGGCGAGCATCTGCGCCACCTCCTCGGACGACCACACACCTTCGACGACGACGATGTCCGACAGGGTGCCGTCGAACACGTCGCCGAAGCCGGCTTGTCCGGTGGCGGAGCCCCAGCCGAGCGCGCCGAATTGCAGGTATTCGTTGTTG
>JAXMNQ010000133.1:0-4546 GCA_034670345.1 Paracoccaceae bacterium | reverse complement strand
CACCGTTGATAACTCGGTGCGAAACCGAGCTTCTCAGACTCTCCGAGGAGGAGGTCGACATCCTCGTTTCGAAGGATCGGCCGGATCCAGACGATCTTCGCAAGCACTGGGCCAATTTCGCCGACGCCGAGGTATGGCAACTCGCAAGAAAACGACCTCCCTGGTATGCTGGCGGCTTTGGACACCCTGATTACCAGGCTGACCTCGCGCATTGGGCCCGGACGCCCAGTTTCACGATCGCCGAGGCCACATGCCTTTCCGTTGGCGTAGACCCCAAGCACTTTACCAGCCGGTGCTTGAAGGGGTTGTCCGGCGGCGATCGCGAGAAATTTGGGCCTCCTTTGATCTTTCTCCTCGAACGTCACGAGCAACTGCAAAGGGTTTTCGGCCAGGATCGAGAGCGACCGGTGAAGGCGAAATATTTTGCGGACTGGGCTGTGAAGGTCGAGTTCGAGATACACCCGGACTTTCTGGACCTGCTCCAAAGATACCACGGGGATGGTGCCAATTCCGCGGCGGAGGCTGGAGAAGCCGCACAGCCGGCCAAGCGCGAGATAGACAAGATCGCTCAACTGCTTACAGCGATGGCGATTGACGACTACGGCTATGACCCGGACGCCCGACGCAACAAGGTGCACGGCGAATTAGCCGATCTTGCTGCCGGTATGGGTCTGGACATCCATCCCGACACCATCCGCAAGTATCTCAGGATCGGCTCCGAGTTCCTTCCCGAAGACTGGAAGCAGAGCCGGGACAAATCGTTGAACGAATAGCGGCCAGAATTTATCATGTATTTCAGATGCCTGACCTTGCTCAATCAAGCGCCCCAGCTGTTCTGATACTCGCCGGATTTTCTGTGGCAGACCGTTGATCGAAACGGACGTCACGGGCAGCCCGAAAATGAGCAAGATCCAAAATCCAGATAGCGATGGCCAGTATTTCACGCCGATGCTGCGAGAGCGTGACCTGTCTCTGCGGTGGAACATCTCTCAAAGAACATTGCAACGCATGCGTGGAGACGGTTCCGGGCCCGCCTACGTTTGCGTGGGCGGCGCCATACGATACCGGTTGGACGATGTGATTTCTTACGAGAACGCCAACCGCCGGTGCGGAAGGGGTGACCCGTGAATCCGCTCAACCCCCGCCACCTCAGACCCACTGAACGCCGCGCCGAGCTCTGCCGCCTTCTGGCGCTCGGCCTGGTCCGCCTGCACATGCGGGAGAATGCGCAACGCTCGGGCGCAGATGGAGAATTTCCGCTACACAATCCGCCCGACCAGAGCGGTCATGCAACTTCGCAAAAGGAGACCACATGACCCACGACACCATTCCCGCCCGCCTGGCCGCGCTCAAGACTACGTCGACGCTGGAGTTGAAACAACAATGGCGCGAATTGTTCGACAGCGAGCCACCGCCGTTCAACCGCCGCTACCTCGAAAGCCGACTGGCCTACCGCATCCAGGAACTGGTCTATGGCGGGCTGAAGCCGGAAACGGTGAAAAGGCTCGAAGCTCTCGGCGAACAACTGGACGGCGGTGACCGCAAGAAGAGCCGCATCCGCGCCGATCTGACGCCCATCGTCGGGACCCGCCTGATCCGCGAATGGCAGGGTGTCGAGCAGATCGTGACCGTCACCGCCGACGGCTTCGACTGGCAGGGTCGCCCTTACAAATCGCTCTCCGCCATCGCCCGCGCCATCACCGGGACCCGCTGGAACGGCTGGGTGTTCTTCGGCCTGAAATCACGTAGGCGCGCATGACCGGCATCAAGATCAAGCGCCGCTGCGCGATCTACACCCGAAAATCCTCCGAGGAAGGGCTGGAGCAGGAGTTCAACAGCCTCCACGCCCAGCGGGAGGCCTGCGAGGCGTACATCGCCAGCCAGCGGTCTGAAGGCTGGGTGCTGGTCCGGGACCAGTATGACGACGGCGGCATCTCGGGCGGCACGCTGGAACGCCCCGGGCTGAAGCGGCTGCTGGAGGATATCGAGGACGGGCTGGTCGACGTGGTCGTCGTCTACAAGATCGACAGGCTCAGCCGCTCGCTGGCCGACTTCGCCAAGCTTGTCGAGGTCTTTGACCGCAACGGCGTGACCTTCGTCTCCGTCACGCAGTCGTTCAATACGACCACGTCCATGGGGCGGTTGACGCTGAACATCCTGCTGTCATTCGCCCAATTCGAGCGCGAAGTGACGGCGGAACGTATTCGGGACAAGGTCCGCGCCAGCCGGATGAAGGGCATGTGGATGGGCGGCGTGCCGCCACTGGGCTACGAGGTGAAGGACCGAAAGCTGATCATCAAGGAGGCCGATGCCGCCAACATCCGCTGGATTTTCGCCCGCTTCATCGAAAACGGCTCGGGCACGGAACTGGCTCGTGAACTGGCGGCACGGGGCGTTCAGACCAGCCGTGGCAATCGGATCGACAAGAAGTACCTGTATCGCCTGCTGAACAACCGCGCCTACATCGGCGAAGCGGTCCACAAGGGCGACAGCTACCCCGGCGAGCATGACGCGATCATCGATGGCGCGACGTGGGACAAGGTTCACGCCATCCTGAAGGAGAGCCCGCGCAAGCGCGCTGCGCGCACCCGCGCCGAGACGCCGGCGTTGCTCAAAGGGCTGCTGTTTGGGCCCGATGGCGCCGCGTTCTCGCCGACACACACCAGAAAGGGCGGCAAGCTCTACCGCTACTACGTCAGCCAGGCGGTGCTGAAACACGGCGCCGGATCCTGCCCCGTTGGCCGCGTACCAGCCGGTGAGATCGAGGCGGCCGTAATCGACCAGTTCCGCGCCGTATTCCGCCAACCCGAGATCGTGGCGGGGACATGGAAGGCGGCACGCGCCCACGCAGACGACATCACCGAGGCCGACGCCAACACGGCCCTGCAGCAGCTCGATCCGCTGTGGGACGAACTGTTCCCCGCAGAGCAAGCCCGCATCGTGGCGCTGCTGATCGAGCGGGTGGACATCGGCACCGACGGGCTCAAGGTGCGCCTGCGCGTCGACGGGCTCGGCAGCCTCGCCCGCGAGATGTTGGCCGGTGGCATTGAGGCGGCAGCATGACCCGTGGGGCTCCGATCCCCGAGACGGTGACGCTCCACGTGCCGTTCCGCGTCGTGAAGCGCGGCGGGCGGAAGGAGATGCAGTTGCCGGACGGGGCCGTGCAACCGCGACGGACCGACAACACGTTGGTAAAGGCGCTGGCCCGCGCCTTCCGGTGGAAGCGGATGCTAGAGTCGGGCGAATTCGCCACCATCGCCGAACTTGCCGAGCGCGAGGGCATCGCGCCCTCATACATGACCCGCGTCCTGCGTCTGACGCTGCTCGCGCCCGACATCGTCGAGGCGATCCTGGACGGGAAGCAGGGACGGGAGATGACGCTGGCGCGGGGGCTGGAGTCGTTTCCAGTGGAGTGGGAGAGGCAGCGACGCGCCTTGGGTTGATCGACGCTTCCCGCCCCTTCCTGACCGAATGGAGCCACATCGCGAACGGCCCTGACCGGCCTTTGGGCGACTGGCCAGGTTCTGCGTTGAAGCTTCACCAAACCAGCCATTCGACACGTTGTGCAGCATTTAAGTTGCCCGGAGGGCAGGACTGCGGACATCGCGGCCATTCTGGAGAGGCCGGATCTCACCTTGTCTCAAGCCGTCGCGACTATAACGTTCGATACGTGCGGGAAGCGCAGTGAGCGGCCATCCAGACAATCGCCCAAGCCGTCGAGAAAGGCCTCCACCGCGCGGTCAATGTCACCGTCTGCAAGGCCGGAGAGCTTGTCACCGGTATGCATGCCACCCATCGCCCCGGCGGCGAACACGGCAGCATCAGGATGCTGAAGGTCAAGGCTCACCGACGTCACTTCGATATCCTGGAATCCCGCTGTCTCGAAAAGCATTTGAATTTCGGTGCCATCGGGCAGGCTGCAAATGGCCTCTACGGCGGCGGCTGCCTCCGCGCCGACGTAAGTTTCGAGCGTCGCAGCCTGCGCCTTAAGCATTGGATTGACATCCAGTTCTCGCTGAACACAGAAAACCGCTCGCCCCTCGGGTTTTAACACCCTTCGCAGTTCGCGAAGCGCTCCTAACTTGTTGGGGAAGAACTGCAGGGCTTGCTGGCAGAAGGCAAGATTGAACCGATTGTCGGCAAAAGGAAGCACGGCGGCATCGGCCTCCACCCATTCGACATCTATTCTAGCTTCCTTGGCGAGAGATCGAGCCACGCTAAGCATCTCGCCACTATGATCTGCTGCGGCGATATTACCGGAACCGGGCAAACGTTTTGCAAGCTCCCTCGTCACGACGCCGGTGCCGCAGGCGAGATCCAAGATATTGTCGTCCGCCTGCGGGTCGGCGCGCCGGACCAGCTCTCTTGCCCATGGCTCAAAAATGACTGGGACCAGCACGGCCTGATACCTGTCGGCAAAAGTGATCGCTTGCGTCACGGTCGCCTCCTAATTTGAGGAATTCTACCACATCCCGTGCCGCAAGTCTGCTCCGGGCTCACAGCCGACCTCGGATGCATCGCAGCATCATGTGATATGATGTCTTGT
>JAXMNQ010000132.1:0-4556 GCA_034670345.1 Paracoccaceae bacterium | reverse complement strand
TAAGAAAATTGGCAACGCCTGCTAAGTCTGCACTACGAACCTAAAACCCCTATAACGTCTGATCCTCTATCTGCAGCTGTGGCGAAGGTCAGCTGTGAGCCCTTAGTGACGGCGCCGAGCTTGAAGCTATTCGCAGTCCCAGCATCGCATTCTTTGCAGGGGACGGCCCAGACCAGACCTTCGTCAGGGAGGTTTTCGCTGCGTCGCAACTTACCCGAAGGTGCCATTCATGTCGGTGCTGTTGACCCGACCAGGATTGCCTCTCATGGCTCGTCAAGACATGGCGTGAACATCCTCAGCAGCGAAGTCGATGAGGGTTCGTATCTTTCGAGGTAAGGTCCGACCTTCGAGATAAACGACGGTAACCGGTCCCCCATCCATGTCGAAATCCTCGAGCAATGGAACGAGGCGGCCAGTGTCCAGGATGTCGGCGGTCGCGAACCGCGGCGCATAGGCGATCCCCATGCCGGCCGAGGCCAACTCGATTGCCGCCCGGGCCGAGTTGACATGGAACCGGCCCCGCACCTGGGCGACGATCGCGGTGCCGTCTTTGCTAAACGTCCACCGATGCGGTTGGCGCCGGTTGGTATCGACAATGCAGGCGTGCTGAGAGAGATCATCCGGTGTTCTCGGTGCCCCGTGCTCATTCACGTAGTCTGGATGCGCAACCAGTGAGCTGTGAAACGTGCCGAGCTTGCGCGTCTTGAGTGACAGCGTCTCCGACACACCCATCCGGAACGCCAGATCGATGCCGTCGGCGGCCAAGTCGACGTAGCGATCGTCCAACCTGAGGTCGAAAGTCAGATCCGGGTGCGCTTCGGCGAACCGGGCCAACATGCCGGCCACGTAGACTTCGCCGAAGGTCACAGGTGCCGAGACCCGGATGATCCCGCTCAGGCCGCGCGACCCCTCTGACACAGACCCCAGCAGAGCATCGAGCTCATCGAGGACGGCTGGCGCCCGCGCGAGGAGATCCTCGCCGGCTGGCGTCAGCCCCACCTTCCGGGTCGTTCTCTGGAGCAGCCGCGCGCCGAGGCGCGCCTCCAGTTCGGCCACGTATTTCGAGGTCAGGCGGTTCGAGACCCCCAGTTGCTCGGCCCCTGCGGTGAAGGAGCCGGTCCGTGCGGTGGCCACGAAAGCCTTGAGTTCGTCGACAATATCCATGAGCGCCCTTTTGAGAATAAATTCGCGATAGTCATTCCATAACATCTTCATTTTATGGAATATGGGAAAGCCTTACTTTCGCTTTAGTGATCAACAGGCCGCCGCAGGGCGGCAAAGCGAAGGAGAATGCCATGCGTATCGCAGTTATCGGCAACGGAAATGTCGGCTCAGGGCTCTCGCGGATTCTGGGCGAGGCCGGCCACGAGGTGACAACCATCGGCCGCAACGACGCTCTCTCTACCGCCGTCGCCAAGGCGGAGGTGGTAGTCGTCGCCACGCCCTACGGGGCCATCGCGGATCTTGCCGGCAAGGCCGACTTCAGCGGCAAGACCGTCATCGACGTCTCGAACCCGGTGACCGAGGACTTCTCCGGCCTTCAAGTCGGGCACAAGACCTCGGCGGCCGAAGAGATCGCCTCCAGGCTGTCCGGTGCGACGGTGGTGAAGGCGTTCAACACGGTCTTCGTCCAGCACTACGGCACGGGCCTCAAGGTCAATGGCCAGCCCATACAGACCTTCGTCGCTGGCGATGACGAGGCCGCGCGCGAGACGGTCAAGGCGCTGGCCGCCGAGATCGGCCTCGAGCCGGTCGATGCCGGCCCGCTCGCCAACGCCCGCTACCTCGAGCCCATCGGCTTCCTCAACATCCAGTTCGGCTACGTCTTCGGTCACGGCACCGGGATCGCGCCGCGCTGGCAGTTTTCCTGACATCCCCAACCCCACGGAGCATCTGACATGACCACGCAGACCCATACCGACTACGCCGCCGCCGCCCTTCGCATCTCGACCGGCGTCCTGTTCCTCGCCCATGGCTGGATGAAGGTGAGCGCCTTTACCATCCCCGGCACCGTCGCCTTCTTTGAAGGCCTCGGCCTGCCCGGCGTGCTCGCCTACTTCACGATCTTCGCAGAGCTGGCGGGCGGTATCGCCCTGATCCTCGGTCTCGGCACACGCCTCGTCTCGATCGGGCTGATCCCCGTCCTCCTGGGTGCGACATGGGCGCATTCCGGTTTCGGCTGGAGCTTCTCGAACGAAGGCGGCGGCTGGGAATACCCGCTGTTCTGGGCGGTCGTGCAAGGCGTCGTCGCCGTCCTGGGACGCGGAGCCTTCGCGCTGCGCGTGCCGCAGCTCGACCAACGCCTCGGCCAGTTCGCCTGACCTCCCTTGCTGGCCGCGGGTCACCTCCCGCGGCCGCACTCTTTCACAAGGAGACCTGCAATGACCACCGTCGACCACTTCTTCGACATGACGACCGCGCCGATGCGTATCGGGGCGGTCCGGCTCAAGGTGCGGGACCTCGATGCGGTCTCCACTTTCTACCAGATGGCGCTGGGGCTCAGCCCGGTCGCGACCAGCGAGCATCGCGTCACCCTCGGCACCGGCGACACGCCGTTTCTGGAGCTTCAGGGCGACCCAGGCCTTTCCCCACTCGACCCGCGGCAGGCCGGGCTCTTTCATACCGCCTTCCTGATGCCGACCCGATCCGACCTGGCCCGCTGGGTCGCTCACATCGCCGAGGCGGGTGTGCCGCTTCACGGTGCCTCGGATCATATCGTCAGCGAGGCGCTCTATCTCGCCGATCCCGAGGGCAACGGCATCGAGGTCTATACGGACCGCCCGGTCTCGGCCTGGCACGGCGAGGGCGGCGAGATCCGGATGAGCACCGACCCGCTGGATCTCCAGGGTCTGCTGCAAAGCGCCGCAGGCACCGAATGGTCGGGTTTCCCCGAGAACGGCAGCATCGGCCATGTCCACCTTCAGGTGGGCGACACGGGCGAAGCCGACCGCTTCTACCGCGACGTGCTCGGCCTCGATATCGCGGCGCGCTATCCTGGGGCCAGCTTCTACGGCAGCGGCGGCTACCACCACCAGCTTGCCGGCAATATCTGGAACAGCCGCCGGGCCAGCAAACGCCCCGAGGGTATGGCAGGTCTCGATGCCATCGAGATTGTTGTCCGTGATGCGGCGGACATTGCCTCCATCGCTGGCCGGGTTGAAAGCGCCGGGCTTGAAAGCATCAAGAATGCCAACGGCCTGACCGTTCGCGATCCCTGGGGCACCGCAATCACGCTCAAGAATTAAGGAGACGATCATGCTTCGAGACGGGAAATGGGTTGCCGACTGGCAGCCGGTCCAGGCCAAGGACGACAAGGGTGGCTTCGTCCGCCAGACCTCCAGCTTCCGCCACTGGGTGACGCCTGACGGGAGCGCCGGGCCGACCGGCGAGGGCGGCTTCAAGGCCGAGGCGGGCCGCTACCACCTCTATGTCGCGCTGATCTGCCCCTGGGCGTCGCGGACGCTGATCGCCCGAAAGCTGAAGGGGTTGGAGGACGTGATCTCGGTCTCGGTCGTCGAACCGGATCTCTCCGACCAGGGCTGGCACTTCGGCGATCCGACCGAGGCCGAGGGCGCGTCCTATATGCACGAAATCTACACCCGGGCCGACCCGACGATCTCGGGCCGGGCCACGGTGCCGGTGCTCTGGGACAAGAAGCGCGGGACCATCGTGAACAACGAGTCCGCCGACATTCTGCGGATGCTGAACTCCGGTTTCGGAGATCTGGCCGACCATAGCATCGATCTCTATCCGGCGGACCTCCGCGAGGACATCGAGGCGCTCAACGACCGCATCTATCCGAGCTTGAACAATGGCGTTTACCGCGCGGGCTTCGCCACCACGCAGGTCGCCTACGAGGAAGCATTCTGCGAGGTTTTCGCAATGCTCGATGAACTCGAGGAGCGCCTCGGCGACGGTCGCGGGTTCCTTTTGGGAGGTCGCTTCACCGAGGCCGATGTGCGACTCTTCGTGACGCTGGTGCGCTTCGACGTGGCTTATCACGGCCTCTTCAAGTGTAACCTGCGCCGAATCGCGGACTACCCTGCCCTAAGCCGCTACCAGGCCCGTATCCTCGCTATCCCCGGGGTGCGCGATACGGTCAGCATTGACCACATCAAGCGCGGCTACTACTCGATCAAGGCGCTGAACCCCACCGGCATCGTGCCTGTCGGGCCGGAATGTTCCCTGGGCTGAGGGCCTCGGACGGCCATCCGGATCAGGCCCCCTGGCGCGCGCGGGGGGGCGCCAGCTCCGCCGCGCCGGACATTGATCACTCGAATCGCGAAGGCCGCAATGAGACCGCGACGGCAATCCAGGAATGTCCGCTATTAGATCACCGACGTCGCCGTATCGCACTTGCAGCAAAGGTCAGCTCTCCGCCCTTCATTCCAAAGGCCCTCGCAATCGCAGCGCAAACTGAGCGGCCGCAGCGAACGGCAGGAAAGTCCGCATCATGCCAGTTCGTACACGATGCAGCGAACGGCAGGTGTACGGATAGGGAGGGACTTCTGAGAATTTCACCTACCAGCCATGTGATAAACCAATGTCGCCTATTT
>JAXMNQ010000131.1:0-4717 GCA_034670345.1 Paracoccaceae bacterium | reverse complement strand
GCCAGCGGCGCCATGTCAGCCGCACGAACAGGCCTGAAAAAACTACGCACTCGATCACAGGTCCGGACGATCAGAAACTCCTTGCAAACCGAGCGGCATCCACAAAAGAAGGTTCGACGTCAGGCCCGCCCCCTCCGCCACTTGCCCCGGAGGAAGCGTTCTCCCGATCGGGCTGCGGTCGGATTTTTCCGTTGTTTTCGAGTGTTGTGTGGGAGGGGCTGAGCACTGGCGTCATCGCCACGGGCTCCGGAGGTGGTCTCTCAGAGCCGATATTCTCCGGACCTCATGACTGCGCCGATTTGGTGCAGAACTTGCAATGCTCTGTAGGTAAAGGATTTTCCTATAGGTCAACCTAAACACTTCGACCGGAGTCGCGTTCGCCAAGCTGGAACAGAAATCGAACGTTCGACGGTCAGCGTGCATTGATTCTAAAGCCTTGACCAGCCTTCATCGACGCGGTCGGAACTGCCGTTTTCGACTACGAAACCCGCGTCGGTCGCTCGAAAGCCAAGACCGACGCGGGCCGTCGCTCATCATGACCAGACCTGGACGCTTTCGATGCTTCTCCCGGAAGGTCCTTGAACCGTCCGGCTCCGGCGTGGGGTCGTTGAAAGCGTGCTCGCGAGACGAAACCCGATGTTGGTGTTGCGGTTGTCGGGCCTGTTCCTGTTGCGGTTCGCCGAACGGAGGTTCCTCGGTTTGTTGTTCCAGGACCCGCCGCGAAGAACGCGCTGGCTCTGGTCTGGTTAGGCTTCCAGGGTCGGATCAAAGGCCCCACCCTCGAAGATCGCGTGGCGCAAGCGCCGGGTCTGCGCATGCTCGGCATGAGCAATCCAAGATCCAACACGCGCTTGGACATCGGGCATGCCAATGCGGCCTGCGCGCCATCTGTCACGCATGCCGCGCAACCTGTTTCGAAAGCGTACAACGTTGTCTTCAGGCAAGCGGCAGCGCCCGTCGGGCATCAGAACAAATCCAAGAAACTCTGCAGGCGCTGCGGTTTCGGTGATACAGGTTTTGCGAGGGTGCAACAGAACACGCCGCCTTTCCAAGAAACGATCAATCAGTTTCCGCCAATGCTCCAATTGCTCAGGATTGTCCGAGAACAGCGCAAAGTCATCAACATAGCGCAGGTAAAGCGCGCGCAGCACTTCTTTCACGTAGTGATCCAATGGATCGAGATACACGTTCGCGAGGAACTGACTGGTCAGATTGCCGATGGGAAGCCCGCGACGGCGTTCCAGCGGCGCCAATAGATCATCACCCGGAAAATGCACATGCACCGGTTCTTGGGGGTCGAGCTGTCAACTATGTTGTCCAATAACCAAAGACTGGAGCTACACGCGACCCGACGGCGCAGATCTTTTTTCAATATCTCGTGGTCTATCGAGGGAAAGTAGCGACAGATGTCGCAGCGCAGGACATGGGAATGTCGGTCGCGGTATTGCTCGTAGCGGGCGACCCCGGCATGGGTGCCCTTGCCAACTCGGTTGGCATAGCTGTCGTGGATAAACCCTCGCTCGAACAGAGGTTCGATCACGGCACAAAGCGCGTGATGCACGACGCGGTCGCGGAATGGCGCAGCGGAAATGCGGCGCGGCTTGGGATCGTGGATCTGCATCACCGTATAGGGGCCGGGGCGCCAGCGGTCGTCGCGCAAGTCGCGTTCGAGGCGCAGCACGTTGCGTTCCAGCCCGGACAAAAACGCGCGGCCGCGGCATTGCGGCGCTTTCCCTTGGCGGCGCGTTTGGCGGCGGCGCGCAACGCGGGAAAGCTGGCGATATCGTCGAAAAGATCGTTATGCCGTTTGGGCATGGGTCTTGTCCTGCCTGATCCATCCACCCACAAGCCGTCCAACATCGTCAAGCGAACGGGCGGCGTGCTCGTAGCGGCGCATATCGAGGTATTGCAGGTCATAGGCCAAGCGAAAGAACATGCGCAGCTTCTCCAGCCCCATATTGGCGCTGTTGAGGGGACGGGTGCGGGCTTTGGTATAGGTCGCGTCAAGCAGGCTTTCCTGTACATCCAGGGCCGTGGTCTGAATACGATCACCAAGCAGAAACTTCTGGCTGCGCGGGAATTTTTCGACGGCGGGAATAAGCCACAGCAGGAATTGATACATATGCTCTACCGCCGGGCCAAGCTGGCGTGGAACAGGCGGCGGCGCACCGGAACTTTTCATGAACATAACCTCCAGGAATTCGGCAGGGGCGCTGCCCCTCCACCCCGGGTAAAGGAACTAAGACTCAAGGTGCAAGCGTCCTCGCAAGACGAAACCCGACGCCGGTGCTGCGGTTGTCGGGCCTGTTCCTGTGGCGGGACGCCTAACGGAGGAACCTCGGCTCGTCGCCCCAGGACCCGCCGCGAAGAACGCGCCGGCTACAATCAACGGTTGTGACCGCAGTCCCGTTTGTTGGCGCTGAGTCATAATTGTCGGCATAACAATCCTGCACCCATTCCCAAAGATTGCCTGACAAATCAAAAAGCCCAAGGGCATTGGCCTTGAGATTGCCAACCGGGGCCGTTTGCGCAAAATCGTCGTCACAGTCGAAAGCCCTCCACCCAAATTCATTCACACGCCTGCTGGTCGCGTCATATCCATTTGCAAAATCACACCCCAATGACGTGTCCGCGTCGTCGCCCCAAAAGAACCGAGAAGACGCGCGGGACGTGCTGTCCCCACCAAGGCCGCGTGCCGCGTATTCCCATTCCGCTTCTGTCAAAAGCCGGTAAGCAGCCCCTGTTTCAACCGTGTTCAACCAAGCCACATAGGCCTTGGCATCCTCCCAATTCACACAGGTCACGGGGTGCTCGTCACCCTGGGCAAAACCGGGGTCAGCCCAGCCCTTGCCATCACGATTTTTCCATTCGCTGTCCCAAGTCCAACAGCTGTTTCCGGTGTCATGCCCCGTCGCCTGCACAAACCGCCGGTATTCCGCCACTGTCACCTCAAACCGCCCCGCCGCAAAAGGCGCCGGGAAGCGGACCGCTTTCACCGGGCCTTCGTCGTCGTCGCGCCCCTCTTCGTCATCGGGTGACCCGCGAAGGTAGCGCCCTGCGGGCAGGACCACCATCTCGGGGCAATCCTCGCATTCCTTGAACACCGCCCCTGGCTCGCCCGGCGCCCCCGATAACCAGGCCGAAGCGGCAATCCCGTATGCAGTCGTATTGACAATTGGTGCCGGTGTCGTGGGCTTGCGAAGCGCCGCGAGTTGCTCTTGCATCCGCCGCGCAGAGGCTTCGCCGTCCGCCGCAAGCCCCGCCGCCTCGGTCCCGGCGAAGTCCTTGCCAATGGCAACCAGAAGAGCGATCCGCGCCGTCAGGTCCTCTTCCCGGATCGCCTCGCGATAGGCCTCCATCGCCCTGTCTTCGCGCTCTTCCTCTGCGACGGCCTTGTTGCGCGCCAGCCTTTCTTCATTTAGCCGCTCGGCGTCATCCTGCACTTGCTTGCGATCCGCTTCCAGTTTGCTCTTGGCCCGTTTCGCCGCCTGCATGGTGCCAAACTCACGCAACAGCGCCTCAAGCGCCGCGATCCGTTCGACCCTGTCCTCCAAGGTCAAAGCGTCGCTAAGCGCAAGGGCCGCATCCAACTCGCTGGTGCCAGGCTGCACCGGCGCGGGCACCACCGGCACCGCCGCCTTCAATACCTTCGACTGTGCCAAAATCTTCGCCATCGGCACGGCGAGGTTCGAGGTCGGCGTCGCGGCCGAATGCAATGCAATCACCCGCCGTTCGTCATCGTCGAACACCGGCGAGCCGGAATTGCCCGGCATCGTATCGCAGACATGCCGCAGGCGATTGCCGTCGACCGCCGGAGAATCGGTCTGACAGCTTTCGCGGCTGACCCTCTGTGCCCAACCCTGCGGGTGGCCGATCACCAGCAGCGGGTCGGCATCCCTTGGCAGGTTGGAACTCAGCTCCAGCGCGCCAAATTCCGCATTGGCGTCGCCGATCACTTGCAGGACCGTGTAGTCCAACTCCTCGCTGGTTTCGAGGGGGACCGGGCTGACGTGGAATGTCTTGACCCCTGACGTGCTTCCGTCACGGACAAACCCTGTGACCTGCCCCCCGCAAATTCCCTCACCATGAAGTAGAGTCTGCCCAACCTTTGTAGGAGCAGACGAATGCGTAAGAGCCGTTTCACCGAGGCGCAAATCATCGGGATGATCAAAGAGCAGTAAGCCGGGATGCCAACAACTGAGGTGTGCCGTCGGCACGGCCTGAGCCCGGCGACCTTTTACAAGCTGAAGTCCAAATATGGTGGCATGGAGGTATCGGAGGCCGCTCGGCTGAAGGCGCTGGAAGATGAGAATGCCAAGCTGAAGAGGCTGCTGGCCGACACGATGCTCGACAACGTGGTTTTGAAAGACCTGCTGGGAAAAAGCTGACGGCACCGAAAGAGCGGCGAGAGGCAGCGCTCAATGCAATGCGGGATCATGACATCTCGCAGCGCAGGGCCTGCCGGCTTGTCGGTGTCGATCCAAAGACGGTCCGGCGCGAACGCCCGCCTGACCATCCCGAGATCCGCCAGGAGATGAAGCAGATCGCTGGCAAACGCCGCCGGTTCGGCTATCCCGCTGCCCGGCAGGCGATTGCGGAGCAATCTGCCGAGTATCCGTGATGATCAAGCCGGTTCGAGAGCCCACTTCCGCCCGTCTCTCAGGAGCGCATTTGCCAAGACGATAAGTTTTCGCATGACAGCGGTCACGGCAACCTT
>JAXMNQ010000130.1:0-4977 GCA_034670345.1 Paracoccaceae bacterium | reverse complement strand
CTGTCGGCCGCCGCCCGGCCGGGCGCTTCATGTGCGGCGCGGCCAGCCGGTCGAGTGCGGGGTTGGCGCGCAGACGGGCAACATGATGCACCCCGCGCTCTTCAAGACCGGCGAGCAGGGCGCCGGAGGGGAAGCCCGCATCGATGCGCACATGGGTGATCTTGCAAAGGCTGGCCTCGGCGCGATCGACGACATCGAGGATGACGTCCAGCGCGCCCTCGGCTGTGCCGACATTACCGGGGCGCAACCGGGCATCGAGCATGTCGCCGGTCGTCGTGCCGAAGGCACGCCTCTGGCGTGACGCGATGGAGGTGATCAGCGGGTGGTGGATCCGGCTCCGGTAATGCCTCTGTGGTTGCCGCCCGTAGTGCAAGAAGTTTTTGACCCTTCCCTCACTGCGCGTGTGATCGAGTGCGGTTCTCTGTAAGGCCTTCTCTTGCGGCCTTTTCAGAGGCCGCTGGCCGACATGGTGATCAGCGGACCGGGTCCATATTCCGTTCCCGAGCTTCGAAGCTCAGCTCATTAACCTGGTTTTCCCGGCCCAGATCTTTCGATCATTGCGCCCATGGGGGTCGTCGACTTCTCACACGTCAGTCCGACGTCATGCAGCGGTTCCCTGTGTGAACATCAGGCTGCCGCTGCCACCGCCGGATCCCGGTAGTCCTCCTTCTTGACTAGCATTGCCCAGATCTGCCTTGCCATCTTGTTCGCCAGCGCGATGGCGACCAGCATCCGTGGCTTCCGCGCCCGGATCCGGGCCAGCCAGGATCCAGCGGGAATGGTCTTGCTTCCCATCCAGTTCAGTCGCGACATCGCCCCGATGATCAAGAGCCGGCGAATGTCTGCCTGGCCTGCTTTCGAGACACGTCCCAACCTCGCTTTGCCTCCCGAGGAATGCTGGCGGGGCACCAATCCAAGCCAGGCAGCAAAGTCCCGGCCCGTACGGAAAGTTTCCATCGGTGGGGCAAAGGCATCAAGCGCAAGGGCGATCAGCGGCCCGACACCCGGCATCGTCTGCAACCGGCGGGTCGTGTCGGCATTCGCCGCAAGGTCCTTCGCCTGCCGCGTCTTCGCCTCGATCCGTTCCGTCTTCTCTGCAATCTGTTTGAGCAGGTCCCGGCATTCGTCCCGGACGAGAGGTGGAAGATCGGAGTTCGGTTCCTCGACGATGGCCTCGAGCCGTTTCAACTGCTGGATCCCCTTTGGCGCCACATGGCCGAACTCGTACAGCACGGCACGCAGCGCGTTCACCAGCTCGGTCCGTTGGTTCACGAGGCGTGTCCGAGCCCGGAAGACGACGGCCCGGGCTTGTTGATCCGCCGATTTCGGCTCGACGAAGCGCATTTCGGGTTGGCGCGCTGCAATCGCGATCGCCTCGGCATCCGCGGCATCGTTTTTCTGCCGTTTCACGAAGGGCTTCACATACTGGACGGCAAGCAGCCTGACATCGTGACCGAGCCTCCGCATCTCCCGAGCCCAATAGTGAGCGCTGCCGCATGCTTCCATGGCGACCACTGCAGAAGGATGCTCGGCCATGAAACGGCGAAACTGCTGGCGCGTGAGCTTTTTTCTGAATTTTACGTGCCCTTCCGCCGACGCGCCATGCAGCTGAAAGACATTCTTCGCCAGATCGACACCGATTACCGTATCCTTGTCCATGGTTGTTGTCCTCTCGAACGTGATGACTGTAGCACCTCATCCTCGCACAACGCGATGCCGTCGAGGATGGGCGGCAACCACCCCATTCCGTTCCACTCGGCCATCGGTTGATGGCCATGCACCTCGACGGGGGCGCTGTCCACGTCCAGCGTCATGCGTGCGCGCCGCTGCCCGCCGTTCTCGGCACGCAGGTTCCGACCGGCGAGCTCGAGGGCAGCCTCGCGCAGAACCTTCAGGTTCTCCAGCCGCGCCAGCATGGCCGTGCAGCGCGACAGGGTTGGCTGAGACGCGAGACCGGTCCCGCTGGTCAGCGGCGTCAGACCGGCCGAGGAACTGACCGCCAGGCGCATGGCGGGATCGTGGCGCGTCGCCATCGTCGCTCGGACCGATGGCGCAACAATGGCGACCATCGGCGTCGTCATGGTCGCGCCACCCTTGGGCCGCCAGCAGCACCATTGTTCGGACAAGGGACGGCAGGTCATGCACGACATCGGCCTGGCGACGGTCGTCCTTCATCTGCGCAGTCATCCAAGGGACGATCCCGGTCGCGTCGAGCACCTCCCGAAGCAGCACGGCACCGGGATCTCCGGTCAATCGCTCAGGACGTGTCTCGATCGAAAGAGATCGGTTGAACCCGGCGGCGACCGGTCGTAGCGTTTCACCCATGCGTGCGTCCGTGGCTGCCGACGAATTTTGTCTTAGCAGATTGATTCTACGGCGCTTTCAGGCGCACGCAACCTTCACGAAACGATTTGGATGAATAACCCGGGTTCATACTATGAAACTTTCGCATCTTAACGCTCTCAGGGCGCTTGAGGTTTCCGTACGCCACGGCAGCTTTCGTGCCGCAGCTGAAGAGCTCAATGTTTCACCAGCAGCTATTGGAAAGCATGTAAAGACTCTCGAAGAGGTGACCGGGTCCGAACTCCTGAAGAGAACGCCCAACGGTTTTGTTGTCACTGCGCTTGCTCGACAGGCCGCTAGCGAGCTGACACGCGGCTTCGACCGAATTTCTGTTGCGTTGGAAATCATCGCTCAGAACTCGGATCCGTCAAGACTATCGATATCAATAGTGCCGACGATCGCGGAATACTGGCTTGCCCCGCGCTTACCCGCGTTCTGGCAAGCCAATCCAGGGATCAAAATCTCTCTCGATTCAACGTCGACACTCTTAGACCCCGACTTGAACCAAATAGATTTTTCATTGCGGTACGCGCCTGATGCAGCAATAGCAGGGAAATCGATTGATTTGTTCCCTGAATACTTGGTTCCCATTTGCACACCTGAACTGGCGAAGCGGATGACTCCGGGAAATGAAACCAACCCCTTCGGTGATGTGCCACTGCTGCACACAGAGCCTTCGACAGTTGACACTGGTTGGCTCAATTGGAAACGGTATTGCGAGTCGAATGGATTCACGGATGTCGATGTTGAGCCCGTCGCAAATTTCAAATTCACCACACTCGCAATCCGCGCGATGTTTGCAGGCCACGGTGTGCATCTCGCTCAGCTATCAGTCGTGCTTGAAGCGCTGCACATAGGCCGGCTGGTTGCACCCCTCAGTTCGGACCATTGGGTGCAAACCGGGTATCCCTACAAACTCGTGTCATTTGACAGCGAAAGACATTTTCCGATCCATGATCGCTTTGAAAGTTGGTTGGCGACAGAAGCGGAACATACAAGAATTGAGATGGAGAGGACTTTGGCGTCTCATTCATGCCGCTAAAATTCGGCATGTGGCATTGTGGTCTGGGTTGCCGCGAGGTTCCCACAGTAGCTTCCGAAGTGCAGGTTGAGCGGTCATTGCTTCAGAAACAGTGAAAAGTAGCTTCGCTTCGCAACCTGCGAGTTCGGCTTTTTTGCCGTAGAACCCCAAGTTCGACAAAATTCCCTCGGAACACGGCCGATCTGCGTGGCGTGACCCTGTCCTGTCAATAAGTTAGGTGGGCGTGAACGAGGATTCTTTGTAGTCACACGCAGGCTACGTATCCAGCGTTGTAAAGCTGGGCGATACGGCGTAATTTGTAGGCATGTTCGCGCGCATCAACGAGAGCGGCGGTCGGCGTTACCTGCAGATCGTCGAGTCCTACCGCAACGAGGCCGGAAAGCCGCGGCACAGGGTCGTTGCCAATCTCGGGCGCATCGATGGCATGGACGACGGCCATCTCGACGCGTTGATCCGTGGTCTGTGCCGGGTGGCGGGTCGCGATGAACCCGCGAAGCTCGAGATCAGCCACGCGCCGACGCGGGCTTTCGGGGATGTGTTCGCGCTGCATGCGCTGTGGACGGACCTTGGCTTCGACCGTGCCCTTGGCCGGGCCTTGCGCTCCGGCAAGCGCAAGCTCGATGTGGAGGCGCTGGTGCGCGCCATGGTGTTCAATCGCCTTTGCGCGCCGGACTCGAAGCTCGGCTGCCTGCGCTGGCTGGACACGGTCGCGATGCCCGCCATGCCCGAGGGCGTGACCCACCAGCATCTGCTGCGCGCCATGGACGCCTTGATAGAACATGCCGCGCGGGTCGAGGCCGAGCTTGCGAAGCAGGTCCGCCCCTTGGTCGATCATGATCTGGCTGTCGTCTTCTACGATCTGACCACCGTGCGCATCCACGGCGAGGGCGCGGTCGCGGACGACATCCGCGCCTTCGGCATGAACAAGGAGACGGGCGGCATCGCGCGACAGTTCGTGCTCGGAGTCGTGCAGACCGCCGACGGCCTGCCTCTCATGCACACCGTCCATCCCGGCAACGTGGCCGAGACGAAGACCCTGCAGAGCATGCTGCAGACGGTGCTGCAGCGTTTCCCGGTCCAGCGCGTCATCCTGGTGGCCGATCGCGGGCTGCTGAGCCTGGACAACATCGAAGAGCTGACGTCCCTGGCCGACCAGGGCGGGCGTCGGCTGGAATTCATCCTGGCTGTGCCCGCCCGCCGCTATGCCGACCTGGTCGGGACCTTCCGGGACCTCGCCTTCGGCGACACCGCTCTTGCGGAAGCCACGTTCGCCGGCCACCGCCTGATCGTCTCCCATGACCCCCTGCGCGCGGCCGAGCAGGGCGACCGGCGCCGCGCGCGCATCGCAGACCTCGAGGCCATGGTGGCCGAGAAAATGGTGGGCAAGCTCGATGCGCAGGACGGCGGGCAGACGGCTAAGGGGCGGCGAGCCTCCTACCGCGGCGCCTACAGCCGGTTTACCCGTGCCGTCGCGGAGGCCGAGATGACGCGCTTCATCAAGGCTGACCTCAACGCCGACCGCTTCAGCTGGTCGGTCGATGATGATGCCGTCGCAAAGGCGGAACTCTTCGACGGCAAGCTCGCGCTGATCA
>JAXMNQ010000129.1:0-5001 GCA_034670345.1 Paracoccaceae bacterium | reverse complement strand
ATAACGAGAGTCTGCAGGTTGGATTTGGGTATTCGGCTTCGTCGTCTGGCGCAAGCGCGCCGGGCGCGGAGCCCTCAAATTGCTCAAGCGTCCGGCGCGCTTGCTGCGGTGTCTGGTTGGCCAGGGACGAGTGCGGCCTGACCGTGTTGTAATCGTAGCGCCACAAGGCCAGCTTCCGACGTGCGTCGTCCAGGCTGTCGAAGATTTCCTCGTTCAACAACTCGTCCCGCAGGCTGCCGTTGAAGCTTTCGATGAAGGCGTTTTGCTGCGGCTTGCCCGGATCGATGTAGTGCCACGGCGACTTGTTCTCGTTGGCCCATTTCAGGATGGCCCGACTGGTGAACTCGGTCCCGTTATCGCTGACAATGCAGCCGGGCTTTCCGTAAATCCGGATCAGGGTGCCGAGCTCCCTGGCAACCCGTGCGCCTGACAGGCTAGTGTCCGCGACGAGGAACAGGCATTCGCGGGTGCAGTCATCGATCACCGCCAATATCCAGAACTTCCGCGAAGCACCGAAGCTGTCGGACACGAAGTCCAACGACCATCGGGCATTAGGTTGTCCAGCAGTCGGCATCGGCACCCTTGTCCCGCGCGCCCGTTTCCGGCCACGTCGTCGCTTCACGGACAACCCCTCTTCCCGGTATATCCGGTAGAGCTTCTTGTGGTTCATGCTCATGCCTTTGCGTTCCAGCAGCACCCCGATCCGGCGGTAGCCGAACCGACGTCGCTTGCTGGCGATCTCCTGCATCTCCTTGCGGATATCGGCACTGTCCGGCGGGCGTTCACGCCGGACGGTCTTGGGATCGACACCGACAAGCCGACACGCCCGGCGCTGCGAGATATCATGATCCCGCATCACCCGGAGCGCCGCATCTCGCCGCTTCGTCAATGTCGTCAGGGTCGGCCTTGCCCTCGAACCGATGGCGGGCTGGCGGCCTCCATTCCCAGCAGGTCTTTCAACACGACATTGTCCAGCATGGTGTCCGCCAGCAGGCGCTTCAGCTTGGCATTCTCGTCCTCGAGCGCCTTCAGCCTGGCAGCCTCGGACACCTCCATACCGCCATACTTGGCCTTCAGCTTGTAGAACGTCGCCGTGCTCAGGCCGTGCCTACGGCAAACTTCCGCAGTCGGCATTCCGGCCTCCTGTTCCTTGATCATCCCGATTATCTGCGCCTCGGTGAAACGGCTCTTTCGCATGTGTCTGCTCCTTCAGAGTTGGCGCAGACTCTACATCGCGGTGAGGGATTTCACGGGGGGCAGGTCACTCGCCAAGGCACCCAACATCACCGGTTACGTCTCCGCCGACTATCTCTCGGCGCCGTGACCTGAATCGCGGGCAAGGGCCGCCAGTTGCCAAAGCCGGGACCTGGCTGTCCCGGTTCGTCGCTCAATGTCGGAAAATGACGGGATAGCAATGGCTTGCTGCCTGTCGTATACTGCAAATGACCCCGGGGGGCGGGTCTATCTCTGTGGGTTTCGAACAGGGACCGGCGTGGGGAGCCAAACGCGCATTTTGCCAGAATTCGAAGTGGGGGTGAGAGATGCGCGGACGCAAACCCAAACCCAGCGGGCTGAAGCTCGTCACCGGAACCGACCGCGCCGACCGACGCAATCCCGAGGAACCGAAACCACAACCTGCCTGCCCGGACCCACCGGGTCACCTGAAGGGTGAGGCCCGCGCGGAATGGGACAGGGTATGTGTGCAACTTGTCACCCTGGGCATCCTGTCACAAATCGATCGTGCAGCTCTTGCTGCCTATTGCCAAGCCTACGGCCGATGGATCCAGGCCGAAACCGCCCTCGACCGGATGGCTGACCGCGATGCCGTGACCCAGGGGTTGATGATCAAGACCCAGGGCGGCAACGCCATCCAGAACCCGCTGGTCGGCACCGCCAACAAGGCCATGTCCGACATGATCCGCTACGCTGCCGAATTCGGCATGACACCCAGCGCAAGGTCCCGTATCCGTGCCGAAGGCGCAACAGGATCCGGCAACGGAGAACTCAACGAGTGGGGATTCTGAACATGCCGGACGGCAAGGATCGTTCTTCACCATCCCCGCGGCGCAGGCCCGACGCCACGTCGCCCACTACGAGGCGCTCCGGCCGCTCTACGGGCTCGTGCAGCTCTCCGTCCTCGAACGGGATCTGACGGCGCCGCCCGGCAGCCCCACCGATGGAGACCGCTACATCGTCGGCTCGGGCGCGACAGGCGGCTGGGCAGGCTGGGACCTGAACGTCGCGCTCTGGACAGACGGGGAGTGGCTGCGTCTGCCACCGCGGACCGGCTTGCGCGCATGGAGCGAGGACGAGGGTCTACGCTGGATCCGGCTGGGTCGGGATCACCCCGACCACGCTGCAAAACCTCGCGTTGCCGGGGCTTGGCACGGGCGCGCGGGTTTACGCCGATCTTGGTTCGAGAGTTGCCCAGTTTAACGCCTCGTTAGGACGATCATGCGAAGTTTGCGAAAAAACAAATAAAGAGCGGTAAAAATGAACATGCACACCGAAGATCTTGAAAAGCGCGCCGAGACTGCGGCCGTAATGTGTGATGCCCAAGGGTTTCACGCAACCGCACAAGTGTTGCGCGCCCTCGCCGAGGAAATGCGGGAAAAAAATTGGCGGGCGTCAATAAAAGTCGATGCAAGTCAGCATCTATCAAGTGATTCCGGCACGCATTATTAGTTCTAGCTTTACTTTCTTGGCATGCCCAGGGTTGACTTTCGAAAAAAAGCAGTCAGCTACCAGAGGTAAGCATGTCGACGTTATATGACGAGATCATGGATATCTTGCATGAAGCAGGTGAATTCTCCAAGTCGGCTCAAGATGGTCAGATGGCTAATTCGGTCGTGCACGCTCAACGAATGGTCGAGTCAGAATTTTCACGAGAGCCGATGCGAGATCCGCTTCCATTCATGCTATCGCGTGCGGGATCTTCGCTTCACAGTTTGAGGAAGAACGGATCCAGTCGATGCCAGTAACTCATCAGGTCATTCCCGATCACCTGTCTTCCCCCCATTGTCTCGAGGGCGAGAATGTCTGAGGCCACCAAGGCCGCCAGCTTGTAACCAAGCGCCGCCGATCGCATAGTTGCCGGGTCGTCAAATTCCGCTTCCAGCCGTGCCGCAGCGCTGGTGATGGCAAAGCAAATGCCCAAGGCGGATACCTGAGGCCATTTTCCCGCCATGCGACGCACGAGTGCTACGATCTGGTTCCTGTCACCGCTCGACAAGATCTCGACTGCAAACTCCGTCATGCGATCCAGTTGGTCCAGGCGCATTGAAGATCCACGTTGATGTCGGAAATCATTAACACAGGCGCGCGCCAGTGTCAGAGAAACATCCCCTGAATCCTGCATCTGATAGCAAAATACAATCAGAGATTGCAACCCCATTTCCCCCTCAACTCCTGAAGACAACGATTATCCAAAATATATGCTTTTGCATATACTCACTACTATTTGGAGCAGGGTGAAAAAAGCGAATTCTCGGATCGAACTCGTAGTGCCCTGATTCGAATTGAATTGTGACACGGGGAACCGCTCGCTCACGTCTCCTGGATCCGAAGGTTTGAATGGTCGAGCCGACCCGGACGCAGCCTGACTTCCTGAGAAGAACAATACAGTCATTTTAGGCAAATGAAACGTGTTTGGCTTGCATGTCCGACAATGACTCAATACCGAAAATGACCAAAACCGTAACCACGGCACTTTCTGACGCATGCCCCACCGAGACCAAGTTAACGAGGCGAATACAGAAAAGTTCCCCTTTCCTGGTCTCGCTCACAACCCTACTTCTGACTTGGAAGTTTAACCGCTTGTGGGTGAGAACATGAAATCGCATTCATGGATCGTTGGTATACTGGAAGACCTGATCGGCTATGCAGAAAGAAACAAATTAAATAGAACACTATCCGCGTTGATCGATGCTACCGAAACCGTCGCGCCAGAAGTGAATGCGTCACCCCGTAGTGAAGGCATCCTGCATTGCGAAGAAGCCACTTCGCTGGCGGACAATGAGAAAGGCGTCATTGTCGTTTTTTGTTCGAAACAAGTACCGCAATGACCTGCTCCACGCCGGTCCCTCATGCATGTTGGATGTCACTGAGAACTGACCCAGCATTTTCACCGAGATCTGACCCTCCCGTTCGTTATGTTTCCTGATTCAGGATTGGGTCAATGCCACTGTCTCCTTCCGTTTCTTTTTTTTCTGTCTCGGACCTGGCTTTAAACCGATAGCTGTCGTTTCCGGTTTCATGGATGTGGCAGCGATCATTGCTACCATTCTCGGCGGGATCACCGCCAACCCATGGGCGCGGGCCATTTTGCGCTACGGTGCCATCGTCGTCGCCATTGTCCTTTTTCTCCTGTCGATCCGCCGCACCAGGGAGCGCGCGGGTCGGATCGCTGAACGTCTCGAAGTCACGGGGAAGACCAATGAAATTCAACGCCGGATGCTGGAGGCGGCGGCTCGCCGTCCTCGTGATCGCGACGAGCTGGTTGACCGGCTGCGCGACGAGGTTGAGTGGAGCGAACAGCTCGGCAGCATGAATACGCGGGCAGCTCGGCAGCATGAATACGCGGGCAGTGCGTTCGAAATCGACGCCTTCGGAAAAAACGGTCGCGCCATTGCGATAGGGAAATCCGGTTCTTCGGCCATCGTGGTGGTGGTGGCCAAGCGCGGGAAAAGTTTCAGGAATTCGTCCCGCGCTGGATCAGACATCATCCGAAGCGCCACCTGTCCCGGATAGAAACTTTCGGTCGCAACACCCTCAGAGAAGATGACCTGATGTTGCTCGAACATCAGATGGATATAGGTCAATTGGCGTTTGCCGCGCGCAATCCGCACGCCATCCATGGACAGTGCAAGATGGATCGAACGGGCGAAATTGTCTTGCCCGACCAATACCCCGTGCTGGCGCGACACGAGCAAATCACGCTCTGCCCCGAAGGTCCCGCGGCGGAACAGGACCGGAAGCAATTCCGGGGTGGATTTCAGTTCA
>JAXMNQ010000128.1:0-5009 GCA_034670345.1 Paracoccaceae bacterium | reverse complement strand
CGCCCGAGCCGCCGCGCAGGGTGTCGTTTCCACTCAGACCATTCAGCACATCCGCGCCCAGACCGCCTTCCAAAAGGTCGTTCTGACCGAAGGCGCCAATCAGCGTGTCGTTTTGAGCAGAGCCGATGAGGTGCTCGATGCCGGTCAGCACATCGCCCTGGGCGTCCCCGCCGACGCCAGTGCCGGTCCAGAGCCGCACCGCGACCCCGCCGGTCGAAGCGCTGTAATCGGCGGTGTCGATGCCCTGGTCGCCTTGCAGGCTGTCCGCGCCAGCGCCACCAATCAAGGTATCATTGCCCGAGCCGCCGCGCAGGGTGTCATTTCCACTCAGACCATTCAGCACATCCGCGCCCAGACCGCCTTCCAAAAGGTCGTTCTGACCGAAGGCGCCAATCAGCGTGTCGTTCTGATCCGACCCTATGACATGTTCGATGCCGCTCAGCACGTCGCCCTGGGCGTCGCCGCCCACGCCGGTGCCGGTCCAGAGCCGCACAGTCACACCACCAGTCGAAGCGCTGTAATCGGCGGTGTCGATGCCCTGGTCGCCTTGCAGGCTTTCCGCGCCAGCGCCGCCGCGCAGCGTGTCATTGCCGCTCAGACCTCTGAGAAGGTCCGCGCCCAGACCGCCGTCCAGCAGGTTGTTCTGACCGAAGTTCCCGACCAGCGTGTCGGCGTGATCCGACCCGATGATGTTCTCGATACCGGTCAGCACATCGCCCTGGGCGTCCCCGCCCACGCCGGTGCCGGTCCAGAGCCGCACCGCGACTCCGCCGGTCGAGGCGCTGTAATCGGCGGTGTCGATGCCCTGGTCGCCTTGCAGGCTGTCCGCGCCCGCACCGCCGTCCAGCGTGTCATTGCCGCTCAGACCTCTGAGAAGGTCCGCACCCAGTCCTCCCTCCAGCAGGTTGTTCTGCCCGAAGTTCCCGACCAGCGTGTCGGCGTGATCCGACCCGATGACATGTTCGATGCCGATCAGCACATCGCCCTCGGCGTCGCCGCCGACGCCGGTGCCATTCCAGAGCCGCACCGCAACCCCGCCGGTCGAAGCGCTGTAATCGGCGGTGTCGATGCCCTGATCACCTTGCAGGTTGTCCGCGCCGGCACCGCCGTCCAGCGTGTCGTCTCCCTCCTGGCCTTGAATCGTGTCGTCGCCGTTATTGCCCCGCAAGAGGTTCGCCGCCGCGTTGCCCGTGATCACGTCCGGTCCGGATCCCCCGGAGGCGTTTTCAATCACCACGCCGTTGGCGATGTTCAGGCCGCCGTGCCAGCCTGCAAGGTGCGAGATCCAACCGCCGCCGCCATGCTCATAGCGCAGGGTCGCGGCGCGCAGGTCGATCACTGCGTCTTCGCTACCGTCAAACCTGATTTCGTCGGTGCCGCCGACGTCCCATATCGTATGGTAGCCACCATTTGCGGCCGTCAGCGTATAGACGGTGTCGCCCGCCCCCGTCGTCGTGTTGGCCCCATACATGTTCTGCAGGGCTGCGATGTCGATCGGCGAGAAGGTGGCGGCTTGGCCGTATGCCGGGGGAGGAAAGGGGCCAAGTGGTCCTTCAAACCAGCCCTCGTTGTAACTCATGACGGAATAGATCGCCTGGTTCAGGTTGAATACGCCGCTGTCGTAATCAGTTGCCGACACGCCCGGAAGAACGACGGCCCCAGCACCACCATCGTGCGTGTGTGCGAGGCCAAGTGTATGACCAATTTCGTGCAGCAAGGTCTCGAAAGCAGATCCGCCAACGCTCAGGCCGCCACCTGGAGCGTCCGAATATCCCGAGACGCGGTTGTTCATGTTGAGGGCTTGTGGCGGGGTGCCGCCGGGAAAACTGGCCGAACCGAGGGCGTCCAGCGGACCGGTGTAGACCTCGATGTCGGCCTCTGCCCGAGTGGTCGTCTGGACATACTGGATGTTCGCCACGTTCGAGACTTGCTGGAAGGCAAGCATGTACTGGTCAATTTCGTAGGCATTGACCCCGTCCGCCACGCCAGCGGATCCGGTTTCGCCAGCCATCAGGAAATACACCCTGATCGGGTCCGCGACATCGGCCCGCGCGGCGGTTTGAATGGTTTCCGTCAAGACCGACTGGTCAGTGTAAAGGTCCTGGTAGTTGGGCGGGTCGGCGCGCAGCCGATAATTGCCCGGTATCGAGTTGGTGGAATATGCCGAAATATAGTATGTCCCGGTTGTTGGCGCGGTAAAAAAACTGCTGGAAGCCTGGGCAACTGAATAGACAGTCCTGAGGAGCGTCGTGCCATCTGTATCGTAGATGCTCATGTAGGGCCCGTTTACAAAGCCACCTGGCATCGATGTTTCCAGCGTCAGATCGACGGACTCGCCGGCCTGCAACGTGATCTGGTACCAGTCGACATCGCCACCTGTCTGGATCTGGCCGGCTCGGGTTTCACCAACCGTGATTGTTTCGGTCGTCGATGCGTCGCCGGGTATGGTGTCGTCCTCGCTATAGGCAAACCCCGAAACCGTCAGCTGATAGCTCCCGGTTTCCAAAGGTTCGAACCCACGCGCACTGATGAAATATGTGACGGGGGCGCCGACATAGAACTCCAGTTCGGAAAACCGCTCTCCGTTGAAGTTGTCATTTTCCGCAATCAACGCGCCTGTTGAGTCGTAAACCTCTAGATACGGGTCGATGAGCGGCGTCAGCCCGGCACTTCTGAGGCTGAAATACACGACCTTGCCCACATCCTCTGCGGTGAGGGTCAGCTGAAACCAGTCGGCGTCGCCTCCGATGTCCACTGCGCTGACGCGCGTTTCGCCCAGGGCGATTGTCTCGGTAGTAGAGGCGTCGCCAGGGATCGTATCCGTTCCGGGCAGGGCGGGCATGTCGTTTCCTTTCATTAGGAAGGGTCTACCGGCGTGAAGGGCCGTGAGTGGGGCAGCTCCGTCTCGCAACGCCACGTACCTATGTGCCTCGATTGGAAGATCATTTCGGGTGTTTTGTCGATGTAAACCTTTTCGGGCCGGGCGAATACGATCTGTGGCGTCTCCAACGTCACTGCGTCATCCGGTCATGCAGTGGGAGGCGAGGTGTTTCCGCGTTGTGGTGTCAGACCAATACTGAACAGTCTCAGCCCGGACAGGATGGCTGTCCATTAATTCGCGCAGAGACCGCGCCACTCGGTGAGAGCGGCGGCGCGGTTGGCGTTGAATGTGTCCCGGCTCGAGTGGCCGCGTTCCTGGTTGAAATGGTTGTAGACGGAGGCAAGGACGGAGGCGAACTTCGCATGCCCCTGAACCGGAGCATCGCCCGTTCCCGTCGTCGAAACGGACGATGAGAATTCTCCGCGAGATTGTTCAGCCAACGACCGGTTTCTTGTCGATCCGCCGCACCGATTTCCTTCAGGGCGGCGCCATGGGAGCGGAGTTCGTCCGTCACGAAGACCTCTGACCGGCCGTGATTCCTCAGCGCTTTCTTGAGGAGTTTCAAAGCGGCCTTCTTGTCCCGCTTCTTTGTCACGAAGCTTTCCAGCCCCCTGCCCTCGTGATCGACAGCGCGCCAGAGATAATGCGTCTCGCCGTTGATCTTCACGAAGATCTCATCGAGATGCCATCGCCAACGGCTCGAGCGCATCCCTTCGATCCGCCGCTTCCGAATCTCGGCCGCGAACATCGGTCCGAACCGTAGCCACCAGAACCGGACCGTTTCGTGGCTGATCTCGACGCTGCGCTCGTGGAGTAGATCCTCGACATTCCGAAGCGAGAGTGGGAACCGGATGTAGAGCATCACGGCCATCCGGATGATTTCCGGGCTGGTCTTGAAGTATTTGAACGGGTCGCGTTTTGCTTTCCTGAGATGTTAGTAGCTTCCTGCCCTGCAGCAAGCCAGGTTCTTCTGACACTGCCTCTTGGCACTTTCGATGACGATTGCGATTTTCCTCGCACCGTTTGCTACGGTCGCGCGATCGGACTCCATGTACCCATTGTTCGAATTGCTCAGCCACATTCCGCAGGATGCCAAGGGTATAGTGACGCTCAACGACTATGCAGCAGTCACAGCGCAATCGGCAGTTTTCACCTCCGATTTGGCACCCGATCATCCCAACCGTTTGCACCTTTCATTTGCCACATTGGCGGCATGACGTGCCCCCCGCTGGTCCCTCGCTCATGACGAGAGTCTGCGGGTTTGATTTTGGTAGTCGTCAGTTTCGGGCTTGGCAAGCGCGGCGGGCGCGGAGCCCTCAAATAGCTCAAGCGCCTGCCGCGCTTGCCGGGGTGTTTTGTTCTCCAGCGAAGAGTGCGGCCTGACGTTGTTGTAATCGTATCGCCACAGCGCCAGCTTGCGGCGGGCATCGTCCAGGGTATCGAACATCTCTTCATTGAGCAGCTCGTCCCGCAGGCTGCCGTTGAATGACTCGATGAAGGCATTCTGCTGCGGTTTTCCTGGGTCGATGTAATGCCAATCCACGCCGTTCCTATCGGCCCATTTCAGGATTGCCCGGCTGGTGAATTCCGTGCCGTTGTCACTGACAATGCAAACGGGTTTTCCGTAAACACGGACGAGGGCGTCCAGCTCCCGGGCAACGCGCTCACCTGAAATGCTGGTGTCCGCGGCCAGGCACAGGTTTTCCCGGCAGCAGTCATCATTCACGGCCAGGATGCGGAATTTCCGCGACGCGCCGAAGCTGTCCGCCAGGAAGTCCAGGGATCCCGCTGCCCAGCAGCGGTTTGCCTGCAAACCGCGAGAGGGGGCGCTGGTTGGGCTGCGTGGCTTCGGGCATCGGCGTGCGCGAACCCCGGGCGCGCTTGCGGCCCCGCCGCCGCTTCACCGAGAGGCCTTCTTCGCGGTAGAGGCGGTAGAGTTTCTTGTGGTTCATGATCATGCCTTTGCGCTCAAGCAGCATGCCGATCCTCCCCTCTTGTCTCATGAATTGGGCAGCTCTCGTTGCATGATGAGAGCCACCACGCAGATCGCGCAAGTCTGCGTGTTTGCGGGGGATGGATCGTACCCCTCTGGGTCGCAAGGGACCGCTGCCGAGTATGGTCGCCCCCG
>JAXMNQ010000127.1:0-5524 GCA_034670345.1 Paracoccaceae bacterium | reverse complement strand
AGTAGTTGCGCCCGGTTATCTCGAGATCCCCGTAGGCGCCATCGGCCAGGACAATCGTCTCACCGCCTGTTGCGGCGTTGAGGGCAGACAAAAGCTCGCTGCGCGACGTGACGGATATCGTCTCGCCGCTTTGGGATGCGGTAGTTGCCATGGGGTGCTATCTCTCTTCGTTCTCGCCAGGCGCGATGCGCCATGCATTTATTCCTGAAACTCCAACTGCGTGAGTGTGCGGTCGGGGTGATGCGGGTGAGCCAAGCGGTTTGAAGAAAGACTGATTACACGCTACAGGTTACCGTCCGTCAGGCCCGGGTGGCGGGGACGGAGGCTACGTTCAAACACGTACATGCGACATTTACTGGAGTGAGACGCTTCCTCGAGCTTGGGTCATTGTCTGCACATCTCGCATATCAATCTGGCAAGAGTACGACAATCCAGCGGCGGAAGCGGGGCCGCTGCTGAGCGGATTCCTGCTGTTTCTTGCTATATATAGCGGCGGTTATTGGCGAATCATCCAAATCATGGCCAGGCTTCTAGTCATGCCGCACCGGAAATTTCCGTTGAGATACCGCTGCTTCCAAGCCCGAGCGCTTGACCCAAGAGCATTCAAACAGATTGGCAATAAGTTGCCCGAGCTCGGACAGGCCGGGGCCTGTCGTGAGCAATTGTACCCTCACTCTGCGAGCGGGGCGCAGATCAACTCAGCTCAAGCGTGTGGAGCTTGCATGCGAGGATGGTTTCAAACCCGCCCGGACAGAACCCGCCTCAGCGTACCCAGAAAGTTTTTCGTCAATGCAGCTAGCCCGGCCCGGCGCGCATTGTGCCACAGATGAAACCCACGGAAGGCCGGAACCGGCCGCCTTAGAACGCTCAGGGCGGCAATACGCGACAACGTAAGCCGGCGTTTGCCTCGTTGTCCGGGCTGGATCGTTTCGAGCGCGTCAATATCGAACGGGAAAATCTCGACGTGTCCAGCGTCTTGCACGGACCGCAGTAGTTCTTCCCCCTTTTCCGTGCGGCTCATGATCAGGCTGATGCCTTCGGCTTCGGAAAAAAGAGGGTATCCGCGCGCGT
This sequence comes from Paracoccaceae bacterium, assembly GCA_034670345.1. Classification (GTDB taxonomy): domain Bacteria; phylum Pseudomonadota; class Alphaproteobacteria; order Rhodobacterales; family Rhodobacteraceae; genus Antarctobacter. The sequence goes on along the minus strand of JAXMNQ010000127.1, from coordinate 4,453 downwards.
CCGACTCCCATGAGTCGGCGCAAACAAGATCGGCGAAGCCGCCCGTCCCATCGGGACAGATCTTGCAGCGAAACTGAACATGCCGGGAGAGGATGCCTCCCCAACTGTCGGCATAGCTCATCCGGAATGCCTCGCCGCGGAGATCCGTCGCCGTTGCGAAGCCGGGCCAACCATCACCTCGGTAGCGGAAGGCCGAGAGTGCCGCCTCGGAAACCCCAAGTCGGCTCACTACCTCGCGTGCGCCGGCCAAGCTGGGTACACCTGCACAGAAAAATGAAAGCATGAAGGGAAATCGTTCGTCGACGCGCGGATCTTGGCGGGCAAGGGCGCGCAGAGCCGCTACGTCGCAGGGTTTGCCCACAAAGGCGATGCGATCGGCACTGTCCAGAAGCGGTGCGATATCGGCGAGGGGCGCGGAAGGCGCGTAACGTGATCCAGCGTTATCGAAGATGTCCTCCGGCGAGTCGCTCAGCACCACCCGGTTCCCAATCGGCAGATCCGGGTCCGCGCCGACCTGAAGAACGCGATCAACCGCACCGGTTTCCAGCAGATGAATCAGAACCGCAGACAAGCCCCCGCCGGACGAGGCCCGGTGGCGCAACGCGGGCGACGTTGCATGGCAGCGGTGCACGGACACATATGGCCCCCAAAGCGGATGGTCCTTCCGGCCCGAGGCATCCTGGGTCAACCCAAGCCCGGGGCAGATACCGGCGATCCGCGCGTCCTGAGCGTCGGTCAAGGCGGTATTCTGAACAGGTCGCAGGAAGCCCGCTGCGTCATAGTCCATCGCGATGCCATCGGGCGCGATTGCCGCGCAGCCCCCGCAACCGCTGCACAGGTTGCCTCCGCAAACCCGCCGCAGGACAGGAGAGTCATGGGGACGGGTCACGTCCGGCCAACGGCTGCGCGCAAGACGTCGCTAACCGCCTGATCGTAGACGTCGAGACGCCCGAGGCCGTTTGCCAATGCAACTTGCACCTTCTCTGCCAGCGCAGCGCGGTCGTTCAGGGCGCTTTCAAACTTCTCAAGGATACTGGCCGCGTCGTCGGTCTGGAAATCCGCGAGGACGTCGTAGCCGAGTGTCCCGAACAAGCCCTTGAACTTGCGGCTGTAGGCCATCGGCAAGACGGGTACGCCCGAGGAAAGTGCCGCAATGCAGGCATGCATCCGGGCTCCCGCAAAAAAATCCATCCCCGAGATATAGGATTTGGCCGCCATCGGATCGCTGAACCTGGGCGCAGATATGAACGCGGGATATTCTTCTGCCAGTTTTTCACCGACACGGTGGTCGTCCTCGATTTCGAAATCGTCCGAAATCACATGAGGGACGATATGCACTTCGACGTCATCGCGTCCAGACAACATTGAAAGCAGCTTGCGCATCACCTCGGCATAAGAGTCGCGCAGTCCGAACATGTTGCTTTTGGTGTAGCCGCCATTGAACAACAGACCCGAGACATTTATTCCAACGCGCAGCTTGTCGGTTCTTGGCCTTTCGGCAGGCGTGTAAGGCAAGCGCAGGGCTACATCTGTCGCCTCGAGCAGGCGCCCGTCATACCCCATGCTCTGCAGGAAGTCGGTGGAAAGATTGTCGCGTGAGGCAACAAAGCTGGTGCGTCGCATCACCGCCAGCGCGGCGCGGCGCACCCAGGGCCGTTGGAACGGACCGATGGTCTGCGGGCTGAGAATGAGAGGTCGGCGTGCAGCCAGGGTCAGGGCCTTCGAAGCCAGCAGAGTCGTGAACCGTTTGATCCCGTAAATGTCCGTGAAACTGTCGCCTGCGCCGATATCCAGCACCAAAGCGCAGCCGCGCAGCACGCCGTAGAGGCCACCGCTGGGCTTGACGAAATCCTTCATCCTGAGCGATACGACCTCTACATCGTCACGCTGCAGATAAGCCGCGCGTCTGTCGTCCCAACCTATGACGACAAACTGTGGTTTCACCTCCGCGCGCGCCGCGGCTTGTTCGAGGATGGCGATATGAGCCAGGGTCAGGGCGCCGACGCCAAGATTGTCCGAATTCATGGAATGCCACAAAAGGCCAATTCGCAAGGTCGGGAAGGTCTGGGACATGGTCAAGTCACTTGTATGAAATGCATTTTCGAACTTAAGCACAGTAGGCATTGGTCCTATTGGAGCCAAGCACAAAATGCTCGGTTTTGCAGATAAAACAGCGCATTAGTCCGCGCCTGCTGCCGTGGCGCCGTAAGAGTTGACCAGTTGGTTCTCAACAGGACGAAGATCTTTGAGCGTGATGCCGATTCCACGATCCGCGTTGGCAAAGACCCTGTCGTAATGCCAGGGGCGTCCCAGAGCGGATTTCTGCAACACGAGGTTGCGACCGGCCCCGATGGTCTTGTCGTTCGGATAACTGCCCATGATGTTGCCATAGACTTGCCCATCGACGATGACCAATGTCGCCTTGCTTCCGATCCCTTCGACATCAAGGACCGTGTTGTAGCGCGCGACAACTCGCGTGCCGCTGCTCAGCGACACGCCTCGGATCATGCCGGTCACAATAATATTGCGCTCGATCAGGACGTCGGAATAATGGGCATCATCCAGAAAGATCCCCTGGGCCGTGGCCGCGGCGGCATTGCCGGGCAAGCTGACATTGCCGCGGATCGTGATCCTGGACGAGTCGGCCCCTTGGAACTGGATGAAGTCCAGATGGGCGCCCGGATCCGGGTAGACAAGACGCGCGCCGGTGTTGTTCTCGATCAGGACGTCGTGCACGGCAATGAACTTGAAACTGTCCTCCGAGATGCGATCTACGGTGTTGCCGCGCACCACGAGGCCCGTGGTGTTGATGAACAGCCCACCTCTCCTGACGTCGTGCAGCATGTTGTCGGCGAAAGTTACGTCTTGCGCGCCCTTGTCTGACTGCAGTGCGACAAAGCCGGAGAAAATGTCATCGACACGCGCGTTGACCCTGGAATCGCGAAACACCACATCCCGGCTGCCATCGGAAACCAAGACCAGGGCCCCGGTGCGGGTTCCATTGAGCGGGTTGTCAACGTGTACCGACTCGATCCGAATGCCTTGTGTGGCTAGGATTGCAATAGACGTGAACCGCGCTTCGCGACCAACTTCGGAGCGAATAATGACAGGCGGGTCGAATGTGCGGCCCTCAATACTCAGGTCGCCGTATGCGCCATTCGCGAGCAGGATTTCTTGCGCTCCGCCGTCCAGGGCGCGACCCAGTTCGGCGAGGTTTGCGACACGAACCGGTTGATCCGGCAGCGCCGGATTTGGGAATAGACCCATTGCCAGCCCCCAGGTGACAAGCGCCAGCGGCGCGCCAGTGACCCGTCGTCTGCCGCGATGCGGCAAGCGCATTCCGGCCCACTTGGTTTGCAAATGTCTTGGCGCCAGGAGGGGGCGCGTCACCGGGGACTTCCCTCTGTTTGCGACAATGTCGAAATGCCAGAACGGCACGGCGAGCATGGACGCCGAAAATACCCATGTCGCGTTCCAGAAATGCGCAGTCCAAATGTTCAGAAACAAGGCAGTCAGAACCAGAGCCACAATCAGCATGCAGTTGCGTCTTTCCAATACGAACCAGACCTTACCGATGCTGGCCCGCATAATCCAGGGTGAGCCCATTTGCCAAAGCCAATGAGCAGCGCCACTTGAGTGGTCCAAGTTGAAAGTTAGTGCATGGTCGGCCTTTGGTCCATCAGGATGATGACCTCTGGCGCAGGTGGGCGGTCGCCCCGGGCACTGTGTGGTCATTCGGTCTTGTACACCTGAACGCCGGAACACCCACATTACCGACTGGCGCGAGGTTCTTTATCGGTGGCAGGGGCTCCGCCCGTTTGTGCCCTTGAACGATCCACGGGAACGTTCATTATTTTGTGAAACGCTTCGAACTCCCCGTGCGGCGTCCGAAAGGACCGGCTTGTCCAACGTCAGGTCCGACACGGCCCGGCAAAAGGTCATCGCCACGGGCACCGGGAGCGACACATCACCGGGACCTTCGGGACTGAGACGGTGCGAGTGCCGCGCGCCCGTATCGAGGACGAAGCTGGCAAGGTGACGGATTGCCGGTCGAAGGCGCTGCCCGTTTATCGGCGGTTGACGAAGAAGGCCGAAGCGCCGATCGCGGCATCGACCTCGCCGGCACCAACATGCGACGCGTCAAGTGGGCGCTGTTCGGGCTGTACGAGGGGGCTGTGAGCAAAGACGTGGTCTGTGGCCGCTGTTACAGGACGGCGGCTGTCGCCGGGTCAGCCTGCTAGTGAGCGCAATGCGCACCGCACCCCGCTTGAACTCATCGCCGTGTCTGTCTGGCATGTTGGCTCTCATTGACGGCGTGTATTGTTCTCAGCCCGCGTTATTCGCCGGGACGGTCCCGTGGCGCTCTGGGAGCGGCTTGATGTCGTTCCTACGGTCGCTTGGGCACGAGTTTGCTGCGAGTGATGGGCGCGCTTCGCGCTTGGGCTGAGCGAGT
>JAXMNQ010000126.1:0-5768 GCA_034670345.1 Paracoccaceae bacterium | reverse complement strand
CAGGTAAGCCACGAAAGGTTGCCGTGACCGCTGTCATGCGAAAACTTATCGTCTTGGCAAATGCGCTCCTGAGAGACGGGCGGAAGTGGGCTCTCGAACCGGCTTGATCATCACGGATACTCGGCAGCATGGCTCCGCCATGCGCCTGCCGGGCAATGGATGATACCACCGTCCCGCTGCTCGCCCGCGGCGGCACGAAGACCGCGCGGCTCTGGACATATGTGCGCGATGATCGGCCCTTAGGCGGCACCGCGCCGCCGGCGGTGGTCTTCCGCTTCTCCCGCGATCGCGGCGGGGAACATCCGACCGGGCATCTGATGGGCTGGCAGGGCATCCTGCAAGCTGACGCCTATGCCGGATATAACCAGCTTTACGATCAAAAGCGCTCGCCCGGACCCGTGACCTCCGCGCTCTGCTGGAGCCATGCACGCCGCAAGTTCTTCGAACTCGCGGATGTCGAAAGCAACATCCGGAAGGGCAAGTCGCCCAAGGAGATCTCGCCGATCGCTTTCGAGGCAGTGAAGCGCATCGACGCCCTGTTCGAGATCGAGCGCGACATCAACGGCAAATCCCCCGACGAGCGTCTCGAAGCGCGGCAACGCCTGTCGGCCCCGCAACGCCTGTCGGCCCCGCTGGTCGCCGATCTGGAACGCTGGCTTCGCGGCGAACGCGCGCTGCTCTCAAAGCATGCCAAGGTCGCCAAGGCGATCGACTACCTGCTATCGCCAAACCACTGGTCAGGATTCACCTCGTTCCTCAAGGACGGCCGCATCTGCCTGACCAACAACGCCGCCGAAAGATCGCTGCGCGGCGTGGCCCTCGGCAGAAAATCATGGCTCTTCGTCGGGTCTGAGCGCGGGGGACAGCGCGCCGCCGCCATGTATTCCCTAATCGGCACGGCAAAGCTGAACGGCATAGATCCGCAAGCATGGCTTGCCGATGTCATCGCGCGCATCTCTGACATACCGGTCTCACGCCTGCACGAGTTGCTGCCGTGGGAATGGAACGCAGCAACGCATTAGGTCAAGGCTGCCTAACCACGGTCCTCGGCGGATGCTTGCTATGTACCGGCCCGGTCAGCAAGCGGCTCACCATGAATCGCGCTGGTTTCCAGGTCCGAGCGAGTTTTTTCCCAGTCATCGACGGTCAAGCCCCAACTGTTGGCAGCATGATCTCTGCGGCTGGAGCTGACGATGCGGTCATCCTCCATGCTGCGATTAGCTCCGGCCTGTCCGTTGGAGCTGTCGAACAAGCTACCTTCGATGCACATATCGTGCATCTCAGCTTGTATGGAACGCGAAGTTCTCCTCGGGAGTGACCGCGGGGACATCGACTCTATTTCCATTTCACGAGAGCGCTCACGTTCTCCAAAATGGTTCGCTGTAGTATTGGCACCGTCACGGAGCATTGACACAAGCCGGTCCGGATTGGTCAGCGCCATCTCCACCGCTCCTGCCTAACCACCGGATAACCAGAACTCTCCGATATTATTTCCCTCGGCGAGCCATGCCTCGATGAACCCACCTTATTCATCCAAATCGGTGAGGGGCGGTTGCGTGCGTCTGAAAGCGCCGTAGAAACCAGTTGCTAAACGAAAATCCGCCGGCAGCCACGGACGCACGCATGGGTGAAACGCTACGACCGGTCGCGGCCGGGTTCAACCGGTCTCTGACCATCGAAACGCAGGCGGAACGGTTGACCGGTGACCCGGGTGCGGTTCTGCTGCGCGAAGTGCTCGACGCGACCGGGATTGTTCCGTGGATGGCGGCAAGGATGAGGGACGGTCGCCGTCAGGCCGACGTCGTCCACGACCTGCCGTCTCTGCTGCGGACCATGATGCTTCTGGCGGCGCAGGGCTGGCGAGATCACGACGATTCGGATGGTCGCCGTCGTTGCGCCATCGGTCCGAGCGACAATGGCGACGCGGCACGATCCGGCGATGTGCCTGGCGGTCAGTTCCTCGGTCGGGCTGGCGCCACTGACGCAAAGCGCCTGGCTGGCCTCGCAACCGACATTGTCACGCTGCGCGGCAATGTTGGCCAAACCCACAAATCTCAAGATCCTGCGTGAAGCCGCGCTCGAACTTGCTGGCCGCAACCTGCGTGCCGAGAACGGTGGCGCGCGGCGCACACGCATTACGCTGGACGTCGACAGCCTGCCGATCGAGGTCCATGGTCACCAGCCGCAGGCGGAGTGGAACGGCCATTATCGCGCCCGGATCTACCACCCGCTGATCACCTCCATTGCCCAAACCGGCGACATGCTGGACGCCCGTCTGCGTCCCGGCAATGTTGGCACAGCGGACGGTGCGCTGGACGTCATCCTCGATGTCGTCGATCGCGCCGAGGCCAGCCTTTGCAAGATCACCCATGTGCGCATCGATGCCGGCTTCCCATCCGGCGCCCTGCTCGCCGGTCTTGAAGAGCGCGGGGTGCATCATGTTGCCCGTCTGCGCGCCAACCCCGCACTCGACCGGCTGGCCGCGCCGCACATGAAGCGCCCGGCCGGGCGGCGGCCGACAGAGCCGCGGATGTGGACCCATGAACTGGAACATCAGGCCAGCACCTGGAACGAGCCCCGCCGCGTCGTGCTCGCGGTCAAGGAGCGCGAGGGCGATCTGCTGCTCGACCGCTTCTTCCTTGTCACCTCGATCTCGCGCTTCCAGATGAACGGGCTGGCCCTGCTGGAGCATTACCGCCAGCGCGGCAAGGCTGAGGGGCATATGGGCGAGTTGATGGATGTGCTTGCGCCAACCCTGTCTTCGACCAATCACCCCAAAACCCACCTGCGCGGCAGAAAGCCGAAGACGGCGGCCCCCGCTGTCGATGCCTTCGCCTGCAACGAGGTCCGGTTGCTCGTCGCCGTGCTCGCCTACCAGATCATGCACGTGGCGCGCAGGGCCATGACGCGTGCCACCCGCTCTCCATGGAGTCTGCGCCGCCTGCGCGAACGCGTGCTCCGCGCCGGCGCCCGTCTCGTCATCTCTGCCCGACGCATGACCCTGATCCTCTCCAATGCCGCTGCGCCATTCTGGGCGGCCATCTGGCCGCAGATCCAGATGCTGCGCGGGGCCAGTCCGTAGTCCCGAGAATGCTCGCCAACACCGCCGACCGGAGGAACGCCCTGGGGCGCCGAACAATCGTGCCCGATCCTCCCGCGCAGCTACCGGAATGGCTGCTGGCACGGCTCGTCATGCACCCAATCCGCGAAGCGCGGCGATCACGCACCACAAGCTCGGGCCCGGGAGCCCGCAGAACCCACCTCAGCTTGCCTCATGAGCGCCAGGGGCCGTCCTCGGCGAATAATGCGGGATGAAGGTAAACAAAATCGCTAGCTAAGCCAAAGAAAATCTCCTTTGTGCTCTCTGGCACGTCAGTCGATAATCACAGGACAATTGAGGGGCGGGGACAAGATATGGGCGAATTTCTGTGGTTCGGCACGATGCTGGGCGCATCGGTTGGTTTTGTGCATTTCTTACAGTTTCTACTCACCCGCGCCGGTCGCCCGGGTAGAAATTTTCTTCGACATCTCTGGCATGGCCTTTGGATTTGGGCGCTGTGGACCCTTTTCGGAGCCTATGTTTTGGCATTCTGGCTGCTTGGACTCGTACTCATGGCGATTTCGAGCTTTTTGCCTGGAAAGGCGGGCGTGCAATGAACAACGGGCGCATCAGAAAAGTCGCAATTATCGGCGCTGGTGTTGCGGGTTTGGCATCGGCCCGCTCACTGACAAAGAAAGGCATTCACTGCACTGTCTATGACCGACAGCACAAAGTCGGCGGGGTCTGGGCCGACGGCTATGTCGGTTTCGGGGTTCAGGTGCAGAAAGACCTCTACGAATTTCCCGATCATCCGCTTCCCAAGAACGCTGAGAATTTCACTTCAGGTTCTGCGTTTCAGGAATACCTGGAAACTTATGTTGATGCGCACGGCCTGAGGGAATGCCTCAAGTTAGGCGTCGAAGTGCAATCAGTTTCGCGCGATCCAGAAGGTGGTTGGACGCTGACTGTCAGGCACGACGGAGAGTCCCGAGAAGACGAAGCGGATTATCTTGTTGTGGCAACTGGACTTTACTCGGAAACAGCGGATCTGCCCGAGGTCCCCGAGAAGGATAAATTCAACGGCAAGATTTTTCACAGTTCGGAAATCAAGGATTTTGAGCAACTGCGCGACCGCGACGTCGTCGTCATCGGTTACGGCAAGAGCGCGGCCGACATTGCGACGGGCGCAGTTGCTGAGGCCAAAAGCGTACGATTGGTTTTTCGCGCCGCGCATTGGCCCGTGCCTCGCAAGCTCCTCGGCATCCTGCCGTTCAAATGGGGCATGCTGACGCGTCTCGTCGCCTCCCTCATTCCCCCGTATGTGCGACCCACCCCTGCCGTTCGGCTTCTGCACAGCATAGGGAAACCACTCCCTTGGTTGTTCTGGCGCGTCGTCGAAATTCTGTTGCGAACTCAGCAAAAGCTGGGAACGAGAACTGAAAACGGCATGAACCTTGTGCCGGATCAGGACATTTTGACAGATGCCTATTCGGAAAGGACGATGGTGCCGAGGCCCGAGTTGATCACCCTAATTCGAAACCGAAAGATACGCGCCCATCGCAATGGTGTGTCGCGCTTCACCAAAGATGGGCTGATACTGGACGACGGAACAGAACTTTCAACCGACTGTATAGTATTCGGGACTGGTTGGAAAAACGCTTATGGTTTTCTGCCCGAAACCATTAAGGAAACGCTCGGTGAGGAAGATGACGGGATCTACCTTTATCGTCATATTCTTCATCCGGCTGTCCCCGACATGGCATTCGTCGGCAAAGTAGCGACATTCATGAGCGTCACCAGTTATGCGCTGCAGGCAAGATGGCTGGCAGAATCAATATCGGGCAACATTGCATCCCCTCCAGCGGAAGACATGAACCGAGCTATTGGTGATCTTAAAGCATGGAAACGTTCCTGGATGCCGGCTAGTCCTGCGCGTTCAGGAACGCTTTTGCTTCATATGGCTCACTATCACGACGAATTGCTAAGCGACTTGGGAGAGGACCCGCTGAGAAAGCGCGGACTTCTCGCACCGTTGAAGGAATTGCTTGTACCGTACCATGCAAGCGACTTCAAAAATATAACCTAGATTTCCTAGAAAATCAGAATTCATAACTTTGAATGGCCCGAATGATTGATCATACTACCGTTTGCGCACTGTAAGAGTGGTCGTTCGCGAGCCTCAGAAACTTGGAAGCATGGGGCTCTCAATTCGTTTTCGCTGCAGAAAGCTCGAATGACTGGTTATTCCACCACATGATGGCGATGACCTCCTTGCACGCGCCGCAATTTTCATGCTGCGTAGGCACGCAGCGAGAAAGTGCAATGACCACCATGGGCTCTCTACCGTCGTTCGCCGCAGTCTACACGAAGGCCCCCTGTCGGGAAATTGCCCAAACTTTGCAAACTCAGCTTCCTGCGCATCGCAGCCGTTCGTACTCTTCGCAGCGGGGGGCCGGTTCCAGCCCTTCTACGACATTCGTGCGTGGCGCAGCATTGAGCCGAGCCCAGGGCATGAGGGCGTATTTTGTTGAAAAACTCGCGCTTGATCGAAGCGTAAGTTGCTGATTCAATTCTTCTGACCAGCGGGAGAGTTGAGCGTATGCGCCGCCTCGGCCCCATTGATTTTCGCGGTTCCAGCGCGCTGCCCGAGGGGCGAGTTTTCTTCTGAGCATTCAGAAGGAGATGACGATGGCGGACGGTGGGACGGATTTGGTGGTTGCATCGAGGT
>JAXMNQ010000125.1:0-5769 GCA_034670345.1 Paracoccaceae bacterium | reverse complement strand
ACTTCGGCAAACTGAAGGAAAACAGAGGGATAGCGATGCGTTCTTGTAAAACAGACCTGAGCTTCAAGGCATTCATCTCGTTGGCTGCTACAATCATTCACCTCAAATGAACGTCAACAGCCCCTAGCAGGTTTCCATCACATCACAAATCTGATTGGAGGTCCGAAATGCGCCCTCTTCACCGCTTTGGCGGAGCGATTGCCTGCGCCTTGACGCTGCTCGTTCCCGACCTGCCGGACGCAGCACCCGCAGCCAACGATCCCATGGCGTGGCGCGATGCCAAAACCCTGCCCGATCTCATCAGCCAACTCAACCGCTGGCTGGACGCCAACACGGATCTGCCGCACCGCGAAACGCAGCCCGAAATCCACTGGATCGGCCAGGCGCAGGCCGCGTCCATGACCCCGGCCCGCCACGCGTCGCAGGCGGGACATGCGCGCGGTCTCTACGATCCGCAAACCGTGCGTATCTACCTCGTGCGGCCATGGGATGCGCGTAATCCGCTGGACGTCGGCGTTCTGCTGCACGAACTGGTGCATCACCGGCAAGCGGAGGCAGGACATTGGTACTGCGCGGGCGCGCAGGAATTGCCCGCGTACCGGTTACAGGACGCCTGGATGTCAAATCTTGGCCTGAAGGCGGACATCAACTGGATCGCCGTGGTGCTGGAAGCCGGCTGCACGCCACGCGACATACATCCGGACTGACACGCGACCCAGGCGATTTCAGACCGGGTCCGGCCGCCCGTTGCAAGAGCCTTGCACACCCAAGGCGCGACAGGCGACGGCGCGCGATGCCCGGTCCTGACCACCGCCCCTGCAGTCCCGGTTCGCCAGGCGCGTCAGGGGAGGTCGCAGGTCCAGCAGACCTCTTCAAGCCCCGCAAGTCGCGCCATCCGGGCCAGTTCCGCCTGCAACCGGGCAACGCGGCCCGACGCCGCGCGCACCCCCGGTTCCCACCAGAGGTTCTGCAGGATCAAACGGCCCGTGGACCGCTCGCCCTTGGCCTCGACCCGCCCGACAAGCCGGTCCCCCTCCAGCAGCGGATAGACGTAGTATCCCCATTGCCGCTGCGCCGCAGGCACGAACATCTCGACCGTGTAGTCGAACCCGAACAACCGCCGCAGCCGCGCGCGGTCACGGATCGCCGGGTCAAAAGGATTGAGGATGCGCAGGCGCGAGGTCAGCGCGGGTGCCTGCGCCAGACGCTCTTCGATTTCGGCGCAGGCGACGCCCCTGGTCCAGCGCCCGTCCGCGCCCTCGATCTCCACCGGCACCAGGGCATCGGCATCCCGCTCGGCCCAGGCGGCGACCTCATCGACCTCCGCCGCTTCCCAGAACTTGCGTACCTCGCCCAGCGTCCCAAACCCCAGCCGCGTCAGCGCGGCCCGGCACAGCCCGTCCACCTGCGCCTGATCCGGCAGAACCTCGCCGCGCAGGTCTTCGGGAAAGACGCGTTCGGCCAGATCGTAATACTTGATGACACCTTCGCGGTGACAGGTCGCCAGCTCTCCGGCGTACCAGAGGTAATCCAGCGCCTTCTTGTGCGGGGGGCGCTGCCACATGGCGCGCTCGCCCTCGATCCGGGTGTCAAAATCCTTGGTACACAGGGCGCCCTCGTCGCGGATGCGCCCCCGGATCTCATCCATCATGGCGTCATCGCCGCGCCCCACATACCAGGCCCAACGCTCGGCTTTGCGCCGCATCCGGTCGAACTGGCGCTGCCACAGCGGCAGCATCTCCATCGGCAGGACAGAGGCATCATGGGTGAAATGTTCAAACACCTTGCGCCCGCGCAAGAGCCGGTCCAGTTCCGGCTCGCGATAGCTCTGGTTGCGGCTCCACAGGATGTGATGGTGCGCACGGCTGACCACCTGGATCGTGTCCAGCTGGACAAAGCCCAGATCGCGAATGACATCCAGAGTCGCGGGGCCACCGACCGGAGCCTCAGCCAGCCCGTGTGAGGCCAACCACAATCGGCGCGCGTCGGCGTTGTGAATGCGCAGGGGCGTCAACGGAACCTCGGGCAGACTTTGGACGATGCCCCTGAATGCGCCAGCCAGAGGCAAAGCGCAATGCCACCCCCGGCATCCGACCCGAAACGAAAAAGGCGCGCTGCCGATCCAACGCGCCCTCGGGATCCCAGTGCACAATCTGTGCAGGAGATGCCTTCAGATTTCCTTGGTGACCTGCGTGAATTCCAGTTCCACCGGGGTTTCGCGGCCAAAGATCGACACCGCGACGCGCAGACGCTGGTTGTCTTCGTCCACGCTCTCGATCATGCCGTCGAAGCCCTCGAAGGGCCCGTCGGTGACCTTGACCTTCTCGCCGCTCTCGAAATGGATCAGCGTCCGTGGCTGATCCTCGTTTTCCTGAACGCGGCCCAGGATCGCCTCGACCTCGGCATCGCGCATCGGCATCGGACGGCCCTGCGGACCCAGAAAGCCCGTGACCCGGTTGATCGAGTTCACAAGGTGATATCCCTGATCCGACATTTCCATGTGGACCAGCACGTAGCCGGGCATGAAGCGGCGCTCTGTCGTCACCTTCTTGCCGCGGCGGACCTCGATCACCTCTTCGGTCGGCACCAGAACCTCGTCGATCTGATCCTCCAGCGCCTGTTCCTCGACCGCTGTCCGGATCTGTTCGGCGATTTTCTTCTCGAAGTTCGAGAGAACGCTCACCGAGTACCACCGCTTTGCCATGTCTTACCTTCGATCCCAGATGCCCCGCGCGGGCCCGCCAAAAACAAAAAGGGGCGCGCAACCCTGATGCCGCGCGCCTGCCTGTCGGGGGTGCTTATCGGCGTTTGCGCGTGTTTGCAACCGCTTCTCACGCCGCCCCCGCGCCAGCCCTTAGCTGGACCCGACCACCGACAGAAGCGCCTGCAGGCCTGAACGGATACCCAGATCAACAAGCGCAAAGAAGATGGCCGTCAGCGTCGCCATGATGAAGACCATGATCGTGGTCAACAGCACCTCGCGCCGGGTCGGCCAAACGATCTTGGAAACCTCGGTCCGAACCTGCTGGATGAACTGAAGCGGATTGGTCATCGCCATGTGTGTTTTCCCGTTTCCACCGGTGGTTTCGGGCAGATACGCCCAACGTGAAAGGATTTCAACCCTGCCGCTGCCGCTCACGCCAGCGCGAGAACCGTTCGCGGTTTATTGATCCCGACGTTGCGTTTCCCGGGGAACTCCTTGCGGCCCGATCCGTTCACGCGCGATTCATTATTAATCAAACTTAACAGGCTGAAACTAAATGTCTTTATCTGGAACTTTCGCTCCCCTGCCTCGTTAATTCGTCACAACGCCGGAGCAAACCGCGCAGTAGCGCCGCTCCGAAGCAGAAAGAAAGGAACTGGCTATGAAACGCACGCTTATGATCGCCGCACTTGTATCGAGTACCGCAATGGCCGCACAGGCAGCAACCGAAGCCGACCTCACGCAGATCGAGAAATTCCTGCCGAACGTCGATGCCGCGATGCTGACCGACACCCAGGTGAATTCGCTTGTCGGCATCATCAACGGTGGTGGCAGCCGCAGCGAAAAGGTCGCCACGATGCGCGCCCTCGTCGGTGTCGAGAACCCGGTGGTGACCGAACTGACTGCGGCCGAACTGAGTGAATTGCAGGCTTACGCGCCGGAGATCGACTTCTCCCGCTTCACGGCCGCCGAGATCACTCAGGCACAGGGCATCATCGACAGCGCCGAGACCCGTTCGGATGCGCTTGCGCAACTGCGCTCGTTCGAACTGTCCGAAACCCCGGTCATGACCGACACGCTGACCGAGGCCGAGGTTGTCGAAATCCGCAGCTATGCGCCGAATATCGACCTTGCCGCCCTGACGGACGATGAGATTCTGCGCATTCAGGCCGCCATTGCGGGTGGTGACAGCACCGAAATTCGCAATGCCATCGGCTCGATCACCAACTGATGGTCTGACACTTCAAGGCATCGCTTTTGGTGCCGGAACAGGGCCGCGCTTCGGCGCGGCTCTTTTCATGTCTGCACTGTCGGGAAGATTTGGCAGGGGCACCAGGGCTCGAACCCGGGACCTACGGTTTTGGAGACCGTCGCTCTACCAGCTGAGCTATACCCCTAAGATGGGTGGACTGTTACGGAATCGACCCGAGGATTTCAAGAGCGAAAGAGCAGGCCCGCGCCCGCCAAATGCGCTCTACGGCTTGTTGTGGAACTGGAACGCCTTGCGATTGCCGGGATTGGCGCGGACAGAGGCGATCAGCTGCCGCATCTGCCTGTCGATCTTGAGCGGCTTGACCAGTTGCTTCATCACGCGCAACCGCCCGATCATTTCGGCATCGCTCATCCCTGCCACGTTCAGCGCCTCGATCAATTCCGCCGGAATCGGCTGTGTGCAGAGGAAAGAGACAGAATCCCTCGGCACATGCACCACCGGCCGCAGGTAGTCGCTCAGCATCGCCATCTGGACCCCGATCCATGGCTGTTGCCACCACAGGAAATCCTGCTGTACCACAACCGACCGTCCCGGGATCAGATGCGGAAAGAACTGCGCGCTCATGCGGTCCATGGATTCCGCTGTCTTGGAGGCGTCCATCACAAGGACCTCGATCTCGCCGCCGTGCCAGCCCAGTTCCTCGATCGCCCCCTTGTAAAGCTGCACAGCCTCTCCCCATGGCTGCAGAAAAGCGCGGGCCACGGGCGTCAGGTCATTCCCGTCGGCACCGACCAGCGGCAAGGCATCATGCGGACTGTCCGAGGCCGGGGGCGCGTCGCAATACCGGCGATAGCGGTCGGCAAAGGACTCAAAGTCGACCACGTCGAACTTGTCATAGGCATGCACCACATCCTTGCGTCCGGCCTGCGCCACGCCCTCGGCCAGACAGGCCGCCGAGCCGCCGGCGAAGGACCCGAGATCGACAATCGCCCCGACCCCCTGCGCCCAGTCCCGCGTCAGCGCCACGTAATAGGCCTGTTCGTCGAATTTCAGCATCGTCGGCACCATGGCCGCCTGCCCCAGGTCCGCGGCCTCGAACCCGTCCCATCCTCTCTTGGCAAAGAACTCGGGCGGTGGCTGGGTCGAGATCGGGACATCTTCCGACATGGGAAAGGCACCTTCCTGCGCTGTGCTGCCCCGGCATACTCGGGCGCGGCCCTGTGGAAGGCAAGCATTCTGCCCATCGCCAGCCGCCCTCGAATCCGCCGGGAAAGTCACGCCCGGGCACACGCCCTGTCACGCAACCCGGAGTGGTTGAAACAATCACCGGAGAAACGCGCCCCTTCGCAGGGGTAAACAACATGTGACTCCGGAAAATTGTGAGGCTTCCAACACGCATTCTCACTGCGACAACCCGCCGCGTGTGATGCCGACCCCCTGCAAAATCTGATCCGCACCATGTCTGTGCAACCGCGCAGGGCAACTGCTTTATCCAACTGGTTTTCAAGTGAAAATCGGCGTGATGCGTCGCGATCTTTCTGTGAGTTCCAAATCCGTCAGCGCGCCCCAATTCATTTGGTGTCGGACGAACAGCCCGGCACAAACACTTCCCCGCCGGGCACCGTACCCAGCCACACACATGAAAAGGACAACCTCAATGAAAACCCTCATCGCATCCGCCCTGGTCGCAACCGCAGCCCTCACCGGCACCGCCTACGCAATGACCGGCCCGACCGTGTCGAGCGAAGCCACCTATATCCTGCCGAACGCAGATTTCTCCGGCCTGTCGGCTGCCGAAGTCCACGCCATCAATGGCATCGTGCAGTCCGGTGGCAGCTTCAACGACAAGGCC
>JAXMNQ010000124.1:0-5938 GCA_034670345.1 Paracoccaceae bacterium | reverse complement strand
CTTCAGGCGTCGCCATGTCTTCGCGGCGGCCTGAACGAGCTTGAAGACCATGAGTTTCGCGGTCTTCTGCGACAGCGCGCCCTTGGTCCGCACGGTCCTGTGGCGGACGGTGGCGAACACGCTCTCGATCGGGTTGCCGGTGCGCAGGTGATCCCAGTGATCGGCAGGGAAGTCATGAGACAGGTCAGCAGGGCCTCGCGGTCCTTCGTCAGACAGGTGGCCGACCTGGGTGCTGACCCACATCGCCGATCACAAGATCAACCGCATCGACGAACTCGCACCGTGGAACTGGCATTCAAGTTGAACGTCAAAGGCGGTCACGCCGGACGGAAACTGTTGTTCAACCGTCTAAACCGCAACAAACCGCATCGTCGGACCGGTCACCGCTTCACAAATGGCCGCGGCATCAATCGCATCAGACTTACCGCGTTTGACATTTGGTTTGACATACATCGGTGGGATCAGACGGACATCATGACCCAACGCCGTCAGTTCCCGCGCCCAATGATGCGCACTGCTACAGGCCACCATGCCAATGAGGCAGGGTTCAATTTTCCAGAAGAACGGCAGAAGCTGAGCTGGTCTCAAAGGCCTGTTGAAGATGACCTTTTCGTCTTCTGTAATCCCGTGAACCTGAAAGACGCTCTTGGCCAGATCGAGGCCGATTGTGGTAACTTGCATGGGGTGGCTCCTCTCATAAGCAGATATCGACACCTGCTGTTGGCCTCGACCCGACCGGCGAGCAAAGGCGGTGCGTTTCCGAAACAGGGCGGCGTGTCCGGCTGCGACGTGTGGACACGCGTTTTCCGTCACCCCACAGCCCTTCATAGAACCTTACCGCTCCATCATCTCTTTCGAGTACCGGAGGGCGTCAGTTCAAAGCGTAGGTAAAAGGTCCGGTAGAAATATGAGATATCGCCAAAACCGCAGTCGTAGGCGACCTGGCTGATCTGAAGGCCATCGCAGCGGGTATCGCTTAGCATGTCCCGGGCCATGACCAGCCGGGTTTCCAGCAGCAAGACGAAAAGGTCTTGCTGACTTCGGCAAAGAGCTTGCGCAGGTAGCTTTCCGAGACTTTCAGCTCTTGCGCGAGCTCGGCGATGCAATAGTCGGGGCGGCTCGCATTTTGCCGAATGGCCTGGATCGCGGCAAGCCGCCGTTCCGCCCGGACGCCACGGTCCTGGGCCACCAGCCATGCGTCGCGGTTTGCGCCGATGGCCAGGGACGCCAGGGCGATCAGGTGTTTGCTGATCACGTCCCGCACGGGGGCGGAGCCGCCATCGCGCAACTGGAAGATGGACCGGCAGTAGGCGATCAGCAGGCCAAGGGGCTCGCTGCCCTCATGGATCACGGTCATCCCCATCCGGTCGATATCCGCTTCCCGGTCCGACAGTTGGGCGACCGGCAGGTTCAGGGTCAGGAAGGAGCCGGGACGCAACAGGGTCCGGCCGATTTCGTCCGAGCGCCGCACCAGGCCTTCGCCCACCGATACTTTCTCTTCGTGCCGCCCCTGTTCGGCAAACATCACCTCGTCGTTGCGGATCGGCAGGACGATGTCGCCATTGCCGTCCTGTAGCATCGGCCTGGTGCGCGAGGCCGAGATCGCGCTGATCTCTCCCTTCGCGACCGAGGTATCCCCGAGGCTGAGGAAGGTCGTGTCGTAATGCAGCGGGCCGTGGTCCAGCGGCTCGAAGTCCAGCCGAACAAAGCGGTGCCCGAATTCTTCGCGCCAGATATCGAGCCGGTCCTTTTCCGGAAGCCAGCTTGTCGAAAAACGGATCGGTGGTTCGGGGGGCCCAGAATGGGGTTGGGCAGCATTCAATAATCTTCCTCCGCCAGAGGATAGAATTGAGCCGCAGCTTGGGACTGGCCAGACCTGAAGCCAAGTCTACCGCAGGTAGAGCGCGGATGCGAAGGCGGCGATGCCTGTTTGGCTGGCGGATCGCGCCACCGGCCCGGCTGTCCTCACGGAGTGGGGCCTGGGCAAATAAGATCAGGCAGCGGCGGAATCGGCGTGTCCAGAATGCCCCAGGTCATCGGCGCGCCTTCAACACGGCCTTCGCGGACCGCAGCGCAAACGGGTTCCCGTCCGGCGCGAAAGAGGACGTACCCTTCTGCCGCAGCAGTCCCGATCTCAGCCGGATATGCGGTGTCCCGGGACAACCCGACGACAAGCCCGTGACCATCCGCAAGGCGCTGCAGGCTTCGGGTGGGCACCGGTGTGAGAAATTCGATATCGACAATAAAGGCGAGATCCCCCCGCCCCTCCAGTTCCCGAATCAAAACCGTGTTCATTTTCCTAAGGGCCGAGAAATAGGAGGCAGAGGCGGGATCGGGCGGCGGACCTTGCTCCCAGGTGAACAGTTTCGCCTGAAAGATGTGCCGGCGCTCAACATCCAGCTCCCGGCCCAGTGCCTCGGCAAGGTCGTCGGCGGATGCGGTGCCACCGATAAGCAGATCAGTCCCCAGTATCGTCATTCCCTCCGCGCTTGAGCCCCTTCATGATGTACTCTGCCGGACCAGGTTACCAAAGGAGCGCTTTGCCGTCTTGGACTGGCTGGCCGCATCACTTGGACATTTCGCCACAAGGTGGCCACGCGCTGGCGAGTCAGTCGCATTTTCGACAAGAGGCGAAAGCGGAGAGTCCAAGCCGGGCGGCAGGCGCCCCTCTAAGCTGACGTGATGATGGAGCGCAGTCCTGCGCCGTCCATTTTGACAGTCACTGCAAAGAGAGATCACCATGAAACGAACGCTTGCGACACTTGTGCTGTGCACACTGGCGGTCCCCACCCTTGCCCAGGACGATTACGAGCAATGCTCGATCACCCCGGCGGACGCGATCGGGCCGATGTTCGAAACCCCGACCGCTGCCGACTGCGAAGCGGCCTGCGTCGAACATGCGGACGACGGCTGCATTGCCTGGAGCTTCCAGGGCCCCTCGGCTATGTTCCCGGACAAACCCGGCAATTGCCGGATGATCACCTCGATCTTCAAGGAGGGGGAATCCTCCGAGCGTTCGCGGTGCGGTAAGATCTGAGGAGCTTCGGTGTGGCGGCCCGGGAATGACTGAGACATGGCAAATTAGATGAAGACCCTGCTTTCCCTGACGATGGCCACAGGCTTCTGGGCCTTCGGCGCGGCCGCCGACACGCCTCGCCCGGACTGCGAGGACTTCAACAACAATGACCGGATGGACTCCCATGACCGGCAATGGTGTCAGGCGCTCGCCATCAAGGAAAACTACCTGCGGGACGGGTATACCGAAACCGTTCCCGGCAGCTCTGGCCGGGCGACCGGGGTCTCGTCGCGCCTGGCTACCAGCTTTTCATCCAGCGGGGCGAGCAGCATCCACGGCACGGTCACCATCAAAGAGCTGAACGGACGATTCCGCCTCAAGCTCGCCAGCACCGACAACACGCTCTATTATGGCCGAAAGGTTCGGATCGAAGGCACTGCCGGCGTGGGCGACGGCACGCTGGAGATCTACAGCCGTGTCGAGACCGACCTGTGGAAGATGTCCGCCGTTCTGGTGGACCGGCCTATCCGGGGTCAGGCGCCGCCGGAAGAGGGCCTCGTCCTCGATGGCTACGTGAAGACCGTGGTCAAGTCTGGCCCGGACGTGGCGTTTTACGCGACCCTGATCGCGCTTGCCGGAGATTTTTACCTGGTACTGGTCGCTCCCGAGGGCCCCGTGCGGGACATCCGCATCGAGATCGCGAAAGACTAGCGTTCCGCGGCGGCTACTCGGCCCAACTGTCGACAGTCATCCCGTGGGACCGCGCGCGCCGAACCAGACGGAGAATATCCCGCAGCATGGCTGCATGCTCCGTGTTCGGCATCGGCTCGGGAATGAGTGCGGGGTCGGTGTGCTCGGGCGTCAGAGGGTCTGCATCCACAACCGCCTTGGCCAGCGCCTCCAGAAGGGTCATCAGCCGCGCTTCACCGGGGGCATCCAGCGTCGCGCCGTCCAGAATAGACACGTCGGCCAGCCAGGCCGCATCCTCCGGGACCAACCCTTGGGCAAAGGCGAGGATGGCCTCCCAATGTTCCATGGGAAGGCGCACCTGGGCGGGATAGCTCCAGGCAGACCTGTGGCCGTCGTCCGGCAGGTGTTCCATTTCGTCGGGTCCGGAAAACACCTGCCACATCCGGCTGGGCCGCTTTGCTGTCATATCGTCAGCTCCGTCTCGATGGGCTGCGATGGAGCGTGCCGTGGCGGGCCGATGCTGTCCAGCCCGGCGGTCCTCATCCCGAGGTGTGAGGCGGCCGCGGTCAGACTCCCAGCCGATCGGCTTCTTCTGGCTCCTGCTCTCGCAGCAGGTCGAAGAAGACGTATTGTGTCAGTATATTGAGTGACTTGATCTTGTCGAAGAACGCCGGATCGGACCCGGCGTAGGCCTGCCATGCGGCCTGGTAGTCCTTGTAGACGGGATCGCCCTGAATGCCGGACAAGGACAGCCTCACGGTGCGTTCTGCCACGGCGCGGTCTGCCGGGCTCATCGCCTCGCTCTTGTGCCCCAGGGCCACCAAATCGGTCACTGCGGTCTCCTTGATTGCGTCGAGCTGCACTCCAAGGTCCAGGGTCGGCTCCGGTGCGCCGGCAAGCTGGGCATTGGATTTCTCCAGCGCCTCAAGATAGATCCCGAAGACCTGGTCGCCGACCGCCTTCGGATCGTCGCCCAAGGCCCGGGTGACGGCAAAGGCCGCCACCACTCCACCCGCGGCGGCTTAGAGCACGACCCGCCTGGTCCACGCTTTTCCCATAATGCTGTCTCGTTCCGAAAAACCCGATGCGAATGACCTTCGCGCGGGCACGAGGGTCATGTCTTGGACGGAACGGCCCGTTCGCTTGGACAGATCGAGCCTTCGCTGTCGTGACCCCGAAAAAAAACAAACGCAATGATCTGAAGAACCAACCCTTTCGCGTGGTCGTGATGCCATCTGTCTCCTCTGTTGGAGCATGACATAAGGTCAGAGGAACGCCCGGCCCCCGTGGCTTCTACCTTGGGAGGAGCTCCAACGCCGGTCGGCGAGGCTCCACGGGGCACCCTTGCGCCGAGGCCCCGCATCGAAAGACCTTCACCGAACCGGACTTCCGCCACATTGTCGTCCGTCGCAGCACAGCCTGACAGACCGAATGTTTGCGTATTGCGCCGTCTTTCTTCAATCAGGGAATGATAATGGCGGGACATAGCTCCGGTACTCCGCGGCTATATGGTTCACTGTGGATTGAGCGGGGCGCTGCTCGGAATGGCGAAAACTGCGATGGGCTGCCCCTGCACGCCCCGAGGCGTCCGCATGGAAGCGGATGCCTTTCAGGTTCAAGAGCATCTCGATTTCAGGTCATGATCCAGACACCGAAGACGGACAGCACTTTGGACCTGTCGCGTATTTGTGCCGCTCCTTTGATAGCATTTGTTGCGACAAAGGAGACGAACTATGGGACTGAAACGGACGGACGAATTTCGTGCTGATGCGGTGCGGATCGCGCTGACCAGTGGGCTGCACCACTGCCCGGCAGTCGATACGCAGTATCGATGAGAAGGGCGCAAGCAGGTGGCTGACGATCTGGGTGTCGGGATGTCGACGCTGAACAAATGGATCACGGCACACCGAGACACGGATGTGGTGTCGAACGAGGATCTGAGCCTTGCCCAAGAGAATGATCGACTTCGGCGCGAGAACCGCATTCTCAAGGAGGAGCGGGAAATCTTAAGCCCGCAGTATTCACCGGGGAGGCCTGAGTTGGCATTGATGTCGGCTTGAGGGCTGATCTGGCCGCCATCGGTGCCGCTGTCGGGACGAGCACTTCGGGTTGTTTGCCGCGCAGTTGCGATGGCCTTCTGTTTGGCAACGCATACGGTTGATCGGCGTCCCTTGCTCGCACGTGGTCAGGTCGCCCCGGGACGTTTTCGCCGACGTGATGATAACGGTGCCG
>JAXMNQ010000123.1:0-6292 GCA_034670345.1 Paracoccaceae bacterium | reverse complement strand
ATATGGCTCAATGATGCTCCACTGGGCATCGGTCAGGACTCTTCGGGTCAAGGCTGCTCTCCTCTGTTCGCAACCTTGAATCAGAAGTCAGGTGAATTGGGAATCCTGAACGTCAACAGCCCCTAGAAACACCAGAAAATGTTCCCCCGCCCTGACAAACCGCAAGTCCTCGGCACCATCGATAAGAACCGAACAGCTTCTGCTGTGCGCCTGTCCGTTCAGGATCGCCTGACAGCGATTGAGCAATTCGGTCTCATAGAGGTCAGCTTGTTTGGTCCCGAAAGTCTCGATCGTCCACTTGGCAATTTCGATCAGGCTGGCCTCCGCACGACGCGTCAGCCGCAAAGATCGGATCATGAGGACGCGCGTGCTTTCTGAAAGGCCAGCCTGATGGCGTCTTCCCCGTTCCCGTCGGTAAGATCACCTGCCTTGGCCTGCGCCAGACCTTCAATCAGCCCCTGCCGGATCGCGGCAAGTTGCGCCTCTTCCTGCTCCAGCAACCGGAGCCCTGCCCGCATCGCCTCGCTTACGTTCTGATAGCGTCCCGAAGCCACCAGTGCCTGAACAAGCTGGTCCTGAGTCTCTGTCAGAACAACATTGCGCGTCACCATGTGCAGGGCCTCCTTTGCTGGCAATATATGCCAATGGTAGGTTCCGATCAATGTTTCACACTGCCTCCGCGTTGAGTTCACAACTGTGAACACTGCACAAAGGACCGAGGTTCACAGCGGTGAACCCACGGCAGCCCCCTGCCCCGGCGCAACTGTCCGCAGCACGGATCTCAGGTTGAGCCCCCCTTCCCCGACTTTCTTGGCTAGGTGCCGCAGATAACCTCCGGAGTTCCGGATCTGTGTGAACCTCGGCAACATGACGGCCAGAACCACCGCCGCGCCTTGTCCTCAGCGGAGTTGCTTCGAATGGAGCCAGACCGGCCCGGAAATTCCCTTCGTGGGTCTGATGGGCGTTGTCACATTGACATGCGATTGCGTCAGATCTCATTGGGAAGTTGTCACGTTAACGGGCCTGAGGTTGCTGGTTCATTGATCTGGACGTCGGCGGTGTCGATGCAAACACAAAAGATCAGTTGCAAGCGCCACCGGTCTCCGCCTCGGATCATTGCTCATGCCGTCTGGCTCTATGCCCGGTTCAACTCGAGCCTGCGCGAGGTCGAGGAGATGTTGCAGGCAGGTGGCGTGGACACGCAATTTGCCCGCTACCGCACGGCGCGGCGGCAGGCGACGGCCCTTGCGGCACTGGCGTCGACCGAGACAGAGGCCTACAAGCACCGCGAGGATGCGCGCCGCTGATCCGTGCGTCTGGCCGTTGGGTCAGGCCCGCCGAAACTCCGGATGTCGCGCGATGCCGTCGGCGACGAAATCGATAAAGGCCCGGGTGGCACAGGGCAGGTTTCGACGCGAGGCATAAAGCGCGTAAAGCGACAGCGCGGGCGGGGTCCAGTCCGGCAGGACGCGCACCAGCCTGCCCTCGGCGATATGGGGCGCGGCGGCAAAGGCAGGCAACATGGCAACCCCGAGCCCGTCGATGGCCGCATGTTGCAGCAGCAAGGCCTCGTTGGTCTTCAGCGGCCCGCCGACATTGATCTGCGCGGTCCCGCCCGGTCCGGTCAGAACCCAGGTGCGACCGCCGAACCGGCCATAGGTCAGGCAGGGCAGGCTGGCCAAGCCGGCAGGATCTGCCGGAAGGCCGATCCGCGCCAGCAGGTCCGGCGCCGCGCACAGCACCGAGCCGACCTCGCCCAGCCGACGCGCAATGACGTCACGGTTCAGCGTGGTGGTGATACGCAGCGAGACGTCGATCCTGTCCTGAACCAGATCCACGATCCGATCCGTGATCTGAAGGTCCAGGGAAACCCGCGGATAGCGCTCGGCAAAGCGCTGTGCCATGGGCAGGAACACGGCATCCGCCAGTATTCCCGGCATGGCCACGCGCAGCTCCCCCTGCGGAGTCTCGGCGGCATCGGACTGGTCGGCGATGCTATTGGCAATCCCGACAAGGTCGCGACACCGGGCAAGGGCGCTTTCGCCAGCGGGTGACAGGGACAGACGGCGCGTCGAGCGATGCATCAACCACGTGCCCGCCCAGTCCTCCATCGCCGCCAGATAGCGCGAGATCATGTTCGGGCGCGGGCGGGTCGCGAACAGCGAAGGGGGTGAATGATGGCACGATCCGTATTCGGCACAGGAGATGGACCTGAAAAGGCCGACACCCCCTTCCCGTCCCGCCGCTACGAAACGCAAGCCGATCATCAAAGGCGGCGCGGCGTCGGACAAGTACATCCGCGCCGCAACGCAAGGCGGCGCTGACCGCACCTATCAGGGAATCCAGGTCGACGAGATCCGCGACAGCCAGATCCGGGACCGGATCGACATCAACGAGGACCTCGACAAGTTGGTCCAGAGCCTGCGCGAGAACGGCCAGCAAATCCCGATCCTCGTCCGGATCGTGGACGGTGGCGGCTATGAGATCGTCGTGGGTCGGCGCAGGTTGGCCGCGACCCGAAAGCTTGGCCTGCCCAGGATCAAGGCGTTCGTCGCGCGCATGGACGACCGGGAGGCCTTTGTCGCGCAAGGGATCGAGAACTCGGCACGACTGGAGACGAGCTTTATCGAACGCGCCCGCGCCGCAGCTCAAGGGACTGAAGCTGGCTATGATCAGAAAGATATCGCCGAATTCCTGAACATCTCACCGACCTTGGTAAGCTTCATGGTCAATATCTACAGGGATCTCGGCGAAGAACTGGTCCAGGCTATCGGGCCGGCTCGCGGCGTCGGCCGGCGAAACTGGGAAAAGCTGGTTGCCGCAATCAAACGCAGCGGTTTCTCTGCCCACGATGTGACGGCCATGATCGACCGGGGGAAAGATGACAGCGTGGAGAGGTTTCACGTCCTTCTCGCAACCGCAGAGGCGGGACGCCAGGCGCGCAAAGCGTCCAAGGCAGTTCCATCGGAAAGCGCGACATATCTGAACGGCCGGGTCACCGTAGAGCGGAAACCTCGGCAACTGGTCTTGAAAACGGTCAAGGACGTGCTCCCTGCCCTTCTGGACCAGATCGACGCCACCATTAGAAAAATTCTTGCCGATCACGGCGCAGACACCCACGACGACCAGTGACCCGGATTTACCGGGGTAAACACTGAGCCGGTCGAGGATTTCACCCTCGATGGCGCTCGTTTGCATGGCTTCCTCGCTCAGCAGGTCGATGCGCAACTGCGCGCGATCCGGCTGGCTGACATGATGGACGGCGCCGAGGATTTCGCCCGACGACAGCAGGAATTTCTGCTCGATCGGCTCCAGAGCGGAGGCGTCATACCGGAAATCCGGCCAATCGGGCAGCGTCCAGTTCCAAGCCATGAGGTATAGACATCCTTTCTATCGCTCAAAAGACCTGCAGGACGGGATGACCGACAAACCGAAGCGAGGCTTTGAGCTAGGCATTTTCAAGGTGCGACGGACCTTGCTGACGCAGTCCGGGAGCTTTCGGATCGACAGGGTCTTGTTCCGGCGCTTGAATGTGGGTCTCGATGTCGTCGAACAAAGAAATGATGGCGGCCAGACGGGAGGCGTTCTCCGCGGCCCGATTGGCGAAGCCAGTGATTTGGGCATACCGACCACTTGGTTGAAGTCCTGCCTCGATCTCATTGAAGAAGTCGATTAGCGCTAACCGAGCCTTGGCCGACAGTTTCAGCGAAGGAACGCGAGCGGCGAAGATGTCCTTCGGTTCCACTCTGGCTTCCCGGATGAGCATAACATGCTCAAGACGCTCAAATACGCCCCGCGCAAAGCCCTCGATGGTTTGCGTTGCATATGCTGACGGCTCCTTGAAGAAGCGTGTCCCCATAGTTGACGGCGGGAAGCAGGGCAATACGCGGGGCAGTAGACCTTGCTCAACCAGTTCGCGGTCGCCGTATACGGCAGGGATCAAGTAAGGCTGGAACATCAGGCTCATGGTCAAAGGAACGCCGGTGATAAACTGGTCCTGACCGTGGACGCGCGCTCGCCGCACATCGCTGCCACTCCAAATCTGCGAAAGGCCCGCAATGGTCTTCTGGCGTTGATCCCGGCTCATAGCGTGCCCACCAAAGAACCCCGCTGCGTCGTCATTGTTCAGCGAGCAAAAGCCCGGCCCGTTTGACATTGTGCGGAGTAGGCCTTCCCAGGTGGGATCATTCACGATGATGTCGGCGCTCGTCTTGTTCTGCGCGGCCTCCTCGTCGTCCATCATGGCTTGCTGTTCAGCCAAGGATGCGCGCATCTGGCCTTCAAAGACCTTGATGCCCTTTTGTGCCGCACCGTCCACTGTGGACTTCCGCTCACCGCTCTGCGCAACGGTCGCCAGGTAGACCGCCATGGGCATGTCTGCTCCGTGGATGGTTTGGACATTCCCCCATCCGCTAACGGTTGCGGACATCGCGCTGATCACGGCTTGGCCGCAAAGGCCCGCCGGGGCTTGGAACTGTTCACAGAAAGCATCTGCTACTTTGCTACCTTCTTTGCCGAGGGCATCGAGCGGGAAATCTGCTTCCCGACCGGCTACGCAGCCTAACGCTTTCGGGATGGGAGCGCCGGGCCAAATGTTTCCATTTTGGAAATCACCTTCGGGCCTGTCGTCGATTAGCGACTGATTATCGCTTCCGCGTAATAAGTCTCCGGGGTTCATGACTTTTTCCATGTCGTTCTCCTATACTGGGGGGTCGTCATGGAAGGGAGATGGTTCCCTCTTTGTTCGCTCGGAAAGAAAAAGTTGGTTTCTGCTTTGATGACAATCCGCTCGGGTTTTCGGCTCCGCTTGGAGCGGCTTTTGCAGCTGATCGGCGCATGTCAGGGAGGCGTTCCTCGAACGCGTCAAGCAGGTCGGAAACGGTTTCGAGCACCCTGTCGAGATCAAGTTCGTTCTCATCGACCTTCACGAGCCGAAACCTTCCCAGATGGTAAAGGATTGCCAGCGCAACCCGCAGCCGTGTTTTCTCGTTTTTCGTAAGCTGCCGCATTTCCCTATCTCCGTTTTGAAGGCGCACAACGGACAAAATAGGCATTTTGTCCCCCCTCCCAAAACGGCAGACCATGGCAATCTTTTCGTTCCGACACTCTGTGAAAACCTTCTCGCCGAAGTGCGAGAGCACTGACCGCTTGGCGAGGGAAGGTCAAACGGCAGCGCACTTGCGATACATCACGCGAGAGGCTGCGGCGCGAGTGGTGCTTCGGGAGCGGTTGGATCATCTCGACGATGCCGAACAAGCACGCAGCGCTGAGCGCGTCGCGATGAAACGCCGGGGGCGCGTCTGTGAGCGCTTCATCATCGCACTGCCGGTTGAGGCGTCGGAGACCCAGAGGGAAGAACTGGCCCGGCGGTTCGCCGAAGAACTCTCACAAGGCAAGGCTGGGTTCGTCCTGGCGATCCACGATAAAGCCGGAAACGACATCCGAAACCCGCACTTCCACCTCGTGGCCTTCGATCACCATGAGCGGTCGGGCGGTCGCGGTCGTCCTCGCAGTGTCCTCGGCATGGCCAGGAAGAACGCAGTAGAGCAAAAGGCAAAGCTCTGGGCAGACATTCACAATGAGATGATGCGCACCTGGGGGTTTGGGCAGGACAGCATGGTCTCGCACCTCTCCTTTTCGGATCGAGGTGTCGATCAGATTCCGCAAATACATGAAGGCCCTGCGGCACGCAAAATCGCCGCGCGGGGGGATGCGGTCCAGTCAAAACCGGAATGGCGTCATGTCGATGCTGGCCACAGCCGGGCGGACGCGAACCAAGTCATCAAAGAGATCAATCAGCTGAATAGGAAAGCGAGCCATGACATTCGATTGGGAAGCAGAAATGAAGGAGGTCCGATCCAAGGCCACAGCCGCCGCCCGCCATGGCGAAAGGACGCTGGGCGGGGTGGCAGAGGCATTGATGGCCCTTCAATCGCAGGACAAGCGCCTGAGCGATATGAGCAAGACGATCAAGGCGACAGAAGCCCGCCTTGGGTCGCTGGAAGCCGCCTTGCGGGCCACTCAGGCGCGGCAAGTGAGCAACCCCGTCGAAGCACCACTCCGCCTTTCTGTGCTCCTGTGGAGCGGCGCAGTCGGCCTTTTCGTCGGCGCCGTTCTATCAGGCGTGTTTTTCTGGAACTGATCTTCTTGCGCGACACCCTCCGGGGTATGCGTCCGGTCTGACCGCTCTGATGTTGGGAATCCACGGCTGATAGTGTCCATTCTCGATGATGGACATTCTGAGGTACTCTATGGCGAGCAAGAAAGGGCAGAAGAAGCGGTTCTGGTCGGA
>JAXMNQ010000122.1:0-6315 GCA_034670345.1 Paracoccaceae bacterium | reverse complement strand
CGGCAAACTGAAGGAAAACAGAGGGATAGCGATGCGTTCTTGTAAAACAGACCTGAGCTTCAAGGCATTCATCTCGTTGGCTGCTACAATCATTCACCTCAAATGAACGTCAACAGCCCCTAGTTGCTCCGTTCACTGTGCGCCCCGCGATGTGACTTGACAAGCCTTATTCGAAAGCCGATGCCACCCTTACGGACGGCGGCCCGCCCGCCCGTCATGCGCGGGCCGCAAAGGTCCCCCCGACCCACGAAAGACCGCCTGCCATGATCGATCAAAGCCCGCCCGGCGACCGCGGCCCGATCCTGCAGCATTCGCCAGGTTTTCCCGACTGGCTCGCCGCGCAGGACTGCAGCCTCGCGCTGACCGAGATCACGCGCGATGAGGGGCTGTGGCAGCTGGTCTATTGCTGAACCCATGTCCGTCGTCGCTTCGTCAAGCGCGAGAGCGAGGGCTCGCCCATCGCCGAGGAGATGCTGCGCCAGATGGCGTTGCTGTATCAGATCGAGAAGACCGTGCGCGGCCACGCCCCCGCCGACCGACTTGCTGCCCGACGCGAGCACTCCGCCCCGATCATCGCCGCGCTCAAGACCTGGCTGGAGACCCAACTCTCACGCATCCCGCAGAAATCCCTGCTGGCCGAGGATATCCGCTACGCTCTCGCGCACTGGCCCAGCCTGATCCGCTTCCTCGACGATGGCACCCTCGAGCTCGACACCAATCCGGTCGAGAACCAGATCCGTCCGATCGCGCTGACCCGGAAGAACGCGCTCTTCGCCGGAAACGAAATCGGCGCCGAGAACTGGGCCATGCTCGCGTCGCTCGTCGCCGCATGCAAGCTGTCGGACGTGAACCCCGTCGGCTACCTCGCCGACACCCTCCGCGCCATCCTCGACGGGCACCCCAGATCCGGCATCGAGGACCTCATGCCTTGGCGCAACGCCCAGCCCGCAAGCCTCGCCGCATAGGGCCTCGCCGTCGCGCTTACGTTTCTGGCAACACAGGGCGACAATATATTGAGACGTTATGCGGTGCCTCCCGAGTTGCATGACATGCCTCCGGACCGCGCCTGCCTCATGCCGGATATGGGACAGGTGTTCATCGACTGGGCCGGTCGCCTGCGCGAAGGCGATGTCAGTCTTTCGGCCATTTCCAGTGCCAGGGACGGAGACCGCGTCGACATTGCACAGGACGCCGGGCGCTGGTGGTTCAGGAACGCGCAGGGGCGCCGGCTGGTCGGTATGAAAGGGGGATGGGCGGTGCCGCCGGGGCGTCGTATCGTCTCGGCCGCGGTCGGCGCAATCGTGATGCGTCATGCCCGCGAAACCGGTGACCAACACCGCCCAAAACTTTGCAGGGACAGTTGGGAAGTCGTCTTCCCCGAAATCGTTCTGGAATGACGCCTTGGCCGCTGATCGGCCCACGCTGGATGCGCCGCAAGCTGGTCTATGCAGAGATCCGCTGATCCTGATCTCGAGCAAAAATTTCCTTGTCCGATTTCTTGAAAAACCATTCAGCCCTAGCGAAAATCTCCGAGGAACTGGCTGATCTGGTCCTTGAAAATTGCTCTTCGACAGAAAGTCCTGGGCATTGATTCCAGCGACAATCTTGTCGACTGGCGCATGGTGGTCCGGATAGCCAGCGCTTTTCCGGTGCCACACTGAGGGGCGCGATATTCGACATTGCGACTTCGGAGCAATGCTCGCCGAGCCTCAGGAATTCGCTTCAAGTCAAGCATTGGCCAGGTCGGTGGCGCATGTGCGCATTTGTCCGGCGGTTGATCGTTTAACTATCTGACTTCGTTGCACTCGTAGAAAGAACCTAAGGGATATCACCATTAATGTGATCACCCGTGAAAAAAGATATGTGTCCGGCCCCAAGAAATGGCAATGATTCAAAAGGGTGTCTAAAGCCTAATTTTGGAAGAGCCATGTGGACCCCGGCCACTCGTGCGGAACATAACCGCGATCACCTGCGCTACGAAACCGATTTGACGGATGCGGGATGGGAAATTCTCGAGCCGTCGCTGCCGAAACCAAAGGCCACGGGACGATCATTGAAGTGGCCTCTTCGCGAAATTGTAAACGCGATCTTCTACGTCCTGCGCGGCGGCATTGGTTGAGCCCGTGACGATACGGTGAGCCTGGCGACGACTGTCCGGACAATGCATCGGGATCGCGGCAAACCTCGACGGGTGAAAGGGTCCGGGCGATCATGACGATTTCGGCGGGATTGCTGATGCAGGCGTCCGGTCCCAGCCGGAAATTTCGGTGATCGCGCCGCGACGATCGGCCCGAAGGTGATGGCGATGCCGGTCGCCGAACCCTCGGCCGCGACCGCCCTCTTACGTTCGATCCCTCGAACCGGAGTAAAGAGGGTCGCAAAAGCGGCGCAGAGCTGCGTTGCCGCGCCAGTCCAATCAGATTGGCTGATGCCATCCGAGTCGCAGACAACGGATAGGTGACCACCGTCACCGACGAGGCAAATTTTCGAACCGGCGCGGCAGAGGTTGGCCGCGCCGGCGGTCGACAGGTGTCTATTCCGCGAGTTCGCGCATGACCTTGATCAAGTCGGACTTGCCCTCGAAACCGATGCCGGGAAGCTCCGGCATGACGATGTGCCCGTCCTGAACGGTCACGCCGTCGGGAAAGCCGCCATAGGGCTGAAACAGATCCGGATAGCTCTCATTGCCGCCGAGGCCGAGCCCCGCCGCAATATTCAGCGACATCTGATGGCCGCCATGAGGAATGCAGCGCGACGGGGACCAGCCGAACTGGCGAAGGACATCCTGCGTCCGCAGATATTCCACCAGGCCATAGGAAAGCGCGCAGTCGAACTGGAGGAAGTCGCGATCCGGTCTCATCCCGCCGTAACGCAGCAGATTTCGGGCGTCCTGATGCGAAAAGAGGTTCTCGCCCGTGGCCATCGGAGCGTCGTAGAATTCCGAAATGGCAGCCTGAAGGGCATAATCGAGCGGGTCGCCGATCTCCTCGTACCAGAACAGCGGATAGTCCCGAAGCATCTTGGCATAGGCAATGCCTGTCTCGAGATCGAAACGGCCGTTGGCATCGACGGCCAGCTGCGCCTCGGGGCCGATCTCGTCCAGCACGGATTCGATGCGGTTGCGATCCTCGTCGAGCGACGCCCCACCGATCTTCATTTTCACGACATTGTAGCCGCGATCGAGATAGCTGCGCATCTCCTTGCGAAGCGCTGAGTTGTCCTTGCCGGGATAGTAGTAGCCGCCAGCCGCATAGACGAAGACGCGAGGGTCCGCCTCGCGACCCTTGGTTTCGGCCAGCATCCGGAACAGCGGCTTGCCCTCGATCTTGGCGACGGCGTCCCAGATGGCCATATCAAGTGTTCCAACCGCGACAGAGCGCTCGCCGTGGCCGCCCGGCTTCTCGTTCATCATCATTGCCGCCCAGATCCGGTGCGGGTCGAGATTCGTGCCCGCGTCGTTCATCAAGGATGCATCGTCGGCCTCGAGGATACGGTCGCGGAAGCGCTCGCGGATCAGACCGCCCTGCCCGTAGCGGCCGTTCGAATTGAAGCCATAGCCCACCACCCGTCGACCGTCGCGCTCCACGTCGGTAACGACGGCGACGAGGCTCGCAGTCATCTTCGAGAAATCGATGTAGGCGTTGCGGATCGGCGAGGCGATCGGCTTGGTGATTTCGACGACGTCGACGATGCGCATGGGACGGGTCTCCGGTTTGACGTGGATTTGCATCCGATGCGTACCTCTGGCCACCGTCCCTGGCCAATGCTATCTCGGGATGTGGTCATACCGAATGGGCATTACCGATGGAGACGATCTGGCTTGAAGATTTTCTCGTTCTTGCGGACGAGCTGAATTTTTCTCGTGCCGCCGAAAAACGAAACGTCACGCAGCCGGCGTTCAGTCGGCGCATCCGCGCTCTTGAGGAATGGGTCGGAGCTCCCCTCTTCACACGCACGACGCACAGCGTAGAGATCAACTCGGCCGGTGTCGTATTCCGTGTTCATGCCATGGAGCTGAGCAGGGATATCAAACGACTCCAGAAAGAAACACGCGCAGCGGCAGGGCGAGATGCCGGAGCACTGACGATCGCGGCGACCCACGCGTTGTCATTTACTTTCTTTCCCCGATGGATCCGCAGCGTCAATGCACTGTTCGATCGCGGAAATCTCAATCTCATATCCGATAGCATGATGGCCTGCGAGCAGATCATGCTGCAAGGCGACGCTTCACTGATGCTTTGTCATCATCATCCGGCCATGGGCAGCCGGCTTCAGCAGAGTCAGTTTCAAAGCGTTGTCGTCGGCTCGGATCGCCTCGTACTCGTCAGTGCGCCGGATAACGAGGGGCGTCCTCTGTGGTCGCCGAAAAATGGACGGCGAGCCCGTTACCTCGGCTACAGCGAGCAGTCCGGCCTCGGCAGGATTATCGCGGCAATCTCGCGTCCTATGGGGTCCGACGCTCGGCCTGAGCAAGTGTTTACCTCACATCTGGCTGCGACGCTGTTGACGATGGTACGTTCCGGCGAAGGACTGGCCTGGCTGCCGATGACGCTCGCCGAGGACAGCCTCGAATCCGGAGCGCTCGTTCTCGCCGAAGGCGGTGGACAGCCGATCCCGATCGAAATTCGGCTTTTCCGGCCCTCATCTCGACAGACGCCAATCATCGAGGCGGCTTGGGCTGCGCTTCATTAGCGAACAGTGGCCAGCCTTACTCGCATTGACCCGAAATCAGCACGTCTGAAAATGTGCGACGAAAGACAACGGAAACCGACGACGATGATCGTAGACAATACAGCAACTTGCGTACTTTTTGCTCCGATAGGGGACTTGGGCGCTCGCTGTCCTGCGCAACAAGGGCCCCTATCCGGCGCTCGTGCTCTCGGGCGAGCAGGGTTCGGCGAAATCGACTTTCTCGGCATTATTGCGTTCACTGCTCGATCCCAACACCGCACCGTTGCGCGCCCTGCCGCGCGAGGACCGCGACAGGTCCAGCCAATACCGAGATGAATACCTCGAGTTGAGGGACAGTTACGTTCCCGCGCACCAAGCGAGCCGTCGAACCAAGCAGTTCGGAAGTAAAGACGCTTGCCTGTTCTCTGAAGTTGACATCGTCATTGTGGACGAGTTCTCCATGGTTGGCTCGTTTCTCTTCCATGCCGTTGAGGAGTACGCGAAAGAGGTTGATCTTCCAATGGTTTATAGCGGAGATCGCTTTCAGCTGCCGCCTGTCAAGGATCGGGAAGTCATCATGGATCAGAACTTTCAGACCATCACGTTGAACCGTAGTATGCGCTTCCCAGAAAGTAGTGAGATATTCCGGTTCGGCGAAATGCTTCGCGACATGATCGCGCACGACCCTGACGGCGAAATCCCGATGCTCTACAGCGGACCGGAGGTGCAGGTGATGCACGGAGACAACTGGATGGGCAATTTGACGCTAGCTATTCCGAGAACGCCAGCTGTCTCGCGGTGACCTCTGACAACAAAACCCTGAAGCGCCTGCGAGGAAAGGTTCGGCAGGTTGATCATGATCGTCTCGCTGTGGGCGACCTCGTCATAAGCAAGAAGACGGATGAGAAGTATAAAAACGGCGAACAGTTCACTATCTGCCAGATAGAACCGGATCAGCTTGTCCTGGACGACGTGCCTGTCCGCGTGAGCGGAAATGGCAAGTTGATCATTTCTGGCTACACTGTGAACTTCGCGGAGACTGGAAAAACGGCGTTCGTTGTCGAAGAGCAACGAGTGGTAAAGAGGCACTCACAGAACATTCTAAATTGCCACGCCGACGGCCAACTCACCCACGCCGAGGCATCTCGCATCCTAGACTGCCTGGACCAGATCAACGGGATACCCTGATCAGAAAAAACGCTTTTGAGCTGCTGCCGGTTTCGTGGACACGAAGATAAGATCGTGACCATGGAATCGGAGAGTGGATATGGTGAGACGGAAGTTCAGCCGCGAGTTCAAGATCGAGGCGGTGAAGCTGGTGACCGAGCGGGGCGTGACGGTGGCGCAGGCCTGCCGGGATCTGGACCTGGCGGAGAGTGTTCTGCGGCGTTGGATGCGTGAAGCGACGGTTGCGCCTGCCACTGCCTTCCCCGGCAATGGCCAGCAACGCCCCGAACTGGCCGAGATCGCGGCCCTGAAGAAAGAGGTCGCCAAGCTCAAGGCGGAGCGTGACATCCTAAAAAACCGTTCCGGGCCGCAGCCCGCCTGTGCGCGGTAGTAACAGCCTGTGCTATGTTGTGCCCGAAGGGCAGTTGCCGATGGCTTATTGGTGGGCTGGACCCCGTTAAAAAACGTGGCACATGG
>JAXMNQ010000121.1:0-6351 GCA_034670345.1 Paracoccaceae bacterium | reverse complement strand
CGTGGCTGCCGGCGGATTTCGTCTCAACAGATTGATTCTACGGTGCTTTCAGGCGCACGCAACCTTCCAGAAAAGAATTGGATGAATAAGCCGGGATCACCGGAGACATATGGGTAACTGCAAGGACAACCGGGCGGTTACACTTCAGAAGAAAAGCAATGGTTTGAACAGGCATCAGATTGCCTGGGTTGGTCATACGTCCACATTCCGGCTTGTGAGATGTCTCACAACTTGATCATGCCAGTGCCAGCACTCGAAGCATGGAAGGACACGGCAATAGTCGCAAGTATTACGATTGTTAAGCCAACTTGCAGACTGGGCGAACTAACCCCCGCGCGTACTGATTGCTTCGCAGGACCACTTTCTCCAGACTACACCGGATGGCATCTTCGATATCTGGCAAATCAATGAATCAAGCATCTATTGGCAAACCACACGCACCAGATCAGCGCTTGAAACGCTTTCTTATCAAAGGTCGGCTGCGTCAGATACAAATGATCGTGGAGGTTGCAGAGATCGGGAATGTGCATGAAGTCGCGCGGCGGCTGGCGGTTTCGCAGCCTGCGGTGACCAAAGCCATTCAAGAGGCTGAGAAACTTCTCGGTATCCAGATTTTCGAACGTCACACGAAAGGGATGCGCGTTGCATTGTCTGGGCAGGATACCATCTATTTCTTCCGACAGATCATCGGCGCGACCCAACGCTGCGCCGAGTCCATCGCCGCGCAAAAGGCAAGTGGCGCGCGTATTGTGCGAGTGGGTGCAGTCTCGGCGGGCTTGAACGGGGTGCTTGCCAGTGCCCTGCCAGGCTTTGCGATGGAATATCCCAACATATTGGTAAAGGTCCGTGAAATCGACGGGCGGGAAATTCAGGCACACATGGGCGAGGATGCGCTCGACGTCTTGCTGTGCCGCGCGCCAGAGTTCATCCTTGAGGGGTGGAAGTTTGTGCCTTTGGTGCGGGATGAACATGTGCTGATGGTCGCCCCGTCGCATCCGCTTGCCGGCAGGCACAGCCTGACACTTGCAGATATGTCAGGGTGCCTTTGGCTTACGCCACCGCGGGGCGTTCCGGCACTTGAGGTCTTTGAACGGTTGATGGCAGAGCTTGACGATCCGGTTCTTTGCCGCATCGAAACGCGCAGTTCGGTCATCATGCGCGAAACCGTGCGTCACACGGGCGCCGTTGTGCTTGCTCCGCTCAGCGTCTTTCACGCCGATGTGGCCGCCGGCACGTTGGCCGTCCTTGACCTCGACGTTGACAGCCGGATCGCACCTGTCGGCATGTTGGTACGCACTGAGACGACCAGCGCGGCAACCGCGCAGCTTGCACGTTATCTGGAACGCAACTGCGCCTCCGACGAGGCCACGTTGGAGACATGACCAAGCCTTTCAAGCTGGCGGTCTACCATTTCGGGGGCCAGTCCGATGGCCTCGACTTCATCCGGCACATGCACCTTGGCAAGCGTTTCATCCATTGCCATCGCCTCGGCGAACGTCAGGTCTTGATCGCGCATCCGTTTGACCGCTGTACTGACCAGACGGTGCGCGCTGCGCCGCCCCAGACTGCGGGCCAGTTCGACCGTGACGCCTTCGGCCAGAACCGCGCCCTTCGTGCGCAACAGGTTTACACGCATCCGACCCGCATCGACGCGAACCGAGGCCAGCAAGCCGTCCATACAGGATAGAATTTGCGCCATGTCGATGCAGATGTTTTCCAGCGTTTCGCCGTGCTGGGCGGAATCCCTTTCGTGGATGATCTCGATCCATTCCAGCATTACCGGAAGTGCCGCCGAAACCTCGCGCGCGCGGGACATGACCTCGATGCAGAGCGTCGGGTTGGACTTGTGCGGCATTGTTGAACTTCCGACATCCTGCGTCACAAAGGAGACCTCCTGGATGTCATCTCCCTGCAACAGGAACAGCTCTTGTGCGATGCGGCCAAAAACCCGCGCGGCAATGGCCAGCGCGCTCCCGAAATCGGCGAACACATCCGTCGATCCCTTTGAATCAATCGCATCCGGCACACCGAGACCAAGCTCGGCCATCAAGGCCACTTCGACCGCCGGCCCGATTTCGCCCATCACCGAATGGGTGCCAACGGCCCCACTGGCCACGGCACTGGGATAGCGGCTTTTCCAAGCCTTCAGACGGTCGATCCCGTTGTGGATATCGCGCATCCAGATGGCAACCTTGTGGCCAAAGGTGATGGGCAAAGCGTGCCGCCCCAGCGTGCGCCCGATCATCGGCGTCGCGCGATGCGCTTTCGCAAGGACGGCCAAGTCCTGTTCAAGCTTTGTCATCGCATCGATGAACAGATAGGCACAATCGTGTAACTGCATCATGCGCACGGTGCGAAACACATCCGCTGTTGTGACGCCAAAGTGCAGCCACTCGGCACTGGCCGGTGACAGATTCGCGCTGAAGGCATCCAATATGGCAACCATCGGATGACCAACCCGCGCACGGTTTGCAACGGCCTGCGCCAAAGTCGGGGGCGTATCGCGACCGCACTTTGCGATCTCCTCTGCGGCGGCCTTCGGGATCAGCCCTTCTTGGGCCTGAACCCGCGCCAATGCGATCTCGAAACGAATAGCACCGGTCAGGCTGGCCTCATGCGACATCATCCTCGCAACGCGGGCACGCAGCCCGGTCGGGTCTTGGGCGGTCTTGTCATCGAACATCTTGGAATTCCTGCGATGGGTTCAGTTGCGCGGCATGATGCGTTCAGGCAGCCAGGTCGAGATTTCCGGCACCAGCGTCACCAGCATCAGCAGGCCCAGCATCAGAAAAAAGAACGGCAGCGTTCCACGCAGAACCTCGCTCACGGGGCGCCCGGTGACATTGGACATGACAAAGAGGTTCAAACCGATAGGCGGCGACAACAGCGCAAGTTCGATGTTGATGACCATGACGATGGCGAATTGTTCTACTGGAATACCGATCTGCCGGATGACCGGTGCCACCACAGGCAGGACGATCAGGATGATCGCGACCCCTTCCAGAAACATGCCCATAATGAGCAGGATCACGTTCATCGCCAGCAAGAACTGCCAGGGCTCCAGCCCCATTTCGACCACAGCGGTGGCCAGATCGCGCGGAATACCCGATTTGATGATCCATGCCGACAGCAACGTGGCACCGATCACGATGGCGACCACCACGGTCGTGCGGTCGATGGCTTCGGTGAAAAGCGCAGGCAATCCCTTCAACCTGACCGAGCGATAGATGAATGCCACGACAAAGAAAGACGTCAGGGCACCCAGAACCGCGGCCTCGGTCAGCGTGACAAAACCACCGTAAAGCCCCCCGAGGATCACAACAGGGATGGCAAGTGCGGGCAGCGCGCGGATGTTGCTGGTCAGGAAGGTCGTGCGATCCGGCAGGGGCATGGGGGCGCCGCCGACACGTCGCGCGACCAGCAGAACAAACCCCGCAAAAATTGCGGCCTGAAGGGCACCGGGGATGATTCCGGCAAGAAACAGACGCGGGATGGATTCTTCGGCGATCAAGCCGATCAGGATCAGGGGCAGGCTGGGCGGGACCAGAATGCCCAGCGTCGCTGCTGCTGCCGTCAGGCCCATGGCAAACCTTTGATCGTAGCCGCGCTCGACCATGGTCGGAACCAGTATCGATCCCATGGCAAGCGCCGTGGCCACCGACGAGCCGTTGATTGCCGCAAAGAGCGCGGTCGCTCCGATCCCGGCAAGGGCCAGGCCGCCCGGCATCCAGCCGATCCAGGTGATCGCTGCGTCAAACAGCGCCTTGGCGATTCCTCCCCCGCGCATGAAGACGGCGGCAAGCAGAAAGAATGGCACCGCAACAAGCGTGGGCGAATTCAGGTGATCCAGCACATGCTGGCCAATGCCAGCGACGGATTTGCCGTCAACCAGCAACAATGCGGCCGCCACCGACGTCAGCACCAGATAGATCGGCACACCCGCAGCAAGCAGGACGCCCAGGACAACAATGCCGACGATTAGAAGGGTCAGGGTCATTATTTCAATCCGCAAGGTCCAGAGGCGCCGCCGCATTTGCGCCACGCAACACTGCAACCAGCCGTTCCAGTGTGAAAATCGCGTTCAGTGCAAAGGCCGTGGAAAGCGCCGCGTAATATATCCAGAGCGGCACACGAAGCGTGCTGGGCGTTCTCTCGTCCCAGCGCAGAGCCTCGATGACGACCTCCCAGCCGGACCAGATCAGAAACCCGCTGAGCGCGAGCCCCAAGACCGATGACACCAACATTGCCAACCTCTGGCCGGTGCCGCCCATCTTGTTCAGCAGAAAATCGACCCGGACGTGCGCATTGCGACGCTCGACCCTTGGCAGGCTGAGAAGCACGGCCCAGATGACAAGAAAGATGACGACCTCTCCGGTCCAGTCGAGCGTGAAGGACGACAGCACATAACGGCTGAGGATGCCCATGGTCGAAAGAACCAGTGCTGCAAAGCACAGCACGGCCACGATGCCCCCTAGAAGGGCATCGAGTTTTTGCGTGATAGAGCTCACTTTACGGCCTGTTCGGCAAGCTTCATGATGTCTTGGGAAATACCAAGGTCCGCGATCAGGCCCGGCTGCAATTCCATGAAGGTTGCTCTGGTCTGGGCAAAGTCAGCCTCGGTGGGCGAGTGAAAGACCATGCCTGCCGCTTGCAGTGTGTCGCGCGCTTCGATCTGACTGGCGACAGCGGCATCGCGCTGACCTTGCACAAACTCGCCCCAGGTCGCTTTGAACAGCGTCTGCTGTTCTGCGCTCAGGCTGTCCCAGAAATCCAGGCTTACGATTGGCATGTAATATCCGACGCCGAGGTTATTGACGAAGGCATTTTTCAAACCGCTTTCGTGCAGCTTGGCTGAGATCACCGACAGGTTTGAGGACACCATCGCATCGACTGTACCTTGTTGAAGGGCCAGCGGCACATCGGTGAAAGGCAGGTTCACCGGTGCCGCGCCCAGCGACTTGAACATGGCGATCCAGCTGGCGGATCCGGGGATACGCACCTGCACATCCTCAAGATCACTGTACGAGGCGATAACCTTGTCCTTGGAGTAGGTGTCGAGCGCCCCCAGTATGTACCAGCCACCCGGCACAACGACGCCCATCTTGTCGGCTGTCATTCTGGCCAGTTCCTGACCCAAAGGCCCGTCGACGACTTCGTTCTTTTGCTGCGTTGTCATCCCGCTGAACATTGGCAGGTCAAGAGCGTTCAGGTTGGCTTCGATCTGCGCAAGTGCCGCGGTCGAGACGATCGCCATTCCCGCGTCTCCGCGTGCAACAGCCTTGCCTGCATCCCGGCTGGAATAGAGCTGGCCGGAGTCAAAAATCTCGACTTCTATCTCGCCGTTCGACCGCGTTTGAAGCGCGTCGGCAAATTTTCCGATCCAGACGTTGCGGACGTGACCGGGCGGTGTGTCCAGCGTGATCGACAGCTTTTCGGCGGCCATCACCTGTCCCGAAAGACCTATCATCGCCCCGACGAAAAGCGACGCAATGGCACAGCTTTTTTGAATAGAAGTTGTCATGGTTTCCTCCCTTGAACTTCGCCGAGCACATTCACACAAGACGTGATAGTTGGAAAATCACAATATCCATATAGCGATAACCAATAGTTATTTATTTTGTGCTTTTGGCATTATCAAGCTGCGGCAGAGTTTCACCCCTTCATCTTGAAAGTAGGGCCTGCTTTGCCTGGCACGCAGACCGGAACAGCGCCCTGCTTCCCCTTTTGCGGACGTGCGCATCTCGGTTCGGATTCCGAGGCGTCTGCCTCGCCCCGTCGAGAGAAATGCGCAGAAGTTGGTGACGCTTGATCAGGCGGCGGCTTGAACGTGGCGAAGCCCGTCGCGGAACTCAACCCCTTGGATGATCTCGGGCCGGCGATTTTGGCCGTCGAGTTTTCGCCATTTCTTCTGGGCGGACATCATCAGCTTGTGGGCCATGGCCAGTCCGGTCTTGCGGCTGAGGCACCCCGTGGTGCGTTTTGTGCGATGCCGGACGGTGGCGAAGGGTGATGGGCGTCCAGGAATTGATCCCGTGGATCAATTCAGCCCAGAACGGGCAGAGCCCCGGGCTTTCGATCGGATTTGACGTCCGGATGTGCTTCCAGTGTTCGGCCGGTAAGTCGCAAAAGGTCAGCAGCGCGTCCCGGTCCCTGACCAGCTTGGCGACACGCCCAATCGCTTCCGCGAACCGTCTTGCCTGCCGGGGATTGACCGATCCGAAGGTCAATCCCCGGCGCGATAACATACGTTCGAGATCTCTGTGATATGCACCAGAAGCTTCGAACACGATGAATGCGCAACTCCCGGATGCCCACCGGAAAAGCGCGGCCAATCCCACGGCATTGTTCAGA
>JAXMNQ010000120.1:0-6518 GCA_034670345.1 Paracoccaceae bacterium | reverse complement strand
GCCGTCGCGGAGGCCGAGATGACGCGCTTCATCAAGGCTGACCTCAACGCCGACCGCTTCAGCTGGTCGGTCGATGATGATGCCGTCGCAAAGGCGGAACTCTTCGACGGCAAGCTCGCGCTGATCACCAACGCACCGGACCTGACCCCCGCGGACGCCGTCGCGCGCTACAAGGACCTCGCCGACATCGAGCGCGGCTTCCGTGTCCTGAAATCCGACATCGAGATCGCGCCCGTTCACCACCGGCTGCCCGACCGCATCCGCGCCCACGCCCTGATCTGCTTCCTCGCCCTCGTGCTCTACCGCGTCATGCGCATGCGCCTGAAGGCCAGGGGTCACAGCGCCAGCCCGCGCACCGCGCTCGACCTGCTCGCCCGCATCCAACGGCACCAGGCCAAGATCGGCGATCGCTCGGTCGAGGGCCTTTCCACCGCAACCTCTGAACAGTTGGAGCTTATCGACACACTGAACCTGCCAAAACCCGCCTGACAGCCTGCATGTAGTCACAAAATGGCACACCCGCCATAATGGTTTCAATCGCTTAGCCGGTTTGCTGTCGAACTTGGGTGGCATGGACATTGACTATCCAAGAACTGCGTCCGGCCTTCCCGTCCCGGGCATCGACTCGGTGTTGGCGAAGCAAATTTACCGGCAATCGGTTAATGCCCGGTCTGGGATCGCGTTGGCGGTGCGTGGCGCCGCAAGGCCGCATGGCGGCAGTGAGCCCGAAGTAGACTTTGAACCGTGAGCGAAATCGAGCCAGTCGTGAACCAATAGCTCAATTGAACGCAAAGTGATATTCTCAGATGTGTTGGAACAGGGGAGGCTAGCATGGAACACGTAGAGTATTCGTCAGGTCAGTATCCAATTCAGCGTCGCAAGGGCGAGGTAGAGCGCCTGAAAGCCCAAGACGCAGCTTTGTCGGAATCGACAAAAAAGCTGCTTAAATCCTTTGGTGTGGCCTCGGGCTGGAAATGTCTAGACCTAGCCTGCGGACCCGAAGGTATTACACATTATCTCCTAGAACTCGTTGGCTCCAGTGGTCACGTCACAGGACTTGATGGTGACGAAGAATTTCTCGCGATAGCGCGCGCCAACGCGCCCGATAATTGCGAGTTCATTTTGGGCGACGCGTATGCAACCGGTCTTCCGGACAAAACATTCGATCTGGTGCATGTCCGATTCTTGGCAAGCACTGCAGGGAGTCCAGAGAAGCTTGTTGGCGAGGCAGTTCGACTGGTAGCACCCGGTGGCGTCGTGGCAATGCAAGAAGCAGATTTTCACACGCTTATGTGCTATCCAGAACATCCGGCTTGGCGCGAACTGGCAGACATATTTGTCGCGTGCTTTCCTGATGGCGGCGGCGATCCCATCGCACATCGGCTATATCGTCTTCTGATGCGCGCCGGTCTCGAGAATGTTTGTTACAATCCGGTCCTCATTGGTACGCGTGCGCAGGATGCTTGGCGGGACTACATGCCATCAACCGTCGAGTCGATGAAAAAAAGGATTATTGATGATTTGGGTGTGCCAGAGGCTCATCTGGAAAGGTTGATCGCTGACGTCAGAGAGCATTTATCTCATCCAGAAACTGTATGGACATTCAATACCGTAATTCAAACATGGGGTCGGATGCCGAGCACATAATACTTAACCAAACGGCCGCTACGTCCGCTCCCCATCTGTTCCGACAAGGTGCAGCGAATGGCGCTGTTTCTCGAAACGGACGCTCGTGCCCCTCGCGGCGAAGGTGCCAGAAGAGCCCATTTTGACGGATGCTGCAACTTTCATGAATGTCTGTTTCTCAGGAGTTCTGCTTCAAACGTGTCAACACCAGCATGAGCTTTGCGAAAGGTCTGTGGCGCATTCTGTTTGGCAAGTGGGTCTGAAAAAGCGCGCGTAGGTTGTGACGAGCGCAAATTCACCTTTCCAGCTCAAACGGAAAGACGGAAAAACTGGTCGATAGCGGACGCCGCCTGCATCTTGCCAATACATGATTGGGTCGATGACGCCGCGTTCTTATACGATCCATGTCAACCAAGTTTCTTGCGGTAAACTCTCGGACCCAATCGCGATTGTTCTTGACGCTAAGCTTGTCTTCGTCCGAACATCGTACACTCAAAACGAAAAAAATAGACGACTGGGAGGACTACCATGGAAAAACGGCTTTTATCAGCCGTCGCGGCACTAGTTGTGATGACCGCGGCACCCGCTGCATTTGCGCAGGAAAACGACGGAGCGATGGACGTACCGAAAATTACGCCCTCGGCTGTCCTGGAGGAGTTGGACGCCCCCTGGGACATGGCTTTTCTGCCGGACGGCACGATGTTCTTCACCGAAAAATGCGATGGTCTTTCGGTCAGAACGCCGGATGGAACCGTGAATGCGCTCTACGGCATGAGGGATACCGAAGGCTACGCAGATACCGGCAGTGACCTTTTTTGCGAAGGGCAGGCCGGTATGCTTGGCGTGGCACCGGATAGCGATTTCGCGGAAAACCGCACGCTCTACCTCTATTCAACCTCGGACAAGTATCACGGCGATGGGTGCAAGACCAACTTTGAAAGGTGTGACGGCAACATCGTGATGAAGTTCACGGTCAGTGATGACCTGACGACTGTGTCCGACAGAACCGACATTGTAACGGATATTCAGTACAAGCCGTTCGATTCCGATCAGCCCTTCGGCGGGCCGGGCGCGCATAACGGCGGCAGGATCCGCATTGGACCGGATGGCTTTCTTTGGGTCACGGGTGGTGATCGCCACCGGGGGATCTGTCCGCAGGATGGC
The DNA here is from genome assembly GCA_034670345.1 of Paracoccaceae bacterium. Classification (GTDB taxonomy): domain Bacteria; phylum Pseudomonadota; class Alphaproteobacteria; order Rhodobacterales; family Rhodobacteraceae; genus Antarctobacter. Next base: position 3,728 of record JAXMNQ010000120.1, on the reverse strand, counting down.
GAACTGCTTTGCGGTAAGGTCCTTAGGATCGACGGGGACGGAAATGCCCATCCCGACAACAATCCCCCCGAAGGTTTTGACCCGCGCATCTACACCTACGGGCACAGGAACGTGCAAGGCATCGATTTCCGGCCAAGCGACGGCAGGGCTTTCACCGCAGAGCACGGGCCCTGGCATAACGACGAAATCACGGCGCTTGTGAACGGTGGCAATGCCGGATGGGATCCTGCCCAGAACACAGGTGGCCGGGGCGAGTGTCCGGATGAATACTGTGGCTACGAGCCGAACCAGACGGAAGGCATGGATCCCGCGATCCGCGCGGCCTACACCCCGATGAGCGACACGCGCTTTGATGACCTGATGCCGCCGTCGTGGAACAACAACGGGTTTTCTCAGGGCACCGGGTCCGCCGCTTTTCTCACAGGGGAAAACTGGGGCATCTACGAGGGTCGCCTGGCCGTCGGCATCATGGGGATCGGCTTCGGTGATACGCCGATCGGGTCGAGGATCGACATGATCAGCCTCACGGATGACGGCATGGGCATTAACACCATCACGCGTATGCCGCTTGGCTTTTCGGAGAGATTCCGAGGTCTTGCGATGGGGCCGGACAACGCGCTCTATGTCGCCACGGACGAAGGCACGATCTATAAAGTGACAGCAGAAAGCATGCAGTAACGATCAATCCGAAAGCAGCGCCCGCGCCATTCACACGGCGCGGGCCTTTTCATGCCTGTTTGGTATGAAACGACACCGGGTTTAGTCGCCAGAAACCAAACTTTCGGGCACTTCATAGCGCTGACCGTCCACCCGGATCATGTACATTCCGTCCTCAAGGCGCCACTCGGTATCGGTGCCAACACCGGACATTGTCACGCTTGCCTTCAGAAACTGACCATCCTGAAAGAAAAGCCCCCGCTCAAAGCCATTCGCGAAGACCACCGTGACCGTGGTTTCGCCTGTCTCATCCCGAGTGAGGCGGTAGCTGCATTGACCAAAGGGATCACCACGTTCTTGAGCGCAGGCAAGAGTGTCCGGCATACTTTCATCAGCCGGTTGCTCAGCCGGCGCGGCTGCCGCAGCAAGCAAAATGGCGGCCCACGTACCAATCAAGATCGGTATCCTCATTCCAACTCGCTCCGTAGCAACCTAGACTTCAAGCGTCTCTTGGTCTCAGCTTAAGGACAAGATCCTGTTAGGTCAAAATCACGAGCGCGTGGTCTGCAATAAGGATGCGAAAGCGGGCAAACGCGCATACTCCAAATCAGTCAAAACTGACACGTCTTTGGCAACGCATCCAGCGAACGTTTTGGACTGAGGGTCTCCCCCAGCAGACATTGGCGCAATCGCAGCGAATTTACCCTTTGTCCCGGTCTTTCGAGTTCGGGCTGAGTGCAGCGAAAGTACAGTTTGGATTCCGCCCGTATCTGCCAGTTTGAATGGCCGGTTTGGTGAAAATCTCTGCGCCGCCGAAATTCCAGTGCTGCGCGCGCGAGCAATTGCTGCGTAAGCGAAGCGGGAAAAATGAAGGTCGGGAAAGTCCCGCATTGTCTGAGTTCACGACCTGCGTAGCGAAGGTCAGCTATCGCAAATTCGCACCGAGGACCATGGGTCCGCTTCGGGCTGGAACCGGCCCCCCGCTGCGAAGAGTACGAACGGCTGCGATGCGCAGATAGCGCCCTTTGCAAATTTGCGGTGGCAGCCCTGCCGTAGCGACGTGCCCGGCCCATAGCCGACATCGGTTGACAAGCTGGCAGCCGCAATGCTGCTTCGCGAAAGCCGACCTAGCTGCACCGGCGCGACAGAGATGGCCAAAGTATGCAAATCGATTGGCAGAAGAGTTCTTTCTGTCTAGTGTGCCGTGGAAAAGCGAAACCAACAAATGTCGAATACGAAGCAGATATTATCCATGTTGCGCAGCCGTGCTGAGGGTGACGAGGACAAATTCCTCGCGATCGCCTTGCAAGTTGCTGCCGCCGAAGCGCGACAAGGACACCGCACGACGGCGGAGCAACTGCGGGCTGCGGTCGAGGACTTACGTCGCGGCGGCGCTGATAAGCCTACAGTCAGTGTTTCCATTTCACAACCGCGAGGCGACCTCGAAGGACTTCTTGATCTGCGTGAACCGAGTATTCGTTTGCCACAAGTTGTACTTGCACCAGCTCTTCGCGAGAAATTGGACCGTGTGGTGCTGCAACAGGAACGTCGCACTTGGTTACGTGAAGGCAATCGCACACCTTCAAGGCGATTGCTTTTTGCAGGACCTCCAGGATCGGGCAAGACAATGACGGCTGAGGCCTTGGCCGGACAGCTTCGCTTGCCGTTCCTGGTCGTGCGCCTTGAGGCGTTGATCACCCGTTACATGGGTGAGACATCTGCGAAACTTCGGCTTGTCTTCGACGAGACCATCCGGCGCCGAGGGGTCTATCTCTTTGACGAATTCGATGCTGTCGGTGGCAAACGGGCTGCTACCAATGACGTTGGCGAAATGCGCCGGGTCCTGAACAGCTTTTTGCAGTTCATGGAGGAACCGGCTTCAACAGACAGTTTGATACTTGCTGCGACCAACCACCCAGAGCTTTTGGACCCAGCATTACAACGCCGGTTCGATGAAGTACTACAATTTGATATGCCCTCGCCTGATGAGATACGAGAAGTCATCCGCAACAATCTGCGGCCTATGAAGTATCCTAGGATCGCTTGGAAGCGTGTGGTCGATGCGGGAGCGGGTCTAAGCCAGGCCGAGCTTGCAAGAGCGGCTGACGAAGCGGCGAAGGAAGCCCTTCTTCATGAGCGCAATACCATTCGTACAGAGGATTTGCTGGTGCAGCTTACCGCACGGCACGACATGCGAATTGCATTTAAAGGTAGCAAATAACAGGTGCATTGACTTTTGGCAGATTACGACCGACCTCATGTTAACATCGAGCGTCTCGTGGCGCAGCATTCTTACACAGCCCATCAGCCCCTTGGCGGCCGCACTTATGCCCGAAATCGTGCTCAGCACGGCGCAAGACTAAGCGATGGGCTGGTTGCTTCATTCAAGGCCGCGGAAGAACGACGCCCACCAGCGGAGGCACTCCCGCCAGGCATTGAAGTCGGCGATGGGGCATTCGTGACTATCGAACTTAGCCCTTCAGCGCGCGAACTCGATATCGAAAAGCCAGACCGCGGCCTTCGGCAAAGTGCTGCAGGAGAAGATCAAAACCGCCGAACTATGGTCCTTCATCTGGAAGATCAATCTGCTCGAGATTTCCTTGTTGAGCGAGTGGATCGCTATCGTTCCGCCCCTCTGACCGACGCTGGCAATCCCCCGCTTGCAAGTGAAATGGAGCCAATCGAAGATTTTTTGCCGACGCAACTTCTTGATGTTTGGCGAGAAGACCCAGCAGCAATACCGTCAGAAGATAGCGCGCAGGTCTGGTGGGGGCTCTGGTGTTGGGAAGACTTTACGGATGACGTAACAAATGTTGCTGCTGCACTCGGCATGCAGGTCGCTCCGCAAGATAGGTGGAGTACCTTTCCAGACATTCTGATAGTTCCCGTCTATGCAACTCGTACGCAGGTCCAAGCGATGCTCGATATCGGTCGACCTGGATTGGCTGAGCCCGGCTTATTCATCCAATTCTTTTCTGGAAGGTTGCGTGCGCCTGAAAGCACCGTAGAATCAATCTGTTGAGACGAAATCCGCCGGCAGCCACGGACGCACGCATGGGTGAAACCCTACG
>JAXMNQ010000119.1:0-6781 GCA_034670345.1 Paracoccaceae bacterium | reverse complement strand
GGCAAACGCACCTCGTAGCGCGACTTTCCCGAGACCCGCAGCGATCCCGTCTCCCACTCGATGTCGCCGAGGCGGAGTTGCGCCACGTCGCCGGCCCGCAGCCCGAGGCGAGCCAGGAGAAGGACGATTGCGCGATCACGTCGACGCGCAACAACTTCGCCATCGCAGGCCGCAATCAGCCGGTTGACCTGCTCCGTCGATAGATATCTCGGCAAGTCGGCAAGCCGCCACCGGGCATAGCCAGGAACGACATCGGCGAGATCTGCTCGGGTTCGGCCTGTCACAGCAAGATACCGCAAGAACGCGCGCAGGCTTGTCGTCAACTTCTCAATGGTTCGATTGCCGCGCTGACTTGCGCGATCCAGGAAGAAACTGCGAATGGCCGCCGGTTCCCACCGCTCCGGATCGTCCCCGAGTGCTGCCATCAGGAGGGCGGCGTCACGGGCATAGAACTTGATGGTCGGATCGGACACCCCGCGGTGCTTGTGCAGCCACACCTTGAAGTCAGTCACCAGATACGGCTCGGCATGCTGCAAAGCTGGAGCAGCGGACCGACAAACGCCGATGTCGACAAGGTGCTGACGAAAGAGCCTGGCGCCGAAAATGGTGTGGTGGTTGCGTCGCCCACCCATGGCACGTGGACATCGGCAAGTGCGCAGGTGCTCGCTGAACACCGCCAGATCAATGTCGCTCGGTAGTGCCCCTCGCGGGGCCACGACATGGCCGAGGTGCACGGCCGCCCGCAAATATCGCACGGCCGTGTCGGTGCTATAGCCCTGACGATCGAGCGCGGCGGCAAAACCGTCAAGGTACGGGCCACTTGGCCCAGCCCGCAATTGCCCCAGCATCTTCAGTGCCGAAAAGTAGATATCCAACATTTTCGTCTCCGTTTGTGACCGGCCATCAGTGGCCGCATCGACGGAGACACAAGACCGTTCTGTTATGGAGATAAAAATGCGCTGCAAGTCACGGAAAAATACCCATTTCGGCACGCCAACTCCCCATTACAGGATCTGCCCATAATGCAGGAATTGTAGGCAATGTGATGGTGGCCACACTTGGCACAGCCCGCCACATGCCCGCCGAGCGCCTCGGTCCGGCAGGCTTCTATCGCTGACATCACCTTGAGCTGGGTCAGGCTGACATGCCCGGCATTGGCCTGCCGCCACGCAGGGCCATGGGCACGAAAGATGTCAGCGATCTCCAGCTTTGGCCGGGGCACCCCGGCGCCCGGTCACTCCAGACTTCGCTTCACCGTCTGATCCTGCAGCTTGGCCAGCATCTCGTAGGGGCTGACAGTGTCGCGGATCGTCTTGGTGGCGACGTGGGTGTATTGCGCTGTCGTCGTGAGCTTGGCATGCCCGAGCAGCACCTGGATCACCCGCACATCCGTGTTGGCCTCGAGCAGGTGGGTGGCGAAGCTGTGGCGCAACGTGTGCAGTGTCGCGGGCTTCCTGATGCCCGCCATGTGCTTGGCCGAGGTGAACGCTCGGTTCAACTGACGCGGCGAGATCGGATTGATCTTCGGCTTGCCGGGAAACAGCCAGCCTTCCGGACGCGCCTCACGCCACCAGTTACGCAGCAGGTTCAGCAGCCCGGGGGACAGCATCACCTTGCGGTCCTTCCGCCCCTTGCCCTGCTCGACATGGATCAGCATGCGATCGCTGTCGATGTCGCCGATCTTCAGATTGCAGACCTCGGCGGCACGGAGCCCCGCTCCGTATGAGATGCTGAGCGCGGCCCGATACTTCAGGCCGGGTCCGGGCGCCGCCATCAGGATGTCGGACACCTCCTCGACGCTGAACACCACGGGCAGCTTCCGCGGCTGGGTGCGGAACTGCATGTAGCGCTTCATGTCCTCGCGTCCGCAGGTCATGCCGAAGAAGAACCTGAGCGCCACGATCCGGGCGTTGAAGGTCGATGGCGTGACCCCAGCATCCGTCATGTGCAGCTGATAGGCGCGCAGTTCTTCGGGCGTCGCGGTGTCGGGTAAATGACCAAGGAAGGCGGCGAAGTCCTTGATCGCCCGAATATGGGCCTTCTGGGCTTTCTCGCCCATGCCACGGATGCGCATGTCTTCGATCATCCGCTCGCGCAGCGGGCTTACTCTCTCCTCTGTCATGGGAACCTCCTGCCTGATGATTGAGAAGGCCCCAATCGTCAGACAGGTCATCAAGATCGCAAAATGCGCACAGCTACGGGCGGCTCACCCCATCAGCCAAAAGCGCCAATGCCGCGGAGCGGCTTCGTCCAAGGGCCGCCAGGTGCCGGATTGCAGTGCGGTCATTGCCTGCATTGCCGCACCACATACGATGCCTGGTGAGAGCCAGTCGTGTGAGTTCGATATTTTTTCGGTCGTCGGCGCGCTCGTGCGATTTCACGCCATAAAGCGCGAAATTCACGGTTGAGCCTGATCGGTTCACTCCGAGTTTTGGGTCGCTTCACCCTTCCCGTGACGCTCACTTCACCGCGTCAAGCCAAAGTGGGTGCATCGAAACCGACAACCAAAAAAGGAGATTTTCAATGTCGTATCTCGTGAACAGCAGCTTTGGTCCCGCCGATATGGAACGCGCCACGGTGCCATTTATCCTTGCCTGCGCTGCCGCCAACCGTGGGTCGGCCCGTGCCTTTCTGACCGGGGACGCGCTGAACCTCGTGGTCAGGGGCCGCGCCGACGGGTTGGCTGCGGAAGGGTATCCGCCGGTCTCTGAGCTCATCTCGGAGTTTGTCGAGAAGGGCGGCATCATCTGGGTCTGCAAGATCTGTGCGGCCGTGATGAACATCACCCAATCCGACCTGATCGAAGGCGCCGAAATCGCCGGCGCGCCGAACTCGATGGATTTCCTCGAAGCAGGTGGGAAGGTCCTGCTCTGAACGCGGTCTTTGGGAGCTTTCTGCCTCCGGCCATACCGCCGATCAACGGAACACGGCATGGCAGATGCGCTCGCCTCAACCGCGGAGCTTGCCTAACCCGCACCGGTGCCGTTTGCCCCATTTCCTTTTGGGGCGCTCGGCACCGCACACACACACACAAAAGGACAAGATGGATGTCAACACTTGGTTTGATTCTTGCCTGCGATCATTACCCCGCCGTTTCCACCCGGGAGACAATGGACGCGCAGCTTCGCCTCTGGCTCGAAGCCATCGGGATAAATGCCCACCAGATTGAGGTATTCGCGGCCTACAACGGCGAGCTTCCCCTGCATGCCGCGGGTTGCGATGCCTGGATCTTCAGCGGACTGCCCTTGCCACTCACGGCGCCCGGCACCGACGTGCCGACCGCGTTGCGCCAGTTCTTGCGCGCGGCGGCGCCGCTCGGAGTCAAGATACTGGCGATCAACCATGCCGAACACATGGTACATGCCGCGATTGGCGCGCCAGATGCCAAACCGCCGGAGACCTCATCGCGGATTCTGTCGATCCGCAACCCATTCCGCAGCTTTCACAGTCGAGACACGCTGCATTGCTTCAACCGGGTGACGGGGGCCATTGAAGCGCTGCCGCGCCCGCAAGCAATCTGCCGGCGCCGCATATTCGCGGCGTTCAGATCGGCTGCTTGAAGGAGGCGACTATGATCTGCACTTATGACAAGGTCGCGGGCCGCTATGACCGGATGCATGGCCGCTGGTTGCGTCACGCCGGTGGCGAGGCGCAGGCCGCACTCGAAGCCGCCCTGACAACGCGCATCGCTCCGGGGGACCGTGTTCTGGACGCCGGCTGCGGCACCGGAGCGCTGTCACGCTCACTGGCGCGTCGCTTCGATGACCGCCTGTCGTTGACCATGCTGGACGCCAGCCGGAAAATGCTGGACCTGGCGCGGGATGTGAGGGGCGAGCACGTGCTCGGCTCGCTTCTGCAACTGCCCTTCGCCGATGGACAGTTCGACATCGCTTTCGCTGCCTGGTCGATCGAGGCCACCGATGATGAGGGTGCGGCCCTTCGCGAGTTGATGCGCGTCGTGCGCCCGGGCGGACATGTCGTCATCGCCTTCTGCGCGCGCGAGCCGACCCGGTGGGTCGTGGCAAACCTGCTGCGCAAAGGCGTCGAATTGCGCCGAACGGGCCGGTTCCTCAATGCCGGAGAGATCGAGACGACCCTGCATTCGAGCGGTGCCGATCACATCATCCGTCATCGCTGCAGCGGCCCCGTCGCGGTAATCGATGCCCGTCGAGCCGCTGCGGAGCCCCTGGCGCGGGCTGCCTAGCTCAGCCCCGCCTTCTTCAAACCCGACACGTAAGCCTCGACCTGTTCGGGATCGCGCAGGTAGAACAGGCGGCTTTCCACGAAATCGCAGGTGATGCCGGGGCGCATGTTTTTCAGGCGGGCCAGAGCCGTTTCTGCCTCGCCGTTGCGCCCGGCATGGGCCAAAGCCGATGCCCGGATCGCGGTCGGCCAGTAGTGCGCGTTCGGCATCGCCTCGGCCTCGGCGGCCCATTTGTCGGCCTCGTCGAAGTCGCCGCGAAAGAGCAGCGCCGTGGCTCCATAGCTCAGGAAAGCCCACCGGTAGGGATCGTTCGGCGACACACGCACGGCCTCCTCGAAACAGGACATGGCCGCGTCGAGTTCGCCCGCGTAGGCCATCGAGTCCCCCAGCCCGCAATGCGCCTGCGCCAAGTTCGGGTTGAGGTCGATGGCGCTTTTGAGATGCGAGATCGACTGGTCATATTCCCCGCGCGCCAGGCGGACACGCCCAAGCGCGAATCGCACGACCGCGTCGTCCGGGTCGAGCCGCGCGGCGACCTGGGCAAGCTCCAGTGCCTCGTCAAGCAGCTCTGATATGTTTTCGGCCTCGAAATAGATCGTCGAGATCACGATGGCGTAGGACAAACGCGCATAGGCCAGTCCGAAATTGGGGTCCAATTCGATTGCGCGGCGAAAATGCCGCTGCGCTTCGCTGTTGGTGTCGGCATCGAATTCGTACTGGATGGCGAGCCCGCGGTGATAGCAGTCCCATGCGCTCATCGCTTCGAAATTGAGCGTGCGGGTGCCGCGACCCGCCAGTCGCTCGAGAGTGGATTCGAGCGAACCGACAACCGCATCGGACAGATCGTCCTGCAGCCAGAAGAGATCGTCGGTAGAGCGGTCGAACCGTTCGACCCAGAGGTAGCGTCCGTCGCGCGGGTCGGCGAGCTGGACGGTCAGCCGGTAGCGCTTGTTCTGTGAGCGGAGCGAGCCGTGGATCAGGTAGTCGATGCCCTTCTCGGCATAAAGCTCGCTCATTTCGGAGCCAGTCAGCCGCGCGCCATGCGTGCTGCCACCGCCTTTCACGTAAAGCCAGCTGAAGCGCGAAAGCTTTGTCGACAAGTCCTCGACCAGCCCGTCCACGAGGTAACCGTGATCGGCCTCGGACGCCATCCATGCAAATGGTATGATGGCGATCGAGGTGCGCCCATGTCCGTCCGTCTGCAAGGGTTCGCGCGGTGCAGGCTCCGTGGCCTGTTCCGGTTTCGGCGCAGCAAAGTCCGCGCCACGGATCTGCGCCACGAGATTCTGAAGCTCAGCCCCGGCACCGATGCCCAGCTCGTCCTGCAGAGTGCGTTCGTAAGCATGGAAATGCTGCAAGGCTACGGCGCGGTCGCCATTCTGCGCGAGAAGCCGCAAGAGCACCATTTGGGCGGCGTCGCTCCAGGGATTGAGCTGGGTCACGCGCCGTGCGTGGTCCAGTGCCGCCTGCACGTTGCCGTTCTTCAGTTCCATTGCCGACGCACGCTCCAGCGCCTTGGCGGACAACTCGATTATCCGCTGACGTTCAGAGGATATCCAGTCGTCAAAATCCGCTTGCTGTCCGTAGAAGCCTTCGAGAAGCGGACCGCGCAAAAGAGCGACGGCTTCGCGTACGTCGTCGCCATCCACAAGACGGTTGAAGCAATCCACGTCAACACGCACGGCTTGCGGATTGAGCCCGATAAGATCGCTGTCAACCACGATTGGTTCGGCGTCGGAGCTGGGCAGGATGCGGCGCAGCTTGGCCACCGCCTGGCGCAGGCTCTGGCGCGCCTGATCGGAGTAGCGGTCGCCCCAGAAGAGATTGATGATCCGGTCTCGCGTCGGTGGCATCTCGGTGTTGAGCGCGAGGAACGCGATGAGCCCTTGTGTCTTCGCCCCTGCAATCGCTACAGGCATGCCATCCTCGTCAAAGACCTCGAACTTCCCGAACAGCTTTATGTCGATCATGGCAAATACATGGCGCTCCCTGACGCGCAGCTTAGCACGTCGCAAAAAACAAGTCTTGGAGAACGTCTGCAGAAAACATGGTTTCTCGGGGATGAGGGGCGAGGTTTTAGACTCTTCCGCTTGCCGTTAACATGCGGGCATGGAATTCGAAGTCGGCGATTACACGCTTTGCACCAGGCGGCTGCAGCTGCTTCACGGAGATACGGCGCTGCAGTTGGAACCGCAGGTGTTCGCGCTGCTGCGCCTCCTGATCGAAAACCGTGATCGCGTGGTCACCCGCGATGAGATATTCGAGGTCATCTGGAAAGACCGCGTGGTATCGGATGCCACACTCAGCAGCCGAGTCAAGGTCGCGCGCACGGCCCTCGGCGATGACGGAAGCCGGCAGGAGATGATCCGCACAGCGCATGGACGCGGGCTCCATTTCGTGGGTCCGTTCCGGGTGAAGGATCAACCCGACACCCCATCCGCGAAGAGGTCTGATATCTCGCGTCCGAGATGGAGTGGTTGCCGCCCTCCCCAGACGGCATCGCAATGTGCCAAGGTCGTGGTGTTCAACGCCACGCGAAAAGGAGGACGGCGAGATGAAGGTTATGATGATCGGGGT
>JAXMNQ010000118.1:0-6819 GCA_034670345.1 Paracoccaceae bacterium | reverse complement strand
CTACGGTTACGGGATAAACTGCCGATCAGAGAGATCGCGCGACGGACCGGTTTGTCGCGGAACACCATCAAGAAGTATTTGAATGCCGGCACGATCGAGCCCAGGTTTTCAACGCCGGAGCGGTCGAGCAAACTGGATCCTTTTGCCGACAAATTGACGGCCTGGCTGAAAACGGAAGCTGTAGGCGCGCTCGCGGCCGACGAAGATCGTGTCTACCGCGGTCTTCGCGTCCATTGTCCTCGGACCAATGGCGGACAATTCCCGCTGTCGTAGATGCCCCGCGCGCAGGCTCCGCCGAAGAAGGCGAAGGCCTTGTCGTGGGCGTCGAAGACCATCTCCTGCGTCTCGCGCGGGTAGGCCCGGACGAACAACATCCGGCTGTGGCAAAGCCGGACATGCGCCACCTTCACGGTTGTCGTCGCCCCATCGATCACCACAATCTGTTCGTCGGGGAAATGCGCCACTGGCGCCTTTCCTGATCCTCCTTACCTCCAGTCGAACTGGTAGGCCTCGCCTGGGTCGAAGATCAGCGGCACATAGGCAGCGGCCGAGGCCTCCTGTTCCTCCTTGGACCACGTGGCCGGCGTATCGCCGGACCGCATCATAGCCGCCATCATATCCTCGGGCCCGGAGTTCCTCGAAGATGCGGATGCGGGTCAGTCGCTCGCGCTTGGGCTTTCGGGCGTTGGCCGCCAGCATCTCGTCGAGCATGTCTTTCCAAGGCCCGATCTTCGGCTGAGGCTGGATCGTGCGTTCATAGGTCATCTCCGTCACGCCGGATCGGATCACCTTCCGCACCGTATTCCGCGAAACCCGCAGTTCCCGGCAGATCTGCTTGATCGGCTTCTTGTCCTGAAAATACGCCCGACGGATCTTCGCAATCGTCTCCACAACCAACATCCCACACTGGCTCCCCGTTGACCTCGGGGGCATCATCCACATCAGTGTAAGGGGGTCATTTTTGGACGCCGATCACCCCGCTACGGGGTCAATTTTGCATGCCTGTTCACATGGCAAATGCACCGGGGCCCCGTGTCGTCATCATGCCTGCCGTGTGTAGAGGTACTTTAGAGTGGATGCCAATAAAGAGAACGTTTATATCTTAAAGTTTCACATTGCAGAATAATTGTTCTGCATTCAGCATTCTTGCGCGCGTCGAGCGGATGCGCACTTCGCTGTTCACGCTGGCCCTGCGCTTCAATCACCCCGTCACCTTAGTGCGGTTCATGCTCGCGGTTCGTGGTCGTCTGAGTGGCAGGGACGACGCAAATGGCGGTCTCAAAGTCGATCTCGGACCGGACCGACCTCTTTCCACATCCCGCCGATCATGCGCCGCAGTATCCAAAAGCGTGCACCCTCAATGTTCACGGCGAGGCACAGCCCCATCACGCCGCCCACACTGTTTATCGCAGTCGAGTCAATCACGCCGGAACGACTCTCGGGGGGGATCAAAGCCGTGGAGGGGAATGGGCAACTGTCGGTCGTCCGTCTTGCACCCGTGCGGTCCGGCACTATGCTCTTGTTTCAACTGTGGTAAGCGGTGCGTTCGTAACATGCTCAGGAACATTATCGTCGCAGGTCTTCTGGTGGCCGGGGTCGCCATTGGTGCCTGGTCATTCATCGCATCCGACCGGGGCGGCACGATCTCTTCTGTCGGCATGTCACCAGGGGAATTCTCGCGCGAAAGTCCGCTGCTGCTGCCTGACATCCTCGCCGTAATCTATGACGCGTTTGGCCAGACCGAAGAGGCTGCGATCTATGACCGCTTGGCAGAGGTTGCCACCGGGCCGGCGCTGCAGCAGCTTTACCTCGAACGGGTCGGCGCCATGGCCGGAGGCGGTCTGAACCCTGATCAGAAAATACACGAGGTTTCCCTCTTGGGGATGAGCGCGCGACCAGCAGGCGACACCGTCGGGATCGAGGCGAAATGGCGGGTGCTGGGCGTTGTCGGCCATTCCGAGCACATGCACATGCGCGGAAATGCCTATGCGGCCGACCTCGTGATGGCGCCAGAGGGCGGGACGTGGAAGATCAGCGGCTTCACCCTGACAGACGTTGACCGCGCCGATGCCGGTACGTTGGAGCGCAACGCAGACGCGCCGCCCCCAGGGGAAGACAGTTGATCACAGCCCGGGACATGGCCTTTGCTTATCCGCGCGGCGGATTCGCCTTGAAGGTGCCCGTGCTGGACGTGGCCAAGGGTGAGCGTGTGGGCGTCATCGGCCCCAGTGGCACTGGAAAGACCACGCTGCTGAACCTCGTTGCCGGTCTTGCACAGGCCGATGCTGGCAAGCTCACCGTCGCCGGGGCCGATCTCGACAAACTCGACGACGGCGGGCGGCGACGTTTCCGCGCCGCGCATATCGGCTTCATCTTCCAGAACTTCGCGCTGGTGGACTACCTGAACGCCTTCGAGAACATATTGTATCCCTATCGCGTGGGCCTTGACCTGCGGCTGGACCGCGCGGCGCGCGAACGGGCGCAGGCGCTGGCCGAGGCCTGCGGAATCAGCCATCGCCTGAAAAGCCATCCGAACGCGCTCTCCGGCGGCGAACAGCAGCGCGTGGCAATTTGCCGGGCGCTGGTCACGCAACCGGCGCTGATCCTCGCGGACGAGGCGACGGGCAATCTCGACCCCGAGACCAAGGAGATCATCCTCGACCTGCTCTTTGCCCGCGCGGCCGAGATGGAAGCGACCGTACTGGCCGTCACCCATGATCATGACCTGCTGCCGCGGTTCGACCGGGTGATCGACTTTGCAACGCTGAGGCAGGCGGTCGTCCCTTCGGGACGACCAGAATGAACGCGCTCTTTCTCGCCTTTGCACACCTCCGCTGGACCTGGGCGCGCAGCCTGGTGCTGGTTGTCGTCGGGGCATTGATCCTTGCCGTGCCGATTGTGACACAGACCCTGTTGCGCGGCTCGGAAGATGCGCTGACCCGCCGGGCGGAGGCCACACCGCTGGTGCTGGGGGCGCGCGGCAGCCAGCTCGACCTCGTGATGAGCGCGGTCTATTTTTCCGATGACCGGGCAGACCCCGTCACCCGCGCCGCCGAGGACGCGGTCTGGGACAGTGGTCTGGCCCTGCCGATCCCGCTGCACACGGCGTTCCGGTCCAATGGCGCACGGATCGTCGGCACGTCGCTGGACTATTTCGACTTTCGAGAACTGGAACTGGCCGAGGGCCGTCAGGTCGCCATTCTGGGCGAAGCCGTATTGGGGGCGAAGGTGGCCGAACGGCTCGCGCTCGGCCCGGGCGATACGGTCGTGTCCTCGCCGGAAAACCTGTTTGACCTCGACGGGGTCTATCCGCTGGAATTGCAGATCACCGGTGTGCTGGGGCCGACAGGCACCGCCGACGACGAGGCGGTGTTCACCGATGTCAAGACGGCCTGGGTCATCGCGGGGATCGGCCACGGGCATGACGATGTGGTTACGGCGGATGCCGATGGCAACATCACCGCCAATGCCGCCATCACCGAATTTCAGCGTATCACGCCGGACAACATCGACAGTTTCCATTTTCACGGTGCGGCGGGCGACTATCCCCTGTCGGCGGTGCTGGTGGTCCCCTACGACACGCGGTCGGGGACCATCCTGCGCGGGCGCTATCTCGATCCGGACAACCCGGTGCAGATGACCGTCCCGGCCGAAGTCGTGGCCGGTCTGGTCGACCGGATCTTTCGCATCGCCGCCCTGCTGGATGCCGTGACCGTCATCATCGGCGTCGCGGCGCTTGGCGCCATTGGCCTGTCGCTCTTTCTTGCCTGGGCCCTGCGCGCGCCCGAGATGGAGACCGCACGACGCCTTGGCGCGGGGCGTTTCACGATCCTGAGACTTGCCTCTGCCGAGATCGTGATACTTCTTGCCTGTGCGGTGGCCCTGTCCGCCGGTCTTGTCATTGCCGTGACATCGAACGGCGACAGATTGGTGGCCTGGATTCTCGCCTTGTAACCATTGACCCCTCATCGAGCCCAAGAACCGGAGACCCTGATGAAGACTTTTTTGACTGCCGCAGCCTTCGCCGCAAGCACTACCGCCGCTGTCGCGCATTACGGGATGATCATTCCCTCTGACAACATGGTCAGCCAGGAGGACGGTCGATCCGTTGCCCTGACGCTGTCGTTCTCGCACCCGTTCGAGGGTGTTGGCATGGTGCTCGACATGCCCGAATCCTTTACCGTCACACATGACGGAGAAACGACCTCGCTGCTGGACACGCTTGAAGAGACGCAGGTGATGGATCACGCCGCCTTCAGCACAAACTACCGGCTGGAACGGCCCGGCACCCATGTTTTTGCCATGACGCCGAAACCCTATTGGGAACCGGAAGAAGATGCCTTCATCACCCATTTCACCAAGACCTACGTGGCCGCCTTTGGGGATGACGAGGGCTGGGACGCGGAACTGGGACTGAAGACCGAGATCGTGCCGCTGTCCAAGCCCTTCGCGCTGTGGGAAGGCAACGTGTTCCAGGGTGTCGTGAAGCTTGACGGAGAGGCCGTGCCCCATGCCGAAGTCGAGGTGGAGTATTACAACGAAGACGGCAGCGCCGCCGCCCCCTCGGACCTGATGATCACACAGACGATCAAGGCGGATGCAAACGGCGTTTTCACCTACGCGGTGCCGACATCCGGATGGTGGGGCTTTGCGGCGCTGAACACCGCCGAAGAGCCGATGCAGTACAACGGTGAAGACAAGGCGCATGAACTTGGCGCGGTGATCTGGGTTCATTTCGAACCCTGGGCAACGGAATGATCCGCGCGCTTGCCCTGTTGCTGATCATGGTCGCGGCCCTCCCGGCCGCGGCGCATGACCTGCGTGTCTTTGCCGCCGTCTCTGGCCAGACCGTTACCGTCGAGTCCCGCTTTTCCTCCGGGCGTGTCCCGACCGAAGGCGAAGTGCGAGTTCTTGACGCCGACAACACCCTGCTGATGACGCTGGAAATCGGCCCGGAAGGCGTGACCGAGTTCCAGTTGCCGGAGGGCGTGGCAGAAACCGGCCTGATGATCGAAGTTGACGTGAGCGAAGGCCACTCCGACTACTGGCTGCTGACCCCGGATGACATTGCCCATGGGCAGGAGATGAACTGATGCTGAAACGGCTCGCGCTGACCGCCTGTCTTGCAGCCGGCGCTGCCGCCGCGCAGGAAAAACCGGTCGTGGCGGCGGTGAACTACCCGCTGGCATGGATGGCAGAGCGGCTGGGAGGCGGTTCCGTCGAGGTGCTCTATCCGGTTCCCGAAGGCCGCGACCCGTCTTTCTGGCGGCCCGGCCTGTCGGATATTGCCGCCATTCAGCAGGCGGATGTGATTGCCCTGAACGGTGCCGGGTTTGCGGCCTGGATCGCGCGTACCTCGTTGCCGCGTTCGCGCGTCGTCGATACCTCCGCCGCCTTTGCCGATGCCTATATCGCGACCGAGTCGATCACCCACAGCCACGGCGCGGACGGCGCGCATTCCCATACCGGAACAGCCAGCTACACCTGGCTCGATTTCGCACAGGCCGCCCGACAGGCCGAGGCGCTGTCGGCTGCGATGCAGAGGCGTCTGCCCGACCTGCGCGATCCGGTGGCCGAGGCCCTGCAGACGCTTGTCTCCGACCTCGAAACCCTGGACGCCGAGGCCCGCACGGCCTTGGCCGGGCTGCAGGGTACGACGATCCTCGCGACCCATCCGCGATACCAGTATTTCGCCCGCGCCTACGGGTTGGACATCGCCGCGTTGGACTGGGAGGCCGGCGCCACGCCCGACGAGGCACAATGGCAAGATCTGGAACGCAAAGCCCAAGACACCGGCGCGTCGCTGCTGATCTGGGAGGCCGCCCCGCCGCAAGAAGCACTGGACAGGGCAGGCAGCCTGAACCTGCGCTCGGTCGTGGTTGCGCCACTGGCAGGGAGGCCCGCCAGCGGAGACTTTCTATCGGTGATGCGGTCCCAGATCGCGGCCCTGGCCGGCGCCCCCTAACGCGGGCCCCGGTGCCCGCCCGAGTTGCACGCGGCGATGCGAGCGGATGACCTGCTGATCGTCACTGCGGACCATGGCAACGACCCGACCTGGGCGGGGAGTGATCATACACGGGAACAGGTTCCGATCCTGTGTTCGCATGGTGGCCATGAATGTGCCGAGCTAGGCCGCGCGCATGGCAGATGTCTCGGCAATGGTGCTTGGGCATGTACGACACATTGCGCCTCCGCGCCGGAGAGAGAGACGGCAGTTCAGATCGAGGTATGATCTGTAAACCACGTCGCGCCGATCAATAAAGTCACATCAGGACATCAGCTTGCGGCCGACGCTCCTGAGTTGCGAAAGACTGCCATCGAAAAAAGCTTGATGACGACTCGTTGCAACCCTTACCGAAGGGTTCGCGGGGAGCAGCTCCATCGGTGAAATAACCGATATTATCAAAGTGATGGATCTCAAGGAAAGCTCACGAGACAAATGCCCGACTCCAGCGCAATAAGCATGGCGTACCGGGCATCGGCCCGGTCGCCGCTCCACGAGGGGGTTCGATTTCTCGACATCAGGCTCATCTGTGGCGGGTATTTCCATTCGGAAAACGCGGTGCGGTTCATTGTCCCAAGATGCGGACTTTTTGCTCTGAGACTATCAGATCATCCAACCGTTTCCGCAGTTCGCATCCTCTCCGACAGTCACCGTAGTGATGATCGGGCACGCCACGATACAGAGACCGTCAACCCGGCTTATTCATCCAATTCTTTTCTGGAAGGTTGCGTGCGCCTGAAAGCACCGTAGAATCAATCTGTTGAGACGAAATCCGCCGGCAGCCACGGACGCACGCATGGGTGAAACCCTACGAC
>JAXMNQ010000117.1:0-7137 GCA_034670345.1 Paracoccaceae bacterium | reverse complement strand
GCGCCCGGATCACCGGTCAGCCGCTCCGAACGCGTCTCGATGGTCAGTGAGCGGTTGAACCCAGTGGTGACTGGTCGTAGGGTTTCACCCATGCGTGCGTCCGTGGCTGCCGGCGGATTTCGTCTCAGCATATTGATTCTACGGTGCTTTCAGGCGCACGCAACCTTCCAGAAAAGAATTGGATGAATAAGCCGGGCTGACACTGCCAGCCTAGAATCTTTACGGATTCAGACCGTGCGCCACTGCCGGTCTGACAGTGGCGCACGGTTCAGGCCAAGGCAACTTCGCGGATTGAGACCATTCTTGGAATTACCCTCGAAGGCGCGGCAAATGGGCCAAAATGATCAAGTCCCTTGAACTCAATCCGCTCGGCTTGCGGCATTGCCGATTGCACGGTGGATGCCATCGCCGAAACCACCGGCGGAGATTTGGTGCCGTGCATCAGACGGACCGGGCCGCGGTAATGCCTGTTGTTCAAGTCGCGTGAAATTTCTGTTCCGGTATCAAAATCGCTAAGGATAGCTTGTTGCATTTTGGCAAGCAATACATCAGAATAAACCTTGGGTTGAGGCAGGCCCCAAAAGGCGCAGAAGTTTTGCATCGCCTCAAAAGGGCTCTGACGCCTCATTCTATTACCCACCTCCTCCAATGGGTTCTGAAAGCCGTATTCAGTGGCAACCGTGCTGGAAATTACGATTGGCTCGTAAACAGACAAAGATGAGATCAGGTTCGGGATCTCTTGAGCGATCCTTATCGCGCAAGTTCCACCAAATGAATGGCCAACCAGATGCACAGGACGACCAATATTGCGGATCATTTTGCACAAAGGTGCCAAGCGTCGCGTTGCATCTTGATGGCCCGCGCTGTCACCCGCACCATATCCGGGTAAATCGGGGGTCAGGAAGGCCTCAGTACCGCTGAAATGGTCAGCAATTCTCTGCCATTGCGCGCCGTTGCTGGCTGAACCGTGCAGCGCAACGACGACTTGTTTCTCTATCGAACATGACATTTCTGTGTTCCAGTTTTTTTAATCGTTGAAGGGTGTTGCTAAGCGCGCCTGTCGGTCCGGGTTTGCTCCAACGTGGTCGCGACCGCCTGGCTGTCGCGCAGGGCGAGGTACCAGGGGTCGCGCGCAAGCGCGGTATCGACGATGCCGGCCACGATGTCGGGTTCCTCGTCGCTGTCGATCACGATGGATATATCGGTCTGGAGCGGCGCGGCAGTGACCCCGCCGATGCCAAACAGAGCCAGATCGTACATGTCGGTTTCGACGGTAACTTCTACTTGTCGGAACGCCATGCCCTTGTTGGCGGCGCGCATCTTGATGGCCATGGCGACACAACCGGAGATGGCAGCCCTTGCATAAAAGCTCGGAGACGGGCCGGCGGCATCGCCGCCCATGCCGCGCCCGAGGTCGGAGACCAACTCGAACTTGCCCTGCCGGATGTGGCAGGCAAGGCCGTCGCGGATCACTCCGGTCGTGGCGGTGATGCTGCGGGCCATGTCAGGGTCGGCCTTCATCCGATCCACCGCCGTGGCCAGCGCGGCCCGGATCCGGGTGTCGCGGTCATTGTCTTCTGATTCGAAAAGCATCCGGGTTTTCATAGAGTTCACTCCTTTACGCTGCGATTGTCTGGCGGAGGGTGCCGACAAGGTGATCTGCGAGATCGCGGGCATCGTCGCCCGCGCCGTCGATGAAGGTGGACTTGCGGCGGCGCAGGAACGGCAGCCCCATCACATAGAGGCCGCGGCGGACCACGCCGCCCTCATGCCGGATGTGGCCCTTGCGGTCGAAGACCGGCAGGTCGATCCAGCTGTGGTCAGGACGGTATCCAGTCGCCCAAACGACGGCGCCGAACCCTTCGCGGGAAAGGTCGATCGACAGGCGCGGAGCCTTGGGGATGCGCGTGCGCGGCAAGCGGTAGGAGGGGTCCATGAAGGAATGCATGCCGGTTACGGCGGCCCATGTGTCGAATCCGGTCAAAAGGCGATCCATCTTCAAATCGGCGGCTGCGCAGACGTTGGCCAGTGACCCCGAGAACAGGGCGACACCGTCGCGAATGCCCGCCATGCGACCGACTGGTTCGATGCCGATATCCTGAAGCGCGTTCAGGTCCAGCGGACTGTCCCCCGCCTCGCCGGTCAGTTGCAGCGATGGCAGGCGGCGCTGGCGGTCGAGGTCTTCGACCTGATCATGGCGTTCGCCCCAGCGGCCAGTGATTTCCATCCATTTCAGGATGTCGGCGTCGCGGTACCTGCGGGGCACGCGCACATGTTCGCCGACGGCCAGCGTGACCTCGCGCCCGCTTGACTGGATCTCGCGGGCGATCTGCGTGCCTGAGGCAGACGCCCCCACGACAAGTATTTTGCCGGACGGCAGATCGCTTGCCCGTTTGTAATCGAGCGGCGTGAACTGCGCGATATCGCCGGGCAGGTCCGCAGCGAAACCCGGGCGACTGGCCAGTGTCGTCGCGCCAGTGGCGACGACGACGTTCTCGCAGTCGATGGCACCCTGATCGGTCTGAACGCGGTAACCTTTCCAGGACGGCACAACCCCGAGGACCGAGGTTTCTGCCATGACCGGCGCATTCGCGGCACGGGCGCAATAATCGAAATGAGTGATCAGCTCGGCAACGGACATGTAACCGTCATGATCGCGTCCCGAGTACGAAGCTCCCGGCAGGCCGTTCATCCAGTTCGGGGTCAGCAGCTGTAGGCTGTCCCAGCGTTCGGTGCGCCAGCTGTTGGCGATCCTGCCGCGCTCGAGGATCACATGATCCACACTGCGCGCGGCAAGCTCATTGCTCATGGCGAGCCCGGATTGCCCGGCGCCGATGATGACGGTCGTTACTTGTTTCATGACACTCGCTCCTTTTTGGGGTGGTCGGTCGCCTCAGGCGACTGATACGTGGACGTTGGTGGGGTTGGTCAGGATGTCGAACACTGCCGAACGTTTCTGCGACTGGGAGACCAGCGCCGCGATTTCTTCGGCCGATGCTTCAGCGTCGATCTTGAAAGTGGCACGGATCGCCGAGAAACCGTTGCGGATGTCTGCGTCCATGCCCAGGATGCCGCGCACGTCTACATCGCCCTCGACGATGACATTCACGGAATTCAGCTGGATGCCACGATGCTGAGCGACTGAGGCGACACCACCGATCAGGCAGCTTGCCAGCGCGGCCAGCACGATTTCCGGCGGGGTCGGGGCGCGGTCGGCAGCGTGAAACACTTCGGGGTGATCCGACTCGATCGTGTAAGTGTTCTTGCGCTGATGCTCTTGGCCAAGGCCGAAATAGCCGTTCAGGCTGTTGGTGCTGTAAGTCCCTTCTGTCCAGCTGCAACTGCTGCGGAAGGTGAAGGCTGCGGCTTCGGGCATTTGCTCGAATGCGCCGCGTGCGCCCATCAGGGCTTCGGTGTCAACGCCGTTGTTGGCTTTGATTTCGGTTTGAACAGTCATTTTGAGTTCCTTTCGAGTTTTGGATTGGCTTGGTTGAAGGTTGCGCGATCACGCTATTGATTGGTCTTGCGAGGTGCAGCGCGCCGATGTCCGGCGGGCTGCGGTACTGAATACGGTTGTGGTTACTGGGTCATGGGGTTGTCGGCTGGGTCCATGTAGGTGATGTCGAACGGGCCGGGGCCGTGGATCTGCACAACCGTTTCTGCACTGGCCCAAGCAAAATGGGGGTGACCTGCCGGCATCTCGACGAAGCCGCCTGCGTTAAGCAGGGTGGTTGCTTCACGATCAAGCTTCTCACCGTGACCAATGTTGAATTCACCGGAGATCACCGTGATCAGTTCGTCACCGGAATGGATATGCGCGGGTATGTCATAGCCGGCCGGGAACTTGAGACGTAGGACAAACCAGCCGTCGCCAAAGGGGTTGCCGGACAGGACGGCAATATCGGCGCCTGCGGGCAAGACCGGCGGAGCAGGGGCCCATTCAGCCGCTTCGGGCAGGTATGCTGCGGGGGACTTATGATCCTCGGCCGTGGCCGTGGTGGATACCGTCAGCACGGCGAGCGCGCCGGCGAGAATGATGTTTGAGGCTTTCATTGGTAAGTTTCCTTTCAAGGTTCGAGTTGGTTTGGGGTTACGGTAGGAAGGTGGCGCGACCAGTTTGCGAGGGCGCTGAGGGAGCCTGGCGTGACTACGCCAGGTGAAATAGTTGCTGTTGCGGGACGTTCAGTCGTTGGCTTCCGGGGCGCGGGCGGTGATCAGCCAGGAGGAACTGTCCATCCAAAGCCCGCCTTCGCGTTCGATGACGCCCTCGAAGAGCTCAGACAGGGCCGTCACGATCTCGGCACGGCGGGCCTCGCCCAGTGTGCCGGATTCGCGATAGGTTTCACCTGCGGGGCCGATGGCCAGCTGGAAACAAACTGCATCCTCGACATCGCGGCCTACATTCACCTTGGCATCGACCCGACGAAATTCGATGTTGGTGAAACCAGCGGCTTCCATCTGCATTCGCGTCACGTTCTCGTCGGCCATCGAAAATGGTCCCGGACCACAGGTCTGCGCATCGGAGCCCGGCGGAGGCAGGAACTTACGCACCACGTCCCTGGCGTCGAATACCCAGGGGTTGTCTTCGCGCTTGCGCCAGACGATATGCGCCATCCGCCCACCGGGCTTGAGCGCCTTGCGCATCGAGCGCAGGCCAGCCACCGGGTTCGAGAAGAACATCGTTCCGAAACGGGCGAACACATAGTCATACTCGGCCTCGCCGAGGTCCGTCTCAGCATCGCGATTTTCGAATCCCACGTTTGGCAAGAACATTCTCTCGGGGCGATTGCGGGCGAGGTCCAGGAACGCATCGCAGCAATCGACGCCGAGAACCGTGCCTGTCGTGCCGACCCGGCTAGCGAGTGCCATTGCGGTGTCGCCGAAGCCACACCCGACATCCAGCGCATTGTCTCCCGGCCGGACGTCCAGAAGCGGCATGACCACGTCACTGTGGCGCGACAGGCCGCCTTCCATGATGTGGCGATACCTGACGAATTTCGGTGCGAGCGTTTCGTTCCAGAACTGGACGAGAGCGCTTTCTTGATCTACCTTACTTAGGGTTACGTGAGTATTCATTTCAATCTCCTTGGTATGGCCAGTTTGGGCCGCTCTGGAGATGAATACGCGGCTCGGAGCTTGTAAGCTTGAGCGTAGTCTGTGTATTTCTTGAGGATATGTGGGGATTTCGGGGTCAATTTAATTGGAATACAGGTTTGATGAGTTCCGACTGCAAATCGACCAGGGCGAATTGCGCCATGGAACCGAGCCGGTTGCAATCGAGCCGCTTACCTTCTCCATGCTGCTCTATCTGATCGAAAACGCTGGGATGCTGATCACCAAGGACGAACTTGTCGAGAAAGTCTGGGATGGCCGCATTGTCTCTGACTCTGCAATCTCGACGGTGGTGAAATCAGTGCGTCGTGCGTTGGGGGATAACGGATCAACGCAGAAATACGTCAAGACAGTGCACGGGCGCGGATTCCGGTTTGTCGGGAAGGTGACGATGAAGGTCCCGAGCGCCATTGCCACCGCACCTGACATACCGACCGAGCCCCTTTCCGAAGTTGACCGCAAGGGCGACGCGCCGACATTGGCAATCCTGCCCTTCGCCCTGATTGGGGACGCCGGAAGCTGGGCAACCATTTCTGATGGCCTACCTGCGGAACTGATCACGACGCTTGCCCGCCTACGCTGGCTGAAGGTCATTGCGCGCGGATCAAGCTTCCGCTTCCGTGGCTCCGATATCGATATCGAACAAGTACGCGCCGCACTCGGAGCGACCTATGTTCTGACCGGCGCGATCGAATTCCTCGGACCGCAGGTTGCAGTAAACCTCGAACTGGTTGACGGCCGATCGACGCAGGTTGTCTGGGCTGATCGCTTGACCGGCCCGCTCGGCGAAGTGCATGAACTGCGTGAACAGATCATCGTCTACGTCATCTCTGCGCTTGAACAACATATACCGCAACATGAAGCACAGCTTGCGCGGATGAAGAACCCCGACTCGCTGGATGCCTGGGCGTTTTATCACACTGGCCTTCAGCATATGTACCGGTTCAACAAGGCGGATAACGCCTTGGCTGACGGGTATTTCCGTCGCGCGTTGGAACTGAATCAGGATTTCGCCCGGGCATATGGCGCCTTGTCTTTCACCAGTTTTCAGTCGGCGTTTCTGCGCTATGAAGGGGATCGAGGCGTCGCCATCGAAGCGGCTCGCAGCCATGCGCTCCTTGGCATGGAACTCGACCCGCTGGATCCGTTCATTAACTACAATCTTGGACGGTCCTACTGGCTAGATGGAACACCGAAATCCGGATTCGGGTGGCTGGAACAGGCAACTACCCTCAGCCCGAATTTCGCTCATGGCCTCTATTCGCGCGGCTGGGCAGAAGTCATTGCTGGCGATGGAACGTCGGCTCTTGAACATATCTCGCGCGCGGTCGAACTCAGTCCGATCGATCCGTTTCTATATGCCATGCTTTCAGTGAAAGGCATTGCCCATCTCCATACCGGTGACCTTGATCGCGCCGCGGACTGGGCTGAGCAGGGCGCCCGCAAACCAGGTGCGCATTATCTGATCAAGGCGATTTCCGCCGCGACCTGGCAAATTGCGGGGCATCATGACAAGGCATCGTACTGGCGCGATCAAAGCCTGGTCGCCCGCCCCGACGCCTCCACCGCCATGTTTTTTTCGGCATTCCCGTTCGAGGATGAAGAAACGCGTGGGAAACTGCGCGACGCTCTGCTCCGCCTTGGGTTTCCAGAGCAGTGATAGGCTTCGGCGCACATGTCGTACCTTTCAAGAAAAGACAAAACGTGCCAATGGGTCCTGTCAGAGGAAACTAGCTTGATACGAACAGGGTGGTAGTTTAGCGCCGCCGGATGACAAGACGCGACCCATCCAAGTACTTCAAGACGAGCCCAGAGGTCATCCGCCTGGCAGTAATGATATATGTCCGGTACTGTATAGTGCGAACCGTCACTGGCCATTCAGAGACTGGTTCTCATTGGTTCAGCCTGATCAATCCCCAACCTGCTGATTTCATTTGCATGTCACGCTGAAACGCTGGCCTGAAATTGCAGGATTTCGTATTCTGGCGTTCGAAACCTTGCGAATTTCGGAGCCCCGATGAAGCC
>JAXMNQ010000116.1:0-7374 GCA_034670345.1 Paracoccaceae bacterium | reverse complement strand
TCCGACCAGAACCGCTTCTTCTGCCCTTTCTTGCTCGCCATAGAGTACCTCAGAATGTCCATCATCGAGAATGGACACTATCAGCCGTGGATTCCCAACATCAGAGCGGTCAGACCGGACGCATACGTCGAAACGGCAGATGAGAATACTCCACCCGATTGTTGAGGCCGCATGTCGTAGAGTCGCATAACGATACGGCTGACGGTCGAGAACCCGCCGTATTTCTCATAAGGCGTCCTGGCCACCGGCTGTCTCCGGGGTTGTCGAAGCGGCCGTCTCAGGCCGCCTCGGAAACCTGCACAAGATTTTGCCAGCGGCGATCGCTTGAAACAACGAAATTGCTGACCTCGGGGGCGACGATGTGCGCATCGGTCAGGTGCGCGGCCGTGCCCGCCCCCTTGACCCCGCACCGCGACAGGCCGGGGACGACGATTCCCAGCATCTGGGCGAGGGCACGGACCGGGTGCGGTGCACGGCGGCCGGTGACCACCTTCACCGGCACCGTGATGGCAGTGAGATCGAACAGGTCGAACGGCTCCGCCGCCTGCCGCTCCCACTCCGCCGCGAGCACCAGCATGCGCCCGGCGAAACGCGCCTGCAGCCGTGCGGAGGTGCGCGACCATGCCCGGCGCCCCATCCACCAGTCGATGACCGACCGCGCCGCGTCGGCGTGGTGCCCGGCGCCCGCGATCTCCACGGCACGCCTTATCATCCGCGTCTGGCCGCGGAACTGCAGGCAGTGGCCCAGCTCCGGCAGCGCCATGATGATGTCCGGATCGATAAGCGTAATGCTACGGGCCGCGCCCGGGACCATGGCTACGCGCAGGGCGTCGTAGGCCGCGGGGCCGTAGGCGACGAGATGCGCGCCGTCCGGGGCGACCTCGACCGCACTGCGCCACTCCGCGCGATCGTCGAACACCTGCGGCTCGCCGCGCGTGCCGAGGCAGAGGGTGATGCCCTGCCATTCGCGCGCCACGCCGAAGGGCCCGGACAATAGCAACACGGGCGCGCCGCATCGCTGCTCATCGAACTGGTGGGATATGAAATCGAACATCGTCCTTGGCCTCCATGTCGCCGTCTTCGAGGCCAAAACCTGACCGGCGCGCGTTTCATGCCGATATCGACCAGAGTTTCAGTTGTTTCAGGCCGCCAGCGCGACCTGACCGAAGGTGCCATCCAGTCATGCTCGATACGCATCAGCTTGTTCAACTGCTTGAGCTGGGTAGCGAGTTCCATGAGCGAGCCGTGATAGCCCGCCGGCTCGACGATCGTGCAGTTCGACGTGGACGGCGACGGAAACATCGACGCCGAGATTCGTGTGGCGGGTGTCACCGGATTGATAGCGGACGACTTTGTGCTTTGAGCAGTTTGGCGGTCTGCCCCGCCTCGAGACAGTTCTGTTTGGCCGTGCCATTAGGCTTGGAGCAGGAAGTCCTGAAAGCTCAGCAGGTCGGCATCGAAGTCCTCAAGGGTAACTGTCTGAGTCGGATCTGCGACCAGAACAACCACCGCGTCGCTGCCGGACTGGAACCAATCAAAGCTGCTTTCGATCTGTTTGCGCCCAAGGGGACCCACGATGCCCGTGAACAAGAGCGTGTCGAGACCGTCCTCGAATCCGCTGATCGTGTCCGCGCCCCAGCCCGAGATGTCAAAGCAGAAGGTGTCCCGCCCGTCGCCCCCGTCGAGCAGGTCATTTCCCAGTCCCCCGATCAGGAGATCGTTTTCGATGCCTCCCTCCAGAGTGTCGTCACCATCGCCGCCGAGAAGGGTGTCCTGACCCTCGTCGCCGACGAGGGAGTCGTCGCCAGCGCCGCCGTCGATCCAGTCGAGCCCGGTCTCGCCGTAGAGATCGTCGTTCCCGTCGCCGCCGAAGATCGAGTCATTCTGGCTGCCGCCGAAGACCGTGTCGTTGCCACCGCCGCCGTAGACGGTATCGAGCCCGTCATAGGTCTCGATGAGTTCGCCGACCGCAAGTCCCCGGAACTCATCGTTCGCCTCGGTCATCTGGAAATGCTCGACGTCGGTATAGATGTCGCCCTCGGCGATTCCAGAGTTGCGCGATTGGTCGGTCAGGTCAATGACGATCCCGGTGATCGACGTATGCACGGACGTGGTGTCGAAGCCGCTGCCGCCGTTGACGATGTCCGCCCCCTCGCCGCCGACAAGCGAGTCGTTCCCGGCCTCGCCGTAGAGTTCGTCGTCGCCTGCAAATCCCAGTATCGTGTCATCGCCACCGGCACCGTAGACAATATCCACCGGATCCTCGAGATCGAAACCGATGTAGAGGTCGTCGAATTCGGAAAGGCCAAACTCCTCGATCGAGATCCAGGTATCGTTTGCTGCGTCGCCGGTGTTCTGCGAAGGATCCTGCTGGTTGATGACGATCGGTCCGGTCGCATCCTCGAAGGACGCGCGGTCGATCCCGGCGCCGCCATCCAGGGTGTCTGGCCCCGGCCCTCCGGAAAGAGTGTCGTTGCCGTCTTCGCCCTTGACCAGATCGGTGCCGCCTTCGCCGAACAGGCTGTCATTTCCGGTGCCGCCGCAGATGGTGTCGTCGCCGTCGCCGCCGTGTATCTCGTCGTCGCCCGCATCGCCCCAGAGGCTGTCGTCGCCGCCATCGCCGAAGATGGTGTCATTGCCGCTTCCACCCTCGACCGAGTCGACCGCGCCACCGGCGTGGATCGAGTCGTTTCCGGTCCCTCCGAAGATCGTATCCGACCCGCTGCCGGTGGTGATCGTGTCGTTGTCGTCGCCACCCTGGATCGAGTTGGCCCCGTCGCCCGCATCGATCCAGTCGCCGCCGCTGTCTCCGAAGATGCTGTCGTTGCCGCCACCGGAGGTGATGGAGTCGCCCCCCAACCCGCCGTAGACCGTGTTCGCCCCACCGGCAGCCACAATCGTATCGTCGCCGTCGCCTCCGTCGATCAGGTCGTCCCCTGCGGTTGTGGTGATCTCGTCATTGCCGTTCCCGCCATAAATCGTCTCGGTCCCGCCACCCCCGAGGATGGTGTCGTTCCCGTCCCCTCCAAGCGCGGTATCGTTGCCAAGGCCGAGGTCGATGTCGTCATCGCCGCCTGAGGCCTCAACATAATCGTTGCCGCTGCCGGCTTCGATCGTGTCGTCCCCCGCGATGTTCTCGCCCGGGCCCGCACCATAGATATCATCCGAGCCGGTTCCGCCGACCAGCGAGTCCGATCCGCCCATTCCGTAAAGCGTGTCGTCGCCGCTACCGCCCTCGGCGGTATCGTCGCCATCCCCGGCCTCGATCACATCGTCGCCGGCATCTCCAAACAGCGAGTCGTCGTTCTCGTTGCCGGTGATAAGGTCGTTGCCATCGCCGCCATGAATCGTGTCATTGCCGAGATTACCGTAAAGATAATCGCCAGCGCCGCCGCCGTTGATGGAATCGTTGCCATCGCCGCCTGACACGATGTCGAAATCGTCGCCGGCGTCTATCGTGTCATCACCACCTTCGCCGATGATATCATCCTGGCCGCTGCCGCCGGTAATCAAGTCTCCGTCTGCCCCGCCCTCGATGGTATCATCGCCGCCACCGCCGTTGATAGTGTCGCTGCCGTCATCCCCTTCGAGTTCGTCGTTTCCCGCGTCTCCGTCGATGCTGTCCGCGCCATCGCCGCCGATGATCGTGTCGTCGTCGGCCCCGCCGCTCAGCGTGTCATTCCCGTCATTGCCCCAGAGTTCGTCCGCCCCGCCATCGCCAGAGATCGTGTCAGACCCGAAGCCGCCAATGACCGTGTCCGAGCCGTCCCCGGCGAATACCAGGTCCGCATCTGCGCCGCCGTAGATCTCGTCGTTGCCAGTCCCGCCGTAAATCGTGTTCTGGCCATCGCCGCCGTAGATCTCGTCTTCGCCCGTACCTCCCAGGAGGCTGTCGTCGCCTTCGCGGCCCTGCAGGGTATCGTTGCCTGCGCCGCCCTCCAGCGTGTCATCGCCTTCGAGACCGTCCAGACTGTCGTTGCCGTCATTTCCGACCAGGTGGTTGTCGGCCTCGTTGCCCAGGAGCGTATCATTGCCTGCGCCGCCAATGGCGTTCTCGATCAGCGAGGCCGGGTTGTCCTCGAACAGTCGCGCATTGGCGACATTTCCGGGCACGGCTACCCCGTCAATCATGGCCAGTTGTGCGTCCGACAGGGTCGAGAACTCGCCAGGCCGGAGATCGATGTCGACGCCGTCCGCATAGTTCGAGGCGTCATAGGTGTCCACGCCGCCGCCGTCCCAGATCGTCAGGAACACGATGTTCTCGGCCGGTGTCCGCTGCGCCATGCCATTGATCGACATCGTCCCGTCCGTATCGGACCATGTGTAGACGGTATTGCCGGAATTTGTGGCGTAGTTCGCACCGTAAAGATATTGGATCGCCGCGATGTCGAGCATCATCAGAGATTGCGGATAATGCCCGGTCTCCGGCTCTCCAGTATAAGTCATGATCGTGAAGGCCAGAGAGTCGAACTGTGGCGGGATGACCGGTCCGGCCTGGTCCGTCAGAACCGATTCCCAAAAGGGATCAATCGTTTCTTCGCCACCGAACAGCCCCGGCTCATGCGCGTGTTTGAATCCCAGCGCGTGTCCGATCTCGTGCATGATCGTGCTGTCTGCGCGTGTGCCCGGCTCGGGGTTGTCGAAGCCTGTGCGCGGATACCAAGTGTCGCTGATGACACTTTCGCCGACCAGCGTCTCGACGGTAGGCAGCGGCGGAATTCCGAAGGCGCGTTCGTCCTGCGTCAGGCCGGTCTCGGCAAAACGGATGTCTCCATGTGTCAACAGGCCCTCGTCCACCTCGGAAAAGGAGAGGCCGCTGACGGCTGCGTATTGATCCAGCCCGAACTCCGCCGACGCGATTTGCGCAGCGTTGAATTCCTGGAAATCGTTGAGTGCCACTACCGAGACCGCAATCGTCGGCGAGAATGAGAGCAAGGCGACTGGCAGGGGCAGGAAAAGGGGCGGCCCTTGCAATGCGACGAAGGCCGCGAATTGCGCGGGCGTCATGGCATCTACGACGTATTGCCACCCGGCATCCGGAAAGCTGTAGGTCGGAGACGAGTCCGCAAGCTTGAAGACAACGTTGGGATCGTCGTCGTCGTGGAGCAGAAGGGCATCGACTTCGGGGACGGGAGAAGCGGTAGTGGTTGTCGTGACAGACATTTGCTGACTCCAAATATGGACAGTCAAATTAAGCCGGTACACCTTTAACGATAACACGGGCTCTGCGATTCTGCTAGAATTTTGGGCGATTCATGCCCGTGCCACTATCGGGCGGCATGTTTTGGAACGGGTCATGTCGTGAATTTTCGACAAAATAATCCGGTCTGGCAGGGATGTCGCTCACGGCCCTCGGACGAAGCCGCTTCGCGGCATTGGCGCATGTTGCTGATGGGGTGAGCCGCCCATAACGGCGCGCACGTTGCGATCTGGCTGACCTGCCTGACGATTGGGGACTTCTCAATCATCAGACAGGAGGTTTCCATGACAGAGGAGAGAGTAACCCCGCTGCGTCAGCGGATGGTCGAAGACATGTGCATCCGGGGCATGGGCGACAAGGCGCAGAAGTCCCACATCCGGGCGATCCCTTGACCGGCAGTCGATTGCAAAGCAATCGATGAGAGGGGAGGATTTCGCGGCCTTTCTTGGGCGATCACCTGACACTGCCACGCCCGAGGATCTGCGCGCCTATCAGCTCCATATGTCGGATGCTGGTGTCACCCCATCGACCTTCAACACGCGCATCGTGGCGCTGCGGTTCTTTTTCGGCATGACCTGTGGGCGCGAAGGGATGAAGCGGTTCATGCAATTCCGCACCGAACCGCGCAAGCTGCAGGTCGTCTTCAGTGTCGAGGAGGTGTCCGACATCCTGATGGCGGCACCCGGGCCCGGTCTGAAGTATCGCGCCGCGCTCAGTATTTCCTATGGCGGCGGGCTGCGTGCTTCCGAGGTCTGCAATCTCAAGATCGGCGACATCGTGCCGCAGGCGCGCCTTCGACACGACGACAGCGACCGCATGCTGATCCATGTCGAGCAGGGCAAGGGGCGGAAAGACCGCAAGGTGATGCTGTCGCCCGGATTGCTGGAGTTGTTGCGGGACTGGTGGCGCGAGGCGCGTCCTGAGGGCTGGCTGTTCCCGGGCAAGCCCAGGATCAACCCGATCTCACCGCGCCAGCTGAACCGCGCCTTCACCTCGGCCAAGCACCCTCTTGATGGCGTGGACGCCCCCTCACGGCATCTCTGTGCCAAGGTAGCGGTGTCAAAACTTGCTACGAGGAGGAAGCGCCCATGGAAAAAGTTAGCATTGTGGGGCTGGATATTGCCAAGAGTTCGTTTCACGCACATGGAGCGGCCGAGGACGGATCGAAAGTTTTTAGTAAGGCGCTACCGCGAGGCCGAGTTTTGGAGTTTTTCGGTCGGGTTGAGCCCTGTACGATCGCTTTGGAAGCCTGTGCAGGTGCGCATCACTGGAGCCGAGAGCTTTCCAGACTTGGTCACGATGTCAGGCTGATCGCCCCGCAATACGTCAAACCCTACGTAAAGCGGCAAAAGAACGATGCGAACGACGCCGAGGCTATCGCTGAGGCGGCATCCCGACCGACCATGCGATTTGTGGCAACCAAGAGTGCCGAGCAACAAGGTCAGGCGATGGTGCTCAAGACCCGCGAATTGTTGACCGGGCAACGCACCCAGACGATCAATGCGTTGCGAGGGCATCTGGCGGAACATGGGATTGTCGCTCCAAAGGGCCCTCAACATCTTCCTCGGTTGGAAAGGGCTGTGGCTGAGAATGCAGAGCGCTTGCCAGCCGATGTGACGGGCCTCTGCCAAATATTCTTCGATTTGATTGACGGGCTGAGCGAACGCATTGATGAACTGACCAGGCGGCTCCGCCAAATCGCACGTCAGAACGATGTGGCGCGCAGGTTGATGACCATGCCGGGGATCGGCCCGGTGACGGCGGTATCAATCGCTGTTCTCGCTGCACCGCCGGAGATGTTTTCCAAAGGACGCGACTTTGCGGCCTGGATTGGGCTGGCACCACGCCAGCATTCAACCGGAGGCAGGACGCGGCTCGGTAAAATATCGAAGATGGGGCAACGTGACCTGCGGCGCTTGCTGATCATCGGAGCCATGTCGGTCATCCAGGCAGCAAAGCGGCGTGGAGCCGCACCGGAAGGGTCGTGGCTTGCCCGCATGCTGGCGCGCAAACCCAAGATGCTGGTTGCTGTCGCATTGGCAAACAAGATGGCGCGGATGGCGTGGGCGATCATGGCTCATGGCGGCGTCTACGAGACCCCTGCCAACGCCTAAGCGCGAAGGCAGGCTGGGGTGTGGCGGTTCTGAACGGAGGTCATGGCAAAGCGTCGACGA
>JAXMNQ010000115.1:0-7519 GCA_034670345.1 Paracoccaceae bacterium | reverse complement strand
AACTCCCAGTCCATCAGGCCCGCCAGCTTCACCAGCTCGTGACGCATGTCGATCATGTCGACCAATCGGGGGCGGAGGAGGTCATCCTGTTCCTCAGGACGCGAACGATGCTTCATGGCAGGATCCAAACTGCAGCATTTTCAATTGAAATCTACAAAACCCTGCAGTTCATCGCCAGAATAATTGCCTGTTTCTCACGAAAAATCAGCTGCATGCGAGTTGTTCAAGGCGAACTAAGTACAGGTAGCTCCGCCCATGTCCCAGTCCGAGTTGTCAAAACTCAACTGGTCCGTCGCGGATCTCCTGCGCGGCGTCCCACCATCAGTCCGAATGCGGCCGTGTGACATCTTCGAATGCTTCAACTTCACCGAAGCCGTCGACCGGCTGGTGAAGAACAAGCCGCTCTACATGCCCAAGGAGAATTTCGCCGGCTTCGACCTGCATTGTCGGCGTCGGACAAAGCCTGCGTTGGCGTCGTGTAGCCGTAATTTCCGCCCGGTTCGCAAATTGCCATGAACCGGGCAGCTATCGCGGCAGGGTTTGCAGGCGCTATTCGACTGCTGCGGGGATGAAAAAATCCGGTTTGAGGGCTTGGGTGCAGGCTGTGTTCACAGGGTCACCCGGATGTTCGATGAAGGCTTCGGCGATATCCCGTGCGCATTGCGAGAAACCGATCACGCCGTGGCCCGCTTCCGGAAAAAGCACCGCCTGCGCATTGGTCAGCGTGCGAACGACCATCTCTGCGGCGTCCGGATTGGTTTGCGTGTCCTTGGTGCCCGACATCGCCAGCACCGGAAGATCGCTGGTCACCGGTTCATGGTAGCCCGCGCGCGGGCTGTGGGCGAAGAGATCGCAAAACCCGTAAAGCGACCAGATGTCGTCTCGCGCACCAATTTCGATGACCGGGAAGCGGTAATTCTCGGACACCGCATTGAACCCTTCGCGTGAGTTGAACGGGAAATCCTCCTGACAGGCGTAGATTCCCACCGAAAACATCATCCGCGCCCTGATTGTCAGTTTCGCAGCATCGGTATCGGCCCGTTCGAAAAACGCTGCCACATCGGCCTCTGTCATCGCCGCAACGATCCCGAGCATGCGCGCCTGCTCTGTGTCCGGAACGTGCGTACGCACGAATGTCTCGATGGCAGTCCGGTCGGGTGTCTGCCCGATGAGCAGGACGTAATCCTGTGCCATCGCCAACAGTTCGCCGGGCTTCATTCCGACTGCCATGTCCGAGAGCGCGGTATCGAGAAGCTGTTCGGTATCGGCCGCCCCTGCGGCAGTCAGATCGTTCGAGAGCGCAGACAGAAGCTTGCCCACAGCCCCCTCCAGACCACGCATCTGTTCGCCCTGCATCAGAAGAACCTCCAGAACCGTCCTGTCGGTCTGATTGAGGTTTGCACCCAGGCGGGCGGCAAGGGCGGCAGGTGAATTGTCGACGCTGAACGCGCCGCCAAGGAGCCTGTTGATGGTCGTCGTCTCGCCCTTGGCAAGCTCGGTAAAGACCTGCGGGAGGTACTTGGTGACCTCGCCGTGAGCGGTGTTGCTGAGATCGAGAAACTCGTAAACCCATCCCGGCCCGACTTCCTTGCCCGCGATGACAAGTTTCGGCTCCTCCCCCAGTCGCTGACCAACGGCATTGATGTCTGCCTCAAGGTTCGGGAAAGCCTCTGCGCAGGCCGGATCTTCCATGCAGAAATCCACCACCCAGCCAAGTGCCTGATCGTAGGGCACGCCATTGGTGTCATAGGCCGGGTTGTCCACCCGAGAGATGCTGTCGATCACCAGACTGCGCAGGCCGTCCGGTGCTGTCCGCAGCATCTCCTGACCCAGCTTGGTGCCATAGGAAATGCCGAACGCGTTGTACGTCGGATACCCGAGGGCCTGCGTGATCGCGCGGACGTCCCGGGCGTTCTGGGTGGTGTTGTACAGGCTGAGATCGACACCACCGTCCACCACTTCGGCGAGACATTTTGCCAATGGCCCCTCGGATGAAAAGAGCTCCGGGCCGACTTTGGCAAACTGGATGAAGTCGTCGGCGAATTCGTGATAGCAGGACACCGTTCGATTCGAGATCCCTGACGCGCGCTGGTCGAACAACACGATGTCGCGCCGGTCGCGCAGGAAATCGAAAATCCCGGCGTTGAAGGGAATGTCCTGAACGACGTAGCCCCCCGGGCCGCCATGCAGATAGACGACAGGGTCCGGTGCCGGGGACTCCGACCTTGCCTTCAGGACGGCAAAGGCAATCGGCACGGAGGTCCCATCGGTGTCGTCGTGGTTTTCCGGGACCGATATTCGGCCGCAGATGACCGTGTGCCCCTCGATCTCCAGCGGGCCAATGGGACGCGGGCAATTCTCAATGGCAACGGGATAGCGGTCGTCATGTCCCCCGCCCTTCAGCACGTCGAAATCCGGATCGGAGGCCCCGGTGAGCAGCGCCACCACGGCCGTCATGATTTGATCGGGAGACATTGAGGGTCCTTTCCAGGGTCGCGCATGCGCGTGGTTCCAGCGACGGTCAGGACCCACCACCGGGTCCCGACTGGTTTTCTTCAGTGCCAGTCACCACGACCGCCGGAAACCACGTTCAGCGATTTCCGGCCCTCTCGGACGGAGCGTTCCATTTGGTGCACACCTGCCGGACAGGCGAAATCCAATTTCCCGCCAACTAGGGGGCGTCCGTCTTTGGCGTTCCGACTGGCCAAGGGTTAATTGCCTGTACCGCCGAAGAAACCTTCTATGACACTGACGTCGTAGGTCTGGCCAGAAGCGGTTGTGATGGTCTTGGGGTGAGCCTGCTGGATGTCGCAGAAATCGTCCCGCGAGAGGCCCGCGACATCCATGCCGTCGACCTTCGTCACGACCTCTTCGACCTCCAGACCGGCTTTATCGGCAGGGCCGCCCACCGCGACACCGCTGACGGTTACGGTTTCGCCGTCATAGTTGATGCCGGCACCGGCAGCGTTCGGCGCGGGCACGGTGTCGCCCTCGAACAGAGGCTCAAGATACATGGTCTGGGTCGACCAGTCGAAGGTCACAATGAAGTTTCGCAGAAACGTATCGCCCATGTTTCCGTTGGTTGTCGGAGCCAGACCATCACCGACGACAGCCGTCACCATCAGTTCCGTGTCGCCAAGCTGAATCGGGACCGTCAGCCCGGTAAGCGCCGTATCAAAATCCCCGGAGGCGCCACTGGACTTGCCGACGGATGCCGGAGCGCCCTCGGGCAATTCCAGACCCACTGTGGCTATCGCATCGGTGTTGATCGTCATCGGAACGCCGCCACCGGTGTCGACGATAAAGGAAAGTTTGCCGTTCCCCACGCCCAGTTCGATCAGCGGCGTGGGCGAGAGCCCACCTTCCTTGATCTGGAACGGAATCTGGATGGCGTCCTCGACGTGGTCGAGTTGACCCACGTTTGCGGCGACTGTGATTTCCTCGTTGCCATAATGGATCTGCCAGACCGCGTTGCGCATCGCCTGCGATCCGATAAGCCCATTTGGCGTGATGCAGTAGAACGGCCCATCGCTCGCCCAACCGACATTCGCAGTCAACCTTTCGATTGCCAAAGCACCGCCGATCGTGGCGGAATCATACGCCTTTACCGGTGACCATTCGATAATGCCGCCACCGGCAATTGTCGCCATCTCGACGACAACTTCGCCCCCATGGGCGTCGGCGATTTCGTCCGTCACGTAGCTCGGCGCGCCGGTATCCAGCATGAAGGGCAGCTTCTTCCCGTCGCCGAAATCGACGTCGACCACAATCTGCTCGCCAACGGCTTTGTAAGGAAACGTTACGGGAAGGCCATCGGGACTTATCTGGTTCACGGTCGGCAGGTAATCCGCGATACCCTCCATGAATTCATTGAACGCGGCGAGCTTGAGCTTGTCGTCGGGCGTCATCGTGATTTCTTGGGCGTTGGCCGATCCGACAACGGTGGCCGCGACAATCATGGTGGGCAAGATTGCCGATCTGATGGGCGAAAGTGATCGAGGCATGG
The DNA here is from genome assembly GCA_034670345.1 of Paracoccaceae bacterium. Lineage (GTDB taxonomy): Bacteria > Pseudomonadota > Alphaproteobacteria > Rhodobacterales > Rhodobacteraceae > Antarctobacter. Next base: position 3,513 of record JAXMNQ010000115.1, on the reverse strand, counting down.
CGCATCTTCCTTCTCTGTTTTTTCGGCGCAAAGTCAGTTCTGTTAGTCCGCCACTTTAGCGTCCGGCAGGGTGCATCGGCGTTGCGCACATCGTCGACGAGGACCTCGGCCATCGTTTGCATCGGGCGGCGGCTTTGATGTTGTCCTTCAGGCTCACCGCGATGCCATGATCTGGTCAAGCCACGTCGCCATCTTCGTCGGAGCCGTTGCGAGAGCTTCCTTGAAAGGCGCGAAATCAAGCGGTTTCAAGCGAGGCAAGTGCGCGTCTCCCTGCGCGGTGGCAGGGGTCGGCGCGGCTCCACAAAGAATGATTGCGAGACCATTGGCAAACCCGTGTTTGGCGACGTGGATCATGACACGTGCTTTCTTGTCGCGCGCGGCACCGCGAGGGATACGGTGCCGCGCTTGAGTGACCCTCACCGAAACCGCGCGACGGTCGCGTCCGAAAGAGTCAATTGGATACCCGAACAGGTGCTGCCGGCCTGGATCCTGCTCTTGGCCGGATTGTAGAGAACCGTGCAGCCTCCCGGCCAGCTTACCTCGATCTCGCCCGTCGGTCGCATGTAGAGATCGGGCGTGACATTGTTGCCAGAGGGGATCTGGATGCCGGGTCCGGAGGCGGCCGGTCCCGCCCCTTCGCGCAGGAACCGCCCCGCAACCCATCCGTCATAATCGCCCTCGGTCGTCTGAACGTGACACCAGCGGCTCCCACCGCTTCCGCGACATCCGAGGTTTCGCAGCATCACGCCGTTCGGCGCACGCGCAATGATGCTGTACTTGGTCGACGGACCTGTCCTGATGTTCAGCCGATCGCCCGCGCGTACACCGGTGACCTCCCAGAAATCTGGCCCACCCGCATCACCATCCGCGAAACTCGACGCCGGAACCGATGCGGAGGGGCTGGCCGGAGCGCCGCTTTCGCGCAGGTAACGCCCTGCCACCCAGCCGGACAACAACCCGTTGCCGGAGGCAACGTGACACCAGCGGTCGCCACCAGAGGTGCGGCAGCCGAGGTTGCGGAACACCTGGCCGTTGACGACGCGCGCGATCACCTGATGGCTCGTGCCCGGGCCGCCACGCACGTTGAGATGGCTGCCGGAGACGCCGGAGACCTGCCAGTAGTCCGGTCCGCCCGCGTCGCCGTCGGCGAAATCGCTCGCATGGGCCGTCTGGCCTGCTCCGCCGACATGCAAGGAGAGTGTCACGTCCGCCACTTCGCCCCGACGCGCCGCAGCGCGGATCAGGAACACTCGGACGACCCAATCCCCGCCCGTCGGCAATGTGCCGTCGAAATGGTTGCCTGCGACCGATCCGATGTGGATGGCCTCGGGGTTTCCCGCCGGTTGGACATTGAAATAGGCGCCGGGATTGGTCGTCGACATATCGACGACCATGCGCTGTCCTCCGCGCACGTTCAGCACATAGTCAACGATCCCGTCTCCGACGAGGCGCGTCTGGATCGTGCTTCCAGAAGTCCCCGGAGCAAAGGAAACGCGCTCCGTCCGGATGCTCTGGGCGTCTGACACGCCCGGGAAAACTGCGGCCATGAGGCCGGTTGCAACTAAGAACAAAACCCCTGTTAGCCGACGACTGATTGCAATCATGATCGTTCCTTTCCTGGCAGGTCCGAAAACTGTGCGCGGCACGAGACAAGGGCCTCATGCCGAGTTGCGAGTTCAGAAGTTGATGGTCCCGCCGCCTTCTCCATTCACGGCATAGACCACGCGGTCCGGTGCTCCGCCGCTGCCATAGACAACGGTGGCCGTCCCGCGCCCGCCATCCGTGCAGGCGATGTTCTGAAGGTCGGTGCTGCCCGCGCTGGCGCCGCCTTCAAATCGGGCAGTACACACCGCACCTGCCCGAGAAAGCGTGAAGAGGTAGTCGCCATCGGTGGTCTGCACGATCCGTCCGGAGGACGCGCCCCCGGCGGTATCACGGCCCGCACCGAAATCCGATGTGCCGTCGACCGTTTCCAGGCACCCGGCGAGCAGCATCATGCCAGCAAAGGCTAGGAACGGCCCGGGCTTGGCAAGCGACCAGCGATCTTCTGTAATGGATGTCATGGTTTTTCTCTCCCTGTCCCATTGGGTGAAGAAATCATGCGCCCCTGTGCGACATCCGCACAATCCGGATTGCGTCCGTCTTATCCAGAATACGCCAACCCAGGAAATTGCACCTATTCGACGGCTGTGCAGCTTCCTTGGTTCAACGATCTGCCTTGGCGGCAGGCCGTGTGTCCGCCGGCCCGAAGACGCCTGGTCACGTTGAATTCCTGTCAAGCGTGTCGGATGGCTTTTCGCCAAAGCGCTGGCGATAGGCGGCGCTTGCCCTTCCAAGGTGAAACAGTCCTGCGTCGAAACAGGCGGAGGTGACCGTGGTTCCGGAGACAGGGCGCGCGAGCGTTCGATGCATCGCATCCAGTCGCACCTGTGTGAGATAGCTTCGTATGGTCATGCCCCGGCGCTGCCTGAACGCCCTTTGAAGTGTCTTGACGGGAACCCCCATCGCGTCTGCCAACTGGGGTACGGCAATGGTGTCGGAAAAATTCTCGCCTATGAAACGTTCGATCCCACGCGCCAGACCTTCGGCGACGCAGTCTCGTGCGCTGGCTTCACTGTCTGGCCCGATCGGCGTCAATGCTTGAATCACTGCATCCTCGATCAGTGCTTCGTGAAGGAGGAATGCCCGTTCGGATACCAGTTCAGGGTTCGACAGGTAGTCGAATGAGAACTTCAGGAGTTCGTTCAGTTTCATACTCCTGACATTTGCAGCGCGATGGAGCGTCTCGTCGGGCAGTCCGAAACGCCATTTCGGCGGACTGATGATCGTGTAGCTGCGATACGCGGCTTCGCGCGGATCGGGACAGAGGCGGCTTCGTCGTTCCGAAGGTCCAAGTGCAATCAGATCTCCGCAATAAACAGAAAAGTCTCGCTTGCCGGTTGACACCCTGGCATGGCCACTCTGCGGGAGCGTTATGGCGGTTCGGTCTTTCTCCATGAAGGCAGCCGAGTGGCCCGACGATGTAACCGCGACGATTTTGAAGCCTCTTTGGCCCGGGGAGATGACCTGATGCGTCAGCTTTCCGTCTTCTTCGAAAAATTCAAAGCCCTTTGTTCTCGAAAAAAGTGAAGGAGGTGTCAGGCTTGCAACCTTCGAATATTCCAGCGTCTGCACAGTGGTCTCCGATCCCTCTCAAATAAGGATGTAGGATAAACAATTAGGGGGCAACAAATTTTCTACTGCGGGTTGCAGGAGATACGTCGGGCGGATCATTGGCTGTGTGTTTTGAATGCATACCTGTTTGGGAAAGCGTGCTGCGCCGCAACGCTGCGTTGCAACATGTCCGCTGTCCGCACGATCCATCGGCCAAACATTCTCGTTTTCAGTCGATAGTGTCCCGTGAAATGGTGTAACTTTGTTCCTCGGCCTTGGCTCGGCCGCAGTTACAGGGCGGCGATTGTCGCCGGGTCCATGGGGTCAGTGTCGCAAATGGCTGCGACGGTTTCCAGTGTC
>JAXMNQ010000114.1:0-7588 GCA_034670345.1 Paracoccaceae bacterium | reverse complement strand
CAAGGCTCTGAAAAAGCTGAAGGGTTACACCGGCCGTGTCCTGCGCGACCTTCGCCGGCAGCTGGATGACATCCCCGAGGGTCCGCTGCGCGAGCGCGTTCTGGAAACCCTCGTGCTGGTGGGCCGCCTGCTGCACCAGGGGCCAAAGAGCCGCGGCAAGATCTACGCGCTGCATGAACCCGAGGTCGACTGCATCTCGAATGGCAAGGCCCGCAAGCGGTATGAGTTTGGCACCAAGGTCAGCCTGGCGACAACCATCGACGAAGGCTTCGTTGTCGGTATGCGGGCCCTGCCGGGCAACCCTTACGACGGCCACACTTTGCCTGAGGCGTTGGAACAGGTCGGCATCCTGACCGGCCAGACACCGACGTTGGCGGTTGTCGACCGCGGATATCGCGGCCACGGCGTGTCGACGATGCAGGTCCTGATCAGCGGCACGCGCCGCGGCTTGATCCCGACATTGAAACGGCTGCTGCGACGGCGCAGCGCCATCGAGCCGGAAATCGGCCACATGAAAACCGACGGTCGACTGTCACGCTGCCCGCTGAAGGGCACGACCGGCGACGCGATCTTCGCCGTCCTCTGCGGCTGCGGCCACAACCTCCGCAAGACACTCGCCCACCTGAGGGCACTTTTGGCCCTATTGATCGCAGCACTCGCCGTGATCATGAACGCCCTGATCCCCGAAAACTGCCGGGATAGTCGTCAGAGCGGGATGCCAGTAGTTTGTTCAGCCTGATTCAAGTAACTTGAAGTTTTTGCACCTCCGATTGCCAGTAGCGTGTTATATTTCAGCATGTTAACCGGGCTTTTGGTGGCGGACTATTGATCACCCAGAGGGTGTACGCGAAACGGGTGATGGGCGGCTTGCGGGCTACGAGGACGTCAACGACGCCGACCGACTGGCCCATGATCCGGTGATGCGGCAGGTCGTCGGCCACCGCGCAATATCGATAGTCATGCCGCATCCACGTCGCAGATGGGACGGTTCGAGACCGAGGGACTGGCGACCGCAGAGAACCGGGCGGCGCTGGCCGACCTGAACGGTCAATGGATCGACCGGTTCCATGACCGCAACGGGCTGAAGTACATCGTGCTGGACATGGACAGCTCGGTCAGCCCAACCCATGGCGATCAGGAAGACACGGCCTGGAACGGTCATTTCGACTGCACCTGCTATCACCCCAACTTCCTTTTCAACCAGTTCGGCATGCTGGAACGTTGCGCCCTGCGCAATGGCAACGTCCATAACGCTGACGGCTGGCGGGATGTTCTCGACCCCGTCATTGCGCGCTATGCGGGCCGCGACATTGGAGACCGGTTCTTTCGGGCCGACGCCGCCTATGCGATCGCCGCGATCTATGCGCGGCTCGAAGAGGCCGATTATTTCTACGCCATCCGGCTGCCCGCGAATACGGTTCTCAAGGACAAGACCGCGCATCGGCTGACGCGGCCCGTGGGGCGGCCCTCCCGGACCAAGGTGAAGCGGTTCTTCGAGGACTTCGAATATCAGGCCGCATCTTGGGACATTCCGCGCCGTGTCATCGCCAAGGTCGAATGGCATCCGGGCGAATTGTTCCCCAAGGTCGGTTTCATCGTCACCAACCTGCCCATGGAGCCGGACTGGGTCGTGCGGTTCTACAACCAGCGCGGCACCGCCGAGCAGCATATCAAGGAAGGCAAGCACGCCTTCCACTGGACCCGGCTGTCGTGCAGACGGTTCCGCGACAACGAAGTGCGGCTGCACCTGCACGCGCTGGCCTACAACCTGGCAACCTTCCTGCGCTGCATCGAGCTGCCCTAGGCCATGGCCGCCAGGTCGCTCACCAACCTGCACCTCAAGCTGATCAAGATCGGAGCCCGCATCGTCCGCCACGCCCGCGTCATCACGTCCCAACTGGTCGAGGTCGCGGTGACCGGCCCGATGGTGTGCGCCATCCTTGCCGCGATCCCACGCTTGCGAGCGCCACCGTCATGCGCGTGACCGCGACCCAGACCCTGACCGGACGAAAGCAGCAGGACAGGTCTGTCCAACGCGCTGACAAACGTCGCTGCCGAGCCAAGAAGATGCGGGTTCGCGGCCCGATCCGCCCGGCTTCAGCCATTTGCGCGCCCGCAGACACCGTACGGGGCGAAAAGCTCTTGTCCAGCGAGCAGGTTAAGGCGAACCACAGGTCCCACGGCATGCCACTTGGGGAATGTCGGTTGGAACAAGGCGTACGATGCCCTGGCCAACACGATGATTGCCGCAATCGAGCGACGTATTACAACCTCTCGGGAAGCTCGGGCAGAGGATTAATCCCCTCTACTCACCTTACATTCTGTGCGCAGCGCCGGTACTCAAGCGTTTGGATCGCTGGCTTTCTCCATGAAATTAAACGCTTTTATCTTCTGTCACGCAGGGTAAGGAATTCCATTCCTCGAATCCTGCATGAACCCCATGCAGGTATCGCCGTTCCGGAAACGACAGTCGCCAAGTAGTTTTCCTCATGTCCACCCAAGCAATGGCGTTGGACGATTGAAACAGAACCATATGGAGATAATTAGCTATGTCGAATCCCGTTTTTTTCAAATTTCATGGCGTCGATGGTGAAAGCGCGGTGACTCCCGGAGACTGGTCTAAATGGATCACGGTTACCGCGCCGGAAGCCGAGGCCCAGGACGCGTTCTTCGTCAGGAACGACAGCGAGACGACGACAGAGAGCGAGGCGGCGGCGGCCGATCCCTATGGCAGCTTCAAGTTCACTGTCGACATGGGCGGCGATGACGCCGATGGAGACGACGACGATCACGACATCATCTTCGACCCGGACGGCGACCTGATGCCGCCCAACAAACCGGTCGATGCGGCGGAGTTCGAAGAGCAGGTGACGTTCAACTTCACCAAGATCGAGTTCCTCGACGGCGCGGACGCGCCGGACGGCCTGACCGGCGGGGACGACACGGAAGAGACCAGGGCCGCCGATGGTCCCCATCAGGGTCGGCACGATATCGGCGGTTACGTTCCGACCTCCATCATCGGCGCGGATGCGGACCGCCAGGCGGTCGGCGACCTGCCCGACATCACGACCTTCTCCATCCTCGATGAGGAGGATGAAGCCGCCGACAGCTTCGACTTCGCGGACCTGCCCGGCGATACCGGTTCGCCCGTGCCGCCGGGCGACATCATCATCATGCCGGGTGATGACTACCTGGCGGTCGGCGACCTCTACCACGGTGAGACAAAAGGCGGTGGCGAAACATTCTTCCCTGAGGTGGAAATCCACTTCGTGTCCACGGTAGGAAACAGAGAGGTCAAAGCTCAAGTGTCGGACGTCCAAGCTGGGGGCGAAACTTCCACAGACAATTTTGATTTCGTCCCCGTGCAGGACGATCTCGAAACGCCGGTTCCGCCTGGCGAGATCATCATCATGCCCGACGACTCATGTCCGCCGGATGATGCGCCCTTCGACCCGGCGGTTGACGATCTGATGCTGGGCCTGATGGCAGGCCACCAACACACCGGATGGGACATGGACATCGCCTGAGAACCCAAACACTAACCGGCAGCCGCTTCCGGGTTGAGGCGGCCGTCGCGTTTGTCTTCTCCCGTGGAAATCAGGCTATTTGCCGGAGGTGTCAGACGGATGAGAACCGGTTTCAGCAATAGCAGGATCGCCGTCCGTTACGCCGCACCAGGTTGGCACCACTCGGCGAGAGCGGCGGCGCGGTTGAGCTTGAAATTCTGTCGTGAGTAGAGGTGGCGTTCCTGGTTGAAATGGTATTATAGGGTCGAGCTTCCTCGCGTTTTTGAAATCTACGGCAAACAGAAAAGCTGGAAGTTGGGCCTATGGCCGCTTTAGGTAAGCTGCACTGCAGCAGCGACTCAGTCGCTCAAAGTCCGGTAAGGTGAAGGTTTTCTGACGCGGGTCGCGGCGGCACGTAGCGCACTGGCGCGACCACGACCCGCGTTGGAAAACCTCGCAAGGTGGAAGCCGCGGGGGTCTTGGATCCGTCTATGGGGAAAGCGTGCAGTCGGTTGGGGCGACCGCTGCATCAGGGGTGTGGCTGAAGGTGCGCATGGTGCCCGATACGCTCGCACGCGCGGCTGAGGATGCCGACAAAGCTGTGCGTTTCGGTGTCATTGCCGCCTCGTGCGACGCTGGAAATGAACAAGCACAGGCTGTTCGGACCAGGTTTGCGGATTGCAGCTGGTGGTTTTCCGTGACGAATGACAGGCGATTTGTCATGCGGCCTGCTCCCTCGGTGGTGCGCGCGACATCGGTTTTTGCCCGCGGCGGAAGATTTCGATGATCCGCATGGGGCTGCCGCAGCAGGGATATGGTTTGCGCAAGGTAAACGGGACGATCTCGCCCTCGGCATTTGGCACAGCGGGCTGTTCAGACTGTTGGACGCAGAGCAAGGTGCGGATTCTGGTGATGTTGGCCTTGCGGGTCGAGTTGGCCAACAGGCCGTAATGCCGGATGCGGTGGAACCCGTCGGGTAGAACATGGATCAGGAAGCGGCGGATGAACTCCGGCGTGGCCAGGCGCATGACCTTCTGCCGATCGCCGGATTTGATGCGATAATCCTTCCAGCGGAAGGAGACGGTCTGGGCATCGGCGCTGACCAGGCGGGCGTTCGAGATCGCCACCCGGTGTGTATAGCGGCTGAGATAGGCCAGCACGGCCTCGGGGCCGCCGAAGGGTGGGCGAAGGGCGGCTCGGAATTGATCCGGTGGATCAATTCAGCCCGGAGCGGGCGGAGCCCCGGGAACGGCATAGACGACCCACTCGGATTTGCAGAACGGGCCGAGCCAAGTCGTGAAAGTGTCCCCGCGGGCCAGCTCGGCCAGATCGCCGAAGAAGGTCAGCTGACCGGCCCGGTGCAGATCCCTCAGCCCCTCCAGAAACAGGCGTCGAAACAGCCGCGACAGCACCCGCACGTGCAGGAAGAACCCGGGGCGGCAGGCGACCCACTTCGTTCCGTCAGCCGACAGGCCGCCCCCCGGCACGACATGTGGATGTGGGGATGATGCGTCGGCGCGGAGCCCGTCGTGTCGGAGACGCGCCTCTGGCGCGATGTGTGCAGCACGCTGGTCATGCCCACCCCCGGGTTGACTTCTGCTTGATCCAAATCGTTGAGCATCGCTTCTAATGTCCGGAACATGAAAGCTGCGCCGCGGCGATTTTCGATCCGTCGAAGATCCGGTCAGGGCCGTCCTTTTGGCGCTTCACAGTCAGAGACTTACTTTTTCGGCTTCAATCAGAAGACGTCTTCGACATCTCAGTCCACTTGCAGGCTGGACTAAACGGCGATCGGGAATTTACAAAGCCTCTGAAAGAGAAGGAAAAAAAAGAAATGATCGGTCGGATTCAGTTCAAGTGGTCTATCTTGGTGTTTGCGCTCTTGGTCGGCGCTCGCCCGGCAGTTGCAGAAGACACTATCCTGTATTGCACTGAGCAACACTTGGTTGGATTGCAGCTTGAAGGCAGCCGTTGGTTGTTGTTCGTATCCGATGGGGAGGACGCCCCCCGGCGGCATCCAATGTGCCAAGGTAGTGGGTGTTGAAACATCACTACGAGGAGAGCGTCCATGAACGAGGTTAGTATCATCGGCCTTGATTTGGCCAAGAACGTATTTCAGGCGCATGGTGCCGGGAGGGAAGGGGCCGTTGTGTTCCGGCGCAGGTTGTCTCGGGCGCAATTGCTGAAGTTCCTGGGTAAGCTACCACCCTGCGTCGTGGCGATGGAGGCATGCGCGAGCGCCCATCACCGGGGTCGGGCAATCAGTGATCTCGGTCACGAGGCCCGGTTAATCCCGCCCGCCTACGTGAAGCCTTTTGTGAAGCGGCAGAAAAACGACACGGCCGATGCGGAGGCCATTGCCGAAGCGGCATCGCGACCGACCATGCGGTTCGTGGCAGTGAAGAGTGAGGAACAGCAGGCGGCGGCGATGGCGTATCGCACACGCGATCTCCTGGTCCGGCAGCGCACGCAGACGATCAATGCCGTACGGGGCCATCTGGCCGAGCAAGGTATCGTCGCGCCCGCCGGTCCCGCCCATGTCGGTCGCCTGGCCGCGGTCGTCGACGGCGACGGCGGCACGCTGCCTGCGGCCGTGCGGGAACTGGCGCGCTTGCTTCTGGACCAGATCGCAGACCTGAGCGAGAAGATCGCGGGCCTGGATACCGAGCTGCGCCGACGTGCAGGAACAGACGACACCGCGAGACGGTTGACCACCATTCCTGGCATTGGCCCGATCACCGCTGCGGCAATCACCACCTTCGCGCCGCCTATGGAAACCTTCTCGAAAGGCCGGGATTTCGCGGCCTGGGTCGGGCTCACGCCGAAACAGCATTCGAGTGGCGGCAAGGAGCGACTCGGACGGACATCAAAGATGGGTCAGCGCGACATTCGAAGGTTGCTGATTGTCGGCGCCGTGGCAGTTGTGCGATGGGCAGCACGCAAGGGTGCCCCGGAGGGTTCGTGGCTCGCGCGAATGCTTGCGCGCAAACCGAAGATGCTGGTCGCGGTGGCACTGGCCAACCGCATGGCGCGTACGGCCTGGGCGTTGATGCGCAAGGGTGAAGATTACAGAGATCCGGCGATGGCGACCGCATAGGTCAAGATCGTCGGAGTGTCGCCGGGAATGTGAGCAAGACGGAGGAACGTAAGGGCAAACGGTCACGAGACCGGGTGGGGAGAACCATCACTCCGGACGAAGTGCCTCCGAGCACGGGTATCCGAACTGGACCCGACCTGCATATCTCCATAAGGGCCCGCGGCGTTTGAAGGGCCGCAACTTCGAGGCCGGACACACGACTGCACCTGATCACATGCCCGATCGTGCCAAAAAATGCTTGCATTCGTGAGGGCGTCCACACACGTCCACACACGTCCGTTGTCACAGCACTGACGTTGGGAGCCGGCGGCCGATAATGTCCATGATCGAGAATGGACATCTTGAGGCACTCCATGGCGGGCATGAAGGGACAGAAGAAGCGGTTCTGGTCTGACGAGGAAAAACGCTCGATCTGCCGGCAGACACGGGCGCCCGGCGTGTCCGTGGCCCAGTTGCGCGTCGGTATGCGATGAACTCGAACCTGATCTTCACCTGGCTGCGGGATCCGCGTTTCGCGCCGGCCGAAGTCGACGTGCCCGACGATCCCGGAGATGACACTCTCTGCCTGCCGGTCGAGATTACCGGCCTGACCGCCGAGCCTGATCCGGGATCTGACCTTGAGGCGCATGTGACGGCGGGTGATCCCGTTCTTGCGCGGCGCGTCGACATCACGCTATCGGACGGGCGGCGGGTCGTGGTGGAGGGTCCGACGGCGCTGTCATCGGTTCTGGGGCTGGTCCAGGGCCTGATGACGTGATCCCGGTTCCGAGCAACACGCGGATCTGGCTGGCGGCCGGGGTCACCGACATGCGACGGGGGTTCAACACGCTGGAGCTATGCGGGAATTTGGGTGACACGGCCTGATCAAGCGGCGCGGTTTGCAGTGTCGGTTGCAGCGACACCGTCGGTGAATGTGACGCCTTCGATGACCATTGGCAACTGGTTCGGGCCCTTCAGGCGTCGCCATGTCTTCGCGGCGGCCTGA
>JAXMNQ010000113.1:0-7693 GCA_034670345.1 Paracoccaceae bacterium | reverse complement strand
GAAATTGCAAGGTTTCAGAACCCAGCATACGAAACCCTGCAATTACCCGCCACAGTTTTGGCAGGATCAACGAACAAATTCAGAGGATTACGAGTTGTTCAGGCTGAACTCTTTAGGCTGAGCCAAGCATGACGTCCCTCAATCTGCCGAGAGACAGGCAGCGTTTTCTCAACAGGGCGTGTTGTGACATTTTCATCCGGACGTCGGGGAATATAGATGATTGTATCGGCATATCGGACCAAGGGATTGACCAAGGTCTACGGTGAAGGCCGTTCCGCCGTTCACGCGCTGCGCGGGGTGGACCTCGAGATACCGCAAGGCGAAATCGTGGTTCTACTTGGTCCTTCGGGCTCGGGCAAATCCACGCTTCTGAACATCATCGGCGGCTTGGATCGCGCGACCGGGGGAACGGCGTATTTCCGCGACCGTTGCCTGACTGACATGTCCGACAGTCAGCTCACCCGCTACCGGCGCGATCACGTGGGCTTTGTCTTCCAGTTCTACAACCTGATGCCCAGCCTGACGGCCCGCGAGAACGTAGAACTGGTGACAGAAATCGCCAATGATCCGATGGACCCCGAAAACGCTCTCGAACTTGTCGGTCTGCGCGAGCGGACAGATCACTTCCCGGCGCAACTCTCGGGCGGTGAACAGCAGCGGGTGGCCATCGCGCGGGCCATCGCCAAGCAGCCCGACGTGCTGTTCTGCGACGAGCCCACCGGCGCCCTGGACAGTGAAACAGGGCGTGCGGTGCTGAAGGTGCTGAGCGACGTCAACTTGCAGCTTGGCTCCACGGTGCTGATGGTCACCCATGCCGCCAGCACCGCCGCCATGGCCGACCGGGTGATACATTTCGCCGACGGGGCGATCCGCGAAATCGTGCGCAACGAACACAGGGCCAGCGCCGAGGAAATCGCCTGGTGAGCCCGCTCGATCACAAGCTTCTCCGCGACCTCTGGCGGGTGAAGGGTCAGGTCGTCGCCATCGGTGCGGTGATTGCGGTGGGTGTGCTGATGCTGGTGATGATGACTGGCCTCTCCGCCTCGCTCGGCGAGACGCGAGACGCCTATTACGAGCGCTACCGGCTGGCCGATGTTTTCGCTCCGGTGGCCCGTGCGCCGGAATATCTGACCGAGCGGCTGGCGGTTGTGCCGGGCGTTGCCTCTGTGCAGACGCGGGTCGTCGGGCGGGCTCTGATCGCCCTGCCCGGCACCACCCTGCCTGTGCAGGCGCAGGCACTTTCGCTGCCAGACCGCGGCAGGTCCGCGCTCAACGACGTCTACCTCACCGACGGGCGGTTGCCCGCGCCGGGTCGGCAAGACGAGATCCTTCTACTGCGCAGCTTTGCACGTGCCCATGGTCTGCTGCCGGGCGACAGACTGCGTGCCACGATGAACGGTGCACGCCGCACCTTTGCCATCGTTGGCCTCGCTCAGAGCCCGGAGTTCATATACACCACGGCGCCGGGCGAGTTGATCCCAGACGACGCGCGCTTCGGGGTGATCTGGATGAGCCGATCGGGTCTTGCGGCGGCCTATGACATGGAAGGCGCCTTCAACGAGGCGCTGCTCGGCCTGGCACGCGGGGCGCAGGAACCGGCCATACTCACAGCGCTCGACCGCCTGCTGAAGCCCTACGGTGGTGCCGGAGCATATACCCGGGCGGACCAGTTCTCCAACCGCTTCGTGTCCGAGGAGATCAGCGGCATCAAGGTCACCGCCGTGGCTGTGCCGCCGGTGTTTCTCGCTGTGGCGGCCTTCTTGCTCTACATCGTGATCAACCGGATGGTTCAGGCGGAACGCGAGGAGATCGGCCTGATGAAGGCCTTTGGCTACACCAATGCCGAGGTCGGCGGGCATTACTTCAACATGATCCTCGTCATCGCCGCCGGGGGCGCATTGGCGGGCTGTCTGGGCGGCATCGCCGCGGGACGGGCGATGACCGAAATTTACATAATCTACTACAAGTTTCCCTTCCTGGTATTTCAACTTGAACCGGTCTCCTTTGTCGTCGGGGTCCTGGTCAGCATTCTCGCAGCCTCTGCGGGCGGCCTTTTCGTCCTGCGCAGGATCTTTGCCCTGACACCGGCCGCGGCCATGCGTCCACCGGCCCCGACAAACTACAGCCGCAGCGGTCGGATCGGCCAGGGCATCCTGCGTTTCCTTGACCAGCCCAGCCGCATGGTCCTGCGCCGCCTGACCCGGCAACCGCTCCGCATGGTGGTCGCGGCCACGGGGATCGCCTGCGGCATGGCCCTGTCATCGGCGATGATCACGCTTTACGCCGGGTTCGACCGCACCATCGACCTGACCTTTTCGCTGATCGACCGCAGCGATGTGACCGTGAGTTTCACCCATGCGGTCAGCGACAAGACGCTGTTCGAACTGGCCCGGCTGGATGGCGTGCAGCGGGTCGAGCCGGTCCGCAATGTCTCGGTGGTGCTGCGCCACGGGCTGCAAAGCCACCGGGGCGCCCTGACCGGGTTACCTGAAGGGGCCGAACTGAACCGAGCGCTTGACGCAGACCTGAAGCCTATTGCCCTGCCGGAGCACGGCTTGATCTTGTCGGAGGCGCTGGCTGGGAAGCTGGGCATTCGCCCGGGAGAGGTCCTGAGAGTGGACGTCCGCGAAGGCCGGCAGCCGCAATTCGAAATCCCCGTCGCGGGCACCGCCGAGTCGCTGCTCGGGGCGCCGGCCTATATGGATATCGACGCGCTCAACCGCACGTTGCGCGAACCGCGTCGCGTCTCGGGGGCCTACCTGATGATCGACGAGGCCATGGACGATGCGATCTATGCCGCGCTTCAGAACATGCCGACCGTCGCGGGCGTCAGCCCGAAATCCGATGCCCGAAACGCATTCCTGGACAGAATGAACGAAGGGGCTGGCGCAACGCGCTTCATCATGGGCGCCATCGCCTTCATCATTACATTCGGAATCGTCTACAACGCCGCCCGCGTCGCCTTGGCCGAGCGCGCGCGCGATCTGGCGTCGCTGCGGGTGATCGGCTTCACACGCGCCGAAGTGGCCTTTGTCCTGCTGGGCGAACTGGGCCTGATAACAGTGGCTGCGTTGCCGTTGGGTGCGGTCTTCGGGTACTATCTGTCTTTCGCTATCGCCAACGGGTTCTCCACCGATCATTACCAGATCCCGACGATATTCGATCCCGCGAGCTATGGCCGGGCGGCGCTTGTCGTGCTTGGCGCGGCGCTTGTCTCGGGCTGGGCCGTCAAGCGCGACCTCGACCGGATGGACCTGGTAGGAACCCTGAAGACACGGGAGTGACAGAGATGCCGAACCGCAAAAGTCGTTCGCGCCTGGTGCTGACCATTGGAGGGCTTGGCCTGGTTGGCGCCGCGCTGGCTGTCGCGTTCTGGCCGCGGGCGGTGATGGTCGACCTGGGAGAGGTTACGCGCGGGCCGATGACCCTGACCATTGACGATGAGGGCCGCACCCGGGTCAGCGAGCCATACGTGTTGTCCACGCCGGTCGCCGGGCGGCTGCAAAGGGTCCAGGTTCATCCGGGTGATCCTGTGCTCAAGGACGAGACGGTGGTGGCCCATATGCTGCCCACAAATCCAGCGGCGCTGGATGTTCGCACCCGCGAACAGGCGCGGGCCTCCGTTCAGGCTGCCGAGGCCGCCTTGCGCGTGGCTCGAGCCGATCATAACGCGGCGCTGGCGAATTTCGATCTGGCCCAGGCCGAGCTGAAGCGCACGCAGGCGCTGGCCGACCGCGACATCACCAGCCCGGCTGCCCTCGAACGGTACCAGCAAAGCTATCGGGTGGCAGAGGCCCAGATGCAAACCACCGAGGCCGCGATTTCCATGCGCGAGGCCGATCTGGCTAATGCCAGAGCCCAACTGATCGACTTTGACAATCTGGGTGTCGGTGGAACGCACTTGGGCATCAAAGACGGAGACATTCCGCTATTTGCTCCAGTGGACGGGCGGGTGCTCAGGGTCATGCAGGAAAGCGAAACCACGCTGCCGGCCGGCGCACCGATCATGGAGATCGGTGATGTCGAGACCGACCTCGAAGTGGTGGCGGAACTGATATCCTCTGACGCGGTGCAGGTTGAGGTCGGGGATCCTGTGATCATCGACAATTGGGGGGGCGAGTCTGCGCTGCATGGCGAAGTTCTACGGATCGACCCATTCGCAATCACCAAGTACTCATCGCTCGGGGTCGAAGAGCAGCGAGTGCCGATCACGATCGCCCTGACCAGCCCGCCGGAGGCGCGGCTGGCGCTCGGGCACGGCTACCGCGTCGAGGTGCGCGTTGTCGTCTGGCAGGCAGAGGCGCTGATCCGCGCGCCATCGAACGCGCTCTTCCGCGTCGGCGAAAACTGGGCGGTCTTCCTTGTGCGCGACGGGCTGGCCCGGCTGCAGCCTGTCCAGATCGGGCACAACAATGGTCGCACTGCTGAAGTCCTGACCGGGCTCGCCCCCGGCGATCAGGTTGTCCTCTACCCGTCCGCCGCGTTGAGCGACGGCACCAGAGTTGCACAACGGCAGACCGAGTGAGCAATGGCTCGACAACGAGCGGTGAACATGGGTGAACATGTCTGATCTTTTCTGGCTGAGCGACACGCAGATGTCGCGCCTTGAACCTTTTTCCCTAAGTCCCATGGCAAGCTTCGTGTCGATGATCGACGGGTGTTGAGCGGTATTATCTTTATCAATCGCAATGACTTACGTTGGCCTGACGTCCCCAAGGAATACGCACCGCACAAGACGCTCTACAACCGTTGGAAGCGGCGGAGCAATAAAGGTGTCTTTGCGCGGATGATGGTCGGTCTCGCCGCCGGGCACGGTGAAGAGAAGACCGTGATGATTGACGCAACCTATCTCAAAGCACACCGCACAGCGACTACATCGGCGCGCGGGCGCTGCTCAGCAGCCTGCCCGATGTCGACTGGCTGCTCGGGGACCGCGGCTACGATGCCGATTGGTTCGGAGAAGCGTTGGAAGACAGAGGGATACGCGCCTGCATCCCAGGCCGAAAGCAGTGTAAGACGCCCGTCAAATACGACAAGCGCCGCTTCAAACGCCGTATCCGCCGCTCTCGTGACATTGCTGCGCAATGCACTGCCGGGCAGTGATCGAGATCAGTTTTGGCAGGGTCAAAGACTGGAGGCGTGCGGCAAGTTACGACAGATGCCCCAAGGCGTTCTTCTCCGCCATCGCTCTCGCTGCAACCGTCATCTACTGGCTGTGAAACTCAATGAGATGCTGTAACGGGGCCTGCGTCGCGCACTGCCTGTTGCCGCTTGCCAGATCAGGGGCAAGTTATCGACCATCCCGTATTGGATCCATATGGAGGGCGACGGGATGAAACTGTTTGTCGGGCTGGATGTGTCGCTCGCGAAGACTGCGATTTGGGTCATCAACGAGCATGGAAAGATCGTGAAAGAGGCGCAGGCCGCCAGTGAACCTGAAGCATTGGTGCGTTGGGCGCGAGAACAGGAAGGCACTGTTGCGGCCTTTGGACTCGAGGCTGGTCCCTTGTCACAGTGGCTGCATCGTGGGCTGACAGATTCCGGGCTGGATGTCGTCCTGATGGAAACACGACAAGTGAAAGGTGCCCTGAAGGCTATGCCGATCAAGACGGATCGGCGGGATGCCGAGGGCCTCGCACGGCTATTTCATCTCGGTTGGTTCCGGCCGGTTCACTGTAAATCCGTCTCGGCGCAAGAGGTCCGTGCCGTGCTCGGGGCCCGAAAGGCCAACCAGCAGGGCATGCTTGCCTTGGAAATGTCGATGCGTGGACTCTTGCGGAACTTCGGGCTCAAGGTCGGTGCCATTTCTCGGGGCCGCTATGAACACCGGATCCGCGAACTGGCAGACGACAATCCGATGCTGGAGACCGCGACGGCGCCGATGCTGCGAGCGCGGGCATCCCTTCAACAGGAGCTGGCGGGATTGGAGCGCCTTGTCCGCCAGATGGCTCAGGATGATCCAGTATGTCGGCGACTTATGCCCATGCCCGGAGTGGGTGCAGTCGTAGCGTCAAGCTACCGATCAGCTGTCGATGATCCTTCCCGGTTCACATCCTCCAAAAAAGTTGGCGCGTGGGTCGGCATGACGCCATCGCGCAACCAGTCGGGCGAACGCGACGTATCGGGCGGCATCACGAAGGCTGGCGACGTCAATCTGCGCCGTGCATTATGTCAGGCTGCGACTGTCATGATGCATCGCGGACGTTCGACGTGGCTGAGAACATGGGCCGCGCAGGTCTCACGCCGCCGCGGCGGTGTTGGCGAAGATGAAACTGTCGGCATCCTCGCCGCCGGTCATGATGTCACGGCCCAGACTCGGCTGGAACTCGTCCTCGCCCGCGCCGCCCTGCAGCACGTCGCTGCCCGAACCGCCGATCACCGTGTCGTCGCCAGCACCTCCGTCGATTGTGCCGTTCAGAGGACCGCCATCCAGCAAATCATTGCCCTCCTGACCGATCAGGATGTCCTCGCCAAAGCCTTCCGGCAGCGTGTCCGACCCGGCGTTGCCGTTCATCGTGTCATTGTTTTTGCCGCCATCCAGGGAGTCGTTGCCATCACCACCAATCAGTGTGCCCTTGCCCGCCCGGCCATCGATGGCCACGGTGGCCACGCCGTCCCCGATGTTACGCATCAGGTCGCCGCCACCGCCCAGGCTGACACCCCCAACAAGCAGGCCGGAATTGGTCACGATATCTCCTGCCCCCCCAGAGTTGAATGGCATAAACGCTGTTTCCGATAATCGTCCCGGAATTTTTGATGACGCCGCTTTCCGTAAAGACGCCGTTACCCAGAGAGGCCTGGATCAGCCCGCTATTGGTCAGCCTTCCGCCCCGGCCACGATTCCGACACCAAACCCGGTCATGGTGCCTGCATTCAGAATCCGTATCGAAATTGCCCCGACGGCGCCGATTGCGGTATTACCAAAGATTTCGCCAAGATTGGTGATCTGGACTCCGATCAAACCGGACTCCACCGAGATCGCGTGGGAATTCGATCATCCATCTGATAGGTCCCGATCCCCCAGTCGCGCCAACATAGACATCAAGAAAGTCGCTGTTCGTGACCAAACCGATCGCGCCTTCGTGGCCATAGACCTCATCAAAGACAGTCAAGGAACCACCGCACGAGAATCTGATTGCGGGGCCACTCAAGGTCCCGAAGTCCCGGACGCCAAGCGGTACGATCACATCGGGATCGATGGTGTGGTAATTCGAAAATTCATCCGAACTGGTTACGATTATGCGAGCCATTGCCAATATCCAATCATGCCTGGACCTTGTCCGTCATGATCGGGTTTCACGCGGTCCAATCGAAACAATCGCCCGAATTTCCGACGGCCCACGACGGGGCCGCCAGTCAGAAATGCGCCTTGTGACCTCGCGCGCGAATTTCACGCCTCAGAGGACGAAGTCCTGCGCTGTCAGCCCAGTCACATTCGCCACCCGGATTTCTGCGTCCTGAGTGCCGTCGCCGTTGGCGTCCAACTGTACAATGGTGGAGCCGGTGGGCGTCTCGAAGAGCCGCAGTTCGGGATTGCCCAAGGGGGCAAAGGCGCTGGTGCCGCGAAATTCGAAGACCCCCGGTGACAGGCCCGCCACCACGATCAGGTCCAGCCCCGGTTCGAAGTCGAGGATCTGGTCACGCTGCGCCCCCACTGCGGTTTCGGCGACGGACCGGAACACAAAACTGTCCG
>JAXMNQ010000112.1:0-8424 GCA_034670345.1 Paracoccaceae bacterium | reverse complement strand
CTGACAACTGATATGCCGTTCTGGCGCATCAGCCTGCCAACCACTGCCCGGCAGGCGCATGCGCAGCATGCTGCCGAGAGGGGCGTCGGTGCCCAACATCCAGGCCGATCTCTTTCAGCTCTTGTGTCATCCGCGGCCTGCCGTAGCTGCCCAGGCTGAGACGGGACTGTTCTTCCCCTCTCGGGACATTGCTGCGCAATGCCCTGCCGGGCAGTGGATATGTGCAAGTGTCACCAGATCGGACCGCTGCCTGCGACTGGCGGGACGGCTGCGGAAGGCCCGCAAACCGCGTTGCTTTTTTAAAGATTTCCCTCTCCTCCTTGAGAATGCGGTTCTCGCGTCGAAGCCGGTCATTCTCTTGGGCCAGGCTCAAATCTTCCTTCTCCTATGCGCGGTCGGATTTGTTGGACCGGCGGCGGGAATTGATGGTGGGGTGGAGTGCGCTCGGGGTACTTGGAAGATGAAGCTATGCGGATTTCCCAGAAATTCGCCAGTACCTCGAAGAACCTAGTGACGAGCGAAAATGTCTGGGAATAATTGGGAGCCATCAGCAACCGTCCAAAAAGGGGACAGCCGATGGCAGACGACCAAACAAACAACAAGCGAATCCTTGACGATGACCGCGTATTCTTCCCGGAAGACCCGGAAATGCGCATCTTCGGGAGCGTCGAAAAGCTGGCGCAATGGCGGCACCGCAATCGCGGTCCGGCCTTCATCCGCATCGGGCGGCGCATCGCCTATCACGGGACCGACTTGAACGCCTACCTTGACGCTCAGCGCGTCGATCCGAACGGGGATGCCGCATAATGGAAAGCCCCAACACCGCACGCGGGGCCGGGGCCTTCCGTGTGACATCAACTGCCACCTTCGCAAGTCCAGTTGATGCCACACATAGCATCCTTCGCGCAATCAAATCCGGTGTTCGATATTACTGGGACCGGCGCAGCAATTCCGTTCAACCGCTGATGCTGCACGGCGGGAGGCTGTGCGATGACTGAACATTGGTACAGCAACCAGACCCAGATCTATTTCGCCTGCCGCGCCTTGGTGCAGGGCGAAACGCTCAACCACATGGACGTCATCAGGGGCGTGAGGGGGTGGCGTCTGAGCGCCATCGTGAACACGCTGCGCAGCGACTATGACTGGCCCATCGTGACCGAGTATCGCGGGCCGGAACGTATCGGCCACTATCACCTGTCCAGGTAAGGCCATCGCCCATGTGGCCGGCGGGTTGCTGCGGAAGGCCCGGTCCGGCGACACCACCTCTTCGATCTTCAATCTCAAGACCCAGGCGGGCTTCCTCGCGGTCGACATGCCCGAGGCCAATGACCTCACCGTCGGTATCATGGCCTTGGTCGCCCAGCAGGAATGCGAGGCGATCTCGCGCCGCACCACCGGCGCATTTCCGAAGCATCCGGTCAAGTGTCGGTGTATGTCGCGCATTTTCGAAAAATGACATAATGGCAATGGTTTGGCGCCTGGTGCATACTGAGGGAGAACACGGGGCGGGGTCAATCCCTGCCGGTTTCGAACGGAACCGGCGCGGGGAGCCAAACGCGCAAAATGCCAGAATTCGAAGTGGGGGGTGAGAGATGCGCGGACGCAAACCGACACCCAGCCGGCTGAAGCGGGTCATTTTGACCGAAGCACAGATCTTCGGAATGGAGTGAAACGTAGCTGTACAGCGCCGACCCGGGGCTGCCCGATCGTCTGAATGCCGTGATCGGGGTAAGGTTTTTCTTCGTTCCGACAATCCAGAGATACGGCAGTCTGCTTTCGTGAACAGATCCCCGCGGTTCAGTTCCACGTGAATGCCGACGCCCTCACCGACGTGGAAATCCGCGTGGCGCCTCTTGTTAAAACGGGAAGCGGGATGAGCCTTGCCGGATCCCGGGCCAGTCGGCGGTTCAGCGAAGTTTGCATTTGACGGAAAACGGGTGTTTGCTGGAATGGTTGACGAAGCTGTCTGCTTTGCGACCCATGTTTTGGGTAATTATGTCGAAACGCCGATGGCCTAGCGTGACCGCGATCGGAATTGATTTGAAAGTAGGTTTGGGTAATGGACGCAGTTCGACTCCTGGGGATCGACAACGGTGACCGAAGCGGCGCCTCGCTGACTTCGGTTGGCGATCTGGACGGCGACGGGCTGGATGAGGTTGTCATCAGCGCGCCTCTGGCGGACCTGCCGCAGGGCGACAATGTAGGCGAAATCTATTTGATATATGGCGCAACGCTCGACGCCAGTGGCCCTGTCCTCGATCTGGCCTCTCTTACCGCCGATCAGGGGGTGCTGATCAAGGGGAACCTTGCCGGCGACGAAACCGGCCACTTCATCGCGACCGCCGGAGACGTTGACGGCGACGGCTTGCAGGATCTGATCATCGGGGCGCCCAAGGCGAATCCCGACGGCAAGATCGGCGCCGGGCAAAGCTATCTGATCTTCGGATCGACTTTCGCGGCGGGCATCGCCGAACTCGACCTTGCCCTCCTTACCCCGGCGCAAGGGGTGGTCATCAACGGCGCGGCCGCCGGCGACTCCAGCGGCATCTCGGTGTCGACCGCAGGCGATATCGACCTTGACGGGAAGGACGACGTGCTGATCGGCGCGCCGGGCAACAGCGGGCAGGCCTATCTTCTCTATGGCGCGGCGCTCAGCGGCGAAAAATCGGACGACGGCACGATTGAACTTGCCGCGCTGACCTCGGCCGAAGGTGTGGTGATCCAGTCGGACCGTGGCGCGGGTTTCGGTCTCGATGTGTCCCATGCCGGGGACGTGGACGGCGACGGATCGAGCGATCTGCTGATCAACACGCCCCTCGACAGCATTGGGGGCGGGGCGCCTTACCGGTCCGGCGCCGTCGTCGTGAGCGGCGCCGCCGTGCAGGCCAGCGGCGGAGCATTGACCCTTGCCGACGGCACGTCGGGCGATGCCGTTCTGTTCACGGAGAAGGAATATCTGAACACCGGACACCTCCATATTTCCCCCGCGGGAGATGTGAATGGGGATGGTCTGGACGATGTGCTTGTCGCGACCGGGGGTCCCGCCATCGAAGGAGGCTACGTGTCTTCCTTCACGGCGGCCTATGTTCTCTATGGCGCATCCGTCGCCGCAGGACAGGTCGATCCGAAGACGATCATTGACCTGAGCGCGCCATCCGACGGTTCGCCACATCTCTACAGATTGGTTGCGCGCGCCGGGGATCTCGACGGCGACGGCCTGGACGATATCGTTGTCGGAGATCCGGAGCACGGCAAAGTCTACGTGATCTTCGGATCGGCCCTGTCGCCCTCTGTGGACAGGATCGACGTGACCACCATGACCCCGTCACAGGGGATCGTCATCAACGGGCTGGAGCGCGGAGACATCTTCGGATCAACGCTTTCTCCGGCGGGCGACGTGGATGGTGATGGCGTCGACGACCTGATCCTTGGCGCGCGCAGGTTCGATGCCAGCAAAGGCGCCGCCATCGTGCTGTCCGGTGCCCGGATCGTTGCGGAAAAGAGTGAAGACGGCGTGATCGACCTTCAGTCGCCGCCATCCGGCGCGCCGGTCGTGACCGGAGAGTTTGCCGAGGGGCAACTGCTGACCGCGGACATTCAACCCCTTTCGGACGCTGAGGGGATAGACGCCGCCTCGATCCGGTATCAATGGGCGTATTTTGTCCAGGGGGCCCTTGTCGGTCACCGGATCGACGGAGCGACAGAGGCCACCTATCGCACCACGGACGCGGATGTCGGCGCCCGGATCGTGGTTCATGTCACCTATCTCGATGGGCTGGGCAATCCCGAGAGCATCCTGAGCGCGCCGACGGACAAGATCGCAAACACCAATATTCCGGCCAGCGGCTCCGTGAGCCTGTCGGGCGCATTGATACAGGGCGAATTGCTCTTGGCCGACAGATCCGGGATCACGGATCCGGATGGCTTGCCCCAAAGCGACTCGGGTTACTCCTATCAATGGCTGCGCGACGGCTTGGGTATCCCTTATGAGACGTCAGAGACCTACAGACTGGCACCGGCGGATGCAGGCAAGCAAATTTCGGTTCGGGTGAGTTTCCTCGACCAGCAAGGATCGTTGGAACAGATCACCAGCGACCCGAGCGCGCCCATCGCCAATATCGACGACGACCCCAAGGGACAGTTGGCGATCCTCGGGGCGCTTGTCCCGGGCGCCGTGCTGCTCGCCGAGACAGTTGGTCTCTGGGACCCGGACGGGCTTGGCGCCCTGAGCTTTCAATGGCTGCGCGATGGCGCGGCGATCACCGGCGCGACGGGGCGGACCTATCGCCTGAGCCCTGATGACACCGGCGCGCGGATCTCTTTTTCGGTTGCCTATGTCGATGGCTTCGGCGCGAGCGAGATGGTGACAAGCGCCGCCAGCGCGCCCGTCGCCGTGGCGCTCCAGGGGCTGGAGGCGCCGGGGTTTGGCGCTGTTCTGGGCGATCTCACGACATTGCAAGGCCTGGTCGCCGCGACGTCCAGTGCGGACCTGACGCCGGGCGTCCTGCATCCAAGCGGGCCCGGCGCTGATGTTCTGCTGGGGGCGGCTGGTCCGGATGCGGCCTCCTACGCGCTGTCCGGCGGTGGACTGATCGCCGATCTCGGGTCGCCCTCACTCAACACCGGTGATGCGAAGGGCGACAGCTATGTCAGCATCGAGCACCTGTCAGGATCCGCGTTCAGCGACAGCCTGAGGGGGGATGCCGGGAACAACCTGCTGATGGGACAGGCCGGGAATGACAGCCTTGTCGGCTGGGCGGGCGATGACGTGCTGCAAGGTGGTCCCGGAATGGACAGGCTGATCGGCCATCTGGGCGTCGACACGGCCTCCTATGCGGCGGCTGGCGCGGGCTTGATCGCCGATCTCGGCTTGCCCGGTTTCAACACCGGTGAAGCGCGCGGTGACAGCTATGTCGCGGTAGAGAACCTGACGGGAACCGCCTTTGACGACAGCCTGCGCGGCGACAATCTGGGCAATGTGATCCGAGGGCTGGCCGGAAACGATACGCTGCTCGGGCGGGCCGGGGATGACGTGCTGGAGGGCGGCCCCGGACAGGACAGGCTGATCGGGGACATCGGGCGCGATGCGGCTTCCTACGCGGGCGCCGGCGCGGGTCTGATCGCCGACCTAGGGCTTGCGGCGCTGAACAGCGGTGAGGCGGTTGGAGACACATATCTGGGCGTCGAGAACCTGCACGGCTCGATGTTCAATGACAGCCTGCGTGGCAATGCGTCTGCCAACCTTCTGGTCGGGCACGCGGGCAACGATACGATGATTGGCCGGGGCGGGGACGATGTGCTGATCGGAGGGTCGGGCGGAGACCGGTTGATTGGCGCGGCGGGGATCGACACGGCTTCCTATATCCTGTCGGCAGGCGGTCTGATCGTGGACATGACCAACCCGTTTCTGAATTCCGGCGCGGCGACCGGCGACACCTACCTTACCCTGGAAAACCTTCAGGGCTCGCGGTTCGGCGACAGCCTGCGGGGCAACCACCTGGACAACGGCATTTACGGGATGCAGGGCGATGACACGCTGATCGGCTATGCGGGCGACGACCTGTTTTCGGGCGGACCCGGGGCGGATCGTCAGATCGGGGGAATCGGAACGGACACGGTGACCTATGTCTCCGCACCGGCCGGTGTGATCGCGGACCTGGTGACCCCGGCCGCCAATACCGGCGACGCGCGTGGCGACAGCTACCTGTCCATCGAAAACCTCGTCGGCACGGGTTTCGGGGATGTGCTGCGCGGCAACCACATGGACAATGTCATATATGGGTTGGACGGCGGCGACGTCCTGATCGGTCGGGGCGGGCATGACCTCGTCTTCGGCGGGGACGGCGCAGATGCGCTGCGGGGCGACGGCGGCAATGACACCCTGCAGGGAGACGCCGGAGAGGATTTGCTGATCGGCGGGCCAGGAAGCGACCTTCTCATTGGCGGCGCAGATGCAGACACCTTCGCCTTCGCGTCGGCAAGCGATGCAGGTCTGGGACCGAACAAAGACCGTATTGCCGATTTCGAGATCGGGAGTGACGTGATCGACATCTCCGGCATGTCGCCCGCTGTCTTCCAATTTGTCGGGACCGCTCCTTTTTCTGGCACCGGCGGACCCGAAGTCCGATTGAACGACGCACCGGACGGTTCCACCGTCGTTGCGTTCGACGCCGATGGCGATGGTACAGTGGACGGGGAAATCCATGTCGTCGGCTTGGCCGGTTTGACCGCCGACGACTTCGTTCTCTAAGCCGGATTGCACCGCGAACAATCGCTTCGTGGAGCCTGCGGACGGGACCTGCGACTTCGGCGCGAAGCAGCGATTCAAGGCCTATTCCAGCATCATGGCGCGGATGCGTCGGCGGCTCGTGCTGAACGAGACCACCGAAATCCGCGGCTCCCTCGGCGAAATCTCCGCCACCCATGTCTCGCCGGCCACCGCCATCTGGCTCCAGACCATGGTGCCGCTGACGGCGGGCGATACCGTTGAGCTTCAGGGGTACTTCCGGGGCGCGGACGGCTACTTCTCCGCCGACCACACGTCCTTTTGGGTGCAAGGTCGGTTGAGCGGCGGAAGAAGGATTCGATGACACCACCCCGATCCGAGGGCTTCGTGCGCATGCCTGACGCCGAATTCGAAGCCATTCAGGTACGCGCGCGCCAAACGCGCGCTCGCCGATGTCGGCCTCGATGGTGAAGAAGCAGCGCTCACCATCCCCATTCATCGGCTCAACCGACCCGCCCTCGTGGCGGGTTTTTTCGTTTCGGAGGACCCTCAAGACCACGACCTTTTTCGACCACTGGCGCGATGTTCCCGAAAAGCCTGGCGCTGGCCGAATTTCAGCCCGGCCGAGATTGCATGCCGGGGCACCGGCAAGCTGCTGGTCAACGAACCGGCGCTGGACAAGCCGCAGGCGTTGCGTGACCGGCTGGGCAAGCCACTGATCGTGCGCTCGGCCTACCGCAGCCCCGAGCACAACCGCGCCGTGGGCGGCGCGATCCGCTCCAAGCACCTCGACGGCGCCGCCTTCGACATCGCCATGGCGAACCACGACCCGGTGGCCTTCGAGGGTGAGGCGGAAGTGACGAAGGTCCAATGGACCTTCGTCCCGCCGAACGCCCGGGAGGTCGGGTTCCTCGGCTTCGGCTTCGACCCGCGCTCGGGCTTCATCCATGTTGACCTCGGGCCCGCCCGCCAGGGGGCGAACGGTTCCCGGTCCGAGATACAGCCTTCGCCACGGAAACCCCGCCAGCGCGCGAGGTTCTGGCCAATAGCCGCACCCTGGAGGGCGGCGGAGCGGCCGGTGTGGCAACGCTGGGCGCGGCTGGCGTCGAGGTCGCGCAGTGCGTCTTGACCGAGACCCGGTCCGCGATCCTGCCGCTGGTACCGTATCTCGATACGCTGCGCTGGGTGTTCATCGCGGTCGCTCTCGTCGGGATCGCGGTCACGATCTACGCGCGACTCGACGATTGGAAACGGGGGCGGCGATGATCGGCGGGCTTTCGGCCACGCTCGCCGGATCGGCATGGGCGCGCGAGGCACTCCGCTACGGCGTCATCGCCCTCGCGATCCTTCTGTTCATGCTTGCGCTTCGGCGGACCGGCGAACGAGCAGGACGTCTCACCGAACGCCTCGAAACTACGGAGAAGGCCAATGATGTCCAACGCCAGATGCTGGAGACCCAGGCGCGGCGCCCTCGTTCTCGCGACGATCTGGCTGAGCGGCTGCGCGACGGGCGTTTCTGACGGGCGCACCGTCGGGACATGTCCGCCCGTGGTCGAGTACAGCCAGGAGTTCCAGGCGCGCACGGCCGAGGAACTGTCACTGCTGCCGAAGGGATCGGCGGTTGCTGAGTTGCTGGCCGATTACGCAGTGATACGGCAGCAAGCGCGTCCGTGCCGCTGGTCGACGGATTTCCTCCAATCAGGTCAGGCTCAACGTCGCCATCAGCAGAACCGTCGCACCACGGGCGAGATCGGCGTGGATGGCAGGACCATCGTAACAAACCGCAGCGCGCCATACGCCCACGGTCGCCACGACATTGTAGGGCAGCGACACCCCATAGCCAATGAGCAGCGCCGCCCATGCCAGATCCTGCAGGATCAGGATCAGGAAAAGCACGCTCGTCACAATGTTGACCAGAAGGCCGACGGTGACTGCCCACGTCCAGAAGGCTTCACGGAGTCGCAATTCACCCCGCCAAAGCAAGATAAGATTCGTCATGAACCGAGCTTAGGCGCAGTCGCGGGTCTCTGCCACTTTCGACACCTCAACGGCGCGGGCAGCGATTTTGTTTGGCTAGGGGCTGTTGACGTTCATTTGAGGTGAATGATTGTAGCAGCCAACGAGATGAATGCCTTGAAGCTCAGGTCTGTTTTACAAGAACGCATCGCTATCCCTCTGTTTTCCTTCAGTTTGCCGAA
>JAXMNQ010000111.1:0-8545 GCA_034670345.1 Paracoccaceae bacterium | reverse complement strand
TTGGATCAGGTTCCCGCCCCAACACGTTCTGGTAGAGCAACGTGACAAAGGCCGCGTCCGAGGTCGCCGCGCCATAGGTGGCCCGGAACTCGGGCGACGCCATGAAATTCTCGACCACCTCGGGGAAATCCCACCGCGTGCTGGCCAGTGAGTCGGTCCAGGCTTCAAATCCGCCAATGTCCGGGTCGCGGTCAAAGATCGCGCGATACAGCCGATACACGTCGTCGGCCCAGGTTGTGATGTCATGCGTGTTGTCAAAGGCCTCCTGCGCGGCCGCGGTCCTGGTCTGATGCTCGGGGCTTTCGGAGAACAGCAACACGACCTGTTCCCGAGGCGTGCCGCCTTCGATCCGACCCACCCAATAGTCCCGATCGACGGTCGAGGGATCGCGGCCCAGCACGTTGTTATACAGCAACGTGACGAACTGCGAATTGTCGGTAGATCCAAAGGTGGACTGGAACTCGGATGAGGCGACAAAGGCCGCTGCGACCTCGCTCAGCGTCCTCTCGCCCAAGGTGACCTGCTGCACCCAGAACTGATGCCCCGGCGCTTCTGGCTCGCGACCAAAGACCGCAAAGTACAGGCGGTACACCTGCTCTGAAATCTCGGCGTGATAGACCCCGTCTTCGCCGCCCTGCAGTATATCGGTGCCCGGCCCGCCAGTGAGCCTGTCAGCGCGATCTGTGCCGATGAGCAACTCATTGCCTTCACCGCCAAGGAGATCGTTGACGCCAGTTACCGTGACAGTGACCGTGGCTACATCGACGATAATCTGCTGCCGGCCGAAGACCACATAGCTTTCCCCTGAAGAGCTATTTCCGTTCGGATCGGCTCTAGGTGCCCCGATGATCAGATCGTCGATACCGTCGCCGTTGGCATCCCCCGCAGAGGCGACGGAGAAGCCGCTCTCGTCACTCGCATCGATGCCGTTGAGCACAAAGCCGTTGGTGCCATCCAGCGTCGATAGGTCCACGCTGGCGGTAAAGCCCGTGTCACGGCCGAAGACCACGTAGCTATCCCCAGCCCCGGCCCCAATCGCCCCAATTATCAGATCGTCGATACCGTCGCCATTCACATCCCCCGCAGAGGACACGGACTCGCCGCTCCAGTCCCCCGCATCGATGCCGTTGAGAACGAAGCCGTTGGTGCCATCCAGAGACGACAGGTTCAGGCTGGCCGGAAAGCCCGTATCACGGCCGAAGACCACATAGCTTGCCCCAGTCCCACTTTTTCCATTCGTATCGGCATTCCGCGCCCCAACGATCAGATCGTCGATCCCGTCGCCATTCACATCTCCCGCAGAGGCGACGGAGCAGCCGGCCAAGTCATTAACATCGATGCCGTTGAGTACAAAGCCGTTGGTGCCATCTAGTGACGCCAACTCTAGGCTGGCCGCAAAACCAGTATCACGGCCGAAGACCACATAGCTTTCCCCAGCGAAGCTATTTCCGTTCGGATCGGCAAGAAGAGCCCCGATTATCAGGTCGTCGATACCGTCGCCATTCACATCCCCCGCAGAGGACACCGAAATGCCGCTCTGGTCATTGAAATCGATGCCATTGAGCACAAAGCCGTTGGTGCCATCCAGCGACGACAGATTCAGGCTGGCGTCAAAGCCCGTGTCACGTCCGAAGACTACATAGGTTTCCCCCGCGTTTGTCGTTCCGTTCGGATCGGCAGTAACCGCCCCGATGATCAGGTCGTCGATCCCGTCGCCATTCACATCCCCCGCAGAGGCGACGGACCTGCCGCTATTATCATCGCGATCGATGCCGTTGAGAACGAAGCCGTTGGTGCCATCCAGCGATGAAAGGTTCAGGCTCGCCTCAAAGCCCGTGTTGCGACCGAAGATTACATAGCTTTTGCCGAAACCGCTGCCGGTCGGACTGGCACTAGGCGCCCCAATGATCAGGTCGTCGATACCATCGCCGTTCACATCCCCCGCAGAGGCGACGGACCAGCCGCTTAAGTCAACCGCATCGATGCCGTTGAGCACAAAGCCGTTGGTGCCATCCAGCGAGGATAGGTTCAGGCTGGCCTCAAAGCCCGTATCACGGCCGAAGACCACATAGCTTTCGCCAGCGCGGTCGATTCCGTTCGGATCAGCATACGCCGCCCCAATGATCAGATCGTCGATACCGTCGCCGTTCACATCCCCCGCAGAGGCAACCGACAGGCCGCTCCCGTCACTCGCATCGATGCCGTAGAGCACAAAGCCGCTAGTGCCATCCAGAGACGAAAGCTCCCGGCTGGCGTCAACGCCTTCCAGACCCTCTAACACATAGCTGAAACTGTCCAATGCAGTGGCCCCACTAGCCAGGCCCTCAAACGCGCCATTGGGATCATAGTCAAAGGTGCCATCCGCGTTCAGCGTCAGCAGTGCTCCGGACGGTAGAGCAATCTGCTGCCCGACAGAGGCGGCCAGGCCATTGACCTCGGTGACACTTAATGAGGAACCTACGTCGGCCCCTAAGCCATTGTTTGCGAGCACCGACCCGAAAAAAGAGGTAAATTCATCTGTGGTGATCCGGTCGTCAAAGGCGATAACTGGCACGTTGGTTTCTCCCGAAGTCAAAACAGCCCATCAAAAGGTAAATCAGCATTTCAAATCCGATGTTATGTTTTTCTTTGGGTCAACAGTCTTGTGCCATGGCGCTGTCATCGATCGAGACGACGCGCCGGATCTCGTCCGACCGGAACCCGATCAGATTGGGCTGTCTCGCATTCGGAACGGTCGCGATGTCGAACAGTTCCGTCACCACCCCCGAAAACCGCAGCCAATGCACCGTGTCCCCGGTCACCGTGTCGATCACGAAGACCCCGCAACGGGGCGACACCTTTTCGCGGTCCAGCCGGTCCTGCAGGGCCAATCCGCCGAAGGTGTGGTTCTCGCGCGGTTCGGACGCGCCGACGATGGCATATCGCCCGATGAAACAGAGACCACGCAGGTAGCCGGGACAAAAGGCCACGGCGGTGAACGCGCCCGAGGCCGCGTCCAACGTGCCAAACTCGCCAGTGCCCGCGTTCAGCAGCCACAGCCTGCCATCGTGCCAGCGTGGCGAATGCGGCATCGATAGGCCGGTCGCGGCGATCTCGCCGCTGGTGACATCCACGACCACACCGCCGGCACGACGATGGTCGCGCCACCCGTCGGCCACGTCCGAGGTCGATACCGCCGTCACGAAGGCCGGTGTGCCGTCCCGCATCGCAAGCCCGTTCAGGTGGCAGCGGTCCTCGGCGGCCAGACGGCTGATGAACCGCGGTTTCCAAAGCGCGCGAAAGCTGTGCGTCTCGCTGACCGTCGCAAGACAGGAGAACAGCGTGTTCACGAAGACGATCTCCCCCGCGCCATCGAAGGCGATGTCATGCACGTCGAGATCGCCGGTGAAATGCGCAAGCGGCGGGATATAGATCGGGTCCCGGCCTTCAGTCGGCGTGCCGTGGTGTCCGTCGACGAAGGTGACCACCTGTGTCAGCGCCGCCACCGCCAGCCGGTGCCGGTCCGAGGCGATGCCCATGGGTCGCTCGATGTGGCGGTTGAAGATCCACAGCTTGCCCGTTTCGGGATCCGTGCCGATGATCAGAACCATGCCCGCCTGGTAGGTCGAGATCGCAAGCGAGGCGCCGGTGTCCGCCAGGAAGGAGGTAAACTGCCGCGAGGTTGTGATGTCCATGCGATGATCCGAGTTGGCGGACCCACCATCTTGCACCGCCCCGGGTGCCGGTGTCTTCGTGGCGACCGAATTGACCGTCATCGCGTACTCCTGTTCGATTTCGTTCAGTGGAAGATGGCGTATCTCGGTCGGATGTGCCGACACGGCTCCCCCGACTGTTCCCTGCACGGCAGGTCTGGCGGCCAAACTACCGTGTGAGGACGAAGGTGCAACACCAGTGATCCGAGTGCAGCAACTGTGCGGCATCGGCCGTGTACTGCGCGGTGTGCCACAGAAGCGTTGTGCCGATCTCGGCGGCCAGGATCCGACACTGAATTCTAGGGTAAACCAGCTTCCCGGAAATTGTACGGCGGATGACTTAGCCGGAGAACGGACAAATGCTCTGCCCCCCGCGGCCGAGAAAGGCGCCTAACGCGCGCTCGCCGATGTCGGTCTCGACGGCGACGAGGCAGCGCTCGATATCCGCGACCTGCGATCCCTCGTGGATTGCATCCGGCTTGTGCGCCGCACCGCGATGCAGACTGCCGTCCGCATGATCACCACCGGCGTCATGCTGGCGCTGCTGGCGGGCATCGCCATCAAGCTCAAGATCTTCGGCCGCGGCCCGTGGCCATCGCAATCCGACCTGTTCGACCACCGGACCCGCCCTTCGAGGCGGGTCTTTTCGTTTCTGGAGGACCCCCATGACCGCGACCATTTACGACCACTGGCGAGAGGTGCCCGAGGGCGCCTGGCGCTGGCCGAACTTCAGCCCGGCCGAGATCGCTTGCCGGGGCACCGGTAAGCTGCTCGTAAACGAACCGGCGCTCGACAAGCTTCAGGCACTGCGCGACCGGCTGGGCAAACCGCTGATCGTGCGCTCGGCATATCGCAGCCCCGAGCACAACCGCGCCGTCGGCGGCGCCACCCGGTCAAAGCACCTCGACGGTGCCGCCTTCGACATCGCCATGGCGAACCACGACCCGGTGGCGTTCGAGGCGGCGGTGCGGGAGGTCGGGTTCCTCGGCTTCGGCTTCTATCCGCGCTCGGGGTTCATCCATGTCGATCTGGGGCGCGCGCGTCAGTGGGGCGAGCGCTTCCCGGTGCGGGCGACGGCATTTGCAGCCGAGACGCCGCCCGCGCGCGAGGTGCTGGCTGACAGCCGCACCATGAAGGGTGGTGGCGCGGGCGGTTTCGCCACGCTGGGCGCGGCCGGGGGCGAGGTCGCGCAAAGCGTCCAGGCCGAGACTCAGACCGCCATCCTGCCGCTCGTGCCGTATCTCGACACGCTTCGCTGGGTGTTCATTGCGGTCGCCCTAGGCGGCATCGCGGTCACGATCTACGCTCGGCTCGATGAATGGAAGCGAGGGCGGCGGTGATCGGCGGGCTTGCTCTGCGGGATTGCCGCCAGCCCGTGGATGCGGGCGGCGCTGCGCTACGGCGCCATCGCGCTGGCAGTGCTCCTGTTCCTGCTTTCGCTTCGGCGCTCCGGGGAGCGGGCGGGACGCCTCGCCGAGCGCCTTGAAACCACCGAGAAGGCCAATGACGTCCAACGCCGGATGCTGGAAGCGGCGGCTCGCCGTCCTCGCGATCACCACGAGCTTGCTGAGCGGCTGCGCGACGGTTCGTTCTGAGGACGGCAGGCTCGCGACGTGCCTGCCCGTGGTCGAGTATGGCCGGGAGTTCCAGGCGCGGGCGGCCGAGGAACTGGTCCGGCTGCCGGACGGCTCTGCCATCGCCGAGATGCTGAGCGACTTCGCCGTGATGCGGAAGCAAGCTCTGTCGTGCCGCTAACGCACAACTTTTTATAGCCCTAACAGCGTGCGCAGCCGTAGCTCAATATCCGCGGAGTCGATGCCTTTCTCTTCGGTGGTCGTCACGAGGATTCCTGCGTTTCCTTCACCCTCTTCTTCCGGCAACACCCCCTGAGAGCGATACCAATCCAGCTTCGCTAGCCAGCGACGGCGATATGCTGGTTCAGACATCAGCCCAAGGTGCTCCAGAAAGACGCGCCGACCAGTCTCAGCGTCTTCGATCGTGAAGTCAGGATATCGAACGCTGCCGTCCTGCCCGGTAAAGGGTTGTTCGTAAGCGTAGGTGATCCCAAGACCGTGAAGAAGATTCGCAATAATCACCTCCGATTTTGAGCGCACTAGCTCGCCGCGGGTGGTGCGGTGAATGAGGCCCTCTTCGAGGAAGGACCCGACATGCTCGACAGGCTTGGGATCGGAAAACAGATTGGTCAGCCGACGGGCGGCGAAAGCGGACCATCGAGATCGACGTCGCCCGCGTGCTGACCTTCTCGCACGCATCATAGGGTGTGGGCGGCAGTGCCATCAGCGCATCCAGGTCGCGCATCAGGCGCTCGCCGATCGGCTCGGTGTGGCCACGCACGGTATCGTCCTGGCGCCTCAGACATTGTTCTTCAAGCCAGGCGCCGAGATCGTCGAAGCTGTTGAACCGGGGCGCAGGCACGAGAAAGTTCCGTCGCCGATAGCCGATTACGCCTTCGACATTGCCTTTGTCGTTGCCTTTTCCTGGCCGACCAAACTTGTCCTCGAACAGATAATGCGACTGAAGCTCGGCAAAGATCCTGGTGCGTTCCCGCTTACCGTCGCCGCAGATCTTCGCCACCGCGATCGTCGTGTTGTCATACAGGATCGACAACGGCACCCCGCCGAAGAACGCAAAGGCGGATACATGCCCGTCGCAGAACGCCTCTGTCGTCTCGGCAGGATAGGCCTTGATGAAGAACGCATCCGAATGCGGCAGCGCCATCGCAAAATAGTGCAACTTGCACTCGACCCCGTCAATCACACCAAGCGTCTCGCCAAAATCAACCTGAGCATGGCCCGGCAGGTGAGCAAGTGGGACAAACACTTCCCGCGTCCGCCGCTGCTTCTCGCGAACGTAATCCGTGACGATAGTGATGCCGCCGGAAAAACCGTGCTCGTCCCGAAGCCGGGCATGGATGCGTTTGGCAGTGTGCCGTTGCTTTTTGATAACTCGTTTGTCGTCTTCCAGGATCTGATCGATAATCGGAATGAATGGGTCAAGCTTCGGGCGGACAGGCAAAGCAGTTCGCCGATACCCTGGGGGAACGGAATGCAGAAGGATCTTTGCCACCGTTTTGCGGTCGATCCCAAAAAGACGACCAGCTGCACTTTTGCTCATACCATCAACATGGCACGCCCGACGGACACGATTGTATAGGTCCACAGAATACATCTCCCCACCCTCCGCTCACCGGCATCAGGTGTCAGACTGCGGAATTTTACTCCGCTACGGTCAGATCATCAGACCGTTTCTGTGGTCATTTTGTCTCCGGGATTCACACTGTTTTGCGTGCCGAGCGGACCCTTGCAAAGCTTCTACACGGCATCAGCGTGACACCGAGCTTCGGCCCGAGATTAAACGGGTCTGGGATGAAAGCTATCAGGTCTACGGCGTTCGAAAAGCGTGGCACCAGCTGAAGCGCGAGGGTTTTACGCTGGCGCGCTGCACGGTGGAACGGCTCATGAAACAGATCGGCATCCGGGGGGCAGTGCGTGGAAAGGTGCTCAAAACAACGGTTCCTGACCCATCAGCGCCCTGTCCGCGTGACAAGGTGAACCGCGTGTTCCGGGCCACTGCGCCAAATCTGCTCTGGGTCAGCGATTTTTCCTACGTGTCGACGTGGCAGGGCTTTGTCTATGTAGCTTTCGTCATCGACACTTTCGCCGATCACATCGTGGGATGGCGGGTCTCGCGCTCCGCCAAGACCGACTTTGTCCTCGACGCTCTGGAACAGGCCCTGCATGATCGACGCCCTGTTCAGAAAGGCGGACTGGTCCATCACTCAGATCGCGGCGGACAATATTTGTCTATTCGATACACCGAGCGATTGGCCGAAGCCGGGATCGAACCATCCGTCGGCAGCGTCGGGGATTCTTATGACAATGCCCTCGCTGAAACGATCAACGGGCTCTACAAAACCGAACTGATCCATCGCCAGGGCCCGTGGCGCAACATGCAGGATCTGGAAATGGCCACCCTGGGCTGGGTCGATTGGTTCAACACCGCCGGCTGCTTGGGCCCATCGGAAACATCCCACCAGCCGAGGCAGAACAGAACTTCTATGCACAGCGCAGCCTGCTCGATATGGTCGCGTGAAATGAAGCTATAGGTCTCCGACAGACCCGGGGCGATTCACAGTTGCCCCTTCAGCGGAACCAACGTGTCGGCGTAATGCCGGAATCGGGCTGCCGAGAAATCTCTTTACGCTTTGTATCAGGGGGCTTCACCTTGACCCCATGTGTCTGTATTTTCATGAGCCCATGAAGGAGCGCACCATGACGTCACTGACCTTCGACTCTCCTTTCTGGAACCTGGCCCAAGCGGCGCTGTGGGTACGGTTTCGGATCCCTTCTCTGGTAGATCGGTTTGTCTATGCCGAGAGGGATGCCTACGTGGCCATCGGATTTTATCCATGCAAAAAGACTGGAACCGACAAGGAAGTTTCAAGTGTGCTTGAGCTGGAGAAGGCGCTTGAGACCGGGAAGGTCAAGGCGCGCGGATACCATAAGGACCGCGCAGACAAGCCCGAAGATATCCCGCCAGAACAATGGACATACCTCTCCCTTCGACCACCATTTGCATTTGACCAAAGGTACCTTGGGGCCCAAGTTGAGATCTGGAAAAATATCACTGTGCGAAGCCGAGAGCTGAGAAAGCTTTGGCGTGGGATAGGTGAAACGAAATCCCGAACCAAATATGATTGGGAAGAAACTAGGGGCTGTTGACGTTCAGGATTCCCAATTCACCTGACTTCTGATTCAAGGTTGCGAACAGAGGAGAGCAGCCTTGACCCGAAGAGTCCTGACCGATGCCCAGTGGAGCATCATTGAGCCATA
>JAXMNQ010000110.1:0-8594 GCA_034670345.1 Paracoccaceae bacterium | reverse complement strand
TCCCCCGGATCATTTGCGGGACCCTCGGAACTCCGTTCAGGTTCGAAGACAGCGCGGGGGCGACCATACTCGGCAGCGGTCCCTTGCGACCCAGAGGGGTACGATCCATCCCCCGCAAACACGCAGATTTGCGCGATCTGCGTGGTGGCTCTCATCATGCAACGAGAGCTGCCCAATTCATTAGAGAAGAGGGACAAGTCGGGGCGCAGCGACGGGACCTGGACCCGCGCCGACTTCGAGAGGGATGCCGAGAACAATCAATACATCTGCCCTGAGGAGCACGAGCTGAAGCAGTTCCGCCGGAACTACTCCGATCCGAACCGCGGGCCGACCGGCAAGGGCGTCGCCAAATACCGGTGTCTGAAGCACACCTGTCAGGCTTGCCCCTCAAAGGCGCGCTGCTGCCCCAACATGGACTTCCGGTCGATCACCCGTGAGGAACATGAGGACGCCCGACAGGTCGCCCGCGACATTGCGAAGACCGAGCAATACGTGATCTCGATGAAGCTGAGGAAGAAGGTCGAGATGCTCTTCGCCCACCTCAAGCGGATCCTTGGCCTGAACAGGCTCCAATTACGTGGTCCATGCGGGGCAAGGGACGAATTCCTCCTCGCCGCAACCGCCCAGAACCTCAGGAAACTGGCCAAGATCCTTCCTGCACCGCAGCAACCGTGAAACGCCTGTCGGGAAAGGCGCTCACGCCATGTTCTGACGTCGATATTCTGCGCTCGCGAACGGGTGATTTTCCACAGAATGGGCGGAAAGTGTGAATTCGCTGCAAGAACTCGGATTATGCTTTGGCAGGGCGAAAGCTGCCATTCATAACCGAAACGTCTGGCAACTGTTCCTGCGGCATCCAAGTTCGTCCGAGAAGACCCGCACAACCCCTGTGCGGGCCGATTGTATTGTTAAAGTCGCGATGTGGTGCAAGGCTCAACGTTGTTGACGGTCCGGAGCGCGATGAGCGAGGACGACAGGCCGCAGGGCGTTTCATGCAGAAGCTGTTCAGCGCGAGCCGTGAAGTGATGGTTGACTGGAGACAAGGCCTATGACCGCTGGGGCGGCACTTTCTACACGTCTTCAGATGCGGATATTGGCACGCTTGCCATTCACTTCTTGGGGTGCGCGAAATCCATGATACGCTTTCCTTGGAAATGGCAAATCTAAGATTGGAGCAACGCGTGCTTACGGCCAAGGATTCAACTCGACTTGCGGCCAAGGGTTCACCTCGGAATGTCACATTGCGCGACCAACTGCGCGCGTATACGCATCAACAACATGAGCGGTTACACGAGCACGCTTGTTTTCTGGCACTGTTCAACCAGAGCATGAGCCTCGGTGAATACCGGGATCTGATTGTGCGGCTTTACGGGTTTTACCAGCCGCTTGACCGGGCGATTGGTCGCGCGATTTCACGTGGAGCGGCCTGCACTGCCGGTTACGATTACGCGGAACGAGCCGGGTATCTGGCACAAGACATGGCGGATCTGGGGTTGAGCGCCGAGGCCATCAAAGAGAGCCCGCGATGCAGCGAGGCGTTCGATATCGTGACTCCGGCGTCGCTGGGCGGAATACTCTACGTGATTGAAGGCGC
The DNA here is from genome assembly GCA_034670345.1 of Paracoccaceae bacterium. GTDB lineage: Bacteria > Pseudomonadota > Alphaproteobacteria > Rhodobacterales > Rhodobacteraceae > Antarctobacter. The sequence goes on along the minus strand of JAXMNQ010000110.1, from coordinate 7,000 downwards.
GACACTTGGTGGGGCGCGCATCGACCGCGCCGCGTGCCGGTTGCTTGCGCGCGAAGATCAGGCGGGTCGGCGTTTCTGGTCATGGTGCCGGGCCGTGGGGGGCAATCGTTGGCCCATGACCAACAGATACCTCGAAGATCTGGAGGCCGAGGGGAACGCCGTGAGTGACCTGAGAATGGGTGCCCGCGACACGTTCCGGCTTTTGGGAGACTGGCTTGCGCCGCTGGACCGTTCACACCCTCTATCCGATACGAGTTTGCCGTGACGCTGGATACCGTCAACCTCGAAACCTGCGACCAGGAGCCGATCCATCTGATTGGTGCGATCCAGCCTCATGGTGCCCTGATTGCAATCGACGGAGACCGCTTCACCGTCGAATTCGCAAGCAGGAATACGGCGTCGTTCATTGGGGTCGGGTCCGATCAGATCCTTGGAAAGGATATCGCCAAGTTTATCGGTGCGACCAATGCACGGCAATTGCGGGAACTGACGCTGGGGCCCTCCAAGCCGGAACTTCTCAGCCCGTGGTTCATCAGTTTCTTCGGACCGGACGGCACGCAGATAGATCTGGAATGCCTGCCGCACAGGAGCAACGGTCATATCATTCTCGAACTGATGCACTCCGAGCCGGCTCCGGCGCGCGTTTGGGAAGATGAATATCTGCGGCGGGAATTCATCTCGGAACTCGTCAAGCCGGGTGCGCTCGAGGAACTTGCCAATGCGAGCGCCAGGATCATCCGCAATGTGACCGGCTTTGACCGGGTGATGATCTACAGGTTCGCGGAGGACAAGCATGGCGAGGTAATCGCCGAGAGCACCAACCGGCCCGACAGCTTTTTAGGCCTCCATTATCCTGCCTCCGACATTCCCGACCCGGCACGGCGGCATTTCCTTCTGAACGTGGTGCGGGCGATACCCGACGTCAATGGCGAGCGGGTGCCGATCATCAGCCGCAGGGGAACCGTCGCCGACGCGGGATCCGCGAGTCCGCTGGACCTGACGTTTTCCAAGCTCCGCGCCGTCGCGCCGGTGCATGTCGAGTATCTCAACAACATGGGCGTGGCGGCAAGTCTCTCGATCTCGCTGATCACCAACAACCAACTCTGGGGTCTCGTCGCCTGTCACAACTATGAGCCGCGCGAGATCTCTTCGAGCCGGTTGCGGTTTGCCGAACTCCTGGGGAGCACGACCTCCGCTCTGCTGCAAAGCATGGAGAGTACCAATCAGCTTCAGAAGAGCATCACCGCCGAGAAGACGGCCTTTCGCATAGAGCAACAGGCGCGTTGCGGCACGTCGCTACGGTCGCTCATAAACGACTGGGCCACGGTGCTGATGCAATTGATCGACGCGCAGGGGATGTTGCTCTTTCTGGGCGATGACGTCGTCGCGTTCGGGGCGGTCCCAAGCACGCCGCTGGATTTCTCCGATCTCTGGAAGGTGCAGGCGGACGGGATAGCAACAACAGCGCAACTGTCGGAACATATCGACATGGACGAGGAGCAGATGAAGGTGGCCGCCGGGGCCGCGCTTCTTGATCTCTCCGAGGATGGCCGGGATTACCTGGTTTTTCTGCGCAGCGATTTCGAACAGACGATCCGTTGGGCCGGCAAGCCCGACAAAGTCGAGACCACCACGGAGGACGGCGTCACGCGGCTGTCACCGCGCGGGTCCTTTGCGCTCTGGCGCGAGGAACGACACGACCAGAGCCGCCCCTTTGCCACAATGGACCGTGATGCGCTGCGTATTCTGCGCAGGGCACTTTTCGCCCTGAACAGCCTGGAACACGAGCGCGCCGCGCTCGAAGCGCAAAGGGCTGCGGAAGCGCAGGAAACCCGCTTGCGACACGCACTTCTCGATGCCTCGCGGGCCAGTTCGATGGGCGAACTTGCCTCGGCGATCGCGCACGAGTTAAACCAGCCCCTGTCGGCGATTTCAAACTACATCAGCGCGTGCCGTCAGGAATTGAGGAATGCTGACGTTGTGATTCCGGAGCGGGCGGCGCTGCTCATTGACGAGGCCGTCGCCGAGACCACAAGGGCCGGCGACCTGATGCGCCGCATGCGGAATTTCATATCCGAGGGCGATCTGAACGCCGAATACATCGACCTGAACAGGGCCATACAGCAGGGCATCGACCTTGCGCTCGCTTACGTCGATCTGCCGAGGCTTCAGGTCAATCTGCTGCTGGACCAATCTATTCCCCGGATCCTGGCCGACCCGGTGCAGGTCGGACAGGTCATGCTCAACCTGGCCCGTAACAGCATTACGGCAATGCAGGATTCGAAGGTACAAAAACTGACCGTCGAAGTGATAAATTCGGGCGGGTGGGTCACGGTCTATGTCCGTGATACCGGGCATGGGATTCCACCGGAACAGCACAAATACCTGTTCGAACCGTTCAACACATCGACCACGCAGGGCATGGGGATAGGTCTCTCTTTGGTCCGGTCAATCATCGAAGCACATGAGGGTCGGATCTGGGTTGAACCCAAAATGACCGGCTCGGTATTCGTGTTTCAACTGCCAATCGAGGGTTCAAATGGCGAACAGGCCTGATCGGGAATTTTCGGTCTATGTCGTTGAAGACGATGACTCCGTGCGGAAATCCTTCTGCGCGCTGTTGAACGCGCATGGCTATGCGACGGTGGATTGCAACTCGGCGGAAAGCTTCCTAAAGCAGTTCGACCCGGAGCAGAAGGCGTGCATGCTGCTCGACGTTCGGCTGCCCGGAATGAGTGGCGTGCAATTGCAGGCACAGCTTGCCGAGATGGGCATAGGTATTCCCATCGTCGTCGTTACGGCGCATGGCGACATTCCGATCGCCGTTCAGGTCATGCGCAACGGGGCCATCGACTTTATCGAGAAGCCGACAGAGGCGGGCCGACTTCTCGAGGCTATCGAAATGGCCGGTGGGCTGCTGGCCAACCGGCCCCCCTCGGAGCTTCCCAAGAAAATCATTGCCGACCGACTGGCGAAGTTGACCGACCGGGAGCAGGAAGTTCTCCGCCATATGCTTGAGGGAAAACTCAACAAGGAAATCGCCGCGGAGCTTGGCATAAGCCGTCGGACCATCGAGGTCCACCGCTGGCGTATCCGCGAGAAAATGCAGGTGCGCGGCATTGCCGATCTGATCCGGATGCTGGGCTAATCCCGTCGTCAGGCAAAGTACGCATTAGTACGTAGTGGCAATCCCCAACTATCCCGGTGACACCCAATCACCCTACGCTCAGTTGTCTCGATGGGGATCTTGAGACATCTGAGTGGGCTTGATCTTGGGCAGTCGAACATGGGGAATGCCGATCCTCGAGGCAATATGAATGTCGGGAGGGGAACGTTTGTATACCGCAGCACATCTACTGATCCACCCAGGCGCCGGAAACGACGACTCGGTCCCGCACGACACCGCGCATATCAGCGGCCAGTTGCCTTCGCACCTGGTGGCAGCCTTGGCCTACGAAGCCGTGCGCCGCATTGCCTATCGGGAGAGGGACGCCGATGCTCTGCCGAACGCACCCTCCGCAGAGGACGTTCACGCCCCCTCCGCAGAGGACGTTGAGGACCTCTGCATGGCCCTGCTGTCGAACGAGGGCAGTGCATCGGTGGAGGAGATGATTGGCACCCTCGCCAAGGACACCACGACAGAGGTGATTTACCTCAAATACCTTGCCGCCGCAGCGCGCATGCTGGGCGACTGGTGGACCGAAGATCGGGTGAGTTTTATCGACGTGACCACGGCCACCGGGCGCATTTTCGAATTGCTGCGGAACATCACCATCGCCGCGCATCCCATTTCGGTCAAGCAGGACCTGACCGTCGTTTTCGCCTCTGTCCCGGGCGAGCAACATACCCTTGGCATCCGTATGGCCGCGGATCTGTTTCGCGATGACGGATGGGAGATCGCACTCAAGATCGGATTGAGCGAAGCGGAACTGGTCGGCGAGATCAAGAAGTTGCCGCGCTGCATCGTCGGGCTATCCATTGGCGGGCGGTACTGCATTGACAGGCTTGCCGGTCTTGTAGAGGCGCTGCACACGCATTGCCCCCAGGCCGCGATTGTCGTGAGTGGGCAGGACGTAGAAGACCTCAGGCCGCGCCTGTCTGCGATGGGTCTCGACGTTGTCGCCAGTGAAATTAACGAGGCGAAGGAGCAGATTTCGGCCTTGTGGGACCGCGAAATGGCGAGAGACGCCTGTCCTTCAGTGCACGATGGCGAGCCTGAAGACCGGCTCTCCTGACTGAGCGGACGGTACCGGGATGGAACGTACTCCACACCCGGTAAGCGCGAATATACGGGGCGCAATTCAACCTTCACGGTGGCGGTGTCGCCCAGCAGTCAAAGCTCTCGCCATGAGGCGGAGTTTCCGGGTCAGCGAGCGGTGGGACACAACGGGCACGAATGACCGGTCTGACGAAGCCGCATTGCAGCACGGGTCTTGTACGTGAACGTCCGGAACGGGCCGAGAACCTCAGTTGGCGTTTAGCCCGTGTGCGCGAGCGCCGAGTTTTTCCTTCCACGCGCCTTCCCTTGCGATAATTTCGGCGGCTGACATCTCGGGGGAAGCTACTTCGAGAATAGAGACTTGATAGTCGCGAAGATCGAGGTCAAGCCTCATCAACTCGCGGTTCCCACCATGGCCATTCGCAGCATACTGACGCCAACGTTCAAAGAATCCGTCGGCGCCATATGCTGATCCAACGTATTGTTGGCCTTGCTCTGTTACCAAGAGGTAGACGCCGCGGACACTCTCAAGCGCCGCGCGCCAGCTTTGGACCTGTCGCGGTTTGATGCCGCCCCTTTGATAGCATTTATTGCAGCAAAGGAGACGAACTATGGGACTGAAACGGACGGACGAATTTCGTGCTGATGCGGCGGTGATGCTCGACAGCCTGCACGCCAAGGGTCACGCCGGAGGCGTGCTTCCAGCACGACCGCGACATGTGTTTTGCCAGTGCCCGGGCCACCCCTCTTGTCTTATGAATTGGGCAGCTCTCGTTGCATGATGATGATAGCGCCGCTGGCAGGATCATGACGCATTGCGGCCTCCTGCGCCCATGGCACGCAAGCCATCATATCGTTCGACATTGGCCTCTGGTTCGCGCTGAAGGATCAGCGCCTGTGGTGTGTCCCCTCTCGTGCATGTAAACATGCACTGCCGGGCAGTGGATGTCCGGCCCGCCGATCGTCTTTCCGTCGATCAGCCGGTGCAGAAGGTTCAGCACATGGGTCTTGGTCGCGACACCCTCAGCCAGGGCCATTTCCACAGCGACCAGCACAGCCTGTTCGTCATGCTGAAAGCATGCCACCGGCATGACGTGATGCAGGACCAACGCCAGGATATCGACCATCCACTGCCCGGCAGTCGATACGCAGTATCGATGAGAGGGTCCCTGTCACCGCCCGGCTTTCGCAGCATGACATCTTGCAGCAGTTTGAAGGCTTGAGGGAATTCGGCAAAGGGCGCACCGTTCCGCAATGTGAGGACCGATAAGAAAACAGTCCGGGGGACTGTTTTTAGGGACGCAAGGGTTTGCGCTGTAGGACCGCCAGATAGTGCCGCCAATCGTAAATGGTGTGTGTCGGCAGGTGGTGTGAGCGCTGGATGACGCGCGCATGCTCACACAGGATCTGTCCTTCTGCAGCAACCACCAGTCGGTCGGGGTAAACCCTGAGGCTGACGGGACGGTTGGCGAAGGACGCTGGAACGCTGTAGCGATTGCGTTCGAAGCTGACCAGGCAGGTTGGCGAGACACGCTTGCTCAACTCGACAAAGCCATCGAAGGCGGGCGGCAGCGGCATGAGCGCTGCCTGCTCTTCCACCCAGACCTCAGCAACGCTGCCGGGCAGTGCGGCGTGCGGAATCTCGTGCCACAGCGCGACACAGCGCTGTTCCAGCCAGTCGTTCAGCGCCGCAAGATCAGGGAAGTCCGGCATGGGTTGCCACAGACGTCGTGCCGGAGGCACGCTTTCAGCGTGACGCCGCGCGTCCTGCACGTTCTTCTCGACCTGTCCGCTCGCCATTGTTCTTGAACCAATGGCGCACAATGGCTCGCCCCAGCCCGCAGCCGGACTGCAGAACTCTGGCTCCAACACATAGTGGTTCGCCATCGCCATGACCCTCATGTTGACCTTCCGCTCTTTGCCGCGTCCCACGCGATCAACCGCAGTGCGCGCTCGACCATTGTTCTCGAACCAATGGCGAACAAGGTCTCGCTGTCGTAGATGCCGCGCCCCGGCACGCCGCCGAAGACGCGGAACCCATGCCAATGGGCGTCGAACAGCATCTCACGTGTTTGCAGCAGATACGCCTGAACCAGGAAGGCCCGGCTGTGCGACAGCTTGATGTGAGCAACCTGGAGCTTGGTGCGCTCGCCGCCCAGAATGGCAAAATCCTCGCTCCAGTCGAACTGAAACGCCTCGCCAGGCCGGAAGGCCAGAGGAACGAACGTGCCGCGTCCCGTGGTCTGCTGCTCGCGCTGCCGATCGTCCCGCCAGTCACGCGCAAAAGCAGCGACACGACCATACGATCCGGTAAAACCAAGCGCCACCAGATCAGCATGTAGTTGCTTGAGCGTGCGCCGCTGCTTGCGCGACTGTCCAGCTTCCGTCTTCAGCCAGGCCGTCAATTTTTCGGCAAAAGGATCCAGTTTGCTCGACCGCTCCGGAGTTGAAAACCTGGGCTCGATCGTGCCGGCATTCAAATACTTCTTGATGGTGTTCCGCGACAAACCGGTCCGTCGCGCGATCTCTCTGATCGGCAGTTTATCCCGTAACCGTAGCTTCCGTATGATGTTCAAAAGTCCCATGTGGATCAATCCGTTGCCCCCCAAAATGCGCGTCGCATGGGGGAAGATCACATGGGTCAAATCCCAATGGAAATTAGGGGCTGTTGACGTTCAGGATTCCCAATTCACCTGACTTCTGATTCAAGGTTGCGAACAGAGGAGAGCAGCCTTGACCCGAAGAGTCCTGACCGATGCCCAGTGGAGAGATCGGAAGAGC
>JAXMNQ010000109.1:0-9107 GCA_034670345.1 Paracoccaceae bacterium | reverse complement strand
CGCCGCTTATGCAAGACCCCAGGGAGGAGGAGAGGGGCCCGACATTCTGTTGGGGCGTTGCGCCCCGGAAATCTGGTGCGGCGACACCAGGGAGGAGGAGAGGTGCCGCCGCTTATGCAAGACCCCAGGGAGGAGAGAGGGGCCCGACATTCTGTTGGAGCTTTGCGCCCCGTGAAACCGTGCGGCGATACCAGGGAGGAGGAGAGGTATCGTCGCTCTGGAATGCGGATCCTTCGGGAGGAGAGGGATTCGCAATCTTGTTGGGCATCTGCCCTGTGTTGGTGGCGTCGGCCCCCCACTGGGAGGAGGTGGAAGCCGGCGCCGGATCAGGGGGCCCGGGAGGAGGAAAGGCCCGCCTGAGATCTGTGTTCCTTCAGGCCTCGTTCGCAGCCTGCCATGCGACGCGGCGGATTTCGCTGCGCGCCAGCCCCAGGTCCGCCAGATCGCGGTTGCTCAGGGTCGACAGTTCTGCGTAGGTCTGGTTGAAGACCCGGCGGCGCGCCATGCGCGCCCGAAACGTCTCGCGAAAGCCTGCCAGACGAGCGCCCAAACCGCTTTGGGCATTGGTGATGTTCGCTGTTGCGTTTGCCATTGTCTCAGTGCCTCAGTTTCTATTCTGTCGTGGTTGCGCTAAACATGGGCCAAATGCTGCGACTGCACAATACCTTGCGTTACATTGCTGCTATGCAGCATGCGCATATGAAAACCGTTGATTTATTGACGTTTAAGATCAAGACCTGTGCAAAAAATCGGCTAGGGGTTGCGCTGACCGAAGGGCAACGCCATCAGAAATGGCATATGAACGGAGATGAGGCATGAGTGACCTAAGGTCAGAAATCGAGGCGGTCCTTGCCCGGGTGGAATTGCCTGACGGCGGAAACCTGATTTCCAGAGATATGATTCGGGCATTGCGGGTCGATGGCGCGATCGCGCGCTTTGTCATAGAGGCGCCGAGCGTCGAAATGGCCCGCCAGATGGAGCCGCTGCGGCAGGTGGCGGAGCGGGCGGCGGCCTCGGTTCCCGGTGTCGACCAGGCCAGTGCGGTCCTGAGCGCGCCGGTGGCCGAGAAGGCGCCGCCACAGTTGAAGATGGGCGGCCATCCAAAACCGCAGGACAGCGTGATGAAGCCGGCGGGGGTCAAGACGATCCTTGCGGTGGGATCGGGCAAGGGCGGCGTGGGCAAATCCACCGTTTCTTCCAATCTTGCCGTGGCGCTGGCGCGGGCGGGCAAGCGTGTGGGTCTTCTGGACGCCGACATCCACGGCCCCAGCCAGCCGCGCATGTTCGGCCTGACCGCGAAACCGGCCAGCCCGGACGGCAAGACGATCATTCCGCTGCAGGCGCATGGGGTCACAGTGATGTCCATCGGGTCCATGCTGGCCGAAGACAAGGCGGTGGTCTGGCGTGGGCCGATGCTGATGGGGGCCTTGCAGCAGATGCTGATGCAGGTGGACTGGGGCACCAAGGACGTTCTGATCGTCGATCTGCCGCCGGGCACGGGGGATGTGCAACTGTCGTTGTGCCAGAAATCCGAAGTGGCGGGCGCGATCGTGGTCTCCACCCCTCAGGACGTGGCACTGCTGGATGCGCGCAAGGCGCTGGATGCCTTCAAGACGCTGAACACGCCGGTTCTGGGCCTGATCGAAAACATGGCGGTCTTTACCTGCCCGCATTGCGGCAAGGACAGTCATATCTTCGGGCACGGCGGCGTGGTGGCCGAGGCGGAGAAGATGGGGCTGCCCTTGTTGGCGCAACTGCCGATCGACCTTGATACGCGGTTGGGTGGCGATGGCGGGGTGCCGGTGGCGCTGGGCGACAGCGCCATGGCCGAGGCCTATGCGCGCCTTGCCGACCGGCTGATCCAGGGCGGGATCGTCTGAGCCTGTTGGCAGCTGGCGGAGTCGGACGCTGCGCGTCCGTTTGAGAGTATTTTCGGAGAAAAGAAACAGGGGCCGGTCGCCAGGGTCAGCAGATTCAGAGCGCTTTTTGCAGTTGCAGGAACAGGTCAGTGATCAGAGCGGCGGCCTCGACATTGACGGCGCGGGCGTGGCGGGCGCGGTCGCCGGCGGTCTGCACGGTTTCCGCCCAGCGGCGGCCGGTGGCGGGATCGGGGGCGAGGCGGGTCAGGATGTCCCCTTCGCCAGGCAGGATCGCGGGCGGGGGGCGGCCCATGACGCCGGTGCGGGCCAGTCGCGCGGCGATCTGGTCGGTCAGGGTCAGGGTGAGATCCAGCCGCGCCTCGCGGGCCTTGCCCGCGCAACTGTCCGATAGCGCCAGCAGGCGGGCGCGGTCCAGTGCGGGCAGGGAGCCAAGCAATGTCAGGATCTCTTTATAGAGTGTCAGGCCGTCGAGGGTGATCAGTCGCATGGCTGCGCCGACAGAGCCTTCGGCGAGGGTGGTCAGCGGTGCCACGTCATCCGGAGCGACCTGCACCTCGGCCTGTTCGAGGGCGGCGGCCATGTCCTGCGGTCCAAGAGAGGCAAGGCGCAGGGTGCGGCAGCGCGAACGGATGGTGGGCAAAAGGCGGCCCGGCTGGTGGCTGAGCAGCAGCAAGGTGGTGCGGGCCGGCGGCTCTTCAAGCATTTTCAGCAGGGCATTGGCGGCTTGCGGGTTCATTTCGTCTGCGCTGTCGACGATGACCACTCGCCGCCCGCCATCCGCCGCCGAGAGGCCGAAGAAGGCGTGCAACTTGCGCACCTCAGGTACGCGGATCACGTCGGCCAGCTTGTCGCCCTTGTCGTTGGGGCCGCGCCGCAACAGGAACAATCCGGGATCGGAGAGCGCCGCAACACGGCGGGCGACCGGGTGATCCGGGTCGATGTACAAGCTGTCGGGCGGCGGCGGGGCGCCAAAGAGGCCGTCATCCTCCGCCGGCGGCGTCGCCAGCAGGAAGCGCGCGATTTTCCATGCCAGTGTCGCCTTTCCGGTGCCCCTGGGGCCGGTCAGCAGCCAGCCATGGTGCATCCGGCCCGAATTGTAGGCGGTCAGAAAGGCCTGTTCCGCGTCGTGCTGGCCAAAAAGCTGCCGGGTCTCGCGCGGGTGCGGCGCCCCGTCGAGCCGGTCGGGTTCCGGCAGGTCTGTCAGATCGCTCATTCCCGCTCCGTCATGTCAGGGCGGGCAGGGCCGGGGTGACGATATCGCGGATCTCGGCGGCAACCGTGTCGATGTCCCGGTCGCCGTCGATCACGCGAAAGCGGCTTTGGAATTCCTTGGCCAGCGCCAGGAAGCCCGCGCGCATTTGCTGTTGCAGATCGAGGCCGAAATCCTCGAACCGTTCTTCGGAGGTGGCGCGAGCCTTGGCGCGAGACAGGCCAGCCTCGGCGGGCATGTCCACCAGCAGGGTCAGATCCGGTTCAACGCCGATCATCAGGCTGTGCAGGGCGTCGACCTTGTCTCGCAATCCGCCGCGGCCCTGATACATACGCGTTGAATCGGCAAATCGGTCACAGATCACGATCTCGCCCCGCTGCAGCGCGGGCAGGATCACCCGTTCAAGGTGATCACGGCGCGCGGCGGTAAACAGCAGCAGTTCGGTTTCCGCCGACCAACGGTCCGGATCTCCCTGCAGCACCAGCGCGCGGATTTCCTCGGCCCCCGGGCTACCGCCGGGTTCGCGGGTCAGCAGGGCCTTGTGCCCGGCGGCGGCCAGATCCGCGTGCAGGCGGCGGGCCTGGGTTGACTTGCCCGAGCCGTCGATGCCTTCGAAACTGACGAAAAGCCCGGGCCAGGGACGGTCCGGGGTGGTCACATCGCCTCTCCGGCATCCTCGGAAAAGCGTTTGATGAGCAACCCGCTGACGGTCAGCATCCGGTCCATGAAGCCGCCGGCCTCGACCTTTTCCGCCGCGACCAGCGGCACGCGGGTTTCCGGCAGGCCGTCGGGCTGAATGATCAGTTCTGCCAGTTTCTGGCCGGCGTTCACCGGGGCCTGTATGGGGCCGGTATAGACCACCTCTGCCTTGACGCCTTCGGCGGTCATGGTGGGCAGTAGCAGGGTCACGTCCTCTTCGGAGACCAGACCGACCTTGTCGCTGGACCCCATCCAGACCTCGGCTTCGGCAATGCTCTTGCCCTTGGTCACGATGGTCTGCTGCGAGAATTGGCGGAACGCCCAGTTGACGATGGCCTCGGCCTCTTCGGCGCGGGCGCGGGTGCTGTCCAATCCCGTCATGGCAAAGACGACGCGGCGCTCACCGCTCTTGGCGGAGCCCACAAGGCCGTAACCGGCCTCTTGCGTATGTCCGGTCTTCAAACCGTCGGCGCCGATCCCAAGGCCCAGCAGCGGGTTGCGGTTGTTCACGTTGGACGGTGCGCGGCCGTCGAAGTCAAACTTCTGTTCCGCGAACATCGGGTAGAAATCGGGGAAATCCTCGATGATGCGGGTGGCCAGCAAGGCGAGGTCGCGCATCGACATGACGTGCCCCGGCGCGGGCCAGCCCGAGGCGTTCTTGAACACCGAGGAGGTCATGCCAAGCTGCTGCGCGCGCTGCGTCATGAGGCGGGCAAATCCGGATTCCGTCCCGTCAGGCGACAGCGCCTCGGCCAGAACGACGCAGGCGTCGTTGCCCGAAAGCACGATGATGCCGCGCAGCAGGTCCTCGACCCTGACCCGGTCGGTGGTGTCAAGGAACATGGTCGAGCCGCCAAAGGACATGGCGTGATTGGACACGGGCAGCCGCTCTTCCAGTTGCAGGCGGCCGTCGCGGATTGCCTCGAAAGTGATGTAGAGCGTCATCAGTTTCGACATGGAGGCGGGCGGCAGCGCCTCGTCCGGGTTTTTGGCCAGCAGGACGGTGCCGGTGGTCTGATCGACCACGAAGGCGGCCTTGGCACCGGTGTCGAAGGCGCTGGCCGGAAGCGCGGTCAGGGCAATCAGGACAACGCCGGCAAGGAGGCTGAGGCGGCGGGGGATGAAGCTCATGTTTCGAGTCTCCGGTCTGCTCGGTTGAGGGCGATTACACCATGTTGCCGGTCCGGTTGCCAGCCCGTTCCCAGGAAGGATCCGGCGGTTTGGTGCCCGGGGCGGGCACTATGTCGTTACGGGGTCGGACTCAGGAACTGGCTGCTCATCCAGCCGGTGGTGCCGTCCTCGGTCCGGACATGCCACCAGACATCGTTGGATGTGGCGCACTGGCGAATGTCGGCGGCCGTTTCCGGTGTGATTGCTTCGGGGCTGCAAGTCACCCGGCAGGCTTCGGATTGCAGGGAGGTCGCGGTCAGGTCATGGCGCAGCGGCGTGACGCGCGCGTCGCGGGGCACCTCGCGCAGTACCTGTGTATCGAACCCCGGCGCGACCCGCATATTCGAGAAATTCTGCACCCTGAAGACGCTATAGGCGCGGGAGACGGGCGCGCAACTGACCGCGTCGGTCAGGATCCGGGCGCTGGTACGGGCACCGCCACCAAGGTCTGCCAGCACCGCATCGCCCGGAAAGGCGAGCAGGGGCATCAACGAGGCCGAGGCCACGATCTGCTGGTCGAGGCGCGGCAGCAGGTCATTGCGCGTCAGGCGCGGCGGGTTCTCCCATTCGTTTTCGTGGAAATCATAAATGCCGTGATGGGTCAGCTGAATGACATGCCAGAATGTATCCTGCTGGTCCGGGCGCCAGTCCAGCTCACAGACATTCCATTCGACCAAGCCTTCGCTGGTGGTGGCCTGCAGATGGGCCGTGCGTTGGGTGTCGGAGAATTTCGGAGGCAAGTCGATCACATCGGTGTGGAGGACTTCGGCGGCGTACCCCTCATCGTCGTAGACCGACAGATCGAACTTTCGAAAGGTCCGCGCACAAAGCTCGGCCAGCCGGTCGGCGGAAATGCGGCGGGGCAGGGGGCCTGTGCCGGTGACGGTCACCCCGGCCTGCTGCGCCAGGTCCGGTGTGTCTATCGCTAGGAAGCGTCCGTCAGGCACGTCGAAGAAGGCCAGCGCAAAGGTACGTGAGAGGCCGAGTTCTTCGAGACGGGTAAAGATGATGGCCGAGGACTTCAGGGCCAGCCGGAACGCCTGCTTGACCTCGAATTCGGAGAACTGCCCGGATGGGATGTCAAGTTGCGGGGCATGAAAGCCGAGGCGGGCCGAAGCGTGCAGGCTGCGGCTGAATCGGCGGGTGATCCCGTCCTCGAAGCCGAGCTGGCTGCCCCCCATGAAGGCCAGCGCGCAGGCGCTGAGACAGGTTGCGCCCGCCGGAACATGCGTGGCGATGCCCGCCTCGCGCATGTGCCGGGCCATGGCGAGGCCTTCGAGGAAACTGCCGCCCGGACTGTCGAGGCACAGCGTTACGGTTACGTTGAAATAGAGCGGGCGTTCGCCGGGCCCGATCAGCCGCGCCCTCAGAAGATCTGCGTCACCCGCCGTAATCTGGCCGGTCAACATCGCGGTGCACCCCTCGGGATGGGCATCCAGCACGTCGATCTGTGCGGCACTGAGCGGTGTGGCGAGCAAGGAATAGAGGGTTACAAAGGCGGAGAGCAGGATCTGGCGAAGGGGCATAATGGTTTCCTGGTGCGGACAATCAGGGTTTGGGGGCCAGAAAAGCATGGGGCCGGGGCGTTTGTCACGCTCCCGGCCCGGAAATGGCTCGAATTGTCTAAGGACAGGCGCGGCGCTCAGTCCGTGACGGCGTAGGCGTCCTTGAAGCCGGACCCCTTGATCGTCTTGAGCAGGGTCGCCATTTCTTCCTTGGTCTGGGCCGGGCCCACAACGACGCGCCAGAAGGTCTTGCCGTTGGAGTTGTGCGTCTTGACCGTGGGGACCATGCCCGACTGCCGCATGGCAGTGGCGGTGTTCTTGGCATTGGCCTCCACGCTGAAGATGCCGATCTGGATGTAGGGTTTCCCCAGTTTGCTGGATGGCGCGGGCGCGCCGCTGGCGGCGGCAGGTTTGGCGACAGGTTTCGCAGCCGCTTTCGGTTTGGTCGGGGTGACAGCCGCGGTTGCGATGGCCGCGGTGGCGCCGCCGATCACCGGATCAAGCGTGCCGGAGATGACGTCGGGCGCGGCCGGCACCGGACCCGTATCCGGGCCGGAGCCAAGCGCCAGCGGATCGTTGGCCGGATCCGTCAATTCGGGTTCGGCGGCCTCTTCGCGGCGCAGGGCCACGACGTCGAGGTTGCTCGGTTGGCCCGCCAGCACACCCAGCGCGGCGGCGGCATCAGAAGAGACCTGCAAGCGTGGGCCGGGCGTCTCGCGTTCCTTGCGGAACAGCGCACCGATCACGAACTTGCCATTCTGCTGGTTGCGGATGATGACGCGCTCGGGCTCCTTGACGTCGGGGTGGGCGACCCAGACACCGCCCAGCGAGGGACGCCCGTCCCAGAGACCGGCTTCCTTGGCTTGAAAGACTTCGGGGGCTTCGACGTCGCGGGCAACGCCACGCGCTTCCGTCGTACTGGCACGCGAGACAACCTCGCCATCGCCGCCGTCGCGCGATTTCAGGAAGGCCGGCATCTGGCCATCGGCGCATCCCGAGGCCACCAATAGCGCCACGCCGGCGGTTGACACACGCAGAGTCCTGGAAAGGTTGGAAAACAGACCGCTCATTTCTTGCCTCTTGCCCTATTCGCGTCGGGAATTTCCCGACCGAGCGCCGGGTTTTCCCGGTCGCACACTGCCTCAGCGGGGATCTGAAGCCCCCATTGACATCAACAGTAACCGTTTGAGGCGAGTAATGAAAGCCTGCAAAGCCTTGATGCGCGGATTTTCGATCCTGTGTCCTTTTAGAATCGGATCAGGGGTATTATCCAAGCGCGCACCGGAGGTTTGGCAGAGTGGTCGAATGCGGCGGTCTTGAAAACCGTTGGGCGTGAGAGCGTCCCCAGGGTTCGAATCCCTGAGCCTCCGCCACTTGCTCTTGATTTTACTGGATATTTTCAACTGCGAAGGCGTGTACCCGCCTACATGCCCGCCAACCTTTTTGCGCTTGGATGCGACACGTTGCGGTGCTGCTTTCTCCGTCGTGTGTCGTGGAACATGATTACTTCATTGATCCGGCTCTGTTGCGCAAACTGGATTGGGGATTCAATTCTTGAATCCAGTGTGATCGCTGGGAGGCGTGAGCAGACCACCGCCCCCGACCTGCAAGATCAGGAACTGGCGGGCTTACAACACGCTCTAAAGCGCCGGGGCTCGCTGACAATCGGGTTCGATCCCAAGATGATGTGGGAGGTAAAGCCGACCGGCAAGCGTGGCCGACCGCCCAGGCGAGACCGCGCGCGCTCAGAGCCTGGCGGAAAGGCCCGCTCGATCCGTAACCCGCATCCACTGCCCGGCAGTGCATTTGCGCAGCAAATGTCACGAGAGGGGCCAGCACACAGCCGAAGCGAAAACCCGCAGCCCTCACCCGATCGATCTCCTCGATGGCGATCTGAGGTTTGCTCAGGACCGTTTGCCGGTCTTCCGGCACCCGGGCCATGCGGTCGGGATCGTTGGTCCGGACCTCTGGTAGAAACAGTCGCAACCCCACCGCCAACGGGACCTCGCGCGAGGCCAGCGTTACCGAGACCGGCGACTGGCAATTAGCGGTTTTACCCAGCGATGAGGCATATTGCGGCGCAACCCCGACCGAGCGTTCGCCCTTCTTCGGCAGACATCTATCATCGATGACCAGAAAGGCTTCCTCGCCACCAACCAGCCTGTCGGCCTCGGCCAGCAAGGCCGCCTCCAGCGGCGCGCTGTCCCAGACCCCGTCGGCGATGAAATGATGCAGTTGGTCATAGCTGACCGCCCCGTCCCGCGCCGCCATCGGCTGCACGCCTTTGCGATCACCCGGGCCAATCAGCCCGGCGACATAGGCCGGACACATCCGCCCCCGCGTCTTGTTCCCAAGCGCCGAAATAAACGGCGCCAGCCAGGTTTCCAGATCGCTCCGCCAGTTCCTCATAAACCGCCAGCCTCCCGCAAAGCTGGCTCACTATCAATCACCCAAAACGCCTCCCGTGAATCCGGAGATTATCGGATCAGCAAAAACCTGCCGAAGTAGTGCTAGGCGACTAGGGGCTGTTGACGTTCAGGATTCCCAATTCACCTGACTTCTGATTCAAGGTTGCGAACAGAGGAGAGCAGCCTTGACCCGAAGAGTCCTGACCGATGCCCAGTGGAGCATCATTGAGCCATA
>JAXMNQ010000108.1:0-9170 GCA_034670345.1 Paracoccaceae bacterium | reverse complement strand
TATGGCTCAATGATGCTCCACTGGGCATCGGTCAGGACTCTTCGGGTCAAGGCTGCTCTCCTCTGTTCGCAACGTTGAATCAGAAGTCAGGTGAATTGGGAATCCTGAACGTCAACAGCCCCTAGCCTGATCGGCCGACCAGAAGCTTGTCGATCCGCGGCCCGTCCAGATCGACGACCTCGATTGTCCACCCCTGCAGTTTCAGTCGCTGCCCGACCTCCGGCAGATGTCCGATCTCGTCGAGCACCAGACCCGCGACCGTCTCATAGTCGCGATCTGGGTCGATCTCCAACGAGAGCATATCGGCAAACTCATCCACCGGCATCCAGCCTGCGATCAGGTAGGATCCATCGGTTCGCGTCACGACCTTTGGCGCGTCCGTCGCGCTGTCCGGAAACGCGCCCGCGTTCGCTTCGAGCACGTCCATCGGCGTGATGATCCCCTCGAAATGCCCATGCTCGTCATAGACCAGCACCATGTGCGCCGGTGACGTGCGCAGGCGATCCAGCACATCCAGCGCACTTTGACCGTCCCGGACCGTCGGCGCGTCGCGCAGCAGGGCGCGCAGATCGAAGGGCTCGTTCATCAAGGCGGGCGCGAGGATGTCGCGGGTTGTCAGCACACCGATGATGTTGTCGACGTCCCCCTCCCAGACCGGCAATCGTGATTGGCTGAGATCATGAAGGTGCTGCAGGAGTTCCGCTTGTCGCTGCTGGCATCGAGCGTTTCCACCTCGTGCCGAGCTGTCATCAGGCCGCGTGCCGTCCGGTCCGCGATCCGCATGACGCCCGCGATCAGCGACAGATGGGTGATCGCCACCACCACAGACCCCACGCCGACCGGCTGCGCAAAGGCAGAGGGCATGCCGGCGTCGATCAGGCTTGTGGCTAGGCGCGCGCCCAGCGTCGCACCCGAGAAGGTGCCCCCCAGGATGCCGACCAGCGTGATGCCGATCTGCACTCCGGACAGGAAGCGGCCCGGACCCTTGGCCAGCCGGATGGCCGCTGCGGCCGCCTGCTGCCCTTGTCCACCATCAGCTTCAGCCGCGCGGGCCGGGCCGAGACGATGGCCAGTTCGGACATCTTCAGAAGGCCGTTGTTCAGCGTCAGCAGAATGACGATCGCAATCTCGAGGTACATGGTCTCCGACTCTTGCCGGGTGTTCCGGCCACGGTTCGCGTTGACGGTCTATATGGTTTCGCAAAAGGCGACCATGGGCCGCGAGACGTGCAGGCGGTCAGTTCCGGAAGAGGCGGAATGCGCTTGCCACTGCGTCCCACAGATCCAGCGCGCGGGCATAGAAATGCTCGCGCGCAACGAAAGGTCTGGGTCTGCGCCCGAGAAGATCCACTTCCACGGTGTCGAGCAGGCGCCCCAGGCGGCGGCGGTGGATGCCGAGACGGCTTTGCACCGGGTCGGCAAGTGCGCCCGCGAAGGCGGCAAAGACCGAACCGATCATGACCAGCCCCGCCACAGTGGTCCCCACCAGCCAAGGAGCGGTATCAACCGCGAACACGCCGTACCACATTCCGCCAAAGGTCTGGCCGAGCGGGAACGTCGCGATGGCGTTGGAGCGGGCCATGGCGTCGGCCACGCCCGGCGCCATCGAGATCATGCCTGGCGTCAGCGCCTGGAAGGCCACGGCACCGAACACCAGGACGCAGAGCGTCGTGGTCATCTCCGCGACAGCAGAGCGGGTGCTCGCATACTCGCCCAAGGCGCACGCTATCCGATGGCCAAGAGCTTCTGCCTCGTCGACAGTCGAGCGCGTGCGGATCATTTCGCGAAACTGCGGGGCGGCAAGGACGGCGCGCGCCAAGGCCTGCGGGTCCCGGGTTGCGCCCCCCTTGTCGAGTGGCAGGTCCAGAAGATCGGTCACGATCAGAACCTCGACCCGTCGCGCGACGGACGTGCGCAGCAGGATCCGCCGTCGAGCCAGCCAATCGGCACAGCGACGCCATCCTATGCGGCGACAAAGATATGCCAAGGCGCGGGCCAGCACCAGGATCGGCGACAGGGCGACGTTGAGGGGGGCCCGCAGGATGTCCCAGCCCAGCGCCGCCCCGTGAAGACGAAGCGTTCCGGGCCAGGTGAAATGCCTGGCCACGAAGCTGTCGAGCATCGCCCGGCGACCATCAAAATACGCCAATCCGACTGGATTGCCGATTCCATCGGCTTTCAGTGTGCCCTTCGATGATGAGCCCATGGCAGTAACCCACCATCTCCTTTCTGCTGGCGACTCGCGCGGGATGCGGTTCGCCGATCGAGCGGCGGGCATTCGCACGTCGAAATTCAATCGATATATCTCATGTGGAGATAGTTCGACTGCAAGGGCACTGGCGAGGATTCTTTTGTGGCGATCAACTTCGCAAGCCGCTTTAATTTCAACGGCATCTTGTAGCAGAGCCGTTCAATACGCAATTCTGCGCGAGGGGGCGGATCAACTGCCTGCGAGGGCCGGTTGCCGTGGACTATCTCTATCTGATTGCCGGACTTGTGGGGCTGTTCTTCGGCGGCGAAGCCCTCGTGCGCGGCAGCGTCGGCATCGCGCGGCGCTTGGCGATCCCGCCGCTGCTGATCGGCCTGACGGTCGTTGGCTTCGGCACCTCTACGCCCGAGCTCCTGGTGTCGGTCGATGCTGCGTGGCGTGGCGTGCCCGACATTGCGCTCGGCAACATTGTGGGCTCGAACATCGCCAACGTTCTGCTGATCATCGGCCTTTCGGCGCTGGTCTGGCCGATCAAGGTGATGGGGGCGACCCTGCGCCGTGACACGGCTGTGATGATGGCGGCGGCGCTGGTTCTGGTGCCGGTCTTCGCCATGGGGCAGGTGGGGCGACCCGCCGGACTTTTCCTCGTCGCCGGTCTTGTTGCTTATCTTGTCTGGGCCTACCGGCAGCCGGGCGAGGCTTTGGTCGAGGAGGTTGGTGTGCCCGCACCATCATCCGCGCTTGTCTCGACCCTATGGGTCATCGGCGGACTGGTCGCCCTGATGGTGGGCGCACGGTTTCTGGTGGATGGCGCGGTGAACATCGCCCGCGGTTACGGGATATCGGAAGCCTTCATCGGTCTGACCATCGTTGCCGTCGGCACGTCTTTGCCCGAGCTTGCCACATCGCTGATCGCCGCCTTCCGGCGTCAGTCTGAAATCGCCATCGGCAATATCGTCGGGTCGAACATCTTCAACATGCTAGGCATACTTGGCGTCACGGCTGTCATCGCCCCGATCCCGGTCGCGTCGCGGTTCCTGACCTTCGACCTGCCGATCATGACCGCCGTCTTGCTGGTCCTGACCGCACTTCTGCTTGCACGTCCGGTCATCGGCCGCGGGGTCGGCGTGGCCTTGGTGGCGGGTTATGTCGTCTACGTCTGGGCCGCACAGGGATGACACTCAGGCCGAGGCAACCGGAGAGAGGGCCTGGTGCGCTCCTGTCGCGACTGATCGTCGTGCTGACCCTCATTCTGTTCGGTGCGCCGCAAAGCCATGCAGGCGGGACGGTCGCCCATGGCGGTCCCGTCGCCCAAAGCCAGAACGAGCAGGCCCAAGGCATCCTCTCCGTCCAGCGGCACCTGCTGCGCGCCCAGCTGCACGACGACACTTCATCGAACGCGGTAGAGCCGGGCAGGGCCCTCGATGCCGGGTATCAGTCTCCCGCGGAAGCATCCCTTGAGACATGCTTTTCGCTGGTATCCATCGCGGTCCGTATCCTGCCCCCGGTCCGGGGTCCGCCTGCGGCCTGACGCCTTTCCGTCAGACCGAAATTTCAGGCAAAAAAGGATACCAATATGCGCCGACCAGCATGGGTCGTGACGACCTATGTCGTCCTGCTGCTTCTGGCAGTTGCGACGGCTCTTCCGAATTTTCTCCCCTCGACAGTTCGAAGCACGCTGCCAGATTGGGCGACCAGTCAGACCGTTTCGCTCGGGCTTGACCTTCAGGGCGGCGCGCATCTGTTGCTTGCCGTGGACCGCGATGATCTCGCTGGGTCGCGTCTGCAGGAACTGCGTGAAACCCTTGTAGCCGAGATGCGCGCCCGGAACCTGAACCCCGGTACGATCCGATCCGAGGGGCTGGCCCTGTCAGCCCCAGCATACGGGGACTTGTTTGCGACCATGCAGAGCGCGGCGACCGCCTCCGCACAGCCGGGCAGCCCGCCCGACTTCACGGTGGATTTGACCGACGGCACCATCCGGCTGGCGTTGACCGAAGCCGGGCTTGACCGCGCCGCCAGCACTGCGGCCGACAGCAGTCTGGAGGTTATCCGCCACCGCGTCGATCAGGTGGGCGTGTCCGAGCCGATCATCAGCCGGGTGGGCGAAGATCGTATCCTCGTACAGATGCCCGGCGTGGAAAACCCCGCCCAGTTGCGTGTGCTCTTGGGGTCGACCGCCAGAATGAGCTTTCAGATGGTCGCAGCTGGTTCCGGACCCGGCGTATCCCTGTTGAAGATGCGCGATGGGTCCGGCGCAGTCCCCGTTGAAGATCGCGTGGCGCTGTCGGGTGACCGGCTGGAGCGCGCCGCCTCTGCCTTCGATCCCGATACCGGACGTCCGATGGTGACCTTTGCCTTCGACCGGCAGGGCGCCGTCGCCTTTGCCGAAATTACGGCGGCCAGCATCGGCCAGCGCTTTGCCGTCGTCCTCGATGGCGCGGTGCTGACCGCGCCGGTGATCCAGTCCGCCATCCCGGGCGGACAGGGACAGATCACCGGCGACTTCACCGTGGAGGAGGCCCAGACGCTGGCGGTGCTGCTGACATCGGGTGCGCTGCCCGCCTCGCTCGAGGTGATCGAGGAGCGCAGCGTAGGCGCGGCATTGGGGGCGGATTCTATCAAGGCTGGTCTGATTACCGGCGCCGTGGGACTGGCGCTGGTCGTGGCGATGATGGTGGGGCTCTATGGTGCCTGGGGCCTGCTGGCCAGCGCCGTCCTCGGGCTGAACGTCATGTTGACGCTGACCGCCCTTGGGCTGCTCGGTGCCACGCTGACGCTGCCGGGCATCGCGGGCATCATCCTCTGCCTCGGCATCGCGGTTGACAGCAACATCCTGATCTTCAGCCGCATCCGCGAGGAGACAGCCAAGGGTGCCACGGCGATCAAGGCGCTGACCCAGGGCTACGCGCGGGCTTGGGCGACGATCCTCGACGCCAACATCACAACGCTTCTGGCGATGGTCCTGCTGTTCCTGTTCGGCGCGGGTGCTGTCCGCGGCTTCGCCATCACCATGAGCCTCGGCATCCTGATATCGATGTTCACCGCTGTGGTGCCGATGCGGATGATGATGGAGGCGCTGGTGCGTCGGCGCAAACCGGCGCGGTTGACCATCGCGCCGCTGATTGGCGGTGTGCCTGCGCCCGGAGCGTTCTCGTTCATGCGGCGGGGGCGACTGGCGTTGGCGGTGTCGGCGGTGCTGTCGCTGGGGGCGTTGGGCGCGCTGGCCGTGCCCGGCCCGAACCTCGGCATCGACTTCACCGGCGGGGTGCAGATGGTGCTGCGTTCGGACACGGCCGTGCCGCTGGCCGATCTGCGCGCGGCCATCGCCGCGGGTGTACCCGGTGATGCGAGCCTCCAAGCCTTCGGCGATCCGACCGAGGCGCTGATCCGCGTGCAGGGCGAGGCCGGACAGGCCACGGTGGCCGCGGTGGAAGCGGCGGCAGCGCAGGTAGTTCCGGGCGCGGTCTTCGACCAGATCGACCTCGTCGGCCCCACCATCAGCGGCGAGCTTGCCAACACGGGTCTGATCGCCCTGTCGCTCGCCGTGCTGGCGATGCTGGCCTACATCTGGGTGCGGTTCGAGTGGCACTTCGCGGCCGGGGCCATCGTGGTTCTGCTCCTGGACGTCACCAAGACTTTCGGCGTCATCGCGTTGACCGGGTGGGAGGTGAACCTGACAACCATCGTCGCCCTGCTGACGCTCATCGGCTATTCGGTGAACGACAAGGTGGTAGTCTATGACCGTATCCGTGAGCACCTCCGCGGCGGCAACGACGCGCCGCTGGCGGATGTGATCGACCGCAGCCTGAACCAGGTGCTGGCGCGCTGCATCTTCACGTCGGGGACGACGCTGGCGGCGCTGCTGCCGATGGCGATCTGGGGTGGACCGGCTGTGGCCGGGTTCGCCTGGCCGATGATCGCCGGCGTGGTGATTGCGACGGGCTCATCGCTGTTCGTATCGGGACCAGTACTGGCGTGGCTCGCCGCGCGCAGTACGAGCCCTTTGAACAGCCAGATCCTACAGCAAGCAAGCTAGGCGAAGCACGCGCCGGGAGAACAGGCACTCCCGGCGCAATACTCCAGAATGCGCCCAGATACTTTTCCCCCATGAGACAGCACATGTTCACGCAAACGAAGGCCCCCGCATTAACCCCTGTCCCAAGCGCACCCGATCCGGATGTCGATCGAAAACCGCGGCGCTTGTCCGGCATTCTTCAGGAAATTGCAGACGCACCTGCCACACCGGATGAGCGCATCTCGCTTGGTCAGCTGATCGACGGGTTTGGAAACCGTGCCTTCGGAGCGCTACTTTTCATATTCGCGCTTCCGGTCGCGCTGCCCATCGCGATCCCCGGCATCTCGGCCGTGCTCGGCGCACCTTTGCTGTTTCTGTCATGGCAGCTGATGCGTGGGCGTGAACAGCCGTGGCTGCCTGAGCTGATGCGCGGTCGTTCCTTTCGCCGCATCGACTTCGCCCGGATGCTCACGCGGGTCTTGCCGTGGATGCGACGCCTGGAACGTCTGGTCGGACCACGGCTGATCCGGCTGGTCACGGGGCGCGGTGAGCGGATCATCGGCTTTCTGGCGTTCATGCTCGCCATGATCCTGTTCCTGCCAATTCCGTTTGGAAACACCATTCCCGGCCTCGCCATCGCATTGCTGGCGCTGGCGGTTCTGGAGCGGGACGGAGTCGCGGTGATTGCCGGAACGCTCGTTGGCCTCGCCGGGATCGGAGTCGTGTCGGGCATTGTTTTGGCCATGATCAAGGGTGCTGTTTTCCTCCTCCAATCCGTGTTTCTGTCATGATTGCATCGCGCAAAGCCGTATACGGCAATGCGTGCAGAGTTCTCTGAAAATCTTCAGGTGGAATGAGACGCCGACATGCCTTTCGACATGATTTCCTTGGCTCCCTTTGCGGCGATCCTGCTGCTTCTGGCCGTCTTCATCGCGTTCGCGCTGGAAATCCAACCGCCCGAGATTGTTGCGTTCTGCGGTGCCGTTGCGGCCCTTGCGATCGGGCTTGTCGGGCCTGAGGACATCCTTGCATCGCTCGCCAACCCGGCCCCCGCGACGATCGGCGCGATGTTCGTGCTCAGTGCGGCATTGGTGAGGACAGGCGTTCTTGAATCTGTCAGCGGCATTCTGGGTCGGTATTCGGCAACCTATCCGAGGCTGACCATTGGCCTGTTCTTCGCCTCTGCGGCCGTTGCTTCGGCCTTCATGAACAACACGCCGGTCGTCATGGTGCTGATCCCGGTCGTCATGACACTGGCGCGCGAGATGAAGGTGGCGGCCTCACACCTGCTGATCCCCTTGTCCTACATGGTCATCCTTGGCGGAACCTGTTCGCTGATCGGGACATCGACAAATCTTCTGGTCGATGGGGTCGCCAGGGATCTTGGCATGACACCATTCGGCATCTTCGAGATCGCACCAGTGGGTATCGTCGTGGCAACGGCGGGTGCGGCCTTCCTTGCCGTTGCGGCACCGCGCATGCTTCCGGTGCGCCAGACAGTGGGGTCCAGCCTGTCCGATCGGGACCAGCGCAGATGGCTGGTCGAAATGTTCATTCCAGCCGGGTCGACACTGATCGGCACGTCGCCCTCCAAGATCGCGGCTTTCCGAACCGGAGGCAGCCGGGTGGTGGATCTGGTTCGCGGAGATGTTTCCTATCGTCTGGCGCTGGACGACACTGCCCTTGAGGTGGGTGACATCGTCGTATTGGCAACCCGGGAAGCGGAGTTGATGGGGTTCCGCGACGGCGCGGTGGCGGGCAAGGCAATCTCGGGCACGGAGCCGTCCACGGCCCGGCGTACCTCCGTGGTCGAGGTCATGGTCGGGCCAAACACGCGAGCGCTCCACCGAATGATCGGCCGCCTGCACTGGCGGCGGCGCTTCGGTGTCTATCCGATGGCGTTGCACCGGAACGGGACCGCGCAAGACATACGGCTTGCGATGATGCGCCTCGCTGTCGGCGACACCCTTTTGCTGGAGGGAAACGCCGACGACATTGCCCGCCTGGTCGACGACGAACGGCTGATCATGCTGTCGCCCGTGACCTCCCGCGCCTTCCGCCGGTCGAAGGCACCTATCGCCATTGGAACCATGGCGGCGGTGGTCGTGCTTGCTGCGCTGAACCTCGCGCCCATTCTGACGCTGGCCCTGGTCGGGGTCGCGATCGTGTTCCTGACGAAATGCATCGACGCGGATGAGGGGCTAGGCGCTATCGATGGTCGGCTGCTGTTGTTGATCGTATCGATGCTGACGTTGGGAAGCGCCTTGGAGCAGTCCGGTGCATTCACGCTGGTTGTCGACAGCGTCACGCCGCTGCTTGCAACGGCGAAGCCGATCGTGGCGCTCGTCCTCATATATGCTCTTACCTCGATCCTGACGGAACTGGTGACCAACAACGCCGTCGCGGTCCTTATGGCGCCGATCGCTGCGGGCGTTGCCTTGCAGCTTGGCCTTGACCCACGCCCCTTCGTCGTCGCGGTCATGTTCGGCGCGAGCGCGAGCTTCGCGACGCCAATCGGGTACCAGACGAACACGCTCGTCTATAGTGCTGGCGGCTATCGGTTCCTCGACTTCGTGAGGATCGGTGTGCCGATGAACATGCTCATCGGTGCAGTGACTGTGCTTGTCATCCCACTGATCTGGCCGCTGGCTGGATAGCCCGCAGTTTGCGGTCCTGCCCAACTGGTCGGATCGCGTCACGGCGATGTAGGAAGTGAGCTATGCGCGAGTGATGAGCCAACGAAAGGATGGCAGAAAGATTATTAATGTTAGGAAAACAAATACTTAAAGTAGAGATGGCGTGGATGCCGCTCTCCCCATACGGCTTCGCGATGTGCCCAGCTTGGGGTGTTGAATCACAAGCTGAAGGACAGGGCATCCAGGGGAGACGTTAACATCATCGGCGTCGACCTGGCAAAGAACGTGTTCCAGGCACACGGCGCTGC
>JAXMNQ010000107.1:0-9417 GCA_034670345.1 Paracoccaceae bacterium | reverse complement strand
CGAGCACGTCAAGAGCCTGACGCTGCCGCGGACCCAGGATTGAGCCCGGCCGCGCTACACTAACGCGCTGATCCAGTGTACAAAACTGCCAAACGAAGGTTGCGCAGGTCTGTACATGAACGCCACCGCCAGAATCATCGCCCTCGACCGGATGGCCGACCGCGATGCCGTGACCCACGGCCTGATGACCAAGACCCAGGGCGGCAACGCCATCCAGAACCCGCTGGTCGGCACCGCCAACAAGGCCATGTCCGACATGATCCGCTACGCCACCGAATTCGGCATGACCCCCAGCGCCAGAACTCGAATTCGGGCGGTGGGTGAAAACATCCAGTACGATCCCACCGCGGAATTCTTCTGAATGCGGGCGAGTGAGGCCGGGTCCCGACGAATTGGTCCGAGTGATCCTTGGTCAAGCGCGGCATCGGCGATCTATTCCACATCATGAACAAGGAGGCCGCGGGCGATGATCTCGGGCTGACGCTGCAGACAGGCTTCGTGACCATGGCGCTGGTCGGCCTCTTCGGGTCCGACAGGTCGCGCCTCGCGGTCTCCGCCCGCGGCAGCGCATTCTTTGGCGGGCTGACCGTCAACAATACCAACGGCATCGTCGACCAGCCGCAACTACCGCGCTTCAAGGCCTGGACCAACTACGACAACTACGCAGACGTCGGAAGCTGGACTTAGATCGGCCTCAATGCCACCGACACCAACGATCAGGACGCCTTCGACGCCGCGACGACCCTGTTCACAGCACCCGTCGACGGCACCTACCTCTTCGGCGCGACGCTGCTCTACAAGGTCACCGCCAGCGCCACGGCGAGGATGCGCGGGCGGCTCGTGCTGAACGGGACCACCGGAATCCGCGGCTCCCTCGGCGAAATCTCAGCCACCCATGTCTCGCTCGCCACCGCGATCTGGCTGCAGACCATGGTGCCCTTCACCGCTGGCGATACCGTCGAGCTTCAGGGGTATTTCCGGGTCGCGGACGGCTATTTCGCGGCCGAACACACGTCCTTCTGGGGCTGCAAGGCCGGCTGAGCGGCCGGAGGAGGAACCGAAGACACCACCCCGCGCCGATCAGGGCTTCGTGCGGATGCCCGACGCCGAGTTCGAGGCGATCCTGACGCGGGCGACCGAGGAAGGCGCGAAGCGCGTGCTCGCCGATGTCGGCCTCGACGGCGACGTGGCAGCGCTCGACATCCGCGACCTGCGCTTCTCCAGTGCACGCTGCCGTCAATGGGCGCGTGACGATCCCGGAAAGGAGACCAAGCTAACTGTCGTTCTGCCGACGGCTCCATTGATCGACCGTCTTCGTGATGACCTCGAACTGTTCTTGCGTGCGCGCGTAGAGATGGCCGCCGAGCCGGCCAATCGCATCCATTCCGACCTGATCGACGTGGAGAGTCTCTGCGTCTACAAGATCACTGCGGATGAAGACGGCACGCACCTCGCCCAGGATGATTTCACGGGCGGGGCCGAGTTCAAGGGTCATCATCCGCCCGCATTCGAGCGCGGCAGGCGCATCAACGAGGCGGGGCGTGCGCACATGTGTTCCCGGTACGGTCTCGAGCCCGGCTTCGGCCAGTTCATCGACCTCGGGTCCGAACTTGATCGCGCAGATCTCCATCCGGTCGACCAAAGCCGTGTCGACGATATGCACGGTAAATTCGCCCGTCTCCCGAATGTTGCGCGCCGTGTCCTTGAAACTCATCTCGGCCTGGTTCTCGACGCCGATGGCAACGACAGCAGGATCATGTGTCAACACGTTGAAAAAGCTGAAAGGTCCGGCATTCGCGCGCCCGTCGCGTCCCTGCGTGGTCACGAGCGCGATCGGGCGCGGAATCACCGTCCCGATCAGCAGTTTGTAGCGCTCGCGCGGCGTCAGCGCGTCGAAATCGAACCGGACATGTGTGTCGCTCATGACAAGGCAACACGGTGGGTTTCCAACGGCGTGTGGCAGGTCAGGTTCTCGAACCCATCGGAAGTGACGACATAGCAGTCGCCGATGTTGCAGCCCGCGGAAAGGGGTTCGAGAAATTGGGCGTGCAGCACGAAGACCATGCCTTCCTCCAGCCGGTCGTGGTTGTGCGAGGCGATGTTGAAGGCGTTGTCGGCGCCCGCCATGCCGATGGAGTGGCCCAGATTGGGATTGTGCGGGCCGAATGTCGCCGGATAGACATGCATCAAGCGGCGGCCTTTGGCTTCCCAGTCCGGGTCGGGGACGTATTGGCGGGGTATCTCGAGCGGCCCGCCATCGGGTCCCATGCTCCAGTTGTAGGGCATCGTGCGCGCTTCCGGACTATCGAGGAGGCCGGCGGCGATCATCGGTTCGAAAGCCGCGTCGTTGACCTCCGAGGCGAGCACGCCGGGCCGGATCAGCTTCTCGGCTGCCTTGACGCCTGCCGTGCAGGCTTCGAGCACCTTTTCCTGCCGGTCGGTCAGCGCGTCCATGGCGATCATGCGCGCGCTCTGGGTCGTGTAGCCTTGGTAGGTAACGTTCGAAATATAGAGGTTGATCAGGTCGCCCGGCCGGGCCACCCGCCCATAGGGTTTGCCGCAATGGGTGCCGAACTCGTTGATGCCGATCTGGTAGCCGTCGCCCGTCTCGCCGCCGCGCGCCAGTTGTGCAAAGGTGAAGGCGGCGTAGATCTCCAGATCGGTGACTCCGGGTCGGGTGACGTGATAGGCCGCCTGAATTCCGATATCCGCGAGTTGAGAGGCGCTGCGAAACATCTCGATCTCCCGCGGACTGCGGGTGCGTTGCATCCGGTCGAGAATGCCATTTTCCGGCACGAATTGCGCGCACGGCAACAGGTCTGCGAGCCCCGCCCACACGCCCGCGCCGCGCCTGTCGCCGATGATTCCGATGCTTCCTGCGGCAAAGCCCTGGTCGTCGAGAAGGCGGGCGCAAGCCTCGATCAGCTTGCGCTCGGAAGTGCCGGGAATGTTGGCATATTCCCGCCCGATGGCGCCGATTTGCAGGATGCGGTCGACACCCATCGGCTCGCCGCCTGGCGGCAGCAGGACAGATTGGGTGAAAAGAGAAAACAGCGTCAATTCGCGATCGGAATCGGTGGGGATCAGCAGGAGCCCTTCGCGCATCCAGTCACAAATGTAGCGCAGATAGGCGTTGGACGTGTGAAACCAGCCGATCATGTCAGTGTGAATCAGAAGCGCATCATGCCCTGCTACCACCGCCTCGCGACGGATCCGGCGCAGACGCTCCTCGTACTCCTCCGCTGGCAGCGGCGGCGCCGGGGTGAAATCGAAATCGGGCTCGAAATCGGCCAGCAGGGCTTCCATGCGCTGTCCGGCGGCGGGGTCCTTCAATGTCGGCATCATCTGCGGTGGGGTCCTTTCAAAGAGGTGGTCAGCGGGAGCGCGAAACCATGGGAGCGAGTTTCTGGATCACGATCAGCCCGATCACGGCGGCAAGGATCAGGATGCCCGACATCGCGGCGACGCGGGCATCGAGGCTTTCCTCTATCATTGCGAACATGCGCAGCGGCAGCACGGTCCGGCCCGGATCGCCCAGGAACAGTGTCACCGACACGTTGTCCATGGATTGCATGAAGACGAGGAAGGCCCCGGCGAACACACCGGGCAACAGCGCCGGCAGAGTGACCCGCCGAAACGTCCGCAGCCGTCCGGCGCCTAGCGTCGTCGATGCTTCCTCAAGGCTCGGATCGAGACCCTGCGCGACCGAAACAGTCGTCCGATAGAGAAGCGGCGCGAACACCAGCGTGTGACCGATGATGACCGCCGCGATGGAAGGCCCGCCACCGAGGCGGCTGATCGTCATGAGGGCGGCGATGCTGAAGACGAGGCTGGGCAATACAAGCGGTGCGAGCAGCACCGGTTCCACGCTTGTCGCCACGCGCTGCGAAGATCGTGCCACGCCAAAGGCCGCGGGAGCCGCGATGATCGCGGCGCCAAGGGTCGCATAGGCGGCGATTTCCAGCGAATTGAGCGCTGCCTGCTGTATCTGAGCCGAGCGGACAGGGTCGATCAGCGCCGCGTACCAGCGCAGCGAAAACCCCTCCGGCGGGAAGCGCAGCGTTGCGCCGTCGGTAAACGACATCATGAGCGCGATGCCGATGGGTGCGATCATGTAGAAGATGGCAAACCCGCCGAAGCCCGCTACGAAGGCCCAATAGGAAATGGTTCCGATCCGGTCACGCATAGACGGCAAGCCTCTTGTGACGGGCCATTGCGCTCAGCATGATCATCACCGCGCCGGTCGAGACCAACAGCAGGAACGCGATCGCGGCGGCGAGCGGCCATTGAAACAGAATGCCGATCTCGCGATAGACGAATTGCGGCAGGTAGATCAGGCGAGCGCCGCCTATGGCGCTCTGGGTGACGTAGTTCGTGGTCGAACTGGCAAAGACCAGGACCCAGCCCGATAGCACTGCAGGCGCCATCATCGGCAGCAGAACCGTAAACAGCACGCGCCAGCGCCCAGCTCCAAGCGTTTCGGCTGCATCCACCAGATTGCGCTCTGAGCGGGCGAGAACAGCGATCAGCGGCAAAACCAGCAGGGGCAATTCCACCTGCCACAGGGCCATGAGTACGCCCATCTCGGAAAAGAGAAAGGAGATTGGACGGTCAGAAAGGCCCAGCATCAGAAGCGTATCACTGATCGGTCCGTTCCGGCCGAGGATCACGATCCAAGCAAAGGTCCGCACCACGGTGCTGGTCAGCATCGGCAGCAGTGTTGCGACGAGGATGAGCGTGCGCATGCGCGGGCCGGCATGCCAGTAGAGAAGCGCGATGGGCACTCCCAGAAGCGTGCAGCCCGCAATCACCTTCGCGCCCAGAAGGAGCGTGCGCAGCAGGACGTCGACGGCAAATGGATCGCCCAGAAAGAGCCGGAAATTGTGCAGCGATAGGGAGCCGTCGGGCGCCGTCACGCTCGCGGCGCCCAGAACCAGCAGCGGGCCGACGAAGAATATCACCATTGTGATCAGCATCGGAGTCAGGAACGGAATGCCACCGCGCATGGCCGGCTGCGCCTCCTATCGGGGAACGGGTGCCGCGCGGCCAGGGAGCAGCCGCGCGGCAGGTCGTCGGGGCAAGAGCGGCGGTGAACCGACCGCCGCACCCTGTGCGCTCAGAGCGCGACGACGCGGTCGAACTGGGCCGTCCAGTCGGCGCGGTTCTTGTTGATCGTGGGCCACTCGGGGAACACGATGTTCTCCAGGTCCTCTGGCGTGACGAATTGCAGGACCACATCGCTGAACGGTACGTCGGTCCGCATCGGGATCATGCCCGTCGGCGGCTGCGAAAGCTGGCTTTGCGCTGCCTTCGAGATCGCCGCGTCCATGTAGGCATAGACCGCGTCGGGGTTGGAGGCACCCTTGGTCAGGTGAATGGCAACGGGCAACGCAGGCGAGCCGGTGTCGGGGTGCACGAACTCGCAGGGCATGCCCAGGTCGCGCAAGCGCGTCACGTTGCCGGTCGACGAGATGAAGGCGGCGATTTCTTCCTGCTGATAGAGCGTCATCTGGTTGTTACCGCTGTTGGCGATGGCACCGACCCAGTCGATCCGGTCGGCCAGCAGATCCCAGACCGGTTGAAGGTTGTCCGGCCCGCCGCCGTAAAGCTTGGCGACTTCGACCCAGGCAATGGTCGCGGTGTTCGAGCCGAAACCGATCCAGGCGACCTTTCCCTCGAATTCCGGCTTCTCCCAAAGGTCGCGGTAGCCCGTGGGACGCGGGAGGAGGTCGGGATTGTAGGCGATGCCGGTCACCTCGATCGTGACATTCGGTCCGAGCGGGGTCTTGGCGTTGTCGATCAGCATGTCCCAGTTCTTCAGGCGGGTGGGGTCGATCTCTTCGATGAGGCCGGCTTCGGCCAGCATCGCGGTTTGCCCGGGCGAGACCAGCAGCGCGTCATAGGGCGGGCTGCCGGGGCTTGCCATCATGCGGGCGACCTGATCCTGCGCCATCGCCGGGGCGATGTTGATCTCGGCGCCGCTTTCCTCGGCCGCAATCGGTGCGACAATGCTGCGATAGGCGTCCTCCCAAGAGCCGGGGAAGGACGCGACGGTGGCCGCTCCGACCGCCCGGGCAGGCCGTGCGACAAACGGTGTTGCCATCAGGCCCATCAGCCCGGCATTCACGTGGCGGCGGCTCAGTTTTCTTGTCATGGTGGTCGTCTCCTTGTCCTAGTTCAGTTCTTGATACGGGTCGTTGGCGGGAAAAAGTTGCGTGGCCGTAGGGTCGAGGCGCAGTTTGACCGCGGCACCGGGTTCGAAACGCGCGCCGCCGAGGCGAGGGATCAAGGCCTTCGCGTGACTGCCATCCGACAACTCCAGATCGACCAGCAGATGTTGCGCTTGTGGCGCGCCACGCACCCAGGTGGCAGCGATGCCCTCGGGATCGCTCGACGGCGCAATGGTGACGTGCTCGGGCCGGGCGGTCAGGACGACCGCGGTTCCCTCCAGGAAGCCCGCACCTTGCCCGCGTCGCACAGTCTCGCCGGTGGAAAGCTCCACATGCCGGTCATCCTTGACAGTGGCCGGGAACAGGTTTGCCCGGCCCATGAAGGTGTTGACGAAGAGCGTCTCGGGATGGTCGTAGATCTGCTCTGGCGTGCCGATCTGTTCGATCCGCCCCTTGTTCATCACCACCAGCAGGCTGGCAACCATCTGCGCCTCTTCCTGGTCGTGGGTGACGACCACGGTCGTGATTCCCACCTTCGATTGTGTTTCGATGAATTCTTCCTGCAATTCGGCCCGCAGCGCTCGGTCCAGTGCGCCAAACGGCTCATCGAGCAGAAGCGCGGAGGGAGAGACGGCAAGGGCACGCGCCACGGCCACACGCTGCTGCTGACCGCCCGAAAGCTGGCGGGGAAACCGGTCACCAAGCTCTTCGAGCCGCACCAGCCGCAACATCTCTTGCACCTGCGCCTGCGTCTCGGCCTTGCGCGCGCTGCGGCTTACCAACCCGTAGGCGATGTTCTCTCGCACGGTCAGGTGCGGAAACAGTGCGAAATTCTGGAACACCATCCCGATGGAGCGCTTGCGCGCAGGTATGCGCGTCAGGTCGCGGTCGCCGAGCGAAATGCGGCCGCGGTCGGGCGGCAAGAGGCCTGCAATGACGCGCAACAGGGTGGACTTGCCGCATCCGCTGGGCCCAAGCAACGCCACGACCCCGCCCTTGGCGACGTCGAAGCTGACATCGTCGAGTGCTCGCATCGAACGGAAGGAATGGGTCACGTTTTCGACCGACAGGCCTGCTGCGGCGGCGGACTTGTCCGCTGCCTGCGTCCGCGGTGCGGCGCCGGTGACCGGGGCGGCCTCCTCGCTGCCAGCTCTGTCCCGCCTCAAATTGTCATGACGCGCATGGATCATGGCGCTCCCTGCTTTCAGTAGTCCGAGCGTGTGCCTTGCACCCGGTTTCGTCAGTGATCCCGAGCCAATCGCGCAAGTCACGCAAAAAGGGGTGTTCATTGTCGAAACTAGTGACGCCAGTTCTGTCGCGAATAAATTTCCATCAATGCGCAGAATATTTGTGCAGTTTTGTGAAGAATATCAGCGTGCATAGCGGCGCAGGGGTTGCACGCTTGTCAGAAGCAGACAACTTTGCGAATCTGTCGAAAGAATAGGGCGCAGGGCTGAAATGACACTTCATGAAGGGGATGGCGGGACCGACCGCGGCGGAGACGATCCCATCGAGGCGATCCGCTGCACGCTCGAGACTGCGATCATGAAAGGCGCGCTGCGCCCCGGCATGAAATTGCGGGACGAGGTCATCGCGGACCATTTCGGCGTGAGCCGCACAGTCGCGCGTGGGGCGGTGGCGATCCTGCAGCGCGAACGGCTGGTGGATCGACGGCGCAATCATGGCGCCTTCGTCGCGTCGCCCGAAGCTGACGAGGCGCGCCACCTTCTTCAGGCGCGGCGGGCCGTGGAACTGGCCACGGCGAGGCTTGCTGCCGAAAACGCCACGGCGGAGACGATCAAGCGCCTCGAGCGGGTCATGGCCGAGGAAGACAAGTTTCGTGAACACCCGTATCAGGACGGCAACGAGGTCCTCGTCTGGGGCAATTTCCATCTCGAACTGGCAGCGGCGGCAGGCAACCCGGTTCTCACCGAGATCCTGCGCAACAGCGTTGCGCGGGTATCGCTTGTTTCGGCGCTTTACGAGGATCCACATGCGCGCCGCTGCGGCCCCGACCATCACCGCACGATCGTGGACGCCATGCGCCGACGCGACAGAGAGGGCACCGTGGCGACAATGGTCGCGCATCTCGACGAAATGGAGGCCGGGATGAATCTCTCCGGACCCGCCGACGATCAACTTTCGCTTGCCAGCGTTCTGCAACGGTTTGCGCCTGCTGGAAAATAGCGGGCTGGGCATCGCCCTGAACACCACCTTCACCACTCAAACCATGCGCGCAAGGTTTGAGTGGTGAAGGACAGCAGGACTCTCACACTTGACGGCGGTATGGCCGTGCTCGAGGCTGCAATTGCCGAGGCCGAGCGGATCGGGCAACCGATGTGCATTTCGGTGGTCGACACCGGCGGAAACCTACTGACCTTCGCCCGCATGGGCGGCTCCAAGGCGCTTTCGGTGATCTCCGGCCGCAACAAGGAGGTTATCCGCACCATCCTGGCCTAGGTGTTTAGTCCCAGCGTGTGATGGGTTGGATCGACAGTGAATCTTTCTGGCTCTCTTGTCCAGATTTTGCAGATGAACTCGAATGGCGTTAGGCCCTGCAGCGTCTTGAGGCGACGCGCATAATTGTAGGCTGCGATGAAGTCGCCGAGGTGGGTTTCGAGCTGAGCGTGTGCCTCATACTGGTAGCGCTTGACGGTCGCTTCCTTGATCGTACGGTTCATGCGCTCGACTTGGCCATTGGTCCAGGGATGGTTCACCTTTGTCAGGCGATGCTCGATCCCGTGCTCCGAGCAGACCCGGTCGAAGATGTGCTCCATCGCATAGCGATCCTATTTGCGGTTTGTGAACTGGATGCCGTTGTCGGTGAGGATCGTGTGGATTCTGTAGGGCAGCGCCGCGATGAGATCGCGCAGGAATTGGTTCGCGCCCTTCAGGCGTCGCCATGTCTTCGCGGCGGCCTGAACGAGCTTGAAGACCATGAGTTTCACGGTCTTCTGCGACAGCGCGCCCTTGGTCCGCACGGTCCTGTGGCGGACGGTGGCGAACACGCTTTCGATCGGGTTGCCGGTGCGCAGGTGATCCCAGTGGTCGGCCGGGAAGTCGTAGAATGCCAGCAGGGCCTCCCGGCCCTTCGTCAGGCAGGTCACCGCCTTCTCATACTTGGCGCCGTACTTCTCGGTGAAGGTGTCCATGGCGGTTTCCGCGGCGACCCGGGTCTCGGCCTGCCAGATCTCGCGCAGATCGGCCTTCACTGCCGGCTGCATCGATTTCGGAAACTTGTTGAGCA
>JAXMNQ010000106.1:0-9999 GCA_034670345.1 Paracoccaceae bacterium | reverse complement strand
GTGCCCGCATTGTTGAGGGTGAGCGTGCCGCTGTAATCGGCCCGGAGCGCCTGCTGTTGCACCGACTGCACCAACCCCTGCGGCCCGACCGTCATGAAAAACGAGGTGGCGTCGACGACGTTCACGGCCCGCGCAACGTCGAGTTGGCCCTGAATAAGGACCGTGGAGCTTCCCAGCACCGTGCCGTTCACGACAAGCGTGTTCGGCAAGGCAGAGACCGAGTTGTCCACCAACACGGGATACGAGAAGGTAGCGATGAGCGCCGCGTCGGGCGTGGCGACAAGACCGATTTCGTCCCCCACCAGGCGGCGGCCGGTCGACGCGACGGTCGTGATGCTGAAACTGGCCATGTCCGGTTGCTCCCAATTGTTTCCGGTACGCCGCACCTGCCGGTCTCAGCGTTCGACAGGGTGCAGTCTAGCACCACATGGCGGCGTTTCGGTCCAGATATGCGGTTTTCTGTGGTCCCGGCTGTCCCGGCAGACCCGTCTACAGCACGAAGTCCTCCGCCGTCAGCCCGGTGACATTCGCCACCCGGATCTCGGCGTCCTGGGTGCCGTCGCCGTTGGTGTCCAGCTGCACGATGGTCGAGCCGGTGGGCGTCTCGAAGAGCCGCAGCTCGGGATTGCCCGAGGGGGCGAAAGCCGCCGTGCCGCGGAACTCGAAAACACCCGGATGCAGGCCCGCCACCACGATGCTGTCCAGCCCCTGTTCGAAATCGAGGATCTGGTCGCGGCTGGCGCCGACCAGGGTTTCGGCGATGCTGCGGAAGACAAAACTGTCCGCGTCCTGCCCGCCGGTCAGCAGGTCGAGGCCCAGACCGCCGGCCAGATTGTCCTCCCCGGCGCGGCCGCGCAGGATGTCGTTGTCCGCCCCGCCTTCCAGCACGTCGTCGCCGTTACCGCCGTCCATCGTGTCGAGCCCGGTGCCGCCCTCCAGGAGGTCGCTGCCATCCTGGCCGACCAGCAGGTCATTGCCCCCCTCGCCGTAGATCGAGTCGTCCCCGGCGTTGCCGTTCACGGTGTCGTTGTCCGCGCCCGCGTTGATGTCGTCATTGCCCGCGCCGCCAAGGATGAAATCATCGCCACCGTCGCCGTTCAGCAGGTCGTCACCGCCGCGACCGACAATGGTGTCGGCATCGGCGCCGCCCGCGAAATCGTCGGAATTGTCGCTGCCGGCCAGCGTGTCATTGCCGGAACCGCCATCGACGGTGCCGTTGATCACGCCGCCGTTGTTGTCGATGTAGTCGTCGCCCTCCCGCAGCACGACGTTGCCCTGGATCGTGCCGGTGTTGCGGATCACGTCATCACCGCCGGCAAGGTCGATGGCTTCGCTGAATGAAAAAGTTCCGCGCGCTTCGATAAGGCCGGAGTTCAGGATCCGGACATCGGTATCGCGGGTTGTGCTGAGCCCGTCTACCCAACCGCTGATCGTGCCGGAATTGGTGATCTGGAAGCCACCGTCAGTCCCAAAGGAAAAGACAAGCGCGGTGTCCGCAAGCCCTTCGATGATGCCGCTGTTGTTGAGGACCTGGTTGCTGGTGTTGCCAACGTCGGAGGTCAAGGCAAGTCCATGATCCTCGCCCGAGATCAGACCGGAATTGGACATATACATGAAAGACGTGCCGACATCGGCATCCACGGCCTCACCGTCGTTGCTGGTGATGCTGCCGGTATTGACCAGGTTGAACCGGGCCGCGCCGTCGCTGTCCTGAAAGTTGATCGCATCACTGTTCATCGAATGGATGGTGCCGTGATTGACGACCTTGGCCAGGGTGCTGACGTCGATGTCGATGGTGCCCCCGGTCGGATTTTCGGCGTCGATGCTGCCGTCCTTGCCGTTGAGCATCTCAAAGACGCTGCCGCCCGCGTCGATGGCCGCAAAGCCGCCGCCATAGGCAAAGATGGCACCGTGGTTGATCACCCAGTTTGTGCCTGCCGTGGCCTCGATCGCGTCGCTGCCGCTGATGTAGAGCGTTCCGTCGCGGTCGAGAAAACCGGATTGGCTTCCGACCAGGATACGTGCCGTGGTCGAAAACGCGCTAAGTCCGAAAGATGCCATTGTTCAA
Organism: Paracoccaceae bacterium; assembly: GCA_034670345.1. Taxonomy (GTDB): domain Bacteria; phylum Pseudomonadota; class Alphaproteobacteria; order Rhodobacterales; family Rhodobacteraceae; genus Antarctobacter. The sequence goes on along the minus strand of JAXMNQ010000106.1, from coordinate 7,931 downwards.
GTCTCCTGGGGTCAAGGTGGGAAAAGATAAATTGAGTCAAAGAGGAACATTTCCCGGCGCGAAGCGTTAGCGCGGACTGTCTGGGCGTCAACAGTTTTCGTGCCGGTGTGGCGGGTTCGAACCTACAGGACGAAGTCATCCGCCGTCAGGCCGGTGACATTGGCCACCCGGATCTCGGCGTCGACGCTGCCGTTGCCGTCGGCGTCAATCTGCACGATGGTCGAGCCGGTGGGGGTCTCGAACAGCCGCAGTTCGGGATTGCCGGAGGGGGAAAAGGGGCTGGTGCCGCGGAACTCGAACACACCCGGCGACAGGCCCGCCACCACGATCAGATCGACACCCTGTTCAAAATCGAGGATCTGGTCGCGCATGGCGCCGACCACGGTTTCGGCGATGCTGCGAAAGACGAAGCTGTCGGCATCCTGCCCGCCGGTCAGCAGGTCGAGGCCAAGACCCCCGGCAAGGTCGTCCTCACCGGCGCGGCCCCGCAGGATGTCGTTGCCAGAGCCGCCTTCGAGCACGTCATCGCCGTTGCCGCCGTCGAGGATGTCATTGTCGTCGCCGCCGTCCAGCGCATCGGATCCGTCCTGGCCGACCAGCAGGTCGTTGCCGCCCTCGCCAAAGATGGTGTCATCGCCGGCATTGGCGTTCATCGTGTCGTTGTCATCGCCGCCGTTGATCTCGTCGTTGCCTGCGCCGCCCAGGATGAAGTCGAAGCCGCTGCCGCCCTCCAGCAGATCGTCGCTGCCGCGCCGACGATCGTGTCATCGTCGTCACCGCCATCGAGATGATCCACTTGCGAGCCACCGCCGAGCGTGTCGCTGCCCGGACCGCCATGGACGCGACCGATTACGATGCCTGGCCCGTCGTATCGGTCGGCACCGCCACCCAGTTCGACACTCCCGTTGAGAACACCGCTGTTGGACACCACGTCAATGCCGTCGCCGGTCCGGACAGAGTGGCCGCCGCCGTAGACATAACCATCGTTCTGGAACCGGGCCCCACCCGTGAAACCGAATGCGTTCAATTCGACACCCTCGTCGGCCAGTCCGATGATGCTGCCGGTGTTGATCACCTCCGCCCTTGCGTTTCCGCCGTTGATGATGAGCCCGTCGGAGTCACCCTGGATCGTGCCGTGATTGAAGACGGTTCCGAAGGCACCGGCATCAGACGTGGTCAGAACCACCGCGTCGGATCCGGATTGAATCGTCCCGTGATTGGCAATGGAGGCTTCGACAGAAAACTGGGAGGTGATTGCACGGCCGTATGTGGACCGGAGCACGCCGTCCGTGCCGACAAAGACGTACAGCGAATTGCCCGCATGATCGATCGCAGAGGTGCCGGTTGTGGTGCCGTTTGAGACGATGCCGAAGATCTGCAGGTCGGTTTGCGTCCCGCTGGTGATATTGATGGCGCTGGACAGGCTGCTGCCGAAGTAGAACAGTTCGCCGGCGCTCCTGATGACACCGACCTCGTTTCCGGTGAGGTTGTAGGGCAAGGCCCTGTAGTCGTTCAGTGTGAAACTTGTCATGTGATCTCTTCTCCTCTGGGTATGTCAGTGGCAAAGGTCTTGAGTTTGGAAGAGACGGCCAAGCGCCGGGGCACTTCGTGCCGAGCAGCGTGATGAGGCCCGGCGCGTTCGGAGACAACTTCCCGACTCACAGCACGAAATCCTGCGCCGTCAGCCCGGTGACATTGGCCACCCGGATCTCGGCGTCGACGCTGCCGTCGCCATTGGTGTCGACCTGCACGATGGTGGAGCCTGTCGGCGTCTCGAACAGCCGCAGCTCGGGGTTGCCAGTGGGAGCGAAACCAGCGGTGCCGCGGAATTCGAAAACACCCGGGCTGAGGCCCGCGACCACGATCAGGTCCAGTCCCTGTTCGAAATCGAGGATCTGGTCGCGCATGGCCCCCACCACGGTTTCGGCCAGACTGCGAAAGACGAATGTGTCCGCATCCTGGCCGCCGGTCAGATAATCACGGCCAAGGCCACCGGCCAGATCGTCCTCTCCGGCGCGGCCGCGCAGGATGTCATTGCCGCTGCCGCCTTCGAGCGTGTCGTCGCCATTGCCACCGTCGAGGATGTCATTGTCGTCGCCGCCGTCGAGCAGGTCGCCGCCGTCCTGGCCGACCAGCAGATCATTGCCCGGGCCGCCGATCACCAGGTCGTCGCCGCCGTTGCCGGTCACCGTATCGTTGCCGAACCCGCCGTCGACCTCGTCGTTGCCGTCGCCGCCGATCACAAAATCCTCGTCGGCGCCGCCATAGAGGTAATCGTCGCCGCCGCGCCCTACCAGCAGGTCATCGCCGCTACCGCCGTCGAGTTCGTCGTAGAAAGCACCGCCCGAGAGGCTGTCGTTGTGCTGGTCGCCATAGACCCGGCCCACGACGCGGCCCGCTCCACCCTCGTAGCGGTCGTTTCCATCGTCGAGGTAGACGGTCCCGACCATCACACCGGCGTTGAAGATATAATTGGCGCCGACCCCCTCGGCGGCCGTGTAGCTGCCTTGCGGGCCGCTGATCGTGCCGGTGTTGTAGAGAAGACCGGCACCGGTCGAGCTGCCGGAGATCCAGTTCTGCTGGATGCCGAAGCCGGAATCCGCCAGGATCGTGCCCGAGTTGGTGATGCGTGTGGTCTGCCCCCCGCCGTCGAAGCGGATCGCATCCGACAAGCCCTGGATTGTGCCGGAATTGGTGATAGAGAGCTGCGGCACGCTGACCCCGGTGGTCGAGACATCGATCGCATCGGCGCCGGACAGGATAGTTCCGGCGTTTTGCAGCCGGAAGTCTCCCTGGACCTCGCCGCTGATGGCGTTCGAATTGTCGGCGCTGACAAAGCCAGTTGGACCGACAAGCATTTCCAACCCGTTGCCGGAGATCTCGACCGCAGGAAAGTTCGGCGCAGAAGAATTCGCGATAAGCGATCCGTTCACGGTCAGATAGTTGATCAGGGCGCCGCCAACGGTGACGGCGACGTCATCGGTGACCACCAAGGAGGCGTTCTGGGTAGCCAGAACGCCGGTCTGCCCGGGGTCGAGGGTGCGGGCAGTACTCGAAGAGCCCGTGATGATGAAATCGGCCATTGCTCATTTCCTTTCGAAATGTTTCCTCAAAAAGCGGGATGGAAGGAAAACCCGACTACCTAGAAAGCGATACGCCTTGAGGGCCCGCCGTCCGTCGCGCACCGCCCCTCAGAGCACAAAATCCTGCGCCGTCAGCCCGGTCACATTCGCCACCCGGATCTCGGCGTCCTGTATGCCGTCGCCATTGACGTCGAGTTGCACGATGGTCGAACCGGTGGGTGTCTCGAACAGCCGCAGTTCCGGGTTGCCCGAGGGGGCAAAGGCAGCGGTGCCGCGGAATTCGAAGACCCCCGGGCTGAGGCCCGCCACGACGATGCTGTCCAGCCCCTGTTCGAAATCGAGGATCTGGTCGCGGTTCGCGCCGACCACGGTTTCGGCGAGGCTGCGAAAGACGAAATTGTCCGCGCCCTGCCCGCCGGTCAGCAGGTCGAGGCCGAGCCCCCCGGCGAGATCGTCCTCACCGGCGCGGCCGCGCAGGATGTCGTTGCCGCTGCCGCCCTCCAGCACGTCGTCGCCGTTTCCGCCGTCGAGGATGTCGTCCAGCGCGCCGCCGTCGAGCAGGTCCGAACCGTCCTGGCCGACAAGGACGTCATTGCCCGCCCCCCCCTCCAGCGTGTCATCGCCGCTGTTGCCGTTCAGCGTGTCGTTGTTGTTGCCGCCGGTCATGTGATCGTTGCCGGCGCCGCCCAGCATCATGTCATTGCCGGTGCCGCCCTCCAGCGTGTCCTCGCCGTCGCGACCCACCAGCAGGTCCTGGTCGCCGCCGCCCCGCAACTCGTCGTCGGCGCTGCCGCCGGTCAGCGTGTCATTGCCGTTACCGCCATCAACATAGCCCGTCACGAGGCCGGCGTCGGCGGCGGCGTAACGGTCGTCGCCATCCAGAAACGAGATCCGACCGTCGATCAGGCCGGAATTGGTCACCCGGTCATTTACGTTGCTGCCGTAGATCGTGGCAACGTCATACCGGCCCGAGATGATCCCGTGATTGAACAGCTTTGCACCGAAATCCGCGCTCATGACGACAGCAGTGGCCAGGAGCGTACCGGTGTTCACCAGCTGGGCGCTTCCACTCCCGGACATGTTGAGGTTGTTGCCCTGCAAGTGCCCGGTGTTGTTCACCCAGATGTAGCCGAGCTGACTGCTGAAGGCGATGATGTCTCTTTCGGTGATTCCGGTGCCGTGATTGTCGAAAAGGATGTTGATCGAGGCAGTGGCCTCATCGGTTTCGATCAGGTGGCCCTCGGCGGTGATGGTCCCGGTGTTGGTGATCACGTGCTGGCCGCCGGTCCCGCCAAGATTGATGGCATCGCCGGATTCGGAGGCTGCCCGGATGCCGGAAATCGTGCCGTAGTTGACGATCCGCGAACTGTCCGAGTTCACGTTCAGCCCAAGGTAGCCGTAGATGTCGCCATGATTGAGAATGCCGGTCTCGGCTGTGCCCGAGGCAAAGGTGACGGCGGTGCCGACCACGAAGATGTCCATGAAATCGCGCACGACAAGCTCGTCGCCGTTGGTGATGGTCACCAGTGAATTTGTGCTGCCGGGAAGAAATGTGAGGGGCATCGGAGAGACTCCTTTATGCTGGGAAATGTCATGAAAACGCTGCCGCCTGCGGCATGGATGAAAACACCGAACGCCACATCATAGCCGATCCGGCCATTTTTTTCGACTGCGGCGCAGGGGGGGGGCGTGGCGCAGGTGTGACCAGCTGGGCGCCGCCCGGTCACACCTGTGAGGCGGGTCGGCAAACAGTCCGGGGGACTGTTTGACCGCCGAACGCTCCCCCGGCGCGTTTGCCGCCCTTCGGTCAGGTCGGTGACATTGGCCACCCGGATCTCGGCGTCGACGCTGCCATTGCCGTCGGCATCGAACTGCACGATGGTCGACCCTGTCGCCGTCTCGAACAGCCTCAGTTCCGGGTTGCCCGAAGGCGCAAAGGCGCTGGTGCCGCGGAACTCGAAGACCCTCGGGCTGAGGCCCGCGACCACGATCGTGTCCAGCCCCTGTTCGAAGTCGAGGATCTGGTCGCGGTTTGCGCCCGCCACGGTTTCCGCGGCGCTGCGTCAGCGAAGCGCACATAGTCGCCGTTGGCGTTGCTACCGCGTTCGATCACGGCGCCCGCGGGCACGCCGTCGGTCTGGCTGACGGGACCGAGGATGTTGTCCGTCGCGACGACGGTCTGCCAGGCGTCCCAGGTCGTGCCGGCCTTGTTGCGGAACTTCAGCTTGGGCGAGAGCGTGCCGTACTGCACGGCGATCTGCCAGAGGTAGCTGCCGGCGTCGCCAAGTACTCCGTTACCGCAGATCAGGCCATAAGCGCCGTTCAGGGTCGGGAACGGATTGTCACCCGTGGGCGGAGTTGTCGACGCGCCGCCATACCCGAAGAAGAAGCCGGAAATCTCATGAGCGTCGAGATCGGTGACATTGGGGCCGGCGCCCGAGCCAAGCCCGAAGGCGCCGACGCGCAACAGTCGCCCTGTGGTCACATCGGTGGCACTCGTCTGGGCAGCCTCGCCCGACACCTTGCCTGTCGCCCGGTTAACCATGATGGCGTCGAGCCAGGCGCTGCCGTCCGGGCTGACCTTGATGCTGACATCGTCGGAGCCCGCTAGACCGATTTCCGCGCGACTGGAAAACCCGGTCTGGAACAGCAGCGAGGCGGTGTTGGCCGCAGTCGCACAGGTCGAGAACGTTATGCATTTGGTCACACTGCAGCCCTCCCGAGGTCACCTGCCATGGGAGGCAAGCCAACTCATGCATGATTGTGCTATGGTCGGCTACCGGGCTCCAGATGGATATCTCGCAATGCCTCCATTGTCCTCCTCGTTTCGAAAGTTTTGCCACGACGCCCTTCTTCACGCTGGCATGCTCGTCCATGTCGCTCCGGAATATGCAGATCGTCTGAACCTGCCGAAGAGCGTGCGCGATGCACTGACAGAGGAGACGCGCGGACGTCTGCGGGCGCATCAGGTCAACGCAGTGCTGCGGGTCAGTCGCGTGCTGATGTTGGTCAACGTTGTGAACGCGCTGCTTGTCGTCTTCGTGTTGGCGAGCGAAGAACAGATGCTGGTAGTCGCGGCGACCTGGTTTTGCGCTGTTGTACTCCTTGCAAGCTTGAGTTTCCGTGGTGTCTGGCAGAGACGTCATAAAGAACGGCCCGAGATCACGAGCACAAGGACGATCAGGCGACTCATCCGAAGCTCAGGTCTCTTCGGGCTGCTCTGGACAGTTCCCGGCGTTCTGCTCGTACCAGGGCTTGACGGATTTCCTCTTGCCTTCTGCCTCGCGGTTCTGACCGGAATGATCGCCGGGGGCGCCTATGCCCTTTACCCAGTCCCGGCAGCCGCGCTCGCCTTTATGCTGCCTGTCACGTCTGGTGTCGTGGCCGGCCTTGCAATCGGCCAAGGATGGCTGGCCCTCACCGGGGCGCTCGTCGCGACCATGTTCGTCATTGTCTTCTTCGCCGGAACCCGCCGACACGCCGACCTTTTCGTGTCGGAGTTCCTTCTTCGGCTGGAATTGGAGCGGCGCGGCGCGTTGAAGGACGATGTCCTGGAGGACAAACGCCTTGAGGACCTTGCGGGGCATCGGCGGCCGCAGGCCTCATCGCTCGCCGCAGCACGGAAAGATGCCGTAGGCGACTTTGCCGGAAGTGTAGCGCATTCCTTCAACAATCTCTTTGCGACGATCCGTGGCAACGCCGAACTCCTCGAACTCGATGGGATGCGGGACAAGAGCCTGCTTCGGCCAATCGTTGAGGCGACAGATACCGGCGTCAGCCGGATCGACACCTACCTTCTCGTTACAGGACGGCGCATCCTGAAGCCGCAGGACGTGGACGTCGCAAAGCTCGTTCGAAACTTTGGTATTGTCCTCTTTTCAGAGCCTTCTGATGCTCCAGGGTTAAGTGTGTCGGCTGGCCAGCCCTCGGCTATGGTCCGCGCAGATCCTGCGGCCCTCGCCACCTGTCTGAAAGTGCTCATCGCCGACGCGGAAACGGCATGCGCAATCCGCGGCACACTCGAGATAGAGGTGCGGGCAGACGAGACAGCAGAGCTGTCCCCGCACCCCTCCGGTCTTGCCTCGATCACGATGCGGGCGACGGGATGGGAAATCGACGAAAAGCTTGCGCATTCAGTCCGCGATCCGGTGGCCACTATCTGCGATCTTCGCGCGAATCGAGAGCTGGCGTTCGCGCATGTTGCAGCCTTCGCAAGAGAATCCGGTGGCGCACTGGAAATAACCAAATCGCACTGCGACGTGCCTCAGCTGACCTTGTATCTTCCATCGGCGAAAAGTCCTGCCCGGAAGGGCGCCCTGCCGGTCACCTTTTCCGGCGCAGCAGGTTCCTGACCGTCGAGACGTGCCACCGACCTCTTCGCCGGGTTCTGATCCCGCGCGCATTCAACTGGTCGGCCAGAGCGCGCAGGGTTGTGTGGCCTTCGTTCCGGATGGCTGTGACCACCTCGCGCAGCTCCTCGGCGAAGGCGTCGGCATTGCGGGTCACCGCCTCCTGCAGCGCTGTGCCGCCCTTGCCGGCCCGTCTCAGCGCCGCTGCACCGTTGGGATTGCCCAGCTTGACGCCTCGAGCCTTGGCGGCGGCCAGGGCTTCCTTCGTGCGTCTGGAAATGGCCTCGCGTTCCTGCTGGGCGACCAGCGCCATGATGCCGACGGTCAGGTCGTTGGCCTCGGGCATGTCGCAGGCGAGGAAGGAGACACCGCTGCCCTGCAGGGTCAGCAGGAAGGCGGCATTGCGGGAGAGGCGGTCGAGCTTGGCGATGACCAGCGTGGCGCCGGTCAGGCGGGCGAGGGTGAGGGCCTTGTCGAGTTCCGGGCGGTCGTTTCGGCG
>JAXMNQ010000105.1:0-10134 GCA_034670345.1 Paracoccaceae bacterium | reverse complement strand
CTCCATCCTCCGTGAGAACCTCCAATGTAGCATCCATGGAGAAACTCCTTCCTGATACACTCCGAAAGAGCCGATCTCAGATCAGGAAGCCGCGCGGTAGGTGGGGCCAGAACACCGGTTACCCTTTTCCGGCGGTACCTGGCTCTACTCTCCCTCCAATTACCGCACAAGACATAACGTTTGCGGAAGTTGATACGATATGTTTCCACGAGGATACGTTGATCCAGACATCCAACGGGGAGGTGAAGGTCAAGTCTCTACAGATTGGCGATTTGGTTTTGGCCCGATACGGCTGGCAGGCCCGTGGCGCCGATCCGTAATGGGACAGTAGTGTCACCAGAGATTCATTGTAGGTCACGACGCCTGCGGCATCCTCTCCAATGACCGCTGTCTTCATCCGGTCGTAGAGGATCTCGGTGCAGGCCCCGCCCATCGCACCGAATGCGGCGATGTGACAGCGCATCACCGTTTCCAGCGTCTGGTTCGGGCAGAACCGCCCCCAAAGCCAGCGGCTGTGCCCCAGCACCATGCTGAACAGCCAGACCTTGCGCATCACGCCGGGTTCTGAGGTGAACTCGACCTGGAATTCTGCAAAATCCACCTGCGCCTGCTTGCCGGCGGGCGTCTCGAAGCGCCGCTCGAACTGCCGCGGCACGACAGGCCGGATCAGGCGAATATACTCGGTCAGCGTGGAATACGCCCCCTCATACCCCATCGCCCTAATCTCGCGGTGCAGCCTGCGCGCCGAGAGACCGGGAAACGCCTCGAGCCTTTCGGACAGATACGATTGAAACCGGTCTGCCAAACGATCGCTCGGCTCTCTGGGCCCATAGACCGGGGCCTCGAGGCCAAGCTCCAAATATTTCCTCACCGTCTTGCGGTCGAGCCCGGTCTGCCGCGCGATCGCGCTGACGCCCAGGCCCTGCCGCTTCAATTCCAAGATCATAACGATCTCCCTTAATCCAACCACCTGCACGCCCTTCCATTGGCATTACAGAGGTTATTCTGCGCCGCCGGTGGACAGGGGGGCATGCCCCCCTGTCCACCGGCCTCAGCGCCAAACTGGGGAATTTTCATCCAGCCGTTTTGGGGAGATTACGTCCAGCACTCACAGGCACCAAATGGGTCGCGTGCAAGCTCGGGTTCTTCCTGCATGTCCGCGTGCTGTCGCGCCTGTTTCGTCGCTTGTTCCTTGACGGGCTGCTGGTCCTGCACCGAACCGGAGAACTGGCCTTCTATGGGGACCTGAAGCGGTTGTCGCGAACGGACGCCTTTGCCGCTTGGCTCGCGCCGTTGCGCAAATCCGAATGGGTGGTCTATTCCAAACCGCCCTTTGGCGGCCCAGAGGTCGTGCTTGCCTACCTCAGCCGATACACCCACCGCGTCGCGATCTCCAACAGCCGCCTGGTCAGCGCAGATGCCGCGACTGTCACGTTCCGCTGGAAGGATTATCGCGTCAAATCCGGTGACCGCGCGAGGGTCATGCGCCTGGCCACATCCGAGTTCATTCGCCGGTTCCTGATGCACGTCCTCCCCGAGGGCTTCCACCGCATCCGGCACTACGGCCTGCTGGCCTCGGCGCAGCGCAAGGCCAACGTCGCCAGAGTCCGTGACCTGCTCGGGCATCGGCCGCCCGAGACAGAAGAGCAGAAAACAGCGGGAGTTGCCCCGCTCACCTTGCGAGAGCCATGCCCGTGCTGTGGCGGCCCGATGCGCATTGTCGAGATCTTCCGCCGGGGCCAGAAGCCGATGTCGCGCGCACCCCCTCGGGAGCAGGCCGCATGACGAAACGCCCGTCACTGCAACAAACACAACTCCGGTTCTCACGCCAGTTCCGGACTGGCTCAGCCGTGCCTCACGTGGTGCCGCGACCGCGAACTGAGGATGAAACGCGCCATCCGATACCGACCATCATCTCCTGGGCAGATCAGGGCGCTCTTGGAGACGGTCGACATCTTTCGACATGTCAGCCACCCTCCACCGTCGCTGGAAACCTCAGCCCACTTTCCCCATAGACAGCGCCTGGCCACCGCGGCTTCCACCTTGGGAGGATTTCCAACGCGGGCCGACGAAGCGTCACCAAGAAACGTTGCACCACGGCCCGCATCGAAAATCCTTCACCAGAGCCGACCTTTGAAATGACGGTCAGTACCTGCCACTGCGTCACCGAAGCGGCTATTCATTGCATCGTGCAGCATGGTTTATCAGGTCAGGCCGGCAGAGCGGACGATCCGGCCGTTCGTCAGGCGCCTAAACCCTTCAGAAGCTCACCGCAGAAGCGATCCCGTTTTGGGACATCATCCGACCTCGCGACCCAAGGACGGTCCAAGTCCAAGGTTCCGGCCGGGACAAGTCTCGCCGCGATCTCGGGCGGAGTGGTTTCGTCGGTGCGGCCTTCAGCCCAATCGTGGAAAGCCGTGGAATACCGAACCGCCGCGCCAGTACAGGACAGGTCGAGGGTTCCTCCTTCGGCGAAGAATGTCAGCCCGTCCCCCATCTCTTCTCCGACGAGGACAATCCGTTTTCCCAGACGGTGCTTCAGGATGGCGACAAAGACGATCGCCGCGGAAAACGTGAACTTGTCCACGACCACAACGACCCGGCGATCTTCAGGCCCCTCGGACAACGCGTCGATCAAGGGCATAGTCCGTAGAAAGTCGCCGCCCGTATTCCCGCGGATGTCAACAAATACGGGAATCGCCGTGCGCGATCTGACAAGCTCCGCAGCCTCGGAAATCGCATCCGAAAGGGCCGTTTCACCCGGGTCGAAAAAGCTCGGTAAGACCAGCAGAAATCCGGTTTGGCCAAAATCCTCGACCTGCAGAAAAGATGCGGGGGACCAGGATCCATCGGCTTTTCCATGCTCGCCGCGTGGGTAGAACGTGGAGCCGGCAACCACGGTCGCGGTGTCCAGAAGCAGTTCCATGATCTGGCCCGTTTCACGGCGTATCCGATACTCGATCTGATCGCCGCCCGAAGCAATCTCCAGGTGCCGCAAGGCTGCCGGCCAAGCGAACAGGATCGGCCCGATGACACGTTTTCGCTGCGGCGTCCCCGCCAGATATCTATCTGCGGCGGTTTGGATCTCGGCTATGGGAACACGATTGATGGACAACAGTTCGCCCCCGATCGCCGCAGGGAATCCCGGCGCCGCGTCGACCAGCCGGACCTCGGCGCCGATAGTCGTGAACCTTAGGGGGAGAACCGAGATGGCGTCGTTCGGGATAAGGCGTGTATGGCCGTTCCCCGGAAGCGCGAGAAGGCGCATCAACGAGAGCAGGAAGTCGTCTCTGGGAGACGCACATGCAGCCTGCCGAGCGTCCTCGATGTGACGATCCACCACGTCGCGCCGGATCGACCGGAAGCTGGGGTCGGTCGGCAGGACCGTCGTCACGATTTGCGTCAAGTCTTGGAGCATCGACATGAAACAGTGTGTAATCAGGTCCTCGAAAATTTCCAAGGCTGGCTCGAAGCGGCCCCCGACGCACGGGGCGGGCCGCAGCAACGTCCCGGGAGTGTTACGCGCCGCTCCCGGCCCGAAGCTGACCTTGGCAACAGAGGTCGTCGCTGCAGTGCAGCTTCCCCGAACCGGTCATATGTGACTTCGTGCAGCATTTTCGGAGCGTGAAGGTCGGCAGAGCGGACAAAGGGGACGCGTAGCAGAAGAAGAGATGACTAACCGCCTATCCCTTCAGATAAACCGTCCCCGGCACCTCGAACTCCGTATCTTGAAACCTGACGTGACGGGCGACGAGGTCGCGGACTGTGCGAGTCTGTTCTGATGTAAGCCTAAGGTGCCGCTCATTGTCTTCCGCCTGTGCAAAGGGTGATCCGGCCTGCGAGTCCATCACGTACGCACCGCGCGCACGCTGTATATCCTCATTTGAGAATCCGCTGTGCGCCATAGCCGCGGCCAGAAACCGGTCAGAGTCTTGTGTCACGTCCTGGTATTTGAAGGCCGGAGCATGAAGCCCGCGCGCAACCGCATCGAGGTGCATGTCAACAACCGCAATCCACCAGAGCGCAAGGAACTCGATCGGCGAAACGAATTTCTGATCAGCGTCGAGCAGGCCCAGATAAGTCTTGGCATCCAATCCGTAGCCGAGATCGAACCATTCGATCAGCCGCTCGCGCGTGATGTTGTCGGTATCACCAAGGCGGACCATGATCCGGTAGAACGATCCGACCCAGCCTACCGCGTCACGGTAGAGGAACAGCGACCTCGTCTGGGGATAGGCACGGTCGATTACGGTCGAAAGCTGGAGTGCTTCGCTGCGCAGCTTCAGGACGCAGGTTTGTGGCATGCTGCCGTTGGCACGACGGAAAAGGAAGCGGACAGACGCATCGAAAAGTGCACTTAGTTCGTGGGGCTCAGCCGCTCTCGCCCGCTGTACTTGAACCAGACCAACCGGCGCATCGGGTTCGGACAAGCTGACCGCGCCCGCAGCTCGATTCATTGCTTTGCTCAACAAGGTACTTCCGGAACGACCCGTCATGTAGATCATGACAAAGTTGTTCATCTCACTCAGTTCGCGGGCGAGTTTGAAGAATTCGACATACGGTACCGAGAGCAGTCGTTTGGCGTGTTCGTACTGGGCCATGTATATGAACGGGGCCACGCCTAGTTCCGCGGCTTCCGGCAGTTCCACGAATACCGCTTCCCTCCGGTCGTGATCCAGGCAGTAGAGGCTCAGGTTTGGGTTCTCGAGCACAACATTCAGCTGTGCATCACTCTCGTTCCCGGTCGTGAAATCGTGCGCGCTGGCATGATATGCCAGCGGGCGACGCCCCTTGTCGACGATTTCAATCCATCGAGCCATCTGAATGTGCCCTTCAACGATTGTCCTGAGACTACCACATAGCCCCACGCAAGCGTCAACCAGGTCGCTACCGAGAACCTCCCGGATAATGGCAGAGTATTTTGGGGGTCCGGCGTTCTGGCCGAGCTGATGATAGCCGGTCCCAACAATCGGGAAAGAAAAGATGAAACGAAATCCACCCAAACGCCCGATCAGAAAAGTCGTTAGACCGCCCGCACAAGCAACTGCTTGCGACCCACCGCGGTTGATATTGCACTCGACCCGCGAGGTCGGCTTGGGACTCGGAGCGGAAATACGGCGGAACCGCGCAACGGGCCGTGGGCAGATCAGTGTGGCCGTCGCTCACGGCCGAGGCTGTGTGAAAACTCCGTGCTGTGCTATTCTTTTGCTGAGGCAGGAGGGTGTTCATGGCGGGTTTCATCGAGGGTGTCGCGCGGGATCAGACGACGCTGTTCCCGGCGCGGCTGGAGGACTGGATTGGTGAGGACAATCTGGTCCGCGTGGTCGATCTTTTCGTCGAGGAAATCGATCTTCCGGATCTTGGTTTTGCGCGGGTGGCACCGGCGCGAACGGGACGGCCGGGGTATCATCCGGCGGTTTTGCTGAAGCTTTTCATCTATGGCTACCTGAACCGAGTTCCGTCGAGCCGGCGCCTGGAGCGCGAGGCCGGTCGGAATGTCGAGGTGATGTGGCTGACCGGGCGCCTCGTGCCCGACCACAAGACCATCGCGGATTTCCGGCGCGACAACGGCGCGGCCATCCGCCGGACCTGCGCGCAGTTCGTCGAGCTCTGCCGCCGGATCGGGGTGCTGAAGGGCGATTGCGTCGCCATCGACGGGAGCAAGTTCAAGGCAGTCAACACTCGCGATCGGAACTTCACCAAGGGGAAGATCGCCAGCCGGCTGGCCCATCTCGAGGCGGATGTCGAACGCTACATCGGCGAGATGGCCCGCATCGACCGGCAGGAAGAAGGCGCGGCGCGGGCAGAGAAGATGGCCCATCTCACGCGCCGGCACGACCGTGTCCGGCAGGAGATCCAGCGCCTGAAGGCGATGGACGAAGCGCTGGCCGACGCGCCGGACGGGCAGATCTCGCTGACCGATCCGGACGCCCGCGCCATGGCCACGAGCGCCCGCCGCAGTGGACTGGTCGGCTACAACGTGCAGAGCGCGGTCGATACCGAGACCCACCTCATCGTCGCCCACGATTTCACGAACCAGGGCTTCGACCGCGAACAGCTCAGCCCGATGGGGACTGCGGCCAAGGAGGCGCTTGGCCGCGACGAGCTGCATGCCATCGCCGACAAGGGTTATTTCAGCGGCGCCGAGATCCTCACCTGCCACGAGGAGGGCATCACCACGACCGTGCCGCGTCCAGAAACCTCGGGCAACAGAGGCAAGGGCATGTTCGTGAAGGCGGACTTTCACTACCAACCCGACCGGGATGTCTATCGCTGCCCCGCCGGCAAGGAACTGACCTATCGCTACAGACGGGAAGAAGGTGGCCTTCAGGTCCGGCGATACTGGATCAACGAATGCCAGCATTGCCCGCTTCAACCACGATGCACGAGCGGCAAGGAGCGCCGGATCACAAGGTGGGAGCACGAGGACCTGGTCGACGAGATGCGCGAACGCCTGAGCCGCGACCCCGACCCGATGACGTTGAGGCGCTGCACGGTCGAGCATCCCTTCGGCACCATCAAGGGCTGGATGGGCGCGACCCATTTCCAGATGCGACGGTTGAAGAACGTTCGCACCGAGATGGCGCTCCACGTCCTCGCCTACGACATCAAGCGGATCGTCGCCCTGATCGGCATACGCAGGCTGATGGAGGCGATCCCGGGCTGAAGAGTAGACGCCGCGTTGTGAAATCGACCCGGAAATGACAGGAGCGTCCCGCCGACGCCGCGAATGCCGTAGCTGACCGATCATGACCGCGAGATTTCACACAGCCTCGGCCCATAAGAGACATTCATCGGGTCAGGCTACGCCGCAATGCAGCTTCACCGAACCGGACTTTCGCCGCAACAGCAATATCTGGCAGCGGTCGAACTCACGGTCTGCGGAACAAAACGGTCGTCGATCACTTGAGCGACTTGCCCAACAGAACCCAGTTTTCTGTCTCTGTATCCCAACCTTCCTTGACGCATGGCGCTGTTGCCAATTCTCGGTACCCCTTGCGTTCGTAAAGACGTCGTGCACCTAGGTTGTTGCTGGCAACTATGACACTCATCCGATGCAAGCCGTCGGCACCAGAAATTTCGTCGGCGAGATCGAGAAGAGCCGAACCGATCCCCTGACCACGCGAATCCGGATAGCAGGCAAGAACGTTCACGTACCAGCTTTGGAGCGCTTGGTTTTCCAATTCCTGCAATGGACGGAACAGTGCTGGAAAATCTTCACCAATCTCGACCGGCTCCGCGCCGATCGCGTATCCGGTCAAGCTCGCGACGGCACCATTTCCAGAGTCTGCAACAACAATTTGGCCCTCGCGCGCTTTTTCTGCCTGCCGTGCACGACCAACCGCCCACGGGTCTTGTCCGTTCTTCGCAAGTCCCGCCCAGATGTATAGAGGAAGGCCCTCTCCGGCAAAATTGACGAGTTCCGCAAGCTCGGCTGCATCTGCCTCTGTGGCAAGCCGCATTGGGGGTTCGAGTGCAATCATCTCAGGCTCCTGAACGCGGATCGACACAGAATTGTCGTTCAAGGCGTTCAAACTAGCAGGGTATTGACGTCTCGCATAGCCAGCTTTGGGTTCTTTGCCGCCATTAGATCATGAGGCATGTTCGAGGAGCCGAACGCTACCACTGGGCAAGGACGGCCCAGAGCCGACCTTCAGCCCCAGATCAGGATGCTGCAGCGCAGCCCATCACAGCAGCCGTTCGTGGGTCGCGCAGCATTTTGGGTGGTCAGAGGTCGGAACTGCGGGACTTTGCCGTCATTCGTTTTCTGAGCTTCGCTGCCGCAGAATTTCCTCGCAGGTGCGGCACATCTCTTGTTGCGGCGCGGCGTGTGTCACCAATCCGGTCATTCGAGGATGTCATCTGATGATACAGGCGCTTGGCCTTGCTGAAAACGCGCCTGTTGTGCTGCTTCCGACCGGCCCGATTTCCATGCTGCCGCTGCATGCCGCCACACCGCTGGATGCTGGCCCGAACGTGCCATTTCTTGACACGTTCACGCTCAGCTACGCCACTGGCTTTTCGTCGTTGCGCCAGCCGCCCGCTGACCAAGCCTTGCCCGCGAAGTTGACCTCGGTTGCCGCCCGGGACCGGTGACGCGGTAATCCTTGACTCGGAAGGTGACGCCCTGGTCGTCCATGCGGATCAGACGGCTGTTGGAGATCGCGATACGGTGGGTGTAGCGCGACAGGTATGCCAGCACGGCCCTGAGCCCGGCGAAGGGTTCCTTGGCATAGACGACCCAGTCGATCTTGCACAGCGGTTTCAGGACCGCGTCAAAGGCCGCGCGATCGACAAGCTCGGCATGGTCGCCGAAGAAGTGCAGCTTGCCGGCTCTGTGCAGCCGGGCCAGCCCGTCCAGGATGAGACGCCGGTAGAGGCGGGACAGCACCCGGACGGAGAGGAAGAAGTTCCTGCGGCAGGCGATCCACTTCGTGCCGTCGGCAGACAGCCCGCCACCGGCACGATCATGTGGACATGCGGATGGTGGGTCATCGCTGATCCCCAGGTGTGCAGAACAGACGTCATGCCGACCCTGGCGCCAAGGTGTTTGGGGTCGGCGGCGATCCGGATCACGGTGTCCGCGCTCGCCCGCATCAGCAGGTTGTAGAGCTCGCGTTTGTTCTGATGCGCGATGTCGGCGATCGGTTTTGGCAGCGTGAAGACCAAGTGGAAATACCGCACCGGCAGAAGTTCCGCCTCACGCGCGGCCAGCCAGGCCTTGGCCGCACCCGCCTGGCATTTGGGGCAGTGGCGATTCCTACAAGTAATGGGCGACGCACATTACCTGCATTATGGGCAGATCCTGTAATGGGAAGTTGGCGGCGACATGGTCCTGTTCCGGTGTCCGCGCCGCCATCCCGGCTCTCCATTACGAAGGGCGCTTTAGGAGCTCGATCAGCCTGTCGGACGGCTGGAACGCGCCGCGTCGCAAATGCGGTGGAACGATCGCTTCCATGGCGTCGAGCTTCTCTGTCGGGTCCCCACGCGTGTAGATTTCTGTGGTCGTCAGAGAGGCGTGTCCCAACCACAGCGACACTTTGCGGATGTCCTGCGTTGCTTGCAGAATGATCATCGCGCATGTGTGCCTGAGCACGTGAGGCGAGATACGTTTCCTGTTGAGGCCGGGATGTGCTTGAGCGGCAGTCGCTGCATGCTGCTTGAGCAGATAGGCGAAGCCCCATCGGCTCAGCGGCTCTCCCCGGGCGTTGACGAACACCTCGGGTGCTTGAACCCGTCCCCGAACGGCGAGCCAGGCGCGCAGAGCTGCGGCCGTCGTCTTCCATAAGGGAAGCGTCCGTTCCCGCCGTCCTTTGCCCAGGACGCGAATGCTCATCGACGACAGGTCGATGTCATCGAGCTTCAACCCCGTCAACTCGGACACGCGCAGACCCGCACAAACCGCCAGATGCAGCATGGCCCGGTCGCGGATGCCATCGCGCGTGGCGGAATCCGGAGCGTCGAGCACCGCTTGCAGCTCCTCCCGCGAGAGATAGGGGACCAGGCGTTGATCCGTCTTCTTGAATGGGATCGCCAGAACGCGCCGGATATGATCCAGGGCTGCCGGCTGCCTGTATTCGAGGAAGCGGTAGAAGGATTTGATGGCCGCCAGCCGGACATTTCGTGTCACCGGCGCGTTGTTGCGCTTTTCCTCGAGATATTCCAGGAAAGCGCTGATGAGATTGGCGTCGAGTTGCTCCAGCGTCAGCGCCGATGGCGAGACCTTCAGCCTCTTTGCAGCGAAGATGAACAGCAACTGGAAGCTCAGGGCGTAGGAGTCGCGCGTATGCCGACTGACGCCTCGCTGGCGGGCGAGTGTCTGATCCAGGAAGGCTTCGATGAGGGGCGCAATCGGCGTCATGATTGCCTCCCTTCGGTGAGGAACCCTTCACCGGCCGCGGCGACATCGCGCATCAGGTCGGTGGTGGCCTCCAGGTACCAGTAGGTTGCATGGATGTTGACGTGACCCATGTAGGTCGCCAGCGCCGCCATATGTGCGCCGCTTCGGCTGCGATCCAGCGGAGTGCCTTGCAGCACGCGAACCGCAAACGTGTGTCGCAGATCGTGCAGACGTGGACGGCGCTTCGTCGCCGGTACAACACCGGCCCTGGCGACCAACCTGTCGAAGGTCTC
>JAXMNQ010000104.1:0-10887 GCA_034670345.1 Paracoccaceae bacterium | reverse complement strand
CATTGAGCTCATCCGGGACTCCCCAGTGAGCTCATACTGAGCCCGTTCAGCCTCGAAGCCGTCGCCCAAATATACACTCCACCCCGACCGCAAGCGAAATCTCAATGGGGCGGGAACGGCGCATACAGTTGAGCAATGTTGGGACCGAGACAGGAAGCGCAACCGGCGCTGTTCTACGAGTTCTCGCTTGAGGATCACGTCCCGCAAGACCACCTGCTTCGGTCCATTGATCGGTTCGTCGACCTCAGCAGCATCCGTGCCCGTCTTGCGGATTTCTACAGCCACACGGGCCGTCCCTCCGTCGATCCCGAGTTGCTGATCCGGATGCTGCTGGTCGGCTATTGCTTCGGCATCCGGTCGGAGCGGCGGCTGTGCGAAGAGGTGCATCTGAACCTGGCATATCGCTGGTTTTGCCGCCTTGATCTGAGCGACCGGGTCCCGGACCACTCCACCTTCTCCAAGAACCGCCACGGTCGGTTTCGCGACAGCGAACTGCTGCGCCATCTGTTTGAGACGACCGTGGCGCGCTGCATCGCGGAAGGCCTGGTCAGTGGCCAACGCATGGCCATCGACGCCAGCCTGATCGAGGCGGACGCCAACAAACAGAACTCGACGCCCAAAGAGGAATGGGACGCGGCACGGATCGACCCGGCCGATGCTCCGCGCGCGGTGCGCGAGTATCTCGAAACGCTGGACGAGGCAGCATTCGGTGCCGCCAGCGAGGTCCAGCCCAAGTTCACATCGCATTCCGACCCGGCCAGCCAGTGGACAGCGGCACGCAAGGGGCCTGCTTTCTTCAGCTATTCCGACAATTACCTGATCGACACCGATCACGGTGTCATCCTCGATGTCGAAGCCACGCGATCAATCCGGCAGGCCGAGGTAGGATCGACCAAGACAATGCTGGACCGGGTGAAGGCCAAATTCGATCTGCATCCCGAACGCCTGATCGCGGACACCGCCTATGGCACCGGGCCGATGCTGGGCTGGCTGGTCGACCGAAAGATCGCTCCGCACATTCCGGTGTTCGACAAATCCGGCCGCAGCGACGGCACCTGGACCCGGGCGGATTTCGAATGGGATGCAGAGAACGACCAATACATCTGCCCCGAGGGCCAAGAGCTGAAGCAGTTCCGGCGGAACTATTCCGACCCGAACCGGGGGCCGTCCGGCAAGGGCGTCGCCAAATACCGCGGCCTGAAGCTCACCTGCCAGGCCTGCCCCTCGAAGTCACGCTGCTGCCCGAACATGGACTTCCGGTCCATCACCCGCGAGGAACATGAAGACGCCCGCCAGGTCGCTCGCGACATCGCTAAGACCCGCCAATACGACGTCTCGATGAAGCTCCGGAAAAAGGTCGAGATGCTCTTCGCGCACCTCAAACGCATCCTTGGCTTGGGGCGGCTCCTATTACGTGGTCCATGCGGCGCAAATGACGAATTCCTCCTCGCCGCAACCGCCCAAAACCTCCGCAAACTGGCCAAGATCTTTCCTGCACCGCAGCAAATGCGCAAAGCCTGATAGGAAAGGCGCGCGCGCCGGATTTGGAACAGCTATTTCTGCGCTCGCGAACGGGTGTTTTTCCACAGAATGGGCGGACACCAGTCATTCGCTGCGGGTGCGAAGAGATTTCTCCACAACCTCGAAAGCTGCCATTCAGGCTGAAGAAACCCGACTGATTTCATCAGATGACGGCTGTTAGCTGGAAGCTGCCAAAAACTGAAATGTTAAACCATCAGACTTCGGTTGACATCAAGTCGCACTCCATGAATACAAGCCGTTCCATCAGCGCGGGTGGAAGTTCATAGTAAGGCTTGATGACTTTGAACCCGAGTTTCTGGTACAAATTCACGGCCTCTGTTTGTAACGGCCCGGTATTGAGCCGCATCGTTGCGTAACCAAGACCGTCTGCGATTTTCAAAAGGCTTGTTGCCAGGCGTTTTCCTATCCCTGAACCTTGCGCTTGCGGTCTGACGAACATCCGCTTCATTTCCGCGACGCCTTCCCCCAAGTTACGCAGCGCGACACAACCAAGGGCGTCATGTCCACGTCGCGCCATGAGGAAGCAGGATCTGGGTGAGTCATATTCCCCCGGAAGACGATCAATTGCCAACGCGTGGGCCGCGTAGTCGACGTGCTTTTCCAACTGTTCCCGGGACTCGGAATAGCGGAACTGGTGCCAGACAAGATACTCGCGCATCAAGCCTCGCACCGCCTCAATGTCCTGCTCACTTTTAGCAAATGACAACTCGATTGCGCATTTCATTTTCTGCGACCTTTCCCGCTGATCATGTTGGTAGATGCTCGTCATACTCCATACTCCATGGCGCTCAGAACCTTGATGGGTAGACGTGCATCATGTTCTGAAAGTCCAGTTCGCTCTGGAGGGCCTCGGGATGTGATTCCATCAATTCAAGCATGAAATCGCGCCTTTCCCGGCTTCGTTTCTTGCTGTCTTTTTTGACTTCGGGCTTCCATCCGGCAAGCGCGAATATGGAGCACAGATACGACAGCCGCCGAAGTATTGGAGTTCCGGTGAAATTGACCAAGCTCATGGTTCCGCCCTTTCCAAGTCTATTTAAGTGTCCAAGCGTAAGCGGCGGTCTGAAACGATGGTATCCATCTAGAATTTGTGCTGTTCTTAAAAAATGAAGAGCGCGCCCAACAACTGGACAAGCATTAAGGCCTTCCTTTTGGTCGTCCGCACCGGCTCGACGCTCGCGGCATCACGAGAGCTTGGCGTTACACAGCCAACCGTCGCCCGCAGGATTGATGAACTCGAGCATGAGCTTGGAGTGGTCCTGTTCGATCGCGATACGCGTGGCTTTCATTTGACGCCTCAAGGCAAAAGGCTGGTGGCAGAGGCGGAACAGGTCGAGGCTGCGGTGCTGTCCTTCGGTGCCTCCGCCGCCGAGTTGAGCGACAGCGTGACCCTTCCGATCCGATTTTCAGCACCAATCCTGGTGTTTACTGACGCGATTTACGAAATCCTGGCCCAGTTCAGGGCTACTTACCCTGATACTCCAATAGAAGTGATCCCGAGCAACAGGTTCCTGGACCTGAGCGCAGGCGACGGCGACATTGCCCTGCGCATTGCATCCGAAATCAAGGATGAAGAATTAATCTGCCGCAAGCTCGGCGTTCTGTCGGGAGGGCTCTACGCGTCCCGTGACTACCCCGGCCCTCTGCCTTCGCACCCGGACCAATTGCAGCGTCATAAATTTGCTTTGTTCGATGGTCAAAATGTGCCCCACGCGCTCAACAACTGGTTGCTTGGTCTGATCGAACCGGATCAAGTGGCGACCAGGTGTTCTGATCTTGGGTCTATGGTCGCGACGATCAGCAAAGGCGAGGTCCTGGGACCACTGCCCAGACCCCTTGGTGAAAAAAACGAGAAACTGACCGCCTGCCTTTACACACCCGACAACCTGTCGGTACCGGTTTGGCTTGTCATTTCACCCGCAGCATATCGGCGAAAAAACGTGAGGGCTTTGGTGAAATTGATGGCAAAACGATATCAGTCATTTGGGTGGTAATTCGTCAAGCGTGAAGCCGGTTCGGGGCGAGTGTGGTTCTGACCGTTCGTCAATCATCTGTTTGTCCGCGTTGCAGTCATCCGCACTTCGAAAATGCTGCGCGATGCACCAATGGCTGGTTTGGTCAAGCTGCAGTGCGGCGTCTGACCAACGCTTCAAGGTCCGCTAAGGTGAAGGTTTTCTGATGCGGGTCGCGGCGGAACGTTGCGCACTGGCGCGGGCACGACCCGCGTTGGAAAACCTCCCAAGGTGGAAGCCGCGGGGGTCTTGGATCGGTCTATGGGGAAAGTGCGCAGTCGGTTGGGGTGACCGTTGCATCAGGGGTGCGTCTGAAGGTGCGCACGGTGCCCGATGCGCTCGCAGGCTCGGCTGAAGATGCCGACAAAGCTGTGCGTTTCGGTGTCATTGCCGCCTCGTGCGACGCTGGAAATGTACAAGCACACGCTGTTCGGACCAGGTCTGCGGATTGCAGCTGGTGGTTTTCCGTGACGAATGACAGGCGATTTATCATGCGGCGTGCTCCCTCGGTGGTGCGCGCGACATCGGTTTTTGCCCGCGCCGGAAGATCTCGATGATCCGCATGGGGCCGCCGCAGCAAGGGCATGGTTCACGCAGGGTGAGTGGGATGATCTCGGCCTCTGGTCCTAGGGCGACGGCCTGTTCCGGGCGCAGCCCGCAAAGCAAGGCACGGATCTTTGTGATGTTGGCCTTGCGGGCCGAACTGGCCAGCAATCCGTAATGCCGGATGCGGTGGAATCCGTCGGGTAGGACATGGATCAGGAACCGTCGAATGAGCTCGGGCGTGGCCAGCCGCATGACCTTTTGGCGGTCGCCGGATTTGATGCGGTAGTCCTTCCAGCGGAACGTGACTGTTTGCGCATCCGCGCTAACCAGGCGTGAGTTCGAGATCGCCACCCGGTGGGTGTATCGGCTCAGATAGGCCAGAACCGCCTCCGGCCCTCCAAAGGGTGGTTTGGCATAGACCACCCATTCGGTCTTCCGGAACGGGGCGAGCCAGGCCTTGAAGGCATCAGCGGTGGCCAACCCTTCGAGATCACCGAAGAAGACCAGTTGCCCGGTGCGGTGCAGTTCCATGAGTCCGTCCAGAAACAGGCGCCTGAACAACCGCGACAGCACCCGCACATGGAGGAAGAATCCCGGTTTGCAGGCGACCCACTTCGCGCCGTCGGGCGACAGGCCGCCGCCCGGCACGATCATGTGGATATGCGGATGGTGGGTCAGCGCTGATCCCCAGGTGTGCAGGACGCTGGTCATGCCCACCCGCGCGCCCATACGTTTGGGGTCGGCCGCGATGGTCATCACCGTTTGTGCTGACGCCTTGAACAACAGACCATAGACGGCCTTCTTGTTCCAAAAGGCGATCTGGGCGATCTCGGCTGGCAGGGTGAAGACGACGTGGAAGTATCCCACTGGCAGCAGATCCTCGGCACGGGCCGCCATCCAGTCGCGTGCAGCCGGGCCCTGGCATTTGGGGCAATGTCGGTTCTTGCAAGAGTTATAGGCGACGTGATGGTGGCCGCACTTGGCGCATCCCGCCACATGCCCGCCGAGCGCTTCGGTCCGGCAGGCTTCAATCGCCGACATCACTTTGAGCTGGGAGAGGCTGACATGCCCTGCGTTGGCCTGCCGCCACGCAGGGCCATGGGCACGAAAGATGTCAGCGATCTCCAGCTTGGGCCGGGGCACCCCGGTGCCCTGTCACTCCAGGCTGCGCTTCACCGTCTGATCCTGCAGCCTGGCCAGCATCTCGTAGGGGCTGACCGTGTCCCGGATCGTCTTGGTGGCCACGTGGGTGTATCGCGCGGTGGTGGTCAGCTTGGCATGGCCGAGCAGCACCTGGATCACCCGCACATCAGTGTTGGCTTCCAGCAGATGGGTGGCGAAGCTGTGCCGCAGAGTATGCAGTGTCGCGATCTTCTTGACCCCGGCCATGTGTTTGGCCGACGTAAAGGCGCGGTTAAGTTGCCGTGGTGAGATCGGGTTGATCTTCGGTTTGCCGGGAAAGAGCCAGCCCTCCGGGCGCGCCTCGCGCCACCAGGCGCGCAGCAACTCCAGCAACCCGGGCGACAGCATTACCTTGCGATCTTTCTGACCTTTGCCCTGTTCGACATGGATCAGCATCCGGTCGCTGTCGATATCGCCGATCTTGAGGTTGCAGACCTCGGCTGCCCTGAGCCCGGCGCCATAGGAAATGCTGAGCGCTGCGCGATACTTCAGCCCCGGCCCGGGTGCTGCCATCAGGATGTCGGACACCTCCTCGACGCTGAAGACCACAGGCAGCTTCCGCGGTTCGGTGCGGAATTGCATGTAGCGCTTCATATCCTCGCGCCCTCAGGTCATGCCGAAAAAGAACCGCAGCGCCACGATGCGCGTGTTGAAGGTCGATGGGGTGACCCCGGTGTCCGTCATATGGAGCTGATAGGCGCGCAGATCCTCCGGCGTGGCCGTATCGGGTGATCGCCCAAGAAAGGCTGCGAAATCCTTGATCGCCCGGATGTGTGACTTCTGCGCTTTGTCGCCCATCCCCCGAATGCGCATGTCCTCGATCATCCGCTGGCGCAGCGGGCTCATCTTCTCCTCTGTCATGGGAACCTCCTGATTGACGATTGAGAAACCCCAATCGTCGGGCAGGTCAGCCAGATCGCAAAATGCGCACAGCTACGGGCGGCTCACCCCATCAGCCAAAAGCGCCAATGCCGCGGAGCGGCTTCGTCCCTGGGCCGGAAGCGCCGTCGAACCCCGCTCGGCGACCGCGACTTTGCAAAGGTCACTATCTGCGCATAGCCGACGCCTGTGCAGCCTGCAGCATCGAAGGTTGCCCCAGCGCCTTGCCGAGCGTCTGCTTCCGAGAATGTGGCATCAAAATCTCGCGCCTGCGGCAGAGCGCGCGCTGCGCCATTGACGAATGTCTCAAAAGGGCTGGCTGCGGCCGCCTGCCCAGGCGCCCGCAGGTGGATTTGACGCTCGGTGGCACTGATCGGCACGCTGCATCGCCGCAAGGCGGCTTCGAGCCCAAGGAGCAGTTAAATCAAGGCTTTTAGCTGTTATGCAGCGAATGATCGTCTAAGCTAATACCAAACCTAGCGACTCAAGTGCGAGGCGCGAAAAATGATTTCGGCTAGTGTTTTCTCGCACCTTGGAGTAGGGAGAAGAGGTTATGCCAGCTTATGTAATTGGCCAACTCGACATACAGGACTTTGACGGGTATCAGGCCTATCTCGATGGGTTCATGCCAAGCTTTTTGCGACACGGAGGAGAGCTACTGGCCACATCGCGCGCAGAAACAGAAATCCTAGAAGGTTCTTGGGCTAAGCCTCGCACGGTCATTATGCGATTTCCGTCAGTAGAAGACGCCAAAGCGTGGCATGAAGATCCCGATTACAAAGATCTCGCAAAAATCCGTCACAGAACTGCATCAGCTAATCTTGTCGTTATCAACGGCATCGCGTAACAGGCATTTTGCGAAAATGAGCCCGGCGCGGTTTTTTTATTGTAGCGGTCCCCTGTAAAATGCTCTGAAGCAACCTGCCCTGGGCAATTCAATATGGAAAAGCAACTCATCCACGAAGCCCCGGATCTTGTTGAGGTCACCTACAGGCCGGATCTTCTTGCGGTCCACTTGAAGTGGTTCAACGAGTATGACGAAGGGACAAGGGTCAGGGATGCCGTACTGAACGCTATTGATTGGGTGAACACCAACAACGTCCGGAATTGGGTCGTAGATGTCTCTACGTCGCAGCATGGCCTGTCCGACGCTGACTATCGGTGGGTGAACGGGGATCAATTCCGATCTGCAGTAATGAACTCTACGCTAACCAAGTTCGTTCTGCTGCCACCTTTGCAGGGGTCTGGCCAAGACGATACGTGGGTTGCTGACTGGGAGTCGAAGACGCTTTCCAGTTTCGGCGACCGCGTACGGGCAAGAGTCTGCCGAAACCTCGAAGAGGCCAAGGCATTTTTAGCACACTGAAACCGGTCGGGGAGATCCTTAGCCTTACCCTTCTAATGCCAAAAGGTAATTTCGGTTTCACACTTAATCGCACCAACCTCTGCATCACCGAACCCAGGCGTGTCGAAAAGCTGGTCTGCTGGATGTGAAGCCTTTCAAACATCAATGTTCATGGCGCGGCGAACTGCGAGGGTTGCTGCTGCATAATCTCCAAGTGAAATCCCTCTGAAAGCAAAAGCTGCAGGCTGCTCGAATTTACCGCGGTTGGCTCCATGCGTAACCAGTTCCGTCAGATCGGCGCTAATATGCTCGTATGGAAGCATCGGCTTTTCGCTTTCGAGCTCTTGTTCGCGGTCATCGACGATAACGGTCTTGAACGCTGACATGCTGTCCGGAACCCAAGGAATACATGCATCAGTTATAGCTGCAAATGCGTTCGTCTTCAGCCATCTGGCATCGAGGAAAGACTTAATGGAATAATCCAACGTTACTGACGTAACCACGAGGTCCGCCTTCTGCAGAGCGTCTTTCGCGGAAATGCTTGCTTCCGCGTCGAGGCCCAATTCCCGCGCTTGTTGGCAGAGTTTTTCAATATTGCTCTGGCCGCGCCCGAGCACACAGATCCCTTTGAGAGGGAACATTTCCGAAAAAGCCGCGAGATGCGCATGAGCCTGCACTCCAGCCCCTACGAAGGTTACCGTTTCGGCGCAAGGATCGGCAAGACGACGCGCTGCCACCGCAGACAGCGCCGCTGTTCTCACAGCCGTGATCCAGTTGGCTTCAAGCAGGGCGCGCAGGACGCCCGTCTGCCCATCCAACACCATGATCGCCCCATTGATTGCAGGGAGCCCAATGGCTGGATTGTCCGGGCATACAGTGACTTGTTTGACGACGATAAATCCATCTTCGCCTACGGCCAAAGTGGACATTGCATAACGCCCATCGCCTGGCAAGATCGCTGTCTTCGGAGAAGTGTGAAGCCGCCCATCCGCCTTCGCGATCAGCGCAACTTCGATAGCATCCGCAACTTCGGATGGTTGGATGTTTAGTGCTTCCAAGTCCTGATCAGACAGGAAGAGCATTGGTTCTTCGGAACCCATGGCATCACCCTTTGTCGCAACTTGTTCCGTTTGCTTGTGCGCTACAGGAGTTGATACATCCATTTGGGATGATCGGTCGACAGTTACATTCTGACACCAGCAAACCCCTTACGTCTGCTCTGTCCGCACTGCTGACCGTCGGCCGTGCTTGGATGATGCACCTGCGGCGAACGTCAGCTTCCACGCGCGGCATCGCAGCATGAAACGTCGCCTGATCGCATCAGGAGCCTGAGTTTGCAAAGGGTGCTTTCTGCGCATAGCCGACGCTCGGACCTTCATCGAACGGCGGAGGCATACCAGATGCAGGCTGGGAAACTTACGTCAGGTGCAGAACACTAGATAGATGGGATCGAGTGCCAAGCAGATTGCCGACAAACAGTGAACTTACGTTCACAGCGAACATCAAAAAATTCTCCCTAATCAGATGCCTTTTGAGGAAACCTAGGCTTGATCCCCGATGTCGCCCTCCAGCCAACAGCATTCTCCTACCTTGAAAAGTAAAACGGCTTCAGACCCATTTGATTTTCCGAGAAGGACATGCCGATTCCAACATGAGTATGACCAAAAGGCGGATACCTGTCGCACATGTCGCCGTGTCGCACGTACCCGAGGGTAAAAAGTGGTCAAATGTTGTATCCGTTGCGCGACAAAAGTCATCACGCCAACGCTCGATTGCGCACAGAAGCAACTACAGCGGATGTCTTTTGAACTGCTAAAACGCTCGTGCGTCCGCTTGGATGTTCCTAGCCGTTCCGAGTGGTTCCAAACCTGAAAGAGGGAACATCAGTGGGAACAGAATTCTATTTAAGCTGTTTTTTTATTTGTTTTCAAAAGATTATCTAAAACAAGTGGCGACCCCGGCAGGATTCGAACCTGCAACCTGCCCCTTAGGAGGGGGCTGCTCTATCCAGTTGAGCCACGGGGCCGTTCCCGTCTGATAGCCTGCCTCGAAAGAGATGTCATCCCGTATGCGTACCGACGCATGCAGTCCCTTGAACGTGGCCCGTATTCGGGTAACCTGCGCTCATCCCTCCAAAAAGGATATGACATTGGCCGCTGACGACCCCCGCCCGCTCACCCTCCGCGATGTATCCGAGGCTTCGGGCGTGTCCGAAATGACGGTCAGCCGCGTCCTGCGCAACCGGGGTGACGTCAGCCAGGCCACCCGCGAAAAGGTGCTCGAGGCGGCCAAGACGCTGGGCTACGTGCCCAACAAGATCGCCGGCGCGCTGGCCAGCCAGCGGGTCAACCTGGTGGCGGTCATCATCCCCAGCCTGCGCAACATGGTCTTCCCCGAGGTTCTGTCGGGCATTTCAGGCGTGTTGGAAAAGACTGATCTGCAGCCGGTTGTCGGGGTCTCGGACTACATGCCCGAAAAAGAAGAGCGCGTGCTCTACGAGATGCTGTCGTGGCGGCCCTCTGGTGTCATCATCGCCGGTCTGGAACATACCGATGCCTCCCGTGCCATGCTCAAGGCCAGCGGCATCCCGGTGGTCGAGATCATGGACACCGACGGCACCCCGATCGACTGTGCAGTGGGCATTTCGCACCGCAGGGCGGGGCGTGAAATGGCGCGTGCAATCCTCAAACAGGGGTATCAGCGCATCGGATTCATGGGCACCAAGATGCCGCTGGATCACCGCGCCCGCAAGCGTTTCGAAGGGTTCACAGAGGCGCTCGCCAAGGAAGGCGTAGAGGTTGTGGATCAGGAGTTCTATTCCGGCGGATCTGCTCTGGCCAAGGGACGCGAGATGACAAAAGCCATGCTGGCACGCGACCCGGAGATTGATTTTCTCTATTACTCCAATGACATGATTGCAGCGGGGGGCTTGATGCACCTGCTGGACGCTGGCATCGACATTCCCGGCCAGATCGGGCTGGCCGGGTTCAACGGGGTCGAACTGCTTGATGGTCTGCCGCGGCAACTGGCGACGATGGACGCCTGCCGGGCAGAGGTCGGCGTCAAGGCGGCCGAGATCATCGCCTCCCGGGTCGATAGCCCTGAGGTCGAAGTGCAAAAGGTGGTAGAACTGACCCCGCGCATTGCCTACGGAGACACGCTGAAACGGCGCTAGGGCAAGGGCCGGCCAGCCGTCTTTCTCGGCGGGTTCGGTAGGATCAGCGGCGGTTGTTTGTCTGCTTTGAGCCCACACTAACTAGGGGCTGTTGACGTTCAGGATTCCCAATTCACCTGACTTCTGATTCAAGGTTGCGAACAGAGGAGAGCAGCCTTGACCCGAAGAGTCCTGACCGATGCCCAGTGGAGCATCATTGAGCCATA
>JAXMNQ010000103.1:0-11128 GCA_034670345.1 Paracoccaceae bacterium | reverse complement strand
GATCGCAAGCACCGCGATGCGATGGCAGCGCGCGGCTATTTTCTAGCTTTTCAGTCCGTCAAGAAGAGCGTCACCGCTGTCCTCCAGCACAAAAACCCAGGAACTGTGGCAGATAACGATCATGGCGACTGGTATCGCGAGTTGTTTGGTCCGAGCGTGACAGCCGGTATCCTGAAAGCATCGGACCTTGCAGGTTACCGCAACAACAATGTCTACATCCATCGATCGAAACACGTTCCTCTAGCCCCTCATGCCGTGCGCGATGCCATGCCGGTCTTCTTTGAAATGCTGGAAGCTGAAGACGATCCCGCCGTTCGCGCAGTGCTCGGGCATTTCATATTCGTTTATATCCATCCATACATGGACGGCAACGGACGCATGGGCCGCTTTCTGATGAACGTGATGCTGGCAGGCGGGGGCTATCCATGGACTGTCATCCCCGTTGAACGTCGCGATGACTACATGTCCGCGCTTGAGCAAGCGAGCGTCGAACAGAACATCGTACCGTTCAGTCAATTCCTCGGCGACCTTGTCAGCGCCTCAATGGCAGGCAGGCCAGCGGCAAAGAGACCGGGCTAGTCGGAGAGACCGGTAAGATCAGCTGACCGCGCGCCAAGGCATGGGCTTTGCTTTCATGCCTCACTGGCTGGTCACCGATGATATTGCAAAAGGCCTGCTCGAACAGGTCTTGCCCGACACCCCCTGGCCCAAGGTGCTGCTGCACGCCATCTATCCCGACAGGAGTTATCTGCCCACCAAAGTGCGCAGTTTCCTGGATTTCCTGGCAGGGCCGAAGAGCCTGGGCTCGATCGCTCGGGTAGTGGGGTGGGGTGTGGGTCTGCTAAGCTGGTGGCGGGTGTCTTAGGTTGTGAAAGATTGCTAAGGTAGGCTCACGTTGGGTGGTGGTTGGGGACGAATACCATTTGCTTTCCCCTTGCGGATTTTGCGCTCTAAGCGGATCGCATAAAAAAAATACAGGTTCTCCCTACGATAGAAGGTCGACCAATCGGTGAATATAGACCCGCAAACTCGGGCGATTTATAACGCAAGACTTCGTTGACGATTTCGACTTTCCTGTGCTGCGGATGATCCTTTGGCAAACGTGGCTCAAAATAGGCATAGCTGAATAGTTTTTCACTTACTGTAACGTTCCTGCGCGTTAAAATCCTTATTGTCGTTAAGGAAGTCATCACAGAGATGACGTCGGAAAAATGACTTGTTGAGCAGCCGGCTAATGGCCTTTGATAGGACCATTTCTTGATAGCCGAAGTGCGGCCTCCGCCGCGTCATTGGACAGCCGCTTGACCGCGAGGATTATGATAACCTATGTTTATCTGGACCGAGAGGGTGCAGTGAACCTATCCGCATAGCGGCAACAGGGCAACTATTCAAGATTGCTTCCACGTTCGGATGTTGCGCCGTGATCCGAATCCTTTAAACTATGTAGCAGTGAAAAAGATCATCGGCGTAAGTCGAGTTGGAGTGGATGCTTTTGCGTGCAATCGACCTCTATGCAGGAATTGGTGGATGGAGCCTTGGGCTTAAGTTGGCGAGCGTCGAGATTGTGGCTTCCTATGAATGGTGGCTGCCCGCGGTGGACACTCACAACGGTAATCTCGGCGGTGCACTCAGGCCAACTGACATTCGCCAGTTGCAGATGAAAGACTTGCCGGCTGACATTGATTTGGTGGTAGGCAGCCCGCCCTGTACCGAGTATTCTTATTCAAATCGAGGCGGAAGCGGAAATCTTGACGAGGGTCTGAAAGACCTGATCAAATTCCTCGAGATCGTAGAGCACTTGAAGCCGCGCTTCTGGGCGCTCGAGAACGTGCCTCGGGTGGCGAAGGTGCTGCAACGCGGTTTCAACGACCCCGACCATCCCCTGTATCGCTTCAGGCGGCTAAAGCCGCGGATTGAGGTGATCGATTTCTCCGACTATGGCGCGCCGCAGTCGCGCCGCCGGTGCATCGCTGGCAACATTCCGTTTGATCTCATCAAGACGTATAAGGATCGCTTGCGGCGCCGGACTCTTGGCGATGTCGTGAACGCGATTGCTTCCAACACTAACGTGACCGATCCCATTTGGGGATGCGTGCTTTCGGCGCAGTTGGTAACCGAGCGGGCAACCGAAGCGGCACTGAACGCGGAGGAACTCCGCATGAACCGCGAGTCCAAAACCTATCATCCGGTTTACAACAACATGGCGTTCCCGGATGCGAAGGATGTGCCGGCACGAACTGTGACCGCCACTTGCACACGTGTGTCGCGCGAGAGCATAGTTATCGACGACGGCGCCGGCGGGTACCGGCGCTTGAGTATCCGGGAGCGGGCGTGTTTGCAGGGCTTCCCCATTACCTACCAATTCTACGCCCGATCTTTCTCGGACAAAGCCAAAATGGTCGGCAACGCCATACCGCCCACCTTTACCTATCTGATTGCCCAAGCGGTGCTGGGCGTCCCGGCCGATAGGTTCAGAGCGTTCGCGGAGGCCGGCGTATCCCTGATTCCTCCGGAGCGTGTCGCCCCGGTCACGCCGCCGACGACAGAAGGCCGAACCTATCCTATAGGGCGCAGCTTTCGTGCCGCCTTGCCGGGGTTGCGCTTTAAAAGCGGAATGCGGTTCGAGCTCGCTAATGCGAGGGGCGGGGACGGTGCCTGGAAGGTCCACTTCTTCTTTGGTTCATCTGTCGATATCCGTAAGATTGAGATGGACAAGAAGCTGCAGCGCCAGCTTCGCTCGTCGCCCCTTATAAAGACCCTGCTGATGAGCACTGGCATGGCCTTCGCCGCAGCCGAACAGACCCTGCAAGGAACCACGCCCGATGCGCTCCAGGCGGTTTGGGCTCACCGCACTCAGGGGATCAGGCCATATGACGTTGCGGATTTGCTCGGCGAGTTGGCCGCAACGGCGCTTCTCTATCTAGAAGCGGCACCACCCGATCAGCAGCACGCCGCTATCGGCTATGTGATGGAGGCGGCCGCGGATGGCGAAGTCAGCGACAGCATCCCCGGATCCAAGAAACTGACCACGTACGCTCTGGTGATCCTCAGCGGCCTAATCGTCGGCGCTTGGTTTAACAACCTTCCGTGGCACCGCCAGCAACGCGCCGTGGCCTGACCTCAGGCTAAGTGGTTTGTGAACAGGTCCGCGAATTGGTTGAACGGCACCCTGATCGCCTCCCAGCATCCGGCTCCGGCGTCGTCTGGAACATGATCCGCCATGGTGTATAATGGAACAGCCGCCAGGCGCGGTGCCGCCACCGCCCTCAAATCCCACAGGTGGAAAATATAGGCCGGGCTTTCCGTAGCTATGTCCCATTCTCGCCTGGTCAGATGGAAGTGCCCAGCTAGGCCGGCACGGCTCGCCTTGACCTCGATCAGGAGCCGTACCGGATCATCGGCGGTCTTGATCGACAGAACGTCATATCCATCTTGGTTGCTATCAACGGCGACCCATCGGGGGGCGACGCCGGTGCGCGCCTGTTCGTAGGCTATTGTCAGGCGCTCGCCTTGCCGACCAATTTCCAGCATCCGATCATCGTGAAGCCCTCGCGCGATGGATGCGAGCTCGTCCCAGAAAGCGACCACATCGTCCGTGGGCGCGGCTGCTGCGCCGGCCTCGACCAAAATTTGACCCACACCTAGAGGACAGAAGGCAAGCACGCGAGACCGGCCGTAGGGCGCATTCTGTAGCCAATCCGGCTTCAATAGCTCCACGTAGTCGAGGGTAATGCGGCGAAGCGCGAGTTCGTAACGACCTGATTCCGCTACCCGCAACCCGGAAGGGGTGGTGTGTAGAACCCCGGCGTCATCAACAGTGAGCCAGTTAAGGACCTGGGACAGCGCAAGCGCTTCCGAGGGCGGCATGCCGCCCAACTGTTTCAAACCAGATAGAAGGTCAGGGGCGGTGAGTGGTTGGCGCTGCAGCAGATCCAGCAGCGCTAGTCCCGACTGCGCAAGGCCGGGTGACAGAGGCGTGCTCACGCCGCGCCACCCGAGTCCTGAGCCAATGCGCGGATATCGTCAAGCTGAAGTCCAGTTGTATAATCATCGGGATCGTCAACCTCGGCGTCCGTCGGATCAATTGGGATAGGATCTGGCGCGAGAGAGGAGTCTTCCAGCGCCTTGGCCATCTGGCCGATCTTGAACCCGAGGCGCGTTCGAACCGTCTCATCCACGGTGTCGATGCATTCGACAATCTCGATAGTCGTTCTCTGATTCTTAGCTAGACCGAACCTGTGGATGCGGTCTTCGGACTGGAGGTAGTGGGCGGCGTTGAACGTGCGGTCCAAATAGATGGCATGGTGGCAGATGCGGTGCAGGCTCACACCTTCACTGGCCGCTGCCGGGTTAGCGATCATGACCCGTACGTTTTCGTCATCGTGGAAGGCCTTGATCTTGCCTTCGCGAGTGTCGCTGTCTTCCTCATTGCCCGCATCCACGCCGCCATGGATATAGACCGCGCCCAAATCGGCGAGTCGGGAAGCCATATATTCCACGTTGCGGACGAACGACGACCAGATCAGCACCTTCTCGTTCCTCTGCGAGAGCTGTCTGGCACGTCTCAGCACGTATTCGAGCTTAGGGCCTTCGCCCTCGGCCAACACTGCCGCCAAGAGGTCGTGATGGGCGAAGCCGATCTGGGAAGACAGAAGTGAGGGGTTCGACACGAACTGCAGTAAGCGCGAGACTGATCGACCGAGCGATCGGAATGCCTGTCGACCTTGGGCGTCAAGCACCGCTGATGCCTCACGCGCCACCTCCAGCCTCATTAGCTGATAGAGTTCCTGCTGGACCGGCGCCATCGGCAGCTCGATGAGGATGCGGGTGACCTCCGGCAGGTCCAGCTGAGCCTTGTTGGTCCGGACGTAGATTGGCCGCATCAGGTCGATGACCGTGTCTTCCTGGGCAGGGATTTCAGGGAACAGGAAACCGAACTGAGGCAGCAGATCGCTGACAGACTGGGGCATAGGCGTGCCGCTCATGATCAGTTTGCCGACAGGCAGGTGCGATAGTTCCATGACCGAGCGCGCGCTCACCGCGGCAACGCCAGCCTTGATCCTGTGGCTCTCGTCAAGGAAGACGAATGTGCGGTATTGCGCTAAATGTTGCGCGAGGATGTCTTGAACGCGGGTCAGCTGCTGATAGGTCACCAGCATCAATCGCGGGTCAGCGGCCAATGCAGCGCGGATGCGATCTCGCCCGCCGCGCAATCGTACGAACTCAGTGTCGATGCCGGGCAGGCATTCTACGAACTGTTCGTCCCAAGCCGCGAAGGCATTTTTCGGCGCAATTACGAGCAGGCGGTCGCCGGGCTCAGACCTGACGGTGTAGAAGGCCAATGCCTCTGAGGTCTTGCCGGCGCCGGGAACCGAAAAGGTCGCTGCGGCGGGCAGAACCGCAATCCGGCCCACATTTGCCAACTGATGATCCGAAAGGTCGCGGGCGAAACCGGATGCTCCTAGAACTGCCTTGAGATCGTCCGCGGGAAGCGGCGGCGTCTGGGCGGCCTTACGGTAGGTTTCGGCGACCCGCTGCGACTGTTTGAGGAGTTCGGCAGCCTCGCCGCTGATCAACAATCCGTCGCCAGGTTTGATGCCGTTGGCTCGAAAGACCTGCAGAAACTGATAACGCGCGCCTGCGAAGGCCCACCAAGGCAGGGAGACGCCCGCAACGCCTTCAAGCAACGCCTCCCGACTGGTGTCGAAGGCCACCCGCTTGAGCATCGCCACCCAAGGGGCAGCGTTATCACTGACATCCCAGGCGAACGCGGCTCGACCCCGCCTGGCGTCGTAGTCAATCCTGAGCATGCTTGGCCAGGAACTTCCGGATGGCGACTACGCGTGTTTCAATCTCGTCAAGTTGCTTTTTGACGCCGGTCAGCTTTGACTCTGGACGCAGTCCATCTTTTACAGCAGCCGTTAGAGTGCTGTTCGCTTTGGCACAGAGATCGAGCAGATAGCCCGCCTTCTTGACGTCTTTCTTGAGCTGACGTTCTGACTCCAGAACGTCAGCGATGACTTCCCTGGCTCTAGCCCACTGGTCGGGATCCTTGAGGACGCCAATCAGCGCCGTCTCTCTCGCGCCGGCTTCATCAGCCTGACCGTCGCCAAACAGCGCATCCAGTCCGTCGTCGAGCGTCGTTGTCGTGACCTCGAACTCGTCGTTTAGCCGCTCGACTACCTTATCCAGACTTGCTGCCATATCGGGGATCGCCGTGTAAAGACGCCCGACCGCTGCTGGCTCGTCGATCAGAGCAAAGGCGGCCTCCTTAAACATTTCCTTCCGACCCACCCCGGAAAGCCGTGAACGGCTCTGCACCAGGCGCTGGAAGGTGTGCTCCTGGCCTGAAACCTCGGACCACATATTGGCCTTTTCACGGGACCGCAGGTACTCGTCAGCGTAGGACCTCATGTCCAAAAGATCGGCGAGCTCGGTCTCCTTCATTTTGTAGAGAAGGCAAAGCTCGGCGGGTTCAATGCCGTCCCGCTCCATTTTGGCCACTATCATGTTAGCCTGCGCGTCCCAGCTGTAATCGGCGCGGATGTCCTTCTCGATTTGGAGCTGGGCCTCAAGCCGATTGATGTCCTTCTCGGTCGCGTGCGGGAGAACTACGACCTCTATGTGCTCGAAATGTCCATACTTGTTGAGATCGTCATGCAGCAACTCGCGCCAAACAGAAAGCCGACGGTTCCCGTTCACAACGAAGCCGTCTTGATCCAGCAGCAGGGGGTTGACCTGCTTTTGAGCCGGGTCCGCAAAATACTTGTCTAGTTCGGATTGCCGACCGAGTTTGAGCAGGAGTTCATGCTGGGCCTCCTGAGCGTCCCACATCTCCCGGTCACCGCTGAACAGATCAGACCTTAGATCGGGATTTAGCGCCAGGAGTTCAACCTGAAGGGAGGCGGTGCGCCCGTTGGTCAACCTATATTTAGGCAGGTCAATCGGAATCCGGATAATCGGTAGGTCCTGGTTGATCCCTTGAAACACCACCCGGTCCGTCGGCAAGTCCTTCGCATTTAAGCGGGTCTTGAATTCCTCCAGCCGTGACGGGCGGGGCCAGCCAAATCTGGAGCCCTTGGGAGTAGCGGGAAGGGCGGCGTCTTGCATCTTTACTCCAAGGCCAATACGAGGGTCGGAACATAATAAGCTTTACGAAAGATTTCTAATTCCCGTTCCAAGCGTGCGGCTTGAGCGATATTGTCACCAATAGCGAGCGCAAGTGGCTGGGACGGAAGCACAAAGATCGCAGCTTCAATGGCATTGTCAAGGTAAAGGGTCTGTAGCTTTATCAAATCGGCGTACATCCGAGCCATGTTGCCGGTCTGGAGGCAAAGACCGATTCCTTCGTGCATGGACGTGATGCTCATGTCAGAACCGCGCGCGACGGTAACCTCGCCTGTCCAGCCTTTTTCATGAAGCTCCACAAGAAACTGACTACGGATACGCGGTGCGGCGCCCCGCTCTGCCCGAATTTCGAGAGCTGCCGCGGCGGCCACAACCTCTGATAGAATCGCATCGGGAACACGTTCCTCGCCGGAGCAGTGACTGTAAATCGAAACCTTCATTTCCACTCCATTCGGGGCTGCGCTGTCTAGTGGAAAACTGTGGGCAGAGTTCTACAGGCATCACAGCGAGTCCATATAGTTTGCTGATCATGACGTTTGCATTATGAAAACGCAATACATTGTGAAGTCATGCCGAGGATTTAGTCGTCCCCAAAAATAGGGTTTGTGGTCACTCGACCTGTCGTCAAAAATTGCTACTGGCAGTGGTTTAGTGCGCAATAATCAAGCCATGTCGGTAAATACCAGCTCGCGATCAACCTAGAATGGCAGCGCGACGCCGTGCGATTGCTCGATTGTTGAGCCGAAGGAGAGGCACGACAATTATAGTCCCGAACACGTTCAGCGGCTCTTCCACCCAAGCCTGAATCCCCTCGTCGGCGATGTCACGCAAAGCTTGCGCCGCCCGACCTGGCACGGTTGTTAGATCAACAGCCGACTCAGCCTCCAATTGGCTTACAACCAACTTCATCAGCGTCAGGTTCATCGCTGCCCTATCGCCGATTGCTTCCCAGGCCGAAGCCGTGCCGAAGGATGATCGGGACAGAACGCAGGAGCCCCATCTAACGTCGAGGGCGCCGCCGCCAAAGGCGCTCTGAACGACCGCATCCTTCTCTACCGCCAGCAAACGCTCGAACACCGCGAGCTGACGAACGGCTGCGTGCGTGTTGGTTTCAGCCTGGCGGGTCATACGGGCTCCGGCGGGGGGAATTGCCGCCTTGGCCTGAATCTGTAGCGCAGTATTGGTGCCACGGCAGAAGGCTAGAAGATCGATCTCCCCGTTGCGCCAATGCACATTGGCCCTAGTCTCGACTCCAGGAAGCCGATCAAGCAAAGACCTCGCATGCACCAGCAGGGAAGGCTCGAGCTCAGCGGAGACGAGATCGTCGAAGCGAGTACGATCGCGCTTGTTGAGCACGTAGAGAATGTTCCGTTCTGGCATCATAAGGTGCATCGCGCGCGGTGAGATCAGGACGGATCCGTCATAGGTGTTGAAAGGCGCCAGATACCCCTCTCCAGAAACGCCACCTGCACAGAAGGGGTCATCTTCGAAATACCCCAAGATTGCGTTGATCTCTTCTGCGGAGACGTCCGCCAATTGCTGGATAGTGCCGTACACCATATCCCTACGCAACAAGGGCACAAGCCATTCGAGGCACTCGTTCCTGAAGTGGGCCTGCTTCTCTCCCTTCGCCCCATACGAGTGCGCTTCGGCCGCATTGGCCATGCCAAGGCACCATGAGGCGTAGGCCATCACGGCCGCGCGCACCCTGATGAATTCATCGTGGCGGAACCCCAGTACTCGCTCATAGACATCGGCGCCGATGAAGGCGTCTTCCCGGACATTCTGCAGGTGGAAGTTGTAGGCCTGCCTGAGCATCGTATTGAAGCTGCCGGTGTCAACACGCGGCCACGTCTCCACCATTTTCAGCAGCGGGACCGGTTCGTATCTGAATTGGCCGACTAAAGCCGTAAGGGCCAGTTCGCTGCTGACAACATCGAGTGCCTCGTACCGGGCTGCCGCTTCGTTAGGGTAGCTTAGGTAAAAGCCCATTGCTGTGCGCTCTACCACGAAAGTTTTGCGGTGAACGAAGGGCATGAGCTCACAGAAATGCGAATAGAGCAACGCATCAGCGATCTCTTGGTAAGCTTGCGCCGACAGGAGGCCAAGCGCGTTGGCGAGGTCTGCACCGATATCGCGGGTGCATCGCTGCAGATATGGGCGCCAGTACGAGAGGCGCGCCAGCATGGTGCCGCCCTTGTCCGGCTCGGGTGCACGATGGTTGTTGCCAAACCGACCCCCACTGAATGCGTTATCTGCAGCTAGCAGAGCGGCCGAGTAAATAGAACGGTACGGCAGTCCCCAGAGGGACAAGGCTTGCATGCGTAAATCGGCCTCCGCTTCGAATGCTACAAGATCGCGATGGGCCTCATCGGACATGCTGAACTCACTGCTGGAAAGAAAATTGCATCGCAACTATCACTTCGGCAAATCTGGTTGCCAATTGGTTGCTAGGTAACATGCCGCGCAAGAAATATTTCACCTAACCCAATGAAAAAATGGTGCACCCGACAGAATTCGAATCTGTGACCTCTGCCTTCGGAGGGCAGCGCTCTATCCAGCTGAGCTACGGGTGCCCGGTGCGCGGCCTTGGTGCCGCACACGGTTCTTATGCTGGATAACCGATGTATGGCGTCACTTCAATTGGAAAGTGCGTTGCGGGGGAAATTTCCGTCTGGCTGGTGGAACTTCACCGGATAATACGATTGGTGTAATCCGGAGAACGCGGGAGTTGCGCTGCGGGGCTGGAATCTTTTCCGCTCACGGCGAGCGGCGCTAAAGCGCCTGCCTGCGCGGCGCGCGGCCAAACTGTTGGCCGGGCCACGGTCGTGGCCTGTTTGAGTGCCCTGAAGTAAGGCACCGGGTGCTGCAGGCACTGCTTTGCTAACAGGCACTCATCCGCCAAAGGCGGCAAGCGCGCCAACTACCGGAAAATGGGCGTCGGGGCTCGCGCCCCGCCCCGTCTGGAGCCAGCGCCAGAGGCGCGTACGGCGTGAAGACAAAACCATACCCCTCCGCATCCTCCCCACATCCCGCCGGTGCCCAATTCAGGCACCAGCGGTCGCAGAAGCTCTCTACTCCCCCTTCGCCTTGTGCATCAGGCTGAGGCCCTTGGCGGTGCGGG
This sequence comes from Paracoccaceae bacterium, assembly GCA_034670345.1. Classification (GTDB taxonomy): domain Bacteria; phylum Pseudomonadota; class Alphaproteobacteria; order Rhodobacterales; family Rhodobacteraceae; genus Antarctobacter. Next base: position 876 of record JAXMNQ010000103.1, on the reverse strand, counting down.
CGGGGAAGCCCTGCCAGTAGGTGTGCTCGGGCTTGGCTGTCTTGCCGTCCTCTTCCATTGCAAAAACGCCGTCACCGGAGGTTTCGATCAGGTCGAGATAGGGGGCCATTTCATTTTCGCCTTTGACATATTGGCCGAGGAAGGCGGTGACGAAATGCTGGGCGATGTTGTTCATGCGCACATTGTCCCACACGGCATCGGCATAATGATCAAAGGGGATGAAATCGAGATGTTCGGAGGCGACCCATGTTTCCGCCGGGGCGGGCATGGGGGCGCCAGCGTTGTGGTTGGCGTGGTCATAGGTCAGCAGATAACGCTCGGTGTTGACGCTGCCCTCGAAGATCGCCTTGGTGCCTTTTTCATAACCGGCGACATCATCGTCGCTGCCGGCAATGAAGAACATCGGAATGCGCACGCCCGCAAGGCCCGTGGCATCCCAGAAGCCGGTGTTCATGCCCCAGGGCGCGAAGGCGACCGCCGCCTTGATGCGCGGATCGATCAGCGCCTCATGGGTGTCGGATCCGGCCAGATGCACCTGCAATGTGCCGGCGGGCGCGCCCCAGGCATATTCCGTGCTGCCCTGCGTCACGCCGCCACCGGCGGTGATGACAGCGCCATAACCGCCCATGGAATAGCCGATCAGGCCCGTCGTTGAGGCATCCACCAAGCCGCTAAGGAAGTTGCCGTCCTCCTTTGACATGCGGTCGATTTCGTTCAGAACGAAGGTCTGGTCGAGGGAGCGGTTGACGAGCGTCGAGCCGAAGGCAAGCTTGCTGTCATAGGTGCTGTCGGTGTGGTCGATGGAGACCGTCACATAGCCCTTGGTGGCGAGGTTTTCGCCCAGATGACTCAAGAGGTAACGGTTGCCGGGATACC
>JAXMNQ010000102.1:0-11590 GCA_034670345.1 Paracoccaceae bacterium | reverse complement strand
TGCGCCCATTCCGATTCAGGATTCCCATGAGGCTTGATCTGTGATTCCCTGTCTGCAAGGCAGATATGGGGGTTTGAGATGGGCAAGCCACATCCTATGGCACTTCGTGAGCGCGCTGTCGCGTTTGTGGAGGAAGGGCATTCGCACCGGGCCGCCGCCGCGCGGTTCCGGGTTTCGGTGAAGTTCGTCAACGACATGGTGACCCTGAAACGTGAAACGGGCAGGCTGGAGCCGCGTGTCCAGGGCAATGGCGGCGGTCATGGCAAGTTGGGCCCTCTGCGGGAATGGATCGCGGCACGCATGGCTGACAAGCCTGATCTCACGCTGGATGATCTGGTTCTGGAGATTGCCGACGAGCACCAATTGACGATCCATCGCGTGTCGGTCTGGCGCACCCTCCGCAGTCTCGGTCTGACACATAAAAAAAGACCTCCAGGCCGTCGAGCAAAAGCAGCCTGAGATCAGGCACGCGCGCCATATCTGGATCACACGACGGCAACCGTTCATGGCCAACCTGTTGCCGCGCATCGGTTTCGTTGACGAGACGTCCCTGAAAACCAACATGGCGAAGACCACCGGGTGGTCTGTAAAAGGTGCGCGCCTGATCGACCACGCGCCCTTCGGTCACTGGAACACCCAGACCTTCATTGCCGCATTGCGCCACGACAGGTTGGATGCACCATGGGTGATCGAAGGGGCAATGAACCGTGACCTATTCGAGCTCTATGTCGAGACCCAACTGGTCCCGACCTTGCTCCCCGGCGATGTGATCATCCTCGACAACCTGTCATCCCACAAGAGCCCCAAGGCCGCTGATGCCATGCGCGCGATCGGCGCATGGTTTCTGTTCCGTTGTTCGGGGAAAACCGTCCACTGGACGCTTTTCTTGTCCCTCCAACCCCTACAGCCCCGATCTCAATCCCATCGAAATGGCCTTCGCAAAGCTCAAGGCTCTTATCCGAAGGGCGGCCGCCCGGAGCTACGACGATCTCTGGCGCGCCGTAGGACACGTCTGTGATCTTTTCACTGACGAGGAATGCTACAACTTCTTCAGGGCCGCAGGCTATGAAACCGATTGAACGCAACACGCTCTAAGGAGCGCATCCATGCGCGCTTTGGTTTTCTGCACTTCGATGGCGGTCATGTCAAAGCAACACGGCGTGAGGCGAGGTAGAGGGCCTCATAGCGTTCGGGCATGAACAAGCCTAACTCATCCAAGTGTTTCTAGACGAGCGAAGATATCATTTGTCTGGCAGAGATGATGTACATCCGCTTCCCACTTTCGCTCGGGATCGTCGAGGATCTGCCGCACGAACCGGGACATCGACAGCAACCACGAATCCCACCGTAACCGGCGCTCATCTTCGGAGAGGCCACCCGATGAACTTCGGGGACGTCCCCTCTTGTCTAGGTGCACCGCGTCCAGTCAGGGCGCGAAAAAGGGGGGCGGTCGTCTGATCGGTCGCACCAAGGGTGGCATGAACACCAAACTGCACGCGATCTGTGACAGCCAAGGTCGCCCGCTGAACCTGTTCGTGACCGCCGGGCAAGTCAGCGATTACATCGGAGCCAAGGCCCTCCCGAGCAGCCTGCCGGATGCCGACTGGCTGCTCGGGAACCGGGGCCATGACGCTGATTGGTGCAGAGAAGCATTGCAAGACAAAGGGATACGCGCCTGGATTCCTGGCCGGAAGCAACACAAGACCCCAGTCAAAAACGACAAGCGCCGCTACAAACGCCGAAATCGCCCTTGTCGTGACATTGCTGCGCAATGCACTGTCGGCCATTGGTCTTGAACCAATGGCGATAATGGCCTCACCCTTCCGCGCGGCGGTTGATGATCCGACACGCTTTCGATCCTCGAAGAGGATTGGTCCCTCGGTCGGGCTGACGCCCTCGCGCAACCAATCGGGTGAGCGCGACGTATCTGGCGGCATCACCAAACCCGGTGATGTCAACTTGAGACGGGCGTTGTGCCAAGTTGCAACCGTCATGATGAACCGCGGCCGATCGACATGGCTGACAACGTGGGGAGCCCAGCTGGCACAACGCAGTGGTCGAAAAATCGCGATTCTTGCCCTCGCGCGCCGCATCGCGGTCATTCTCCATCGGATTTGGGTCGATGGTACAGCGTTCCAACCAGGTGCCGCGCCCAACAAGGGCTGACCGAATGTTGCTCCACACCTTGCCTGTTTGATCGCAGGCCTTCGAGGTCCCGCAGGGACGTGGTTCCGATGATGCCGAGGTCTGGACTGCCGCTGACATCTGCCAAGCACGCCTATGAGATGGGCACATCGGAATTACATCGAACCAGCATCATGTTGGCAGCCGACGCGCTGACCACGAACCGAAGCATGTACCCAAAGAACCTAAGCCGAAACCCGCTAGAAAGCAGAGAGGGGCAAAACCGATCCGTCAGAACCGCCTTGGCGGACCAATGTTATTGCGCAAAATCCCTTGACTGAGGCGACCCGTTACCGAAGTCCACAGCCTAGGGACCTGCCTTGCTTGCGTTGCTTATTGGGAGCCGCCACGCGGAACGCGCAAATTCGCGTGGTAGCGGGGAGGGGATATTCCTTCATCGGTCAACTTCTTTACGAGGCGCGAAGACCGGTCGAGAACTGTGGTTGGCACGAAAAATGTGTTTCTGATAGCTGATTGACGTACCTCATACCTGACCCTATCTTCGTGCCAAAGGGAGACAAGACTTGAGCAGGCCGACCGTCCACGACATTGCCAAGGAGGCGGGGGTGAGTCTTGCTACCGTGGACCGCGTTCTGAATGCGCGCCCGGGCGTTCGAGAAAAGACCATTACCAAGGTCAATGATGCCGTCAAACGGCTCGGCTACGTGCGCGACACTTACGCCGCCAACCTGGCCCGCCAACGTCAGTATCGGTTTGCCTTTGTCTTGCCCGAGGGTTCAGGCCAGTTTGCCAAGAGCCTAGGGGCGGCTCTGCAAGAGGTTTACTCGTCGCACGTTGCCGACCGGATTCAATTGAAAATCGTTCGTGTGCCTACCCAGGACCCTCATGCAATTGTCCGCACGCTGAGGTCTCTGGATGCCAGTCGGCTTGACGGGTTGGCGCTGATGGTTCCGGAAACCCCACAGGTGCGGGACGCGGTGTCTCGGCTAAAGGATGCGGGCCTCGCTGTCGTCGCCCTGGTCTCCGACCTGCCCAATTCACGAAGAGACTTCTTTGTTGGCGTCAACAGCATCGCAGCCGGACGAACCGCTGCGTTGCTTATGGGGCGCTTTGTCAAGTTGCCAGGCGAGATCTTGGTTGTAGCCAACTCGCTAAGGTCTCGCGACAGCCTGGAAAGACGACTTGGATTTGATACTGTTATAACAAGTGATTTCAGTGAGTTGTTGGCTTTGCCGACTGTCGAGTGGCGCGGTGATCCTGAGCGTATGGAGCGGATAGTTAGCGAACTGGTTGCGGGCAGGGAGCGTCTTGTCGGCGTTTATTCCATGGGTTCCGGCAATGAGGTTTTGCTTTCAGCGCTGCGCAAGAGCGGTCGGTTGAGAGATTTGGTCGTTCTGGCTCACGAGTTGACTCCGGCCATGCGCCATGCGCTGCAAGAAAACGAAGTTGCGGCCGTTATCGCGCAGAATGTCGGTCACCTCGTCAGGAGCGCCCTGCGCGTGCTCCGGAACCTCTGCGACGATCAGCAAATCTTCGAAGCGCAGGAGCGTGTGCGTATCGAAGTGGTGCTGCGCGAAAACCTCCCCTGAAGCGGTTCCTCCGGGACCGGAAGACCGAATCGCCGGAGAAGAGCTGCGCTGCTGTGCTCAACTGCGCCGCTTGTGATCCGTGCAATTGGGCGCTCATGCTGCAACGCGGGGCGGTGTCAGTTTATTTCGGAAGTTACGTCGCCTTGCGCTCAAGCCCTTGAGTGCGCAGGCCTAAAGTCTCCTGATTTGATTGCCGACTGCATCGGCTTTGCGCAGAAAGATGATCGTACCTCAAAATCGACATTGAAAAGAGGTACGTTCCTCAGATATATCTTTCAGAGCACCACATCGGTGCGCAGGCGTGACGGTCTTGCGGAGCGTCCGATTGACGGGAGGAACCATAGATGAAGAAGACCCACCTATTGGCGGTAACGGCGCTCACGGCTGCGTCCGGTTTTGCCGCAACCGGCGCCAGGGCCGACGATCTGACTTTGTGTTGGGCGGCTTGGGATCCGGCCAATGCGCTGATCGAGCTCTCGAAGGATTTCGAGGAGCAGTCGGGCCACACCATGAGTTTCGAGTTTGTGCCTTGGCCGAACTTCGCCGACCGTATGCTCAACGAGCTGAACTCGGGCGGTCAGCTCTGCGACCTGATGATCGGGGACAGCCAGTGGATCGGCCTCGGGGCAGAGGCGGGGCACTACGTCAAGCTCAACGCGTTTTTCGATGCCAATGGCATTACCATGGACGACTTCATTCCCGCCACTGTGGCGGGTTATTCCGAGTGGCCGAAAGGCACGCCGAACTACTGGGCGTTGCCCGCATTCGGCGATGTCGTCGGATGGACATATCGCAAGGATTGGTTCGAGCGCCCGGAGCTTCAGGAGGAATTCCAGAGCACGTATGACCGGCCGCTCGGCGTGCCAAGTACGCTTGCCGAGCTGAAGGACATCGCCGAGTTCTTCCAAGGCCGCGAGATCGACGGCACCACCGTATATGGAGCGGCGATCTACACCGAGCGCGGGTCCGAAGGCATTACCATGGGCGTGACCAACGCCCTCTATAACTATGGCTTTCTCTACGAAAACCCGGACAAACCCTATGAGCTGGAGGGGTTCGTGAACTCCCCCGAGGCAGTGGCTGGCCTCGAGTTCTATAAAGAACTGTACGACTGCTGCACGGCACCGGGGTCGTCGGACTGGTACATGTCCGAGAACATCGATGCCTACAAGTCGGGCCAGGTCGCGCTGCAAATGAATTTCGCTTTCATCTGGCCGGGCGTGCATGCCGACCCGAAGGTGGGCGGTGAGCGCTCCGGGTATTTCCCGAATCCCGCCGGTCCGGGTGGGCATTTCGCCCAGCTTGGCGGCCAGGGTATCTCGGTTGTCTCGTATTCGGACAGTCAGGATGCGGCGCTGGAATACGTCCAGTGGTTCGCGCAGCCCGAAGTGCAGGCCCGTTGGTGGGAGCTAGGCGGCTATTCCGCTCTTCGTGCCGTTGTCGAGGATCCTGGGTTTGCCGATAGCCAACCCTACGCGCAGACCTTCCTCGACTCGATGGCGATCGTGAAGGATTTCTGGGCAGAGCCAGCCTACGCGTCGCTGCTGCTGCCCATGCAGGAGCGCGTGCATAACTATGTGATTGCCGGGCAAGGAACGGCGCAAGAGGCGCTTGATACTCTTGTCAAGGACTGGACCGAAGTCTTCGAGGACGAAGGAAAACTCTGAGTCAGGCCTGCGGCCCGCTTGCGTGCAGGCGGGCCTCACAGGCCTCCGCAGGGTCGTAGCGACCGCATCTGTCCCCGCGCTTCAATCAACCAAGCTCTGAAAAGGACGTCTCATGTCAGAGACAACCATGGACCGGGTTGCGAAGGCAACGCCGCCAAAAGTTGCACGCCAGATCAAGGGGCTCTCTGATCGAGCCATTGCATGGATCTTCGTCGCACCGACGATCTTCCTGCTTCTGGCGGTCAACATCTTTCCGCTGATCTGGACGATCCGCCTGAGCTTTACCAATTATCGCGCGAACCGGCCGAATGCAGATGTCAGCTGGGTGGGCCTGCGCAACTACGAGCGCATACTGACCGACAGCGACACCTGGATGACGATGCAGGCGACAGCGCATTTCCTGTTCTGGACGCTGTTCTTTCAGGTTCTGATCGGGTTCGCGCTTGCCTGGCTCATCAACCGGAAATTCAAAGGCAACGATCTCTGGACGACAATAATCGTCCTGCCGATGATGTTGTCCCCGGCCGTCGTCGGCAATTTCTGGACACTGCTCTATCAGCCTCAGATCGGTCTTTTTAACAACATCGTCGGTTTCTTCACGGGCGTCGACCCGACCAGCTTTTCCATGATCGGCGATTTCCATCTGGCGCCGTGGTCTATCGTGATCGTGGATACCTGGATGTGGACGCCCTTTGTGATGTTGATCTGTTTGGCCGGTCTGCGGTCGATCCCGGATTCGATCTATGAGGCCGCCGAATGTGATCGCGCGTCCAAGTGGCGGCAATTCTGGACTTTGACAGTCCCCATGGCGCTGCCCTTCCTGATGCTCGCAGTCCTGTTTCGCGGGATCGAGAACTTCAAGATGTTTGATCTGGTTGTGCAGTTGACAGGCGGAGGACCCGGCAATCTGACGACACTCACGTCCATCGATCTCAAGCGTGAAGCTTTTGAGAAGTGGCGCACGGGCTATTCCTCGGCTTACGCCGTGGTCCTTTTTGTAACCGTATTCGGGCTGGCCTCGATTTACGTGAAGGCCCTCAACAAGGTAAAAGAAAGATGAGCAGCTTTTCCGTAACCGAGCCGTCCAGCCGCCAGAAATGGATCGCAGGCGTTCTTGTCGTTGGCTACGCGCTGATTACGCTGTTACCACTGCTCTGGATTCTTGCGACCGGCTTCAAATCCTCTTCCGACGCGATCGCCTACCCGCCAAAGGTGCTGTTCGAGCCCTCTCTCGAAGGCTACGTGAACCTGTTTACGGCCCAGACACGTCAGACCCAAGGCTACCTCGAGGCCAATCCACCGACCACCTGGTATGAAGAAATCGTCCATGAAAAGGGCATGATGATCGCCGGGCCGTCACGGTTCGGTGAGCGCTTCATGAACTCAGTCATCATCGGCTTCGGCTCGACCTTCCTCTCGGTCGTTCTGGGAACGCTCGCGGCCTATGCGTTTTCCCGCTACAGGATTCCTTTGAAAGACGACCTGCTCTTCTTCATTCTCTCCACGCGGATGATGCCGCCCATCGCAGTCGCCATCCCGATCTTCCTGATGTTCCGGTCGCTCGGTCTCAGCGACACCCACTTGGGGATGATCCTGCTTTACACTGCGGTGAATCTGTCGCTTTCGGTCTGGTTGCTCAAGGGGTTCATTGATGAAATCCCGCGAGAGTACGAAGAAGCGGCGCTGATCGATGGCTACACGCGCTTTCAGGCCTTCTACAAGGTCGTGCTGCCGCAAGCCGCCACGGGCATCGCGTCTACCGCGATCTTCTGCCTGATCTTCGCGTGGAACGAATACGCCTTTGCGGTTCTGCTGACGAGCGGAACCGCGCAGACGGCGCCGCCCTTCATTCCCACCATCATCGGTGTCGGCGGTCAGGACTGGCCCGCAGTGGCGGCGGGGGCGACGATCTTCCTCGTCCCGGTGATGGTCTTCACCATTCTCCTGCGCAAGCACCTGCTGCGGGGCATCACGTTCGGAGCGGTTCGGAAATGAGTGAATTCATCAACGGTCTGCTGCAGCTACGCCGTGGGCCCTGGGAAATGGTGGCGAGCTTTCTGATCGCAATCGGGGTGTTCATGCTGATGCAACCCTATGTCCTCTGGGCCTTCACCTATTCCTTCATCGTCACACTGGTGGGCACAGTCATGTTCATCATCGTTAGTCATTTCCCGGAGTGAATGATGGCTGAGATCCAGATCCAGAACCTGCGCAAGGAATTCGGTGCCTTCACGGCGGTTCAGTCCTCGTCTTTCAAGATCGAGGACGGCGAGTTCTTCATGCTGCTCGGCCCGTCAGGCTGCGGAAAAACGACCACGCTTCGCATGATTGCGGGCCTCGAACTGCCGACGTCCGGCGAAATCTACATCGACGGAGAGGAAGTCGGACAAAAACCGGCGAGCCAGCGTGATATCGCCTTCGTCTTCCAGATGTTCGCGCTCTATCCGCACATGAACGTCCGCAAGAACATCAGCTATCCGTTGGTCAGCCAGGGCATGCCGCGGGCGCAGGTGCGCGAAAAAGTCGCCGAAGTGTCGCGCATCCTGGGCATCGAAGGTATTCTCGATCGCCCTGTCGGCGGGCTCTCAGGAGGCGACAGGCAGCGCGTCGCGCTTGGCCGCGCCATCGTCCGCAATCCGAAGTGTTTCCTGATGGACGAACCGCTTGGCGCCCTGGACGCCGAGTTTCGCGAGCACATGTCCGAAGAACTGCGCGCCCTGCACGACCGCATGGGCGCGACGACGGTCTACGTGACCCATGACCAACTCGAAGCCATGCAGATGGGCGACAAGATCGTCGTGATGAACCACGGTGTGATCGAGCAGTTCGGTAAGCCTCAAGACATCTATGATAAACCGGCGACAATGTTTGTGGCAGAGTTCATAGGCTCGCCGCACATGAATTTCCTCAAATTCCATGGGAACCTCGAAGCCGGGTCCACGACAGTCGAGATGCATCACCAGACGCTCGGAATCCCGACGCTCCGAGAGCCATGTGATGGCGACATGGTCTACGGCGTGCGTCCGGAACACGTCCGACTGTCCGACAGCTCCGGTTACCGCGGTGAAATCATCGCGACCGAGTATCTGGGTACGACCCAGATCATCACGCTGAAAACCCACAACGGTGAAGTGAAGGCTCGGATCGCATCGGACAAGTCGGCGAAAGTCGGCGAGACCGTGGGGCTCGACTTCAATGCCGCAACGGTGACTCTGTTCAACAGTCAGTCCGGGCATGCTATCCGGTCCGACCTGAACGAAGGAGTGCTGTCCCATGGCTGATGTGTTTCTTGAGAACGTGAGCAAGTCCTTCGGTGACGCTGTAGCTATCGAAAATCTTACGATGACAGTTGCGGATGGAGCCTTCGTTGTTCTTCTTGGTCCGACCGGAGCAGGCAAGACCACGACTCTGCGGTTGATATCCGGGCTCGAACGACCCGACAGCGGCGACATCTTCATTGATGGCCGCTCGGTTATCAGCGAAACACCGGCGCAGCGTGATGTCGCAATGGTGTTCCAGCAGTACTCGCTCTATCCGCATATGACGGTCCGGGACAATCTGGCCTTTCCGCTCCGGTCCCCAATCCTTAAAACGCCGAACGACGAGATAAAGCGGAAGGTTCAAGAGGTCGCAGAGGTCCTTCAGATTGCGCACAAACTCGACAACAAGGCGACGGCGCTCTCCGGCGGAGAGATGCAGCGCGTGTCTATCGGGCGTGCCTTGGTCCGCAACCCCTCGATTTACCTGATGGACGAACCGCTCAGTTCACTCGACGCAAAGCTGCGCTCTGACCTGCGGGTCGCGCTCAAGCGGATCCAGGCCAGTCTTGGCTCCACGCTCCTTTATGTCACGCACGACCAGATCGAAGCGATGACCATGGCAACCCAGGTTGGTGTTCTCGACGCGGGGCGACTCGTGCAATTTGGAACCCCACGCGAAATTTACGAAGACCCGGTCAGCCTCTACGTCGCGGCCCGCCTCGGTCTGCCGCGGATCAATACATTGCCCGCCGATCTCTTTGCGGGTGCACCCTCCGGGGCAAGAACGATTGGCCTTAGACCGGAGCACATGCAGCACGGCGAAGGAAAACCCTCCAAGGTGGTTCGTATAGAACATCTCGGAGATCAGACCCGCCTGCATCTCACACTTGAGGGCCATGACATCGTCACGCTGACCGATGTCCACACCGATCTCGAGCCTGGCGACACGGTCGCCATCCAGCCCCGCAACGCTCTGTATTTCGACGCCGCTGGCGCTCGGCTCGCCTGAGGAGGAAAGTCATGAGACAATTCATCAACACCAAGGAAACCCTCGTTACCGAGGCAATCGACGGAACGCTGAGAACTGCCGGTGGCCGCTTGGCGCGCCTGGATGGCTATCCGCACATCAAGGTCGTGGTTCGGACCGATTGGGACAGATCGAAGGTCGCACTCGTTTCGGGGGGCGGATCGGGTCACGAACCCAGCCATGCCGGTTTCGTCGGACAGGGCATGCTGACCGCCGCTGTATGCGGCGAAGTCTTCGCGTCCCCCTCGGTCGATGCGGTGCTTGCCGGCATTCTTGCGGTCACCGGAAAGGCCGGCTGTCTTCTGATCGTCAAGAACTACACCGGTGACCGCCTGAACTTCGGGCTCGCCGCCGAGCGCGCGCGCGCGCAGGGCTTGAAGGTTAACATGGTGGTCGTGGACGACGACATTGCGCTGCCGGACCTGCCGCAGCCACGCGGCGTTGCGGGTACGCTCTTTGTGCACAAGATCGCAGGCGCACTCGCCGAACAGGGGGCCGACCTCGGAGCCGTGACCGAAGCGGCGCAGCGGGTCATCAGGGGCGTCGTTTCGATCGGCATGTCGCTCGACACCTGCACTGTACCAGGTTCGCCCAAGGAAGAGCGCATTCCTGCGGGCAAGGCAGAGCTTGGTCTCGGCATTCACGGAGAAGCCGGCATCGAACAGGTCGATTTCTCGACCGCGCGAGAAGCCATGGAAATGGTTGTGGACAGACTTGCCCCGAACATCGGTCCAGGGCCCTACGTCGCGCTGCTGAACAATCTCGGCGGCACGACGCCGCTCGAAATGGCTGTCCTGGCCGACGAACTCACACGGTCACGGATCGGTGAACAGGTTCGGTGGCTTGTGGGACCCGCACTCTTGATGACATCTCTCGACATGCGCGGTTTTTCGGTCTCGATGCTGCCCGCAACAAAGTCAGACGAAAATGCCCTGATGGCGCCGGTGGCGCCATGGGCGTGGCCAGGATGCCTCGCAGTCGGCGACATTGCCATCGAGCCCCTTCCGGACGGGTTGACGCCGATCCAGCCCATCCCGTCCAAGAACGATGAGACGCGCGCGTTCATCGAGCGGTGCTGCAAGATCCTGATCGCAGCCGAGGCTGACCTGAACGCCTTGGATGCAAAGTCTGGTGATGGCGACACCGGCAGCACCCTCGCGACCGCCTCACGGGCCCTGATCGGTGCTCTTGATCGGCTGCCTTTGGCGGACCAGACACAGCTCCACCGCGCCATCGGCCTGGAACTCAGCCAGACGATGGGCGGGTCCTCGGGCGTCCTGCTGGCCATCTTCTTCGCGGCAGCAGGCGACGCTTCGGCGGCCGGCAAGGATGTGATCGGTGCGCTGAAGGCTGGCCTCGACCGCATCCAGCAGGTCGGTGGCGCAAGACCCGGTGATCGTACATTGATCGATGCCTTGTTTCCTGCGCTTGAAGGGCTGCATCTTGGACTGGGCGCGGCTGCAAGAGCAGCCAGGGAAGGCGCGGATGGGACTGCAAAGATCACCCGGGCAAGAGCTGGACGCGCAAGCTACCTCTCGGAAGACAGCCTCGCCGGGCACAACGATCCGGGCGCCGAAGCTGTCGCGCGCCTCTTCGAGGAGCTTTCAGGTGCGCCAGCGCCCACGCGCCAGGACGCATGACATGCGGGATGGTGGAAGGGGCGCGAAACCGCGCATTTAGTCTGAAAGTGTTGATTTCCACCCAGAAGTGACCCGGGTAGCGGCCTAATTTCCATTGGGATTTGACCCATGTGATCTTCCCCCGTGCGACGCGCATTTGGGGGGCAACGGATTGATCCACATGGGACTTTTGAACATCATACGGAAGCTACGGTTACGGGATAAACTGCCGATCAGAGAGATCGCGCGACGGACCGGTTTGTCGCGGAACACCATCAAGAAG
>JAXMNQ010000101.1:0-11985 GCA_034670345.1 Paracoccaceae bacterium | reverse complement strand
CAAACTGCCGCCTGATCAGGCGTCACCAACTTCTGCGCATATCTCCGGACCCGCCTCGGCGAGGCTCTCGCGGCGGCACAAACGGAGCCCGTCACCTTCGTCTGGCGCACGATACTCGAGGCGGGCGACAGCGATCACGAGGACGACGAGCCGATCGAGCGCATCAAGAGCCTGACGCTGCCGCGGACCCAGGATTGAGCCCGGCCGCGCTACACTAACGCGCTGATCCAGTGTACAAAACTGCCAAACGAAGGTTGCGCAGGTCTGTACATGGGGCACATCGTCAGGATCATCGCCTACGAGCGGGTCTCGACCGCAAGGCAGGGCCGTTCAGGGTTGGGGCTGGAGGCACAGCGCAGTGCCATCGACGCCTTCGCGGTGTCACTGTCTGCCGAAGTCCTCGCCCGCTTCACCGAGGTGGAAAGCGGTCGCCGAAACGACCGCCCGGAACTCGACAAGGCCCTGAACCTCGCCCGCCTGACCGGCGCCACGCTGGTCATCGCCAAGCTCGACCGCCTCTCCCGCAATGCCGCCTTCCTGCTCACCCTGCAGGGCAGCGGTGTCTCCTTCCTGGCCTGCGACATGCCCGAGGCCAATGACCTCACCGTGGGCATCATGGCGCTGGTCGCCCAGCAGGAACGCGAGGCCATTTCCAGACGCACGAAGGAAGCGCTGGCTGCTGCCAAAGCCCGCGGTGTAAAACTGGGCAATCCGAACGGCGCCGCGGCGCTGAGACGGGCCGGCAAGGGCGGCACAGCGCTGCGAGACACCGTCAGCCGCACGCAATGCCGACGCCTTCGCCGAGGAGCTGCGCGAGGTGGTCACAGCCATCCGGAACGAAGGCCACACAACCCTGCGCGCCCTGGCGGACCAGTTGAACGCCCGCGGGATCAGAACCCGGCGAAGAGGTCGGTGGCACGTCTCGACCGTCAGGGATCTAGCGGCAAGATTGCGCAATTTGAATTTATCCGAAACGACATAGGATTTTAGTTGGAGGCCGTGACGAGCAGGACGAAAGCGACGGCAAGCAAGATTTCGTTCCAAGGCAGCGACGAGCGAATGGCCGCATCGAGACTGGCCAACGCGTTCGTAAAGCCGCTTCTGCCTCTGGGCCCGTCTGTTGCCTTGCCCCTTTTGAAAGGGCATCGCTTCGAAAACTGTTCGTCCAATACCGGTACTCCGTTCAAGTGCCCCCTTGGTGGAAGTTTGGTTGGTTCCATTTGTATCCAGTCTTCATGACGTGAATTCGTCCGCTTGCGCGCCCTTCCGCCCTAATTGCCGATTGGCGCTTTGTGCCTTCTGGTTGTGTTGCTCGGGCCAACGCCAGACAGGGGAGAAACTTGAGCTACGCTTCCTGACACTGTTCTCAATCCGCAATGATTTTTCGCAGTTTGCTAACAATGGTACGACCGACGGTTGAGCGCAGATTGTGACCAGCTTGTCCAATTCTATCACAATCGCGATCGAAACAGATTGTTCTTAGGTCCTGTTGCCCGCCTGACGTCCGCTTGTTGGTTCGGACCGGCGGCAACTCCGTCTTGAAAGGGGCCGATTATCGACGATGCCATCTGCTTCACCGATCAATCCCGGACATCGCAGTTCGGGGACTGCACCAGCAACGATATCGGCTGAGCGGCGGGAGGAGGATCCGATGACACCATCCCGATCTGATCAGGGCTTCGTCCGCATGCCCGACGCCGAATTCGAGGCAATGCTGGCGCGGGCCGCCGAGAAAGGTGCCAAGCGCGCGCTCACCGATGTCGGCCTCGATGGTGAAGAGGCGGCGCTCGATATCCGCGACCTGCGATCCTTGCTCGACTGCGTCCGGCTGGTGCGCCGGACCGCCATGCAGACCGCCGTCCGCATGATCACCACCGGCGTGATGTTGGCGCTGCTCGCGGGCATCGCCATCAAGCTCAAGATCTTCGGTGGCAACCCGTAGCCGCCTATCGCAACAATTCACGCACCTTCCTGAACCCGCCTATTTGGCGGGTCTTTTCGTTTCTGGAGGACATCATGACCACGACCTTTTACGACCATTGGAGTGACATGCCGGAGAAAGCCTGGCGCTGGACCAACTTCTCGCCCGCCGAAATTGCCTGCCGCGGCACCGGCAAGCTGCTCGTCAATGAGCCCGCGCTGGACAAACTGCAGGCGTTGCGTGACCGGCTGGGCAAGCCGCTGATCGTCCGCTCGGCCTATCGCAGCCCCGAGCACAATCGCACCGTGGGCGGCGCCACCCGGTCGAAGCATCTCGACGGCGCCGCCTTCGACATCGCCATGGCGAACCACGACCCGGTGGCGTTCGAGGCCGCGGCGCGCGAGGTCGGGTTCCTCGGCTTCGGGTTCTACCCGCGCTCGGGCTTCATGCACGTCGACCTCGGCCCGGCGCGTCAGTGGGGCGAGCGGTTCCCAATCCGGGCGACGGCATTTGCAGCCGAGACGCCGCCCGCACGCGAAGCGCTGGCGGAGAGCCGCACATTTAAAGGCGGTGGCGCGGCTGGCGTGGCGACGCTGGGCGCAGCCGGGGTCGAGGTCGCGCAGAGCGTCCTGGCAGAGACCCAATCCGCCATCCTGCCGCTTGTGCCGTATCTCGACACCCTGCGCTGGGTGTTCATCCTTGTGGCGCTCGGCGGCATCGCGGTCACCATCTATGCTCGCCTCGATGACTGGAAGCGGGGCCGGCGGTGATCGCCGGGCTCCTCACCGCGATCGCGGCCAGCCCGTGGGTGCGGGCGGCGCTGCGCTACGGTGCCATCGTCCTCGCCGTGCTTATGTTCCTGCTGTCGCTTCGGCGGTCTGGCGAGCGAGCGGGATGCCTCGCTGAACGCCTGGAGACCATGGAGAAGGCCAATGATGTCCAACGCCAGATGCTGGAGGCAGCAGTTCGCCGCCCTCGCGATCGCGTCGAGCTTGCTGAGCGGCTGCGCAGCGGTCGCTTCTGAAGCGCGCCTCGCAACCGTCTGCCCTCCCGTCATCGAGTACGGCCGTGAGTTCCAGGCGCGGGCGGCCGTGGAGCTGGCCCTTTTGCCGAAGGGCTCGGCTGTCGTCGCGATGCTGAGCGATTACGCCGTGATGCGGCAGCAGGCACGGGCATGCGGAGATTTGTGATGTGTGCTGTCCTGGCGAAGGTAGCGGGCGATGCTCCAGTTCCGGCGCATGCGAAGTTCGCAGAAATTCGCCTCCGTCCGCGCCTCCGTCACCAACCATTTCAACAGCGAGCGCAGCCTCTCCTGCCGACCCCTCTTCAAGCGGAACCGCGCCGCCGCTCTCGCCGAGTGGCGCGGTCTCTGCGTGGGACAAGGGACAGCGTCGCTGTCCTTGCTGAGACGAGTTCGAATTGGCCTGACACCACCCTCGGGACGCCACCTGCAAACCGGCGCAGGAGTGCTGATCTGGATCATCAGCGGCGTGAACCGGACGACGGTACTTGGCGCAGCGGGATGGGCAACGCGTATGTCTGCGGTGTCTCGGGCGCTGAACAGCTTTCCGGAGAAGTCTGCCTTCAAGCAAGATTTTCGCGAGTGCAGACAAGACCCCGCTTGGGGACCGATTTGTTTCACAGCTTTGCCTGCAACTTTCTCGCCAGGTCTTCGCCCAAGATCATTTTCGCGACCGCGTGCTGATCCGAGTTAGCCCTGGGGAGCTTAATTTGCTGTCGGATGGCGATCGGTGCTCACGGTCGTGTGGCTCAGTCCGCAACAGCAAAGGGAATTACTCAATGACACTCGAAGGAAAGGTGGCGCTTGTGACAGGTGCGGCGCAAGGGATCGGGCGTGGCATAGCCTTGCGCCTGGCAAAAGACGGCGCCGATATCGCAATTGTCGACATCAATTCCGACAAGATGGTCCAAGTCGCAGCCGAGATCGAAGCCCTTGGCCGCAAGGCCACAACATTCAAGGCCGACGTCAGCAACCGTGCCGAGGTCCATGCTGCGGTCGATCATGCCGAAAAGACGCTTGGCGGGTTCGACATCATGGTCAACAATGCCGGTATCGCCCAAGTCGATCCGATCGCGGATGTCACACCCGAGGATGTGGACCTGATCCTGAAGATCAACATCCAGGGTGTTCTCTGGGGGATCCAGGCGGCGGCGGCGAAATTCAAGGCCCTGGGTCACAAGGGCAAGATCCTCAACGCCTCGTCGATTGCCGGGCACGACGGCTTCGAGATGCTGGGCGTCTATTCGGCGACGAAGTTCGCCGTGCGCGCCCTGACACAGGCCGCGGCCAAGGAATATGCCAGCGACGGCATCACCGCGAATGCCTATTGTCCCGGCATCGTCGGGACAGACATGTGGGTTGAGATCGACAAGCGGTTTTCCGAATTGACCGGTGCCCCCACCGGCGAAACTTACGACAAATATGTGGGCGGAATAGCCCTGGGGCGCGCACAGACCCCGGATGACGTGGCCGCACTGGTCTCATACCTCGCTGGTCCGGATTCCGACTACATAACAGGACAGGCGATCATCACCGATGGCGGGATCGTCTATCGCTGATGCCGCGGACCGGGAGACCCGATTCACCCAAGTTTTACGCCTTTGTCATCACTCCGACTTCGTGTCCTTTTCATCGGCCTTCTTGACACGGGTTTTTCCTGCAGGACGTTCGTTTGCTCGTTTCAACTCATCCTGCGTGCCGATGTCGCGCGGCAAACGTCCACCTGAACGTCCTGCCTGAGATATGGTGCCTTTGGCGCCGAGGGCGTGATCGGAGTTGTCGGGTTTTTGGGTTTTCTCGCGTGTCATTGGGTTATCTCTTTCTGCTGATGATTCGGAATCGCCGACGACAGCGACGCTTCAGCCTGCTGCGGTACCTTGTTCGGCAAACTGCCAGAGCGTGTCTTGGCCGGGGGAGTTTCGTTCGCCACCGCTGAAGATCGGGGCACCACCCTGTCAGCGCGTTTTTTCTGTCTCGGGCGTAGAGGGTGTTTCGGCGCCTGCGGTCTTCTCGTCAGATGCGGTCGTGTCGCGCGGCTCTGTCCTTTCTCGGACGGTCCGGGAACGAGAAACACGCGGGACACGGGGACGAGGGAACAGCTTGCCGCGCGTGTCTCTGGCTCACTCGGACTGGGTACACGTTCACCGGTGTCCGGTGAACGTTCATACTATCGCACCGTCCTCTTCTTTCTACGCTGATCCAAGTTAGGCTGCTCCTCTGAAAGGCGCGCCCGTAAGGCATGCGGCACGGTTCCGCGCTCGAGTCAGGTCGGCGGCGTCGGGAACTGTGGGAGAACATACAGCAGCAGGCTGATGCCGATCAGTGCGACCGGACAGTGTTTCGTCCAGATTCAGGTCGTCGTGTCTTGCAACTCCGACTCGCTGCCGCGGTGCCGCGTTCAGCGCTCGACGCAAGCAAGATCACCACAGGATCGGCCATGACGACCGAACCTTTCACCCAGAGGATACAATTATGAAACGCTTCACAACTCTTCTTGCGACCGCTTCGCTGCTCGCGGGTCTCGGTCTTGTCGCGCCGGCGCTCGCCCAGGTCGCCAACCAGCCGACGACAATGACCGTGGTCGATCCAGTGGTTCTCGCGTCAGGTTGGCGCGCGACGGAACTCATCGGCGCGGACATCTACAACGACGCCGGCGAGGACATCGGCGAACTTGAGGACATGATCATCACGGCCAACGACACCGTGCCGTATGTCGTGGTGTCGGTCGGCGGGTTTCTTGGAATGGGCGAGCACCGCGTTGTCGTTGCCGCGTCGTCGCTGGAGTTCGTCGGTGAGAAGCTCACGTTGCGCGGCGCCACCGAGGAGTCGTTGAGGGCGCTGCCCGACTTCGTCTTCGGCTCCTGACGCCAGGAGTTGTCGCAGGGCCGCGTTGCGCGCGGCCTTGCGTACTCGTGGACCACGGGCGCGGAGCCCAGGAGAGCCTCGTTCCAACGAGGAAGACATTTGCTATGCATTATCAATTCCCAAGGATCACTCGCCGAGGGCGCCCCATTGGGGCGATCACGCTGACACGCCGTCCGCGCCGGAAAAGCAAGATCGAACCTCGGTCCCCGCATGATTGACGACATGGACACGACCGCTTCAGCTGCGACCCCGCCCGAAGCACAGTCGTCCCCCGCCGGCCTGACCGCTGCAAAGGCCGCGGCGCGTCTGGCTTCCGAAGGGCCCAACGAACTGGCGACGACAAAGCGCCGCTCGCCGATGCGCATCGTGTTGGACGTTCTGAAAGAGCCGATGCTGGTGCTGCTCTTGGTGGGAGGCGTGGTTTATCTGCTGCTCGGAAGCAGGGCCGAAGCGCTTATCCTTCTGGCCTTCGCCTGCATGTCCATCGGCATCACCGCAGTGCAGGAGGCCCGGACCAGCCGGGTGCTCGAGGCGCTGCGCGATCTGTCCAGCCCCCGCGCGCTGGTGATCCGAGATGGCATTCGCGTGCGCATCGCAGGGCGTGAAGTGGTGCGCGGAGATCTGATCGTCCTGTCCGAAGGCGACCGCGTGCCCGCCGACGCTTTGTTGATCGAGTCGACAGATCTGTCAGCAGACGAATCCCTGTTGACGGGTGAAGCCGAGGCGGTCCGCACGAAGGTGGGATCCGGAGAGGTGGATGTGCGACCGGGCGGCCACGACCTGCCGCAGGTATTCTCTGGTACATTGATCGTTCGCGGGTCTGCACTGGCGGAGGTCACAGCCAATGGTGCCGAAAGCGAGATTGGAAAGATCGGCAAAAGCCTGAGCCAGATCGAGCCCGAGACGCCGCATTTGCAAAGCCAGATGCGGCGCCTGGTCATTGCCACGGCGGGGATCGGCGTGGGTGTCAGCATCATTGTCGTGGCACTTTACGGGCTGCTGCGCGGTGGCTGGCTGGATGCCGTTCTGGCGGGGATAGCTGTCGGCATGGCGATGCTTCCGGAAGAGTTTCCGATGGTGCTGGCGGTCTTCATGGCCATGGGGGCATGGCGCATTTCGAAGGCGCGGGTGCTGACGCGCCGCGCCTCCGCCATTGAAGTTTTGGGGTCGGCGAGCGTGCTGTGCACCGACAAAACCGGGACACTCACCGAGAACCGGATGACGATCGCCGCGCTGCAACTGGCGGACGGCACGGCGCATCAGATTGCTGGGGACGTGGCCTTGCCCCCCGCCTTTCGCGAACTGTCCGCTGCGGGCGTCATGGCCTCGGCCCCCGAGCCGTTCGACCCGATGGAGGTTGCGTTTCACGCGCTGGCAGCCGACGACCTGCGGGAAGGCGAGACGTTGCCTGGCGCGGGGCGGACCCTGATCCACAGTTATCCGCTGTCCGCCGATCTTTTGGCAATGTCGCAGGTCTGGCAGGCCGAGGATGGCTTTGCCATAGCCGCCAAAGGCGCACCCGAGGCGATTGCCGATCTGTGCAAACTGGCGCCGGATCAACGCGAGGCCATCAAGGCGCAGCTGGACGCGATGGCTGCCAAGGGCCTGCGCGTTCTGGGTGTGGCCGAGGCGTCATGGCCAGCGGGGCAGGACCTGCCCGAGACGCAAGCCGGGTTTGCCTTTCGCCTTTTGGGCCTCGTCGGACTGACGGACCCCTTGCGTGCCTCGGTGCCCGCTGCGGTGGCTGAAAGTCAGGCGGCAGGCATTCGGATCATCATGATCACCGGGGACCATCCGGTCACGGCGCGCGCGATTGCGGCCGAGGCGGGATTACCCGGCGATATCGTGCTGACGGGGAATGATCTGTCGGCGATGTCGGAGGATGACCTGGTCACAGCGGTCACGACCGTAACGATCTTCGCCCGCATCCTGCCCGAACAGAAACTGCGTATCGTCAACGCGCTAAAGGCCAAAGGCGCCTTGGTGGCGATGACCGGCGACGGTGTAAACGATGCGCCCAGCCTCAAGGCCGCCGATATCGGCGTGGCGATGGGCGAACGCGGGACTGATGTTGCGCGGGAGGCGGCCTCGATCGTTCTGCTGGATGACGATTTTGGTTCGATCGTCACCACGGTGCGGCTCGGCCGCCGCATCTATGACAATCTGCGCAAGGCGATGAGCTTTATCCTCGCCGTTCATGTGCCGATTGCGGGTCTTGCGCTGATGCCGTTGCTGTTCGGCATGCCGCTTCTGTTCGGCCCGGTGCATATCGCCTTTCTGGAGATGGTGATCGACCCGGTCTGTGCGCTGGTGTTCGAGGCCGGGGAAGAGGAGGACGGTGTCATGCGCCGCCCCCCGCGTCCGGCGGATGAGCCGTTGTTTTCCTGGCCCACAGTGATCTGGAGCCTGCTTCAGGGGCTGATGGTGCTGGGCGTGGCGGGGTCCGCCGCCTGGTTTGCGCCAGGCTTTGGGCTCGACGCCGATCAGGTGCGTGGACTGGCCTTCGCCACGCTGGTCTTTGGCGTCGTGGCACTGATCCTGATCGACCGATCCAACTCCAACTCTGTCCTGACGGCGTTGTTGCGGCCGAACAAGGCGCTGGCAGTTGTGTTGCCGATCGTGGCGGTGCTGCTCGCGACAACGCTGTTCTGGGCTCCGGCGCGCGACCTGTTCGGCTTTGGCGTGCTTGAAGGCGTCTGGCTGGCCGTGCCGCCCTTGGCCGGGATCAGTGTTCTGCTGGCGCTTGAGGTGCTGAAACCGCTTTGGCGGATGGTTCTGCGTGACCGAGAACGGCCCGTTGGCCCAGGGGTGAAGAGCGAAGCTGCATGATCAAACGGAACCGGGCGTTTGTCGTATTGATCGCCTTTGTTACTCTTGCCTTTGGCTGAGTTCTCTGGCCGGTTTCGGTGCAGTCTTCTCGGCGGTTGCTTTCGTGATCGTGCTTGACCCCATGGCCAGCCGTCTGTCGCAGCATCTGGGCCAGCGTCGCAATCTGGCGGCATTGATCATGATCACCGGCTTCCTGCTTTTGATTATCCTTCCGACGTTTCTGATCCTGACAGCCGTGGTCAGGGAGGCGAACAGCCTCATTACCGCCGTGCAGTCAGGCGAGATCAATCTGGATCAGATGTTTCAGTCCGTACTGGATAGTTTGCCTGCCTGGTCAAAGGCCGCTCTGCAGCGGCTGGGGCTGGGCAATCTTACGGCGGCTTTGCGCTCGATCGCTGACTCGTCCACCAGTTGGTTCGGGACCAATACGCCGACGATCCTGTACTTCGGGCAGAACACGCTCGGATTGTTCGTCGGGCTGGGTGTCATGCTGTATCTGATGTTCTTTCTGTTCCGCGATGGGGATGCGATTTTGGAGCGCGTCAAGTCGGCCATCCCGATGGAGGCCGATCTGATGGAGGACCTGTTTCACACCCTCGGCGTCGTCGTTCGCGCCACGGTACGGGGGGATATCCTGATATCTCTTTTGCAGGGCTGCCTTGGCGGACTGGGGTTCTGGTTCCTGGGAATCCATGCAGTAATTCTATGGACGGTTCTGATGTCGCTGCTGTCGCTGGTTCCAGTGTTCGGGGCGGCGCTGGTCTGGGGACCGGTAGCAATATATTTCCTTGCCAATGGAGTGGTCTGGAAAGGAGTTGCCCTGATCGTCTATGGCGTCATTGTCATCGGCCTGATCGACAACGTCGCCCGGCCATGGCTTGTGGGGCAAGCGACGCGGATGCCCCACTATGTCGTCCTGATTTCGACCATCGGCGGGATAGCGACCTTTGGCATACAGGGTTTCATAACGGGTCCGGTTATAGCGGCCATGTTTATCGCCGTTTGGGCGACATTTCTCGCGAAGACCAAGGCGTGAGGCTCTGGCTGACGAATTCGAACTCGTTTCTCCCAGTACGAGGGCGCTGCCAGTTGTGCCGAGCAAGCTCGCGCGCCGGGGACCGCGGTGATCGGTAGAGACGCGGACTCTCGACAAAGAGCAGTCGATGGCCAGGCGCACCGTCCTGTGTTGATACCTGGGGCGCCGCTAACGCCGATCAGTGCCGCGCAAGCATGCCTGTGTCATGCTGGAACGCGTCGCTAGTCCTGACGACGCAATGACGGGAGAGACACCGTGATCGGATATGTCGCGAACGTTGAAGACCTGACGGAAGAGAACACCGACTTCCGGCGTGTGCTCTATTCTGGATCAAAGCTGCAACTGGTTCTGATGTGCGTCAAGCCGGGCGAGGAACTCGGCGGCGAGATCCATGCCGATACGGATCAGTTCTTTCGCATCGAAGACGGCAAGGGAATGGTCGTGATCGACGGCGTGACCCACAAGGTCAAAGCTGGGGATGGCATCGTCGTGCCGGCAGGGGCGCATCACAACGTGATCTGCACCGGGCATCAGCCTCTCAAGCTGTACACGATCTACGGGCCTCCGCATCACCGCGATCAATTGGTTCAGAAGACGAAGGCCGAGGCCGATACCTCGGAAGAGGCTTTCGACGGTGAGGCCAGCGAGTCGGCGGGCGAGGTCATGCGCGTTTAGGCCAATCCGCGTTGTGGATATGCTCGACAGATATCGCGCAACGAGCGACGTGGTTTGAAATCAAAATCACTCGAAACAAACGGAGTACAAGATGGTGCAAGACAACAAGACCACCAAAGAGGCGGCCGCTGCCAGCGATTTCGAAGCAGTCAGCCAGCAACTGGCTGCCCCGCGGGAAGATATGTCGCGGCTCGCGGAAACCGTAAGCGGGATCGCGGGACGGCGCGGTAGCCGCATGGCAACGGACATCGCCGAAGGCTTTGACGAAGCGAAGCATTATGCGCAGAGCAAGGGCCGATCCGCAGAAGCGCAGCTGGAGGAATCCGTCGCAGCGCACCCTTTCATGACAATTGGCCTCGCAGCAGTCGCGGGTTTTCTGGTCGGCGCCTTGTCGCGGCGTTAATGAGTATTGTCGATGACATCGTGCACAGCATTGGCCGAGACGTCCGACTGGACGCTCGACAAATGCTGTTGCCGGTCGTGCTGGCTTTGGCCGGTTTCCTGACCGGTGTGGCTGGCATGGGGTTTCTGACGGCCTTGGGCCTACATCACCCTCAGCCTGGCCGTGGGGCATGGACTGGCCGCACTCCTGACCGGCCTCGTATTGACGCTTCTGGCGGTGGGCCTTCTGGCCCTGGCCAGAAATCGCCTTTCGAAACCAAATCTGGAAGACGCGTCGGTGAAGCAGCCTGCGGCACCCGCAACCGACGCAGCCGATGTTGCCTCCCAGATTGCCTTCACGGCGGCATTTGTTCTCGCCCGATACCTCGGCGAGGGAAAGCGGGGCTGAGTCAGGTCTCGCCAAAATGCGGTCAAGGGTGCAGGTCCTGCGTCCCTACGGGCGCGCAAGGACTAAGACGGCAAGTCAATCGTCAATGTGACTACGATACGCCGATCTAAGCGAGCACAGCCAGTAACCAGAGGACGATCAGGACGACGAGCAGCAAGCCGAGGACGCCACCGAGACCAAGAGTGCCAAAACGGTTTTAGCCATAGTAACCGCCGCCGCCGAACAACAACAGAAGGACAATTTTAATCAGAACTGTACTGATGGGTGATATCTCTGAGCTTGGCCGAAAGGTGAAGGATGAAGCACCTGCAACCTCGATGGGAATCGGATCAGTGGATTCATCCGTAAGTCAATAGTTGGTGGGGCTGCTTCGTCTCGCCTTAGTGATCAGCGCAGCCCCAAAAAGCCGAGGATGAACAAAACGATGACCACGAAGCCGACGATATAGATGATCCGGTTCATTGCATTCCCATCTGCTCGGGTAGTGGTTAGTGGCCACTGACATCTTTGATCATAGGCCATCGCAATTTCAGGCGAACTGACATGGATCAGTGCGCGGCGTTCTGCAGCAAGCAAATTTGCCCCAAGGTAATCGGTCTTGATCGCAAGGCCACGACAAGAGGCTACTTGGTCCATCGCTGTGGACATCTTCTTGCTGGGGATGGTTTGGATGCTGGTCTCCCAAGATTGCATCGCGATGTGACACACCGTCGGTATTCAAAGGGAACTTGGAGTAGGCGTCCTCTAGGGGCTGTTGACGTTCAGGATTCCCAATTCACCTGACTTCTGATTCAAGGTTGCGAACAGAGGAGAGCAGCCTTGACCCGAAGAGTCCTGACCGATGCCCA
>JAXMNQ010000100.1:0-12335 GCA_034670345.1 Paracoccaceae bacterium | reverse complement strand
CTGAAGGAAAACAGAGGGATCGCGATGCGTTCGTGTAAAACAGACCTGAGCTTCAAGGCATTCATCTCGTTGGCTGCTACAATCATTCACCTCAAATGAACGTCAACAGCCCCTAACGTCTGCCAAGTCGAATTTGCACTTGCGGCGAGAGTCCTCACTTCAAATACGGCACAAAGCCGACCTTGGTCGCTGGGCAAGGAGCGTCCGCTTCCGAAATGGGCGCATCAGTCGTGAGTGAGAAATTGACGGTATTATTCGGTCGGCGGGACGCGCAGCCCTCTGCCGCGCTTGGATGATGATTCAGGCTCCGACCTCTTCGAGAAATTCCCGGCACTGCGCCATGCAGGCACGCCAGGCAGGTTCGTAATCTACCAGGACGTGATTCCGACTCTCGAGCGGTACGAAGCGGGCGCCAGGAATGGCGGAAGCGATGAGGCGGCCTTGCTCGATCGGGATGCGCTGATCGCGGGTCGCGTGAAGTACGATGGACGGAACTTTTACATGTGCCAGCCAGGCGCGGACGTCAATGTCGCCGAAGGCGTCCTGAAACTGCGCGGCATTGGCCGCCGAGGTCGTCAGCCGCTGGAATTCGTCGAACCAGTCGAGATCACCCGGGACAGCTCCCGGCATGAAGGTCTGGGAAAAGATGTGTCGGTACGCCGGGTTATCAGTGCCCGATCCGACTTCCGTGAGTTGCCGGACGGCCTCGCGCCGGGCCATCTCCTCGGCACTGGCATGGTGCCGCCAACCTGAGGCATAGGCCCCGATCAATATCAGCCCCGAGACCCGGTCGGGGCGGCGTGCCGCGTATTCGATGCTGACCGCCGCGCCTTGCGAAATGCCCAGCAGCGGGAACCGCTCAAGTCCAAGCGTTTCGACCACGGTCTCGAGATCGTCGGCGAAGGCGTCGAAATCCAGCGTCTCCACAGTCCAGTCCGACAGCCCGCAGCCACGCTCGTCGTAGCGCACGAACGTGCGGCGGCGGGCGATCTCGGCGAAACAGGCGCCCCAGATCGGCGTGTTCCAGTCGTGCACTATGTGGGTCAGCCAGGTCGCAGCCTTCACCAGGACCGGCCCCTCTCCCACCGTGGCAAAGGCAATCTTGGTGCCGTCCCGGACCTTGCAAAAGCCGATCCTCTGCTCGCGCAGATGTGCCCGCAGCGTCGCAGGATCGAAAGCGCCGGGCGCCAGATTTGACCCCTCTGGCTCGGTGCGCGGCGGCGGTTCCGCCGTTTCCGCATCCGGATCGACTTCCAGCAGCAGCCGCTGCCACTTGCGGGCCGCCACCGGGGAGGTGCCCGGGTGGGTTGCGAGACGGCGCAGGACCTCGACGCGATCGGCGAGGACGTCCTGCCGCTTGGTCGTGAGCCACGAGTCGAAGGCGTCGTCGCCGGCTCCTTCCAGCCCGTCAAGAACGACCTCCCCCAGCGCGGCCGCCGCCAGCTCGAGTTGACCGGGACTCAACGTTTCGGGCTCGTTCTTCAGCCAGTGACGCTGGTCCCGAAAGTCGATGGTCAATCCCGCGCCGTCAAAGCGCACCCTCTCGCGGTCGGCGATGATCCGTAATCGGTTGGGCGTGTCGACCACCTTGCGCAGCTTGCTGAGCGCCCATCGCAGAGCTGCCTTCGGATCGTCTGGCAGGTCCCGGAACATCTCGCACAGCCGCTCTCGACGATGCGGTCGGCCGGTGGTCACGAGAAAGCCGAGGAGCGGGCGCGCCTTGCGCGACGCGGGCAGTTAAACCTCGCTCAGACCCTTCCGAACCGTCAGCGCTCCCAGAACTAAAATCTTGATCTCCGAGGTGTCAGCCAAGGTCGATTTATGTGTCTCCCCCGCCGCAATATCAATCTCTGCGCCTTGCATCCGCAAAAAAAAACGGCCGCGCATCGCGCTTACAACGGTTGTGACGACGGTCGCTGCAACGGGGCTCTGCGAAAGACGCGGTGCCGCGGCCAGATCGGGCCCGCTGTCCAGAAACGACGCCAATCCCGCAAGACAACCAGCGGCCGTTGCCTCGTCACGGGGCGAGGCACTGCTCTTTACCAAGAAAATACAACTTGAAGACAAGACTTGAAACCATAGGCGATGTCGATTGCTCCGGGTCGAGGGCCACGTGATCGCCCGCGCGACCGGCCCCCTCTGCGACCTGCTGGTGGCGAGGGGGCCGGTCCGGGTGGAACATGCTGATCGTCCAGCCCGCCGAGGGGGGCGATCTGGCCCGCCCAGGGGTCCGCGTCCTCGTCGTCGCGGCGAAGCTGATGCCAGTCGTCGGCCGGAAGTTCGCCATCGTGGCGAGCCCCGAGCTGGGCGACTGGCTGCACCGGGTGAGTTTTGTACACCTGCTGCCAGTCCACCATTCCAAGGCGGACGCGCTGGCGGACATGGCCGACACCTCCGAACGCGCCACCACGACCGCCCCACGGGCCGTCAACCGCCCCACTCCGCCGACGCGCCGCATGCTGCTGTTCATCGCGTCCGAACCCTTCTGACCCCCCAAAGGAAATTCCAATGTACACGATGTCGTTCTTCAAAGGCTTCTCCGACCAGTTCGCCCGCGCCACAGCCGGCCCCGCCGTGGGCTGGTCCTTCATGGGGTCCCTCATCCACTTCGACGCTGCCGCGCGACAGTCCCGACACGCAGAGGACCTGTCCGACTACCTGTTCAAGGACATCGGCCTGACGCGGGCCGACCTGAAAAAAGGGAGGGCCAAGTGGTGAACGGCCCCGCACACCGCCCCGCTGCCGCCGCGGACCTCACGCCGCGATAGACCTGCGACCTCTGTTTTTTCGGGGCCGGCATCACCGAGTTGTACGCCCTGTCGGTGGCCGCGGAACATTTGCCAGCCTCCGCTCCCGTCGTCATCATCGACGCCAAGCGGCAACCGGGCGGCATGTGGACCGAAGCCTCGGGATTCAACCGCCTTCGCCAGCCGCGTCTGACCTTCATAGTCGGTGACCGGAGCCGGGGCTGGACACGGCCCGCGGACTACCTCGCCACCGGGCGCGAGGTCGAGTTACACCTCGAACGCTGCTATTTCTCGCTTCGGACATTCGTCGGGCGCGCGGCACACGCGTAGCCAATTGATGCAAATCACTGCAGGGTTCGGGCAATCGGATAGGAAGAAGATCGCACCGCTCGTGGTGCGCCACATGTCTTCCGATTCTCCGACAGGGGGACAAGCGAGGTCCGATGCCTACACGCGCCATACCGCTCTTTCTGGCCATGACCTTCCTGATCACTTGGGGGATCGTCGGCTTCTACGTGCTGGCCCCGGGCTTGGCGTCGAGCTGGTTCGGAGAAATAAGCGGTTCGCACCCGCTCTTCTTCCTGGCCACTTGGGCGCCCGCCATCGCGGCGATCGTGCTTGTCCTGTCCCATGCAGGGGTCGCAGGGCTGCGACGCTTCCTGTCGCGGCTCCTGCTCTGGCGGGTGCCGTCGGGGTGGGTAGTCTTCGTTCTTTTTGGCTTGCCGCTGGTCTTCATGGTCGGATCGCTGGTCAAGGACGGTCCGGTCCTGGCGCCGCTGCCGTCCGAAGGCGCCGGTCCTATGGTCGCGGTCATGTTCATGATGCTGTTTCTCGGGCCCATCGAGGAGCTGGGCTGGCGCGGTGTGCTGCAACCCCTCCTTCAGCGCCATATGGCGCCGGTCTGGGCCGGTCTGCTGATCGGGGCAACCTGGGGGTTCTGGCACATGCCAGCCTTCTATCTGGCCGGAACGGTGTTCGGCGGCTGGAACTTCCTGCCCTTCTTTATCGGCAACGTCGTGCTGGCCGTGCTGGTCACACCGCTTCTGAACCGCACGGGCGGCAGCCTGCTCTGGCCGATGCTGTTTCACTGGCAGCTGATCAACCCGTTCTGGCCTGACGCGCAGCCTTGGGACACCTGGATTCTCGCCGGGATCGCCGTCGTCGTCATCTGGTGGAACCGTGAGACGATGTTCACCCGCGAGGGCGCCGTGACGGAGGTCATCCCATCCCTGCCACAAGCCGCCGCTCTGCAGGCGGCAAGGTGAGCGCCGTGCGGCCCGCCCTTGCACTGGCCGCCACGGTCCTGTTGCTCCTGATGACGGGCCCCGCGCTGGCGGAGAACAAATCGGGCCTCACGGACCGGTTGCACGACACGCTCGATGCCTTCCGCGACCGCTACGGTTTTCCGGGCGCGACGGCCGCCATTGTTCTGCCGGACGGGACGGTCGCAACCGCGGCGACGGGGCTGGCGAATGTGGAAGCGGGTCGGGTCATGTCGCCCGGAACTCGGATGCTGGCGGCAAGCATCGGCAAGACCTTCGTGGCGGCGACAGTCCTTTCGCTGGAAAGCGGGGGCGTACTGGCGCAAGACGACCTACTGGCCGATCATCTTGGCGACCGCGCCTGGTTTGCCGACCTGCCCAATGCCCGGAGCATCAGGATCGGGCACTTGCTGCACCACCAGTCCGGCCTCCCGGATCACCCGCACCTGGCCGCGTTCCAGGACGCTGCGGCCGCAAGGATCGCGTCCGGCGGGCGCGCCTTCACCCCGGAGGAGCTGCTTGGATTCGTGACCGGGCGGGAGGCCCTGTTCGAGGCCGGCACGGGTTGGGCCTACAGTGATACCGGCTACATTTTGCTCGGCCTGGTAATCGAGGAGGTCACCGGGCAGCGCTACTATGACGTCGTCGCGGACCGGTTCCTTGCCCCCCTCAATCTGAGCGACACGATCCCGTCCGACCGGCCGGATCTTCCCGGCCTTGCGGTGGGTTACACCATCCCGGGCAACCCTTTCGGTCTTCCGGTGCGGACAGCTGATGCGGACGACGTGCTGGTCTGGGACCCGGGCGTTGAATGGACCGGCGGCGGGTTCGCGTCCACCTCCGCCGACCTCGCGCGCTGGGGCCATGCGCTCTGCGGCGGTGAGGCGATGGAAACGCCGTATCTCGACCGGCTGCTCGACGGGGTGCCGGTGGCGTCCGACGCGCCCGGCATCCTGTACGGCGCGGGTGTCGCGATCTATGCCGAGTCACCGTTCGGGCGGGTCTATGGCCACGGCGGCTGGATTCCCGCCCATGTCTCGAGCCTGCGCTACTACGCCGACCACGGTGCCACGGTCGCTTTCCAGATCAACAGCGACGCCGGAGTGGTCGATGACAGCACCGATCACGTGGCGGAGTTGGAGGCCGCGCTGGCCCGGCTCGCCATCGGGGCGCTGGAATGATCTCCCGCCGCGGCGCTCTCACCGGCCTCGGCGGCCTCGTCCTGGCAGGCGGCGCCTATGCGACCGGCGCCTACCGAAGCGCAATGGCCGCGACCGACGCGCGTCTGGCCCACCGCAGCAGCCTGATCGCGACCGATGCGGGCCCGCTGGAATACGCCGTTGCCGGCGACGGGCCGCCGGTAATGATGATCCACGGCACCGGCGGCGGGTTCGACCAGGGCCTGCTCTTCGCCCATGCACTTCGCGAGCGCGGTTTTCGGATCGTCGCGCCCTCGCGCTTCGGCTACCTGCGCAGCGCCTTTCCGGACGATGCCTCGCCCGCAGACCAGGCGGATGTTCTCGTGGCGCTTCTCGATCACCTGGGCATCGCAAGAGTCCCCGCTATCGGCGGCTCCGCCGGTGCGCTGACCGCCGCGGAATTCGCGCTGCGGCACCCGGACCGGTGCTCGCACCTCGTCCTGCTGGTGCCGGCGGCCAATCTGACCGGTCGTGACCCGGTGGAATTCACGGCCCTTCAGCGCGGGGCTGTGAACCTGGTCCTTGGATCAGACCTCGCGTTCTGGGCCCTCTCCTCGCTGGCGCCGGGGCAGATGATCCGGACGCTTCTGGCCACCGATCCGGCGCTTCTGTCGCGCGTGGCGCCGGAGGAACGGAAGCGCGCGGAGCTGATCCTCGACGGGCTGATGCCGATCAGCCGCAAGGCAGAGGGACTGCATACCGACGGTTTCTGGGCCGGCACGCCGTCGACAACCGCCTATGAGGACATCGCGTCGCCGACCCTAATCCTGTCCTGCGAGGACGACCTCTTCGGCACGGCGGACACGGGCCGACTCCTCGCGGATCGCATCCCGGACGCGACTCTGACGATCTGGCCCGAGGGCGGACATATCTGGCTCGGCCATGACGCGGACGTGGCGCGCGAGATCGCAGAGTTCGTGAGGGCCGCCTGATGGAGACAGGGATATGACTTGGAAAAGGATCGTGCTGACCGGTTTCGGCGGCCCGGATAAGCTGGAGATGCAGACGGCCGAGGCGTTGCCGGAGCCGGAAGGCAACGAGGTGCGCATCCGCGTGCTTGTGACAAGCGCGGCCTTCACCGACGTGATGATCCGCAAGGGCCTCTACCCGGACGTGAAGGAGAAGCCGCCCTTCACGCCCGGCTACGACCTCGTTGGCGTGGTGGACTCCATCGGCCCGGACGCGACCCGGTTTCGCCTTGCCGACAGGGTCGCCGATCTCACGACCATCGGTGCGTATGCCGAGTATGTCTGCCTGCCCGAGGACCGGCTGACACTCGTGCCGGACGGTGTCTCCGACACCGACGCGCTTGGCATGGTCCTGTCGGCGGTGACGCCCTTCCAGATGCTGCACCGTGTTTCGAAGGCGCAGGCCGGGCAGAGCTTGCTCATCCATGGCGCGGGCGGGGCCGTCGGGACTGCGATGCTGCAACTCGCACGTGATGCGGGGATCACCGCCTTCGGCTCCGATGTTGCCGCGAAACACGACCTGATCGGCCGTCTTGGCGCCACACCCGTTGCGGCCGACGCGCCGGACGGTGTGTTGCAGGAGGCCGTGGGCGAAGGAGTCGACTTCGTCTTCGACCCCCTCGGGGGCGACAGCCTCTCGCGCTCGCTGCACGCGTTGAAGCCAAGCGGGATGCTGGTCGCCTTCGGCTTCCAGAACGAAGTCTTGGGCCGGGGCGGCTCGATACCGCTGGACTTTCTGAAGATCAAGCTCTGGGACTGGCTGCCGAACGGGCACGCCACCGCCTTCTATTCCATCGGCGCCATGCGGCGGAAACATCCTGAGTGGTTCCGCGAGGACCTCGCGCATCTGTTCGCGATGCTGGCAGAGGGGCGCATCGCTCCCGTGGTCGCCGAGGTGCTGCCACTGGAGGAGGTTCGGCGCGCCCACGAACGTATCGAGGGCGGAGAGGTCGCTGGGAAACTGGTCCTGAAGGTGTCCGAAACATGAGAAATACCGGATTGAAAGCACTTGCCATCATGCTCGGCCTCGCGGCGGGGACCTCCGCCGCGGCCGAGGCCACGCTGCTGACAGACGTGACGCTTGTCGATGTAGAGACGGGAACGCTCACGCTGGACCGGTCGGTTCTGATCCAGGGCGGCGTGATCGTCGAGATCGGTGCCGCGGTCGAGGCGGCGGGCGCCACCGTCTTCGACGCGGATGACCGGTTCCTCATCCCCGGCCTGTGGGACAGCCACGTTCACGTCTTTTCCTCGACGGAAGAGCCCGACACCGCATTCCCGCTGTACCTGCTCAACGGGATCACCGGCATCCGCGACATGGGGGCGCTCTGGCCGATCGAGGCTCAAAAGGAGCTTCAGCGGCAGGTCGAGACCGGTGCGGTGCTCGGACCGCGGCTGGTACTGTCCGGGGCCTGGGTCGATGCGAGTCCCGGCTCCTGGCCCGGCATGTTCCTCGCCGATACGCGGGACGAAGCCCGCTCTGTCGTGTCTCGGGTGTCCGACGAAGGCTGGGCCGCCGTGAAATCCTACTCGATGCTGGACGAGGCGACCTATCTCGCGCTGGCAGAGGCAGCAGCGGCCCATGGCCTCCCTCTTGTCGGCCACATCCCCGAACGTGTCACGCTGCGCACGGCCATCGACGCCGGACAGGACGGAATGGAACATTTCGGGCGCGTCGCGATGGCCTGTTCGACTGCCGAGGCGCGGATGGTCGACGCGTTGCGCGACGCCATGGCCGCCGGTACCGACCGCGACGGCATCTTCGGGATCATGGCGGCACGCAACCGGATCGTTCTGGAAACCTGGGACGCGGCGCTCTGCGAGGCAACGCTGGACCGCCTGGCGCAGGCCGGGGTGCATGTCAGCCCGACGCTGGTCGTCGCGGATTTCTACACCGGCAACTGGCCCGCGCCCGACGCGCCACGGATGCGCATGATGCCGTCAGAGGTGCGCGAGGCCTGGGGCCGTCCCGATTTCCGGCTGGAGGCGATGACCGACGAGGTCCTTGCACTGGCCGAAGACAGCATCGCGCTCGACCGGCGCACGTTCCTGATGGCGCATGAGGCCGGCGTGCCGATCCTCGCCTCGACCGATGCCTCCTTCGCGAACCCGTATCTGTTTCACGGCTTCTCGCTGCTGGACGAACTCGACCTCTACGTCCGGATCGGCCTGACCCCGCAGGAGGCGCTCTACACGGCGACGGTGGCCCCGCCGCGTTTCTTCGGACTGGCGGACCAGGAAGGCACCATCGCACCCGGGCAGCGAGCCGACCTCGTCTTGCTCGACGCAAATCCACTGGAAGACCTCGCGACGCTGCACCGTCCGGAAGCAGTCATCGTCGCTGGCCGGATGCTGGATCGCACCGCGCTCGACGCGCTCGAAGCGCAGCTGCTCGAACGCGGCGAATAGTCGTGCCTTCTGCGACAGAATAGTCCTAATGGACAGCGCTCTGGTTCGGGGTGGCCCCTGCAGAAGATGCGTGAGGATCTGCGCGAGTGGCCTCTCTGGGCAGCGGCGCAGAACTCCCGGTTCCTCTTTTCGGTCCTGCCCGGCCTCTGGATGTGGCTCGGCATGGCCCCGGTGTTAACCGGGATCGGGATGGGGTCCCTTGCGCTGATCCCGGGCGATCGCCTGTGACGGCACCGGATCTCACCGCATCAAATACCAGAACACAAGCCCGGTTGTGGCGTACCACAGAAGATAGGACCAGGTCAGCACACGTTCGACAAGTCCAACCGCATCGGTTTCTGCAGGTGCAACAGTCAGAACAGCCAGACATAGACCGAGCCCCGCGGTAATATGGCCATGGCGTGCGAGCAAGGGCCGGCTGCGCTGCCGTCGGCCGGTCAACCAGATGCCGTTGAGGATCGCAAAGCCCATCGGGATGGCGATGAAGATGTGAAGCGTTTCCTGCAAGCTCACGAATAGCGCGCAGCCTGGATCACACGGACAGAACAAGGTGAGGATCACGCCCGCCAGTCCCACGAGGCCGATGAGCCGCGGACCTAGTGGGCCCGGTAGGCGGCTGGGCAGGCTGCGATCAAGCCTGCCGGCGAAGGGGATGACCAAACCATGGTACATGACGAGCAGAGGGTCGACGAGGCCCTTCGCGGGCGCGTCCCGTTCCATCAATTCACTGATAGCTTGCG
The DNA here is from genome assembly GCA_034670345.1 of Paracoccaceae bacterium. Lineage (GTDB taxonomy): Bacteria > Pseudomonadota > Alphaproteobacteria > Rhodobacterales > Rhodobacteraceae > Antarctobacter. The sequence goes on along the minus strand of JAXMNQ010000100.1, from coordinate 3,010 downwards.
AAACCGGGGAAACCTCCGGCGTGGCGAGAATCCCCGCAAGATCGGCGGCGAGGAACATCGCGGCAGAAAGGGATCCGCAAAGGACGAGCGCCTGATCCAGTCGGCGACTTCTAATCCTCTGTGGCATGGCAGCAGGATCCCGGTACGGGTCTCACGTGTCCAGATGGTGAGATTGTCGGCAGTGAGAATGCTGCACGCTGCCTTACCTCCCACTGAGCCGATCGCCACGGACGTGAAATCGGCCCTCGATGCGCAGAGCCAGAGGCTCACCCGAGATCGGAGGCGCCCCTTTGGCGGCGGGACGCTGCGCGTGGATATGCAGGTGCGGCTCTGTGCTCGCGCCGGAATTGCCGACCTCGCCCAGCCGCTCCCCCTCGGCGACGATGTCCCCCGATGCGACACTCAAACTACCGCTGCGCATATGGGCAAGGACGATCTCGGCCTCGCCGCAATGCAGGATGACATGGTTGCCGAGGCGATTGACCGGATCCTGTTCCGGCACCTCGAAATCCGGCCTGCCGCCCTCCGACGCGACCACGGTCCCCGAACAGGGCGCGCGCAGCTCCGCGCCGAAGATCGCATAGGCGGCAGGATCGGCCGGCCGCCATCCTTCCGCGCGCAGCCCCCACGGCCCGAGCCCGAAGAAATCGAGCGCATAGGATTGCCCGCGCCAGGGGCGGAACCGCGCGACGCTGGCATCAAGCGTCTTCAGGTGGGCGTTCACAACAGCGTTGGAGCCGCCGTTTCCGACGAGATAGCGGCCAGGGCCAAAGGGGTTGGCGATGTCCACGACCTCGACCGCCGGCTGGCTGCGCCCCATCAGCGCCCGTACCCCGTACCAGCCACCGACGGCGCATAGCAGGACCGCCAGCGCGAGCCCCATCCATCCCCAAGTCCCTTCAGGCAGCACAGGCCGGTCATCGAGGCGCGTTCCCGCAGCCCGGAAAACAACCAGGCCCAGCCACAGCGACCCATAGACCCACGGCAGCCACCATACAGGCAGCGCCCATTGCGCCACGCGTGCCAGTGCAAACAGCATTGCCCCCGTGCCTGCCGACTGAAGCGCGAACCCCAAGAGGTTTCCCGCCGGCAGGAACAACATCAATGCGAGCAGTGCCAACGGAAGAAGAACTTGAATGCCGAGGACCATGGCAGTCATGGCTGTACGTCCAAAAACCGGATCCCCGTGATATCGGCGATGAAGAACGGGAAGTGGTCGTGCGTCCCGAACATATTGCCCGCCTCGACGTGGAACGGCAGGCGATATTCCCCGATCTCGCGGAAGTCCGATACCACCGCGCCGAAGGGCTGCAAGCGGTTGACCTTGTCGGGGTTCGCGTTGGTCCATCCTTCGAAAGACACGACCTGGGGCCTGCCCTTGGCGTCGACAGTCACGTCCACCACCTGGCTCAGGTCTCCGCGGCGGACCGTGACAAGGGCGGTGTCATCATCCACCTCCGTCCAGGACACACCCGGACCCGGTAACATGGCTGCCGGCGACCAGATCACCGCCTCTGACACATAGCATCCAAAGGCCGAGCGGGCATGATCCGGATCGCCGCTGGCGCGGGCGACCGGGATCAAGCCAAAGATCCGGAACCGCGTCCAGAGACCCGAATCCCACCCCGCGCGATCCGCCCGCCGGTCCAAAATAACAATAACGGTCAGACCCAGCAGGACGATCGCGAGGACAATCAACATCGCGAAGAGAATTTTCATTTTGGCCACTCAGTCAGGTGTATTGCTCCGCGCTACCGCTCGGGCGTCTTGGGGGCGATGTTCCAGATCAATTCTCGTAATTTTGACAGCATCCCTGTCATATTGAAACACGGTCGCTGGTCCATTTCCGTGATCCTTCGCGCCAGGTTCTGGCGAAATTCAATGGGAACGGACCAATGCATCGTAGGGAATTGAACCGGACGTTCAGGCTCGCCGCAGCGAGTGTCCGGAATCCTGAAGGTTCTCTGATTGCGGCTTTGTCAAGCGGGTCAGCTCGCTGTCCGTCAGGGGCATGGTTCGCGCAGGGTGAGTGGTGCGATCTCGGCCTGTGGTTCTGGCAAAGCGGGCTGTTCAGACTGCTGGACGCAGAGCAGGGTGCGGATTCTGGTGATGTTGTCCTTGCGGGTTGAACTGGCCAGCAGGCCATAGTGCCGGATGCGGTGGAATCCGTGAGGCAGGATATGGATCAGGAACCGACGAATGAACTCGGACGAGGTCAGACGCATGACCTTTTGTCGGTCACCACGTTTGATGCGGCGGTGTCAGCAAACCGTGTTGGCGCGAGGGCCTGAAGCGAGCAGCAGCCTGAGCGCATCGAGTTAGGAGCGGTCGGCGTTGTTCCGGGTGGCATGCCATCGGCCGTAGGCTGCAAGGTTCTTTGACGCGGGTCCGCAGAAGGGCTGCATGAAGGCGCGAAAGCGGCTGATCAGGGCGTTCACGGTGTTGATGTGGTGGCTGCGCTGGGTGCGCTTCGTCCGCCGCCCGGCGTTAAGCGCGAAGTGCGGGATGCGCGCGTCCTTCGCGATCCGCTCGTAGGTGACGAACCCGTCGGTGCAGAGCACCGCATCGGGCGCCATCACGGGCAGCAGCGCACCGGAGATCGCCGCCTGGCCCGCGTCGGCAATGGCTTCGAACGCCCGGTGGCCTGCGCGGTCGGTTGCCGCGAGGAGCTTTTTCTCCCAGGCCCGCCAGCCCCCCGGAGGCGCTACCGCCGAACCGCCCCTACGCCGATAGGCCCGCCACCTCAGGCGCGGCGGTGCCGGCTGGTTCGCAGGGTCGCGCCGGTGCCGGACCCACTCCCTCGACCCCTTTCGGCTCTCGCGTTGGTGGGCTTCATCGGCTTCGACGATGCCGGCAAGGCTGTCGTCAGGCTCCGGCTTCAGGGCGCCGATGATCGCCATCCGCCAGCGCCAGATGCTGTGACGCGACGCACCCAGCACCTCGGCCCCGCGGCGGCAGGACATCGGCTGCGGCGCCTCGATCATGTCACGCGCCAGCGCGACCACCAGGT
>JAXMNQ010000099.1:0-12581 GCA_034670345.1 Paracoccaceae bacterium | reverse complement strand
ACAGGGTGGAAAGGCAACATCGCGGGCCTCTACGCTGGAACCTGGGAATTGGTAGGTGGCGACAGGGTCCGAATACGGTCAGCTGCCGACCCTTGAGTTCGAATCCCGTCCGCTCCGCCACTTGCCCTTGAGAAAGCGTTCCTCCGATCCGGCTGCGGCCGGATTTTTCCGTTATCCGGCATGATCGGGTCGGTGCTTCGGATCCTGCCGGTCGCGTCGGTCCAGTGCTATGATGCGGCCATCCGGGGTGCGGGGCACTGGGAGCACGTGAGTGCGGGCAGACCGATCTGAAAACATGGGCCGAGAGCCCGTTCCGTTAATTGGTCGCCCCTGCGGCTTGCCCGGATGTGCCGAGAGCACGGATCTGTAGTTGCCGCGTGCCCGCCGGCTCCCGCTTCGAAGGATGAGGAGGGAGACATGCGGATTATTGGGCTCGATATCCATCGGGCATTCGCCGAAGCCGTTGCGCTCGAGGACGGCATCTGCCGCCGGCTGGGACGGATCGGGATGACGCGGGACCAGCTCGAGGCGTTCGCGGAAAGCCTGCAGTCGAGGGATCACGTCGTCGTCGAGTGCACTGGCAATGCGACCGCCGTGCTGGACATCCTGGCGCCAAAGGTGGAACGGGTGGCAGTTGCCAACCCGTTCCAGGTGCATCTGATCGCGCGGGCCAAGACCAAGACCGACAAGATCGATGCACGGGTGCTGGCAAAACTCTACGCCGCCGGATTCCTGCCCGAGGTCTGGATTCCGGACGCGGCAACGCAGGCCCGGCGCCGGCAGGTCACGCGCCGGAAGCAGCTGGTGAAGAGCCGGGCTCGGCTCAAGGCGATCGTGCAATCCATCCTGCACGCGCATCTCGCCCCGCGCTGCCCGCATACCGACCTGTTCGGCGGCAAGGGGCGCGCCTGGCTCCGGGCACAGGTCCTGCCGGAGGACGAACGTGTCTCAATCGAGTGCCATCTCGAGGAATACGATCGCCAGACCGCGGCGCAGAAGGCCGTTGAGCGCGATATCGCCGGCATCGCGCTCGACGACGCGAACGTGAGGCGTCTCATGACGATCCCCGGAATCGACATGGTCGTGGCTGTCGGGATGATGGCGGCGATCGGCAGGAACGACCGCTTCGCCGCGCCGGAGAAGCTCGTGGCCTATCTCGGCCTCAATCCGAGTGTCCGGCAGTCCGGCGACGGGCGGGCCCATCACGGCCGGATCACCAAGCGCGGCAGCAGCCAGGCCCGCCACCTCCTGGTCGAGGCCGCATGGCAGATCCCCGGTGTCGGCATCATAACCGCCACCGCCCTCGCCGCCAGCGTTCCCGATCCCTCTGTCTTCAGATCCGGCCGGCAGTTCGCGGCCTGGCTCGGGCTCGTGCCGCGGCAAAACTCGTCCGGAGGTAAAGATCGGTTGGGGCGGGTGTCGAAGATTGGAAATGGCTACCTGCGACGATTGCTGGTCGTCGGGGCGACCTCGGTGACGCGGCGAGCGGCGACGACCGACACGAGAACCGGGGCCTGGGTCAGATCGCTGCTCGAACGCAAGCCGACACGCCTCGTCACCGTAGCCATCGCCAACAAGACCGCTCGTACCGCCTGGGCGCTGCTCGCGAAGGGAGACGTCTTGCCCGGCGCGTGAGTGAAGGTCTCGACCGCTATCCGGCCGGGCAGCTGACCGAGGAGATGAAGCTGGAGCGGATCGGGGTTCTGGGCCAGGCGTCGAACACGCTGCTCAGGCTTCGCCAGTTTGAGGCGGCCGAAACAGGCTACAGAGCCCTGCTCGACGCGCTCGACGAACTGCAGGACCCGCAAGGCGAGACAGCCGGAAGACCACGGGCCATAGCCTGGCACCAGCTCGGGATCGTCGCGCAAGAGCGGCGGGACTTCGCGGCGGCGGAGGAGGCCTACCGAAAGGCGCTGGAGATCTTCCAGACGTTCGACGACCCGCATTCGGCGGCCTTGACCTGGCACCAGCTCGGGATGGTCGCGGAGGAGCGGCGGGACTTCGCGGCGGCGGAGGAGGCCTACAGAACGGCGCTGGAGATCTTCGTCGCTGCAAACAACGAACACAGCGTTGCCATCGTAATCAGGAGCTGCGCACGGCTCGGCCGCGACGATCCGGATCGCACGGAGGAGCTCGTCTCGATGGTCGCCGGCCGGACGGAGATGGACACAGACCAGGTTCGCGACCTTTTCGCCAAAACCCCGAATGACACGGAGGATCAGACATGACCGACAGGATCGCATTGGTGGAACTCGACTGGGAGGCCGGAACGGACGGCTTCGAGCGCGCCTGGAACGGCGACCCCGAGCTTGCCGGCCTCGGCCGCGCACTTCCGCCCGACCGCGGCGGTGCGGTGGCCTTTCCGCTCGACCCCGCGTCCCTCGCGCTGGGGTTTGTCCTGTCCGTGGTGGCCAGCGCGACCTATGACGCGGTCAAGGAGGGCGTGTGCACGCTCCTTGCCCGCCGCCATCCCGACGAGACATTCGACGTCACTGTCGAGACCGAGGGCCTGCCCGAAGGCGCGTTCCGGGTGAAGGTCCGTCGGGTCACCTGAGCTTTTCCCCGTCCCGTCGACATCGAGCGCGACCGCCGGTCCGCGCCTATCCCGGTCGTCTCTGCAACCGCGCCGGCGCCGACACACAGCTTGTGTCACATTTCCGTTTCCGCGGCTTGCCAAACGAACCCACTTCCTCGTAATTTGCTGCAGATCGTTGAAATTGCTGAGTTTCCTACCACCCCAGCCAGTTGTTCTTAACATACCGTGGTGATGCGCTTTCTGGCCTCAGGCCGGAGGAATGCCCCACCTTCTGCCCCTCCCTTCGTCGCTGCCGACAAGGAACTTCTGGGAACCTCTGGTGGTCAGGAGGGCCTGTGTGTGAGGCTTGTGAGCAGGTCAGCTAAGGAGGGGATAGCCAGGAAAGCAACCATCGCTATGAGGCAATGCGGTTGTCAACTTTTTCGATCGGCCTCGAAACGAGCATTAACTCGGCGGTTGAATCATACGATGCCGGCATATCCGCCATTTCAATCAGTGCGGCCGACAGGCGGACTGTCTGCGACTTCACGAAGGATGCCGCGGACGAAGACGCCGAGGCCGGATTATCTCGGTTCGGTCACACCAAAGCGCCTTCGATCACCCACATCGTTTCCGGAAAGCTCCACGGCAGTGTCAGGCCGTGGCTCATCAGGTAGCCTCCGCTGACGGTCATGCTGCCGGTTTTCAGCAGCGGATCGCCCCGCGACAGCGCAGGCGCGTCACCGCGGTTTGTCAGCTCGACGCGGTACATTGCGTCCCGGGTCAGGCGGGTGAGACACAGGGGCCGCGGCGCTATCTGTTGCGAGGTGTCCTGCTTGCCGGCAAAGACGACAAAGCGCTCGCCGCCCTGTGCCAGGTGTTGTTCGGCGATCACTGCCGGGTCCGGGCTGTCGAGGCGCAGGATGTCAGCGCCGAACATCCAGTCGCGGTTGTCTTTCCACCACCGGGTCACGTCTGCCAGGATTAGCGCTTCATCTTCCGTCAATTCACGCGGGTCCATCTCGAACCCCATGTGCCGCTGTGCCGCCACCCAGGCGCGAAAGCGGATATCCATGGTGCGACCCGAGGTATGACAGACGCGCGGCCCGACATGCGAACCGGTGACCGCCATGGGCAGAAAGATCGCGGCATTGTGCTGCATCCTCAGCCGTTCGATCGCGTCGTTGCTGTCGGACAGCCAGACCCGGTGGGTCCGCTTCAGGATGCCGAAGTCGATCCGCCCGCCGCCCGAGGCACAGCTTTCGATCTCGATCGCGGGGTAAGCCGCGCGCAGCCGATCGATCAATTCATAAGAGCCGCGGGTCTGGGCCGCGTCGGGCAGGGGCAGCACGCGGTTGTGATCCCACTTGACGTAGTCGATCTCGTAGTCCCCGAGGATCTTGCCGACGCGGTCGAACAGGAAATCCCGCACCTCCGGCAGTGCCATGTTCAGCGCTTTCTGCTGGCGCCCGAGGATCTGGTCCTCGCCGCCGAGAGCCCATTCGGGGTGCTCGCGGTGAATGCCGCTGTCGGGGTTGATCATTTCCGGCTCGAACCAGATGCCGAAACTCATGCCCAGGGCATGCACATGCTCGATCAGCGGCCCCAGACCGTCGGGATACTTGCGCGGGTCGACCTCCCAGTCAGACAGCGCGCGGGTGTCGTCGTCACGGTTGCCGAACCAGCCATCGTCGAGCACGAAGCGCTCGGCGCCGAGCCCGGCCGCGATCTCCGCGATGGCCTTCAACTCGGGCAGGTTGTGATCGAAGTAGACCGCTTCCCAGCAGTTGTAATGCACCGGGCGGGGCCGGTCCGGGTAAGGGAAGTCCACGATCTCGTTGCGCAGATGACGCTGGAAGGCCACGGCGCAACCGTTGATCCCGTCATCGGAATAGACCGCGTAAAGCACGCCGGTCTCGAAGCGGGTCTTGGCATTGTTCTCTACCCGTGCGGCATGGCCGAACTGGATCTGGCGCCGACCGTCGGGCAGCTCCTCGGCGACCATGCGGTGGCCGCCCGACCATCCATAATGAAAGGCAAAGGCGTCACCAGCCGCATTGGTCGCCCCCCGGCACGGGAGGAGGAGGCCGGGGAAGTGCTCGTGCCCGGTGCGCCCGGTGCGGTTCTCGCGGTAGCGCATGCCGGGTGACCAGGGGATGCGGTTCATCTGGAACTCGCCGCACCAGCGCCCCGAAAAGTCGATCATCTCGTCGGCCAGTTGCGGCGCGGGAAAGACCGGCGCGGACAACCAGTGCAGGTGCGTGGGGCTGTCGCACTCCAGCACGGCGCTGGCCTCGATCACATGGGTGATCGGGTTGATCGCGAATGAGGCGGTATAGCTCAGACCATTGGCCGCGTCCCGGTACACGAGCACCAGGGTGGTGTCGCCCTGATCCGCCGCTTCGAAGCAGAACTTCGGCAAAAGTGGCGTGCCCGAGCCAGCGCGCAGGATCAGACCGGGCTGGCCGGGAAAGGTGCGTGTGGCTTCCGGGCAGATCGACAACTCGGGGTTGATGTCGAGCATGCCTCCGGTGACGTCGATCTCGCTTGCGCGGTAGATCGTTTCCAGATCTTCGTCATCGGGCAGCCGCGGCCCCCAGTAGACCACCTCGGCCAGGTGGTCGTTCCGGGAGCCGAGGACAAGCGTCTGCCGCCCGTCGTCGAGACGCCAGCATCGGATCATTTGACGGCCCCCAGCGTCAGCCCGGCAATGAAGTGCTTCTGCATCAGGAAGAACATCGCCACCGGCGGCAGGGCGGCCACGATCGATCCGGCGCTCATCAGGTGGTAGGCGGCGCGGAACTGGCTGTTGAACTCGGTGATGCCCGCCGTGACAGGTTGCGCGCCCGGTCCCTGGGTCAGCACCACGGCCCAGAAATAATCGTTCCAGATGAAGGTGAAGATCAGCACGGCCAGTGCGGCCAGCGCGGGCTTCATCAGGGGCAGCACGACAAACCAGAAGATCTTCCACTCGGCGACACCTTCGACCCGTGCCGCCTCGATCAAGGGGAACGGCAAGGCCCGGATGAAGTTGCGCATGAACAGGGTACAGAAACCGGTCTGGAAGGCGATGTGAAACAGGATCAGCCCGGTCTTGGTGTCATAGAGGTTCAGGTCGATCGTCAGATCGCGCACCGGCACCATCAGGATCTGGAAGGGCACGAAGTTGCCCGCGATGAACATGAAGAAGATCAAGAGGTTGCCCTTGAAACGGTAGACCCCCAGCGCAAAGCCCGCCATCGCCGACAGGGCCACCGCGCCGATCACCGTGGGCACGGTGATGAACAGTGAATTCAGCAGGTAGCGGGGCATGTTCGATTCAAAGAACACGCGGCCGTAATTCGAGAACAACTCGAAGGACGACGGAATGCCCCAGTAGTTGCCGTTGACGAAATCCGCCTCGGGCTTGATCGAGAAACTGGCGACTGCGATCAGCGGCAGGAGCCAGAGGATCAGCGCGACCGGCAGGAATGCCTGGTAACCGATCTGCGCGGAGCGGGGACGCTTTTCGATAGGAGTCGGAAACATCTCAGCGTGCCCCTTTCTCGTCCTGGTACATCGACCACAGGAAGTAGACGATGAACCCCAGCATGATGAAGAACAGGACCACCGCGATGGCCGCGCCATAGCCCATGCGGAAACCGAATTCCGACAACGACTCCTCGAACATGTAGAAACTGAGGACCCGCGTTGACCCGAACGGACCGCCGTTGGTCATGACCGAGATGAGGTCGAAGGACCGCAGGGCGCCGATGATCGTCACGACGAAGGCGATGAAGGTCGCGGGCCGCAGTTGCGGCAGGATCACGTACCACAGCATCCGCCAGCCCTTGGCCCCATCGAGCCGCGCGGCCTCGACCTGCTCGTGATCGACGGCGTTCAGGCCGGTCAGGTAGAGGATCATGCAGTAGGCCGTCTGCGGCCAGAGGCCCGCCGCGATGATGCCGTAGGTGGCCAGAGAGGGATCGCCGAGAATGTTCACCGGCCCGAAGCCGAAGACGCCGATCAGCGCGTTCAACAGCCCCTCGCGCGGGAGGTAGAACCAAGAAAAGACCAGCCCGACGACCACCTGGCTGATGACGAAGGGAAAGAAGAAGAGCGACTTGTAGATGCGGATGCCCCGCACTGTCTGGTTGAGGAAGAGGGCGATGAAAAGGCCGGCGGGGATCGCCAGCAGGTAGAGGATCAGCCACTTGATGTTGTTCCAGAACGAGGTCTCGAACTTGCGATCCATGTTCTGGTCGCCGATTCCCAGCAGACGCTCGTAATTGGCGGTGCCGACCCATTCCGCCTCACCCAGACCGTCCCATTCGTGCAGGCTGATCCAGAAGCTCTGGCCGATCGGGATGATGACGTAGACGGCGAAGAACAGGATCGCGGGCGCAAGGAACAGCCAGGGTGTGACTGCGATTTCGTTGCGTTTGTACCAGCCGCGGCCTGTGCGCGGATGGGTGTCCGGGACGGTGGCGTGGGTCATCGGGCCTCCCTCATTGCAGATGCAACCCTCGTGACAACCGCCGGCCGTGGCGGCTTTCAGGAAGGCAGATCGGGGGCGGTCGCAACCGCCCCCGGGCCTAGGTCAGGTCACTCGTAGATGCGCTGGCGGGCCTCTTCGAGGCGCGCGAGTATGTCGTCGAGATTGTCCGGGAAGACCATGAACTCCTGCAGGCCTTCCATGCCAAAGCTGGCCATTTCGGCCGGGAAGTCGCGATCGAAGAACTGCATGATGCCGCCGGTGGCGTTGTTCGACAGCATGTTGAAGCCTTCCTGGAGAAACTTGTCGTCACCGATCTCTGCGTTGGCGTTCACGGGCAGTTGGCCCAGGGCATCGCCGGCATTGATCTTGGTCTGGTTCTCGGCCGACACGACAAAGCGCAGGAATGCCTTGGCGGCGTCCACGTTCTGCGCGCCCGACGCGATATGGAAGGTGTCCGTCGGCGCGTCTTCGGCATAGTCGACATCCGCGATTTTCGGGAACTGGTAGAAGTCCAGCTGATCGTCGGTCAGGCCGCCGTCCCGGAAGGCCGCGACCGCGAAGTTGCCCATGAGGTAGGCGGCGGCTTCGCCGTTGACAATGAAGGGCACCGCTTCCTGCCAGGAATAGGTCTGGTGATCTTCGATGAAGGCGCCCATGTCGATCAGTTCACGCCAGTTGGCGAAGGTCTGGCGGACGCGGTCATCCGTCCAGGGGATCTCGCCACGGGCCAGCGCCATGTGGAAGTCATACCCGTTGGTGCGGCTGTTGAGGTAGTCGAACCAGCCGCCGGCGGTCCACAGGAACTTCGTGCCGATGGTATAGCACTTGCGGCCGGAATCGAGGATGGCCTGGCAATTGGCCTTTTCTTCTTCCCAGGTTGTGGGTTCGGACAGGCCAAGCTCTTCGAAGATATCCTTCCGGTAATAGACGCCCCATTGATAGTACGTGTAGGGCACGCCCCACTGGGCACCGTCGAGGGTCATCGCGCCCTTGGTCGAGGCGAGAGCCTCGAATTCGGGCTCTTCCCAGAGATCGGAGACGTCGGCAAAGAGGCCGGCGTTGACGTAGGGCAGCATCCGGTTTGCGGCGTACCAGTTCACCACGTCCGGCGGGTTCGCCCCCAGGGCATTGCGGATCTGGGTCTTCCAGGCTTCGCGATCGACGATCGTCAGCTCGATGTTCAGATCGGGGTGCATTTCCCCGAAATCGGCGACCATGCCTTCCATCACGGCACGCGGCGCCGGGTTCGACATGTCCGAGATGATCTTGAGATCTCCCGACAGCGACTCGCCGTGCGATCCGGCAAACGCCGCTCCGGCAAGCAAGGCGGATGCGCCAAGCGCCATCCAGGCAGATGTTTTCTGTAGTGTCACGTTTTCCTCCCGGTTAGTTTGCGGATTGGTCCGCATATTGAATTTGACATCCTATTATTTGAGACGTATGCCGGATGGCGAAACGAGTCAATGATGCAAATCTCGGACAGCAATTTCACGATGAAAGTCGGAAAACTGGCGGACAAGAAAAAAGCGCAGCGTGAAAATGATGCCCCAGGCACTGTCGGCAAGGCGCTTGGCGTGCTCGACGTGGTGGCAAAGCTGGGCCGGCCGGCGCGGGCGTCGGAGATCCAGGCGGCCAGTGACCTGCCGAAGGGCACGCTCTACCGCTTTCTGCAGACCCTGACCGACCAGAACATGCTGAGTTACGATGCCGACCGGCGGGTCTATTCCCTCGGCGTGCGCGTGGTGCGCCTGGCGCAGGTGGCGTGGCGCAACTTTCAGATCGCGCCGGTGGCGCGTCCGCACCTCGATGCCCTGGCCCGCAAGATCGACCTCGCGACCTACCTGTCCAAGCTCGACGGCGGCCAGTGCGTCTCTCTCGAGCGCGGCACGCCAACGGTCATCGCCGGGGTCTATCAAGATGTCGACCGGGTCTATCCCGCCTATTGCACGGCTGATGGCAAGGCCATGCTTGCCAACCTGCCAGGCGGGGCCCTGGACAATGCGCTGACGATGCAGAGCTTTCATCCACTGACCGAAGCCACGATCACCGATCCCGACACGCTGTGCGCCGACCTGGCCAGGATCCGCGAACGCGGTTACGCCATCGAGGACGGCGAGCATGTCCGCGGTATCATCGCGGTGGCTGTACCGGTTCTGTCCCAGGGCGGCGCGCTTCTCGGAGGAATTGGCGTGCATGCAGGTGACAGGCGGACCGACCTGGAAAAACTAAAGGGTCATATCCCGGATATGCAGCAGGCCGCCGCGGCGATTGCCCGCGATGCCGCCGAATGGCGATTTCCGGATCGAAACGCAACCTGGGATGCAAGGGGGGACATCTCGTGTCCGGAGTAACGCTCAAAAAGGTCGTCAAGAAATACGGCAATGTGCAAGTGATCCATGGGATCGACCTCGAGATCGAGGATGGCGAGTTCTGCGTCTTCGTCGGCCCGTCAGGCTGCGGCAAGTCCACGCTGATGCGCATGGTCGCCGGTCTGGAAGAGACCACCGCGGGCCGCATCGACATCGGCAAGCGCGACGTGACCCACATGGACCCGGCCGAACGCGGAGTGGCCATGGTGTTCCAGACCTACGCGCTTTACCCGCACATGACGGTCGAGGAGAACATGGGCTTCGGCCTGAAGATGAACGGCCATCCGAAGGCCGAGATCAAGTCGAAGGTCGCCGAGGCCAGCCGCATCCTGAAGCTCGACGATTTCCTGAAACGCAAGCCCGCCGCGCTGTCGGGCGGCCAACGCCAGCGGGTTGCCATCGGGCGGGCCATCGTGCGCGGGCCAGAAGTGTTCCTGTTCGACGAGCCGCTGTCCAACCTCGACGCGGAGTTGCGCGTCGGCATGCGGGTCGAGATCGCGCGGCTGCACAAGGAAATCGGCGCGACGATGATCTACGTCACCCACGATCAGGTCGAGGCGATGACCATGGCCGACAAGATCGTGGTTCTGCGGCTGGGCAGGATCGAACAGGTCGGCGCGCCCCTCGATCTCTACCGCGACCCGGACAACAAGTTCGTCGCCGGTTTCATCGGCTCGCCGGCGATGAACTTCCTCGAAGCCGCCGTCACCGCCGACGGCGCGGTCGAGGTGCCTGCCCTCAAGACCTCGGTGGCGCTGCCGGTCAACCTGCCCGCGGCCGGGACCAGGGTGATCCTCGGCATCCGGCCGGAACACGTGGACGTGACCCCGGGCGACACCATGTCGATCGAATTGACCGAGGCGCTGGGCGGCGTCTCCTACGATTACATCCAGGCCGATACCGGTGAGCGGCTGATCGTCGAGGAACGCGGCGATCACCGTTCGGACCCCGGCTCGAGGGTGACTCTGAATTTCGATCCGGCCCGCGCCTACCTGTTCGACGCGAAAACCGAAGCCCGCATTCGCTGACGACCTGCCAGGAACACTCCCCAAAGGCTCCGGTCCTGGCGACCTGGGGCCGGACGACCAATACGGGATCTGGAGCAAACGACATGAAGCGTACCCTCGGGACATGCTACTATCCGGAGCACTGGCCACGCGACATCTGGGAAGACGACGCGCGCCGCATGGCCGAGGCCGGCCTCACCTGGGTCCGGATCGGCGAGTTCGCGTGGTCGCGGCTTGAGCCGCAGCCGGGGCAGTACGACTTCGGCTGGCTGGATGACGCCATCGCCGTGCTGGGCGCCGCCGGGCTGAAGGTGGTGCTGGGCACACCCACGGCGACTCCGCCGCGCTGGATGATCGACCGGCATCCCGACATGCTGGCGGTGGATGCCAAGGGGCGGCCGCGCAGGTTCGGCTCGCGCCGACACTACTGCTTCAGCCACGAGGGCTACAAGGCCGAGTGCGCGAAGATCGTCACCAAACTGGCCGAGCGCTACGGGCGCAACCCCCACGTGGCGGCCTGGCAGACCGACAACGAGTACGGGTGCCACGACACGACGGTATCCTACAGCGATGCCGCGCGGCAGGCCTTTCGTGGTTGGCTGCGCGCGCGCTATCCGGGGCAGGGCAACGATGGCGACATCGACGCGCTGAACGCGGCCTGGGGCAACGTGTTTTGGTCGATGGACTACGACACCTTCGAGCAGATCGACCTGCCCAACCTGACGGTGACCGAGCCCAACCCGAGCCACGTGCTGGATTTCCGGCGGTTCTCCTCGGACCAGGTGGTGGCGTTCAACCGCTTGCAGGTCGACATCCTGCGCGCCCATTCCGAAGCGCCGATCGCGCACAATTACATGGGACGGGTCACCGACTTCGATCACTACAAGGTCGGCGTCGACCTCGATATCGCGTCCTGGGACAGCTACCCGCTTGGCTTTCTCGAAGACCGGGTGCCCGCGACCGTCGCGCAGCAGCGTCTTTATGCCCGCCAGGGCGATCCGGATTTCCAGGCTTTCCATCACGATCTCTACCGGGCGGTCGGGCGGGGACGCTGGTGGGTGATGGAGCAGCAGCCGGGGCCGGTGAACTGGGCGCCCTACAACCCCGCACCGCTGCCCGGCATGGTGCGGCTGTGGTCCTGGGAGGCCTTTGCCCACGGCGCCGAGGCGGTGTGTTACTTCCGCTGGCGGCAGGCGCCCATGGCGCAGGAGCAGATGCACGCCGGGTTGCTGCGCCCCGACAGCGAAGCGGCGCAGGGTCTCATCGAGGCGCGGCAGGTTGCGGCTGAACTGGTCGAGGCACCGGACACGGGCACGGCGCGTGCGCCGGTCGCACTGATCTTCGACTATGACGCCGAGTGGACCTGGGCGATCCAGCCACATGGCGCGGGACTCAGCTATTTCGAGCTTGTCTTCGACACCTACCGCGCGCTCCGCAGGGCGGGTCATTCGGTGGATATCCTTCCGCCGGATCCCGGCGCGCTGGAAGACTACAAGCTGATCCTCGCGCCCGGGCTGATGCATATGCCGGATGCGCTGAAGACGGCGTTGGCGGCAAGCGGGGCAGTGGTGCTGCTCGGACCCCGTGCAGCCGCGCGTGATGTCAGCATGCGCATCCCGGTGCCCCTGCCGCCGGCTTTCCCGGGCCTGGATGTGGCCGTCACCCACGTCGAGAGCCTGCGACCCGACACGCCCGTTGCACTGGAACGCGGCGGCGCCGTGCGCAGCTATCGTGAAGTCTTGGACTCCGATGCCGAGGTCCTGGAGGCCACGACAGAAGGCGACGCGGTGGTGGTCGCCCAAGGCCAACTGCTTTATGTCGCGGGCTGGTTTGATCCCGATGCGATGCGTCGACTCATTCAGCTGGCTTCTGACCGCGCCGGTATTTCGTGGCTCGACCTGCCCGAGAGTGTGCGTTGCCGCGACACGGACACCGATCGTTTTTGGTTCAATTATGGAACTTGCACGCACGAAGTGCGCGGCAAGACTCTGCCTCCCCTTTCCGTCACGCGGCAAGAATTGGCATAAGTGAAATCCAGAGCTTCAAAGGCCAGAAGGCGGTGTCAGCCAAG
Organism: Paracoccaceae bacterium; assembly: GCA_034670345.1. Taxonomy (GTDB): domain Bacteria; phylum Pseudomonadota; class Alphaproteobacteria; order Rhodobacterales; family Rhodobacteraceae; genus Antarctobacter. The sequence goes on along the minus strand of JAXMNQ010000099.1, from coordinate 142 downwards.
CGTGTTGGTTCGCACTTTGTTCTTGCGCGTCAGTGAGGTATGCTGAGGCTTCCTAAGCTCCAGGAGACCCGCCATGCCTCGCTTCGATCCGGCTGAATTCGGCCGCCTGCTTGCCCGCCTGACCCCGCAGGAGCTGCGCCAG
>JAXMNQ010000098.1:0-13734 GCA_034670345.1 Paracoccaceae bacterium | reverse complement strand
GCGTTTCACCCATGCGTGCGTCCGTGGCTGCCGGCGGATTTCGTCTCAACAGATTGATTCTACGGTGCTTTCAGGCGCACGCAACCTTCCAGAAAAGAATTGGATGAATAAGCCGGGGTCAGTACAGTCGTGTGTCCGTCCTGTTTGCGTGGCATTGCCACTGGCCCTGATGAGTTCCGCAAGCAAGGTTCCTATCGGCGAAACGACCTCTAAGGGCCGCGACATTCGTCGGAGTGTCCTTGCGATTGGTTGACTTCGTTTCGCATCATCACATCAAGCGTCTTGCATCTCTTGGCAGGATCAGGCGATCGGCTGCCGGCATTCCTCTCGTTTGGTCAGCAGTGCCCAGATGATCCGAGCCGATTTGTTGGCCATGGCGACGGTGGCAAGCCGGAATGGTTTCTAAGCAAGCATCTTTGCGGTCCAGGTGTCGGCTTTTTCAGGCTTGTTTCTGGCCATCAACGCCCGGGACGTCATACCAATGATCAGCAGTTTTCGGATGTATCGATCACCCTTCTTTGTGATCCGGCCGAGGCGCTCTTTTCCGCCGCTCGATTTGTTCAGCGGCGTCAGGCCCAGCCAAGCAGCCAGATCGCGCCCCGTCTTGAACTGATGCGCATCTCCAATGGTCGCGACAGTGGCAGAAGCCGTGATCGGGCCAATCGTTGGCATGTGCATGAGCCGTCGCGCATCGGCTTCCAGCCAAGCATGCTGCTCGATCAGTTTGCTCAGCCCATCGATCCGTACACAGGCGAGGTTGGCAGTCATGAAAGTGTGAGTTCGTTGACAAGTTGCTTGGGATCACATTTCGCGGGTGGTCGGGTACTCATGTGTTTCAACAGACCCGTATTGCGATGCCAGTTTCTCGATCCTGTCGGCGATGCAGTCAGAGAACTCCACTGTGATTTTTGATGACGGCCGATCCAGCGGGCGCAGTAGATAGATCGTCTGCCAGACTTCGGGCACGAGCCTGAGGATGTCCAGTTGGTCCCTATAACGATGTGCGGTGATTGCATCGATGAGCCCGACCCCGAGACCTCGGCGGACAAAGCCGCACACGGATTCAAAGGTCTGAGTCTCCACAGCTGTGCCGGGATAGGACACACTGGCCTGATCGAACCGTTCGGAGAGCTGGATGACGCTCGGGTGATTGGCGCTGACACAGATAAGGGTCTCGGCGATCAGATCCTTGGGATTGAGCGTCGATCTGCCCTGCGGTGCCTGACCGCGCGGATAGGCAATCATACAGGGGATCGCGAACTCCCGCACATCGAGAGTATGCGCTTCGGCCGATCGCGTCGATATTGCCAGATCGAAGTCGTGGGTTTGCAGAAGGCCGGTCATCATCTCGGATCGGCGCGCCTGAAGATGCACCCTCACCGAGGGCCGGTCGGTCAGGAAGTCGCTGAGCGCTTCGGGCAGGAAATCGATGGCGATGTCGGGATAGGAAACGATGACCAGATCGCCCCTGAGATTATCGCGGATCTGGCGCGCGCGGTGTTCGGTCAACTCGACGCTTTCCAGTGTGCGTTGCACGTCCGGCATCAGGAACTTCGCTTCGGGCGTTGCCACCAGGCGCCCCTTGACACGGTCGAAGAGCTGAAACCCCAGCGCATGTTCGAGGTTTGCGATCAGGCTGCTGGCCGAAGGCTGGGCGATGCCCAGAGTTTCCGCAGCCTGGGTCATGTTTCCGCTCAACATTACGGCACGCAGGCATTCGAGCTGACGAAGATTGATCAAATTCGGATCCTATAGTTATTCCCTATGAGCAGCCAACAAATTAGTATTATCTTCTATTGATCGCCTTGTCTACGCTCTCTGCAAGCAGTCGAATCTGCAACTCGCAAGACGCGCAACAAGGACCTGGAAACACCATGACAGGATTGTCGGAACTTACGAAAAGCGGCAGCTATGCTCTGGCCCCCGAACTGGTGCTGACGCCCGAGGGTGCCCGGACCGATACGGTGGTGCAGGTCGTCGACGGTGAAATCTCACGCGTCGGTCCGCGCGACGGTATCGACGCCGGAACGTCAGTCATCGACCTGCCCGACCGCGCCATCGTGCCGGGCTTCATCGACGCCCATACCCATCTTGGCCAAGCCTTCGGCAAGGCGATCACTGGCGGTGAGCCGGCGCAGATCTGGCGCCGCATCTGGGCGCCGATGGAATCCAGCTATGACGCCGAGACGGTTTATGTGTCAGCAAAATGGATGTTTCTCGAAGCCCTGCGCGGCGGATTTACGGGCATTGTCAATTTCGCGGTGATGAACGGTGAAAAAGCCGCGGCGCTTCATCAGGCGGCGGCGGACGTAGGTATCCGGCTGGTGTCTGCAACCGGTGCGGCGCTGCCAGTTGACGGGGCGCAGCAGCCGTCGTCCTGCCAGATCGCCGAGAGCATCGACACCGCCCTGAAACGCGCCGAAGCGCATATTGCGGCCTGTAAAGACCAACCGCTGATCACACCTTCGCTTTGTGTCCCTGCGGTACAAAGCGCGCCGGGCGAGATGATGCGCGCGTTGTCGGAGTATGCGGCAGAGAAGGGCGCCCTCTTCCAGATCCACACCAACGAACACCACGTCGAGGTGCATTGGAGCGTCTGCGCCTACGGCAAACGCCCGCTGGAATACTTCGCCGAACACGGCGCGGTGGGACCGCACACTCTGCACCATCATTGCACGCTGGTCACCGACCGCGAGATCGAAATCCTTCGCGAGACCGGCTCCGCGGTTAGTTACAATCCGCTGGCCAGTGCCTGGAAAGGCGATCGCGTGGCACCAGCCTTGGCCTTTGCCTCGCGCGGTGTGCGTTTCGGTATTGGCACCGACAGCACCCGGTCGGACGCTCTGCGCCTGCTTGAATCGGCCGAGAGCGCACAGCGCCTGTCGCAAGGAATGCAGAATGCCGACTTTTCCTGTGGTGCGGCCTGGACCTGGATCGATGCCGCGACGCGCGGTAGCGCCGATGCGGCGGGCCTGGGCGGGGTAACCGGCCAAATCGCCCCGGGACATCGTGCTGATTTCCTGGTGCTCGACAGGCGCCAGCCCGAAGTCAGCCCATCGTGGGATTTCGAATGGGAGCTGGTGCGGCTTTACAACCGCGATCAGATCGAGGCGGTGGTCATCGATGGCCGCTGCGTGATGGCACAGTCCCGGCCTGTCGGCTGGGATGCCGAGGAATTTCTCAAGTCTAACCGGAAACGTGCGCAGGACGCAGTCAGCGCTGCGCCGATCATCCGGTGTCATGGCCGTTCGGCCGATTTCCGGAACAGATGAAAGGGCATCGCGATGGAAACGCATCTCAAGAAATATGGCCAGCTCGCCGTCTCGCTCTCGGGCGTGATCGCGATCTGGTGGATCGTCTCGGGCTTCGGGCTCGTCAATCAGAACCTCTTTCCCACGCCACCACAGGTGCTGGCCGCCGCGGTCGAGCTTTACAAGGACGGGGTGCTGATCTCGGACCTGCAAATATCGCTCAAACGCGCCGCTATCGGTTTCACCATCGGATCGACGCTGGGCGTGCTGATCGGGCTGCTCACCGCACGGGTCTTTGCATTCTCTGTGGCGCTTGAGCCCTTCCTGACGCTGCTGCGGCCCATTCCGGCCATCGCGCTGGTGCCTATTGCCATCGTCTGGTTCGGCATCGGCGAGGGATCGAAATACTTCGTGATCTCCTACACCGTCTTTCTCGCCGTCTGGCTCAACACCCACGCAGGGGCCTCCAGCGTCGCCGGCACCTATATCCGCGCCGCAAGATCGCTGGGCGCCAACCGCTTCCGCGAGTTCTTCGAGGTGGTCGTGCCCGCTGCCGCGCCGCATATCGTGGTGGGCCTCCGCCTTGGCGCCGCGCTGGCCTTCCTCAGCCTTGTCGCGGCGGAGCTGAGCGGCGCGTCCTCGGGCATCGGCTTCCGCCTTCAGGACGCCCGCCAGTTCATTCAAACCGACCGCATGTTCGTGGGGCTCATCGAGCTCGGCATTCTGGGCGCCCTGCTCGACTCGGTCTTTGTCCTCATCAGCCGCCGGCTGGTCCATTGGGAGAGCGCATGATGCAAAATGCAGCACTGAAAATCGTCGAGGAAACTCAGACCATGTCCAACACCGAGATTGGTAGAATTGACGTCGAAGGCGCCGCCGTCACCTTCAAGGGACCGAAGGGCCGCAAGATCGATGCCCTCGCCCCAACCGATCTGGTGATCGAACCCGGCTCCTTCATCTCGCTGATCGGCCCCTCGGGCTGCGGCAAGTCCACGCTTCTGAATGCGGTCGGTGGCTTCGTGTCGCTCTCGAAAGGCGTTATCAAGCTGGACGGCGAGCCGGTGACAGGCATCAATCCCGACGTCGGCGTGGTGTTCCAGCAATACGCCCTGTTCCCGTGGTTCACCGCGCTCGGCAACGTCATGTTCGCGCTGAAACGCTTCCCGATCTCCAAGAGGGAACGCAAGGATCGCGCCATGGCCGCCCTGAAGGAAGTTGGACTGGAGGGCCGCGAAAATAATTACCCCGGCCAGCTTTCGGGGGGCATGCGCCAACGGGTGGCGCTGGCGCGGACCTTCGTGACCTCGCCCAAAGTGCTGCTGATGGACGAACCCTTCGGCGCGCTCGATGCGCAGACCCGCGTAGTCATGCACGAGATCCTGCTAAGGGTTTGGGAGGCACACAAGGCCACCGTCATTTTCGTCACTCACGACGTCGACGAGGCGCTGATCCTGTCAGACCGCGCCCACATCATGAGCGCAGGCCCCGGCCGCATCATCGAGACCATGGAAATCACCGACGAACGCCCGCGCCGTGCCCACCAGGTGACCGAGAGCTTCCTCAAGAACCGCAACCACATCATCGGCCTTCTGCGTCAGCCCGGCGCGGAAGACCATTAAGAAACAACAAGACCAACAGGAGGTAACACCATGCAACAATTCCTCAAATCCACATTCCTCACCGGGAGCTTCGCTGTTCTCGCGACAGGGGCGATGGCCGAAAACACCGAGATCACCTCCGGCGGCGGGGCCTATCTCGACATTCCACAACTGTCGGTCGCGATGGATCACGCGCTTTTCGCCAAGCACGGGCTCGATGTAAATGTCATCCCGTTCCAATCCGGCCGCTCCGCCTTCGAAGCATTGCTGGGCGGCCAGCTTGATGTCGCCGTGATGGCCGAGTTCCCTGCCGTCATCGGCGCGATGCGCGACCAGGACTTCAAGGTGATCGCCGGCCTGTCGCAATATCAGGCCACGCGCATCATTCACACTGGCGATGCCGGGCTGACCAGCGTGGCCGATCTGGCGGGCAAGCCGATTGGCGTCACCGCCGGGACCAACGTGCATTTCTGGCTCGAGAACGAACTTCGGGACGCGGGCATTGAGGCAGAAATCGTCTCGGTCGGACCGCCGGACATCGTGCCGGCGCTGGCACGCGGCGACATTTTTGCCGGAGCCATGTTCCCGTCGTTTTACGGCGGCGCCAAGAAGACTCTGGGCGACAAATATCAGGAGATCCCAATCTCCAGCTACAATACCCACTTTATTCTCGTGGCGACGCAGGATCTGATCGACGAAAACCCCGCGGCGGTTTCTTCGGTGCTGAGCGCCCTGATCGAGGCCGAAGGCGTGGTGAAGTCGGACCCCGTGGCCGCGCACGAGGCGGTCTCGCGCGTGTTGAGCGGCATGTTGAAACCTGACGAGGTGGCGGAAGCCTCTGCAAACTATGCCTTCGAAGTCAGTCTGACCGATGAGCTTGTCGACCTGATGGTCGCGGAGGGCGAATGGATCAACGCCCGCGGGTCGATCAAGGGCGATGTGCCGACCCGACAGTCGATCGGTGCCTATGTCGACGACAGCTTCCTGTCAGAAATCGATGCTGGGCGGGTTTCGCTGAACTGATTCCTTCTTCTCCCCCCACCTGGCCGGATCATGCAATTGGTCCGGCCCTTTTCATGGAGTTTTCTATGGACCCGGCGCTTCTGTCCTTGCTCGGCCTTGCAGTCTTCGGCGCCGCCATGCTGCAAGCCGCCACCGGGATCGGCTATGGCGTCATCGCCGGTCCTATCTTCCTCGTGGTGCTGAACGGCACTGAGGCAATTCAGATCAGCGCGGTGCACAACCTGGCCATCGCACTTGTCCTTGTTCCGGGGCTGCGGCAGGGCGTGCAAAAACCGGTCCTGGGTTGGCTGACCGTTGGAAGCATCGCCGGGATCGCGGTCGGCCTCGGCCTGCAAAGCGCTATGAGCGTCGTCGCTCTGAAGTTGATCGCGGCCGCAATGGTGACCTTCGTCGCCTTCACGCTTGTCGCGGACATGCGCCGGGCGCGCGGACATGCGCCGGTATCGCCGCCGGCCGTCCCCGAGATCATTTCGGTCGGCACCGTGGCAGGGATAATGGGCGGCATGCTGGCAATGCCCGGGCCGCTAGCCGCAACCTGGATGTCGATCCGCGCCTTTGACAAGGCTGCGGTCCGCGCCACAATCCTAGCGTTCTTCGTTTTCGCTTACGGCGCCAACGTGCTGACCTATGCGCTCGTGTCTGGCTTCGCCGGGACGACGCTGAAACTGGCGGCTTGGCTTGCACCTGCACTTGCCCTTGGGGTCGCTGCCGGCGCGGGCGTGTCCGGAAGACTGTCCGAAGCGCTGTTTCGCAAAGTCTTACTGGGTGTTCTCACGGCGACCACAGCAATGCTGCTGTTGAGCCTGCGTTGAACTCACATGAATCTCGGTGCTGAAGTAAGGTGTGGATAACCGACCGGCAACAAAATCTGCCCTGACCTTTGCCAAGCTTTCCAGCGCAACAGCGCAGCTTCCGCAGACCTGCCGTTCGCTGCTGCCGCAGAATCAGATGTGAACTCACGCTGTCGGCCCATCCGCCCGGTGGCATTCGCGGGCACAGAGGGGATTGCGCAGTCGCAGCGAAAGTCCGGAGAGACGGGCTGCATCGCAGCAGAGATGGGGCCCGGTCAATGACCGCAAAGGGCCGAACACGAACTAGTTTTCGACCGGAACGACAGTCGTAGGGGTTGAAATTTTCGGCGGTTGGTAGGCCTCTTCTGGCGTCAACCTAGGGTTCAAGATCATGGTCACGGCAACGATGGCCACGACGAGAAGGATCGTGAGGATCAGCGGCGCGAGACCGATGAGCATGATCCGATTGCCGTCCTGCCTCCAAAGGACTCCGGCGACAGCAGATACGACAGCGACGACCAAGGCAACGACTTGATAACGCACCAAAACGTCCAATCGCCTAAATCCGGTGTCAATATTGCGTGGGCCTTCGATCCGTGAAGACATGATGTAGGAGGTCACAACAAGGATTATCCAGATCACGACCAAGGCAATGACCATTTTTCTTTTCTGAGACACGTCAGTCTCCTTGCCAGTAGCTGGATGGTGCCCGGTTTGGGCCCAAGTAGAGTAGAACGCTGGACGATTCTCCCTTGCCTAGAAGGATGGCATCTGCGGAAAGCGTCGGCGGCGCGCCTTCTTCGGGAGACGGATATACACGTCCTTGGTGAATCTGCCATCCGTCGGCGCTGTTGAAATAGGCGGGGTCAAAGTGCTTGCCGATCCGTCCCGTGTAGCCGACCATCACAATGGTTTCGGTCCCTATCAAGCAAATCGCCAACCCGGGCGCTTCGTCGTTTCGTCGAACGACGGGCACGACGAGGTCAGGGATGTTGTCGCCGTCCATGTCAGGGTCCAAAAAGGCGCGTTGCGCCCCCTCGCGCCCCTTGGACATGCGATCCGATATTTTGAACGTCGATGTGTCCAAACCACATCCCCGCATGGTCGCAACGACGTTTTCAAAGGCGACGCCCGGGTCGGAATCCACCAGGGGGCTGAGACGCTCGCCACCGCCTTGCCAAACCAGGCAGGCCGAGAACGCCAGCGACGTGAATGCCGCGCGAGACCCCGGGCGGTGCGGCGTCAGGGTGAAGTCCAATATGGACAGCACGCCTATGCCGCCGAACCCTTCGACAGGCGAGCTTGGCGTGAGCAGTTCGGGTTTTTTCGAGGGATCTACTGCCATAGTGCCGAAGGCGAACCGACGCTCGTGCTGCGGGGCGTTGACGTCTCCGGTATTGGGGCCGGTATTCTCACGGTTCCGAAAATGCCAACCAGCGATGTTGAGCGGGTTGGTTTCAACGGGGCGCATTGGCGCCGCAAACATCGCAGCCTCATGCCCGTCGCGGTCAAGCAGTCCGATCCGCCAGCCAAACTCGGTCGGAACAAGGGTGAGGAAACGCTCACCCGCTTCGAACATGGCGGGCTCTGGGTGCTCTATCGTGGCTGTTACTACATGCGCGACCCATCCGAGTTTCCCGCCACAACTGGGTGTTGCGTCTACGCGAAGGGGCAAGCAGGCCAGCCAGAGGGAGAGTACCCAAAATGCCTTCATATCAAGTTCCTTGATGCCTCAAATGACGACGATAATATCTAGGAACGCGAGAATTTTCAGCACAGCAATCGAATTGGTGTCACTTTGCAAGTCAACCTATTGGAACCTTCTTGGTTCATTCTGCCTTACATAGCAGATACGGAAAGAACCCATCGAGACCCCCACTGCTGCCGCAGAGCGATGATTTGGAGCTCAATGCTTAGCTGATCTTGGCGCAGCCGCAGCGAAAAAAACTTTCGTCCGCGACCCCGCCGTTGCAATATCCAAAATGCTGCAGTCTGCAGGAATGTCCGCACTAAGGGCTGCATCCGCAGTATTCAAAATGGATGGCCAACGGCGGGAATGGTGAAGGATTTTCGATGCGGGCCGTGGTGCAACGGTGCCGGGTTGTTGGTCGTCGGCCCGCGTTGGAAATCCTCCCAAGGTGGAAGCCGCCGGGCAGGACGTGCATCAGGAACCGGCGGATGAACTCGGGCGTGGCCAGGCGCATGACCGTCTGCCGGTCACTGCGCTTGATGCGGTAATCCTTCCAGAGGAATGCAACAGTATCGCCGTCGGCGCTGATCAGGCGGTGGTTCGAGATCGCCACGCGGTGGGTATATCGGCTCAGGTAGGCGAGAACGGCCTCGGGGCCGCCGAAGGGTGGGCGAAGGGCGGCTCGGAATTGATCCGGTGGATCAATTCAGCCCGGGACGGGCGGAGCCCCGGGAACGGCGTAGACGACCCGTTCGGACCTGCGGAACGGGACGAGCCATCCCCCGCCATCACGCCGATTTGCGCGATCCGCGTGATCGCTCCCATCATGCAACGGGAGCTGCTGAGGTCATAAGACAAGAGGGGGGGAACAGCCAGCCCTCGGGTCGGGCCTCGCGCCAGTAGTCGCGCGGGAGTGCGAGCAGCCCGGGTGACAGCATGACCTTGCGGCCTTTCCGCCCCTTGCCCTGCGCGACACGGATCAGCATGCGGTCGCTGTTGTCGTGTCGAAGGCGCGCCTCCGGCACGATGTCGCCGATCTTGAGATTGCAGACCTCGGAAGCACGCAGCCCGCCGCCATAGGAAATACTGAGCGCGGCCCGATACTTAAGGCCGGGCCCAGGCGTTGTAATCAGGATGTCGGACACTTCTCGACGCTGAACACCACGGGCAGCTTCCGCGGCTGCGTGCGAAACTGCATGTACCGCTTCATGTCCTCGCGCCCGCAGGTCATCCCGAAGAATAACCGCAGCGCGACGATCCGCACGTTGAACCTGCTGGCCGTGACCCCGGTGTCGGTCATGTGCAGTTGGTAGGCGCGCAACTCCTCCGGGGTGGCCGTATCCGGCGAATGCCCAAGGAACTGGGCGAAATCCTCCCCTCTCATCGATTGCTTTGCAATCGACTGCCGGTCAAGGGATCGCCCGGATGTGGGACTTCCGCGCCTTCTCGCCCATCCCCCGGATGCGCATGTCTTCGATCATCCGCGCCCGCAAAGGCGAAATCCTCTCCTCGGTCATGGGAACCTCCTGTCTGATGATTGAGAGACCTCAATCGTCAGGCAGGTGCCCGCATTCCCAAATGCACAGGGTAGCGATCAGTCCCCAACGCAAGAAACGGGCGCCAATGCCGCGCGAGCGGCGTCGTCCTCGGGCCGTGCGTGTCGGTGGGAATGGAACGATGCAAACAGGTCATGCCGCAACGCGGAAGGCCGGTTGGAGCCCTCAGTGACCGATGCTGCACTTTCAACGACTGCCTGCTCTGGCGATCAAATCGCTTCACGGGGGTTCGAGGTGAAATTTATTCAACCCCACCGATTGCTGCCCTCTGCAATACGGCTCGTCCGCAATCGTGAGCGATCGGCGCCGCTTGGAAAGGACGGCAAATCTGCATTCTGCGCGTGCAACAATGCGTGTCGACGCAATCGGCTGCTCGGGCTAACGTTCAGCATCGACGGTGACATGCCGTCGTATCCATCAAAATCCAGACTTCGGCGCAGAAGCCCCCTTTTTGGAGGGCGCCGGTGTCGCTCATCAAATCGGAGGGTCACAGATGCAAATTTTTCCGGACATGGAAGCCGCCATGCGCGCGGACGACGCCGATCGTTACGCCGCGCTGCTCGCAGAGGACTTCGCCTATGTCCGTCACAAATCCGGCGACACCATTGGGCGGGACGCGATGCGCGGCCTGCTGGCCAAGGTCTGGCGTCCCGGCAACCGGACGATCGAGGACATGCGGTGCCTGTATGAGAACGAGGAAATCCTTGTCGTCCACATGATTCTGTCCTTCGCCAGCGGGTCGCGCGAGGGGGCGATGATCGTCCACCACAAGCGTGGCAACCGGATTGCGAGGATTGAATCCGGCGTCTCGGACCTGACGGGCAGGGCAGGCGCCCCGACGCCGGCACAGATCAGCGAATATGCCTGCGCCAGCGGCCCGATCTGCCATGAACCCAGCAGCTGACACAAAAGGACGTTTCCATGGCCTATGTCATCTCTCACTTCTTTCCCTCCGGCACCGTCGCGCAATACGAGGCCGCGATGCTGGCCATGAACGGCCAGATCGGTCGCATCCCTGACGGTCAGATCATCCACGCCGCGGGACCGGTGCCCGGCGGGTTCCAAGTGATCGCCATCCAGGAGTCCAGGGAAAGCTGGGATCGCTTCATGACCGAAGTCTTTACCCCGGTCATGGGGCGCGGCGTCGAAGGCGGTTTTACCGCGCCGCCGACCGAGCTCGAATTCGAGGCGACCCATTTCTACCCTTGAGGTCGGCAGGTCGGGGTGTCAGTCCCGGCCCCCGCTGAGTTGAGTGCGCCGGTCGATATGGAAAGCGATCAGCAGATCGAGCACAGCGCGCACCCGCGCCGATCCACGCATCGACTGGTGATAGACAATGTTCATCTCGATCACGTCGATCGGCGCGTCGAAAATGCGTACCAGCCGAGTGTCCGCATCTCCCGCGATGCAATACAGCACCCCGATGCCCGCGCCACTTGCGATTCTGTGCTGCGCCATGTCGATGTTGTCGACCCGGACGCCCGGCGCACCCGGCTCCGCGAATTGCTCAGCCCAGGCAAAGGGTGGCATGTGCAGGAAAGGCTTTGCATAGCGCACCAGACGATGTCCTGCGACCTCGGCCTGCGTGGAGGGGCAGCCGTATGTCTCGATATAGGACCTTGCCGCGAAGACCCCCGAGCCGAGACCAAAGACGTGCGCCACCGCCAGGTCCATGTCCGCAGGCCGAACCGAGCGGATCGAGATGTCGGCCTCGCCTTTCGCAAGGTTGACCGGCGCTCGCCCCGACAATAGCTCCACGCCAAGACCCTTATGGAGGGAAGCGGCGGTCTCAGGAAAATCTGCCAGATAGCGGATCGCCACGGGCGGACATGCGATCCGGACAACGCCGTCCAGCGTGTTGCGCGCGCCGCGCACCTCGGCCCGTGCGCGGTCTGCTGCAATCTCCATCGCTTCGGCCGCCACGAAGGCGGACATCCCCTCTTTCGTAAGAGAGAATTCGCGTCCGTCGCGCACCACCAGCACCGCACCGAACGCCGTTTCAGCAGCAGCAAGCCTGCGACTTACTGTCGATGCATCGAGATCAAGAATACGCGCGGCTCCTGCCACAGATCCGGCGCGACCAAGGGCCAGAATCGTGCGGAAGTCGTTCCATTCTGGTTCCGATGTCATTGATTTCCGAACGCCCGATCTGATGGTTTGACCATAGACTGCATTATGCCACGTGTACAAACTGCCGTTCCAGAAAACGAACCGTCCGGTCGCTTTGTCCGCACGGCCACCGCTGGCCCGTCTCCGATCGTGCGCCTGCAGCGAACGGTCGGTCTGGTGAATCCGCTATGCAGCACGGGTCTTGTAGGTGAACGTCCGGAACGGGCTGTTCGTGTCGTTCAGCAGAGCTGAACGCGTTGCTTCTCCCACTCTGCCGGAAACGGCTCCAGCACGCGCGATAGTGTCAGCTCCGGTCCTTGCTTCCCGTCCAGGATCGCCGCGACAATGTCGGGTGCGAGCAGGATGAGGCGCATCATTCGGGTCATGTAGGACGGCGCGATCCCCTCGCGCTCGGCCGTCACCTCGCGCTCGAACTGGGCGAAGGACAGCAGGATGTTCAGCGTCAGCCGCCCCATCGACGTGGTGGTGTTGAACGACTGCGTGACCGAAACGAAGGTCACGCCTTTCCGGTCGAACACCTCGACCAGCTTGGCGAAGTCGGCAAGCGAGCGGCTGAGGCGGTCGATCTTGTAAACGACCTTAACATCGACAAGCCCGTCCTCAATGTCCGCCATCAGCCGCTGCAGTCCGGGACGGTTGAGCGTACCGCCGGAGATGCCACCGTCGTCATATTGATCGCGGACCAGCACCCAGCCTTCCGACCGCTGGCTGGCGATGTAAGCCTCGCAGGCCTCGCGCTGGGCGTGGAGGCTGTTGAACTCCTGTTCCAGCCCTTCCTCGGAGGATTTCCGGGTGTAAACGGCACAGCGCAGCTTTCTAACAACGGGTTTGGTCATGCGCCCTTCCGGTGATTTTTCAGCCCGAAGAAGATCCACCCGTTCCAGCGCGTTCCGGTGATGGCGCGGGCAATGGCGGACAGCGACTTGTACGGGCGACCTTGCCAGTCAAAGCCGCCGGCCGTGACGGTGACGACCTGCTCGACACTTTGCCATTCGCGGATCAGCCGCGTGCCGCCGTCGAGGTCCTCGGCCAAGCGCCCCAGTCGCCGGACCGTCTCGGGCTTCAGCCCGCCATAGGCCAGTTCCTGGATGCGGTATGCCAGCCGGGATTCCAGGTAACGACGGTTGAAGGGCGGCGGCTCGCTGTCGAACAACTCGCGCCATTTGTGTTTCAGATGGGGCGTCGGCGTGGTCTTCAGCGCGGCCAACCGAAAAGTACTCGTCCGACAGAAGCGGCGCGACCTCGCGATGCGCCAAGATCGCCGCCATCACCTTGCGCGACATGTCAGTGGCCAACAATCGGTCGCGATTCTTGGTGAAAACAGTCGGCACCCACGCAGGATCGTCGATCCCGAGGCCGACAAACCAGCGGAACAGCAGGTTGTAATCCCTCTGCTCCATCAACTGCCGCTCGGATCGAACGGAGAACAATATCTGCAGATGGCCCGCCCGGATCAGGCGCTCCGGCGGGATCGAAGGCCTGCCAAAATCGGTGTAGAGCGCCTCGAAATCGGCGTCCAAGCTCGCCAACGCATCATTGACCACCTCCCGCCTTGCCGACCTTATCGAAGGCGCTCGCATCGCGGAAACACCATCACCCCGCGTTATTCGCCGGGACGGTCCCGTGGCGCTCTGGGAGCGGCTTGATGTCGTTCCTACGGTCGCTTGGGCACGAGTTTGCTGCGAGTGATGGGCG
>JAXMNQ010000097.1:0-13843 GCA_034670345.1 Paracoccaceae bacterium | reverse complement strand
CGCTGTCGGCATCGGGGGCAGGGGCGTCGACATAGCGGGTGACGACGAAGCGGCCCCAGGCCTCGAGGGCGGAGGCGAGGGCGCGCCGGCGGAGGTTGGCGATGCTGGCCGCGCTGCCCTCGGGAATGGTGAAGGTGGCGATGGTGTCGAGGGCCGTGGCATTGACGACGCGCAGGGTGTCGCCGGGGGCGGCCTGGTCCATGACGAAGGTGACGAGGTCCTGGTGGAGGCGGCTTGCATCGTCGCGGGCGAGGATCTCGGGAACGGCGATGACGTAATCGGCGGCGCTGGTCGGCGCGGCGGTGAAAAGAGCCAGGGCGGAGAGGCCTGCATTCAGGAAGGAACGGAGAGAGGTCATGATCGGTATCCTTTCGGGGTTTGGGATCAAGTAATGAGATCGGGGAAGGGGCGGCGCCGGTGATCCGGAGTCGCTGTCCTTCATCCAGCCGCATGCGCGAATCCGCGGCGGTTCACCCACGGGCGGGTATGCTGGGCGGATGCAAGGGGGGCGGTTGCGCGGCGCCGACGGCGCCGGCCCGGGCCGCGCGCTTGTTCGGGCAGCCGGTATCTGAGATCGGTCAGCCGCGCCCAGGGCCAGGGCGGAGACGCGGAACTGGCGAAATTGGCGCAAATCGACTACCCTGTTCAGAAGGGTGTCAATTGGGTGCGGCGGGCTATGGCTGATCGGAAATTGCTAATTAAATGCGGCTTGACAGGGGCTTCTGGAGGGCCTCTTCTGACACCCACGTGCTTTGGCGCGTCTAGAAACTATGCCCTATGGCACACGCTCTTCCTAGCTCTTCTGACACCCACGTGCTTTGGTGCGTCTAGAAACCGTGGTACCAGCGACCGGGTTGGCCGCACTTCTGACACCCACGTGCTTTGGCGCGTTTTCATTTCGTAAGGCGTGCGTTGGAATAGGTGACCGTCTCTTGCCGCGACGTCTTCGGTGGCAGTTGTCGCTGGGTTGCGAACCGTAGGGGAAGTGGCCAGTCCTGGTCTCGCCCCGCAGTGTGGTTTCGTGCTGGATCGATGACATCCGGCGCGGGTTCTGGCCCGCGCCGGGTCATGTGGCAGTGGCGCTAGTGGCGCGCAAAGAGGGGGCCGGCGTCGATGACTTCGCCCCGTCCCGTTGTTGCCGCGAAGATTGCGCTGCGGTGGGCCATCTCGCCCTGCTGGCGGATGGTTTCGACATGATGGGCGACCTGGTCGGCGAAGGCTTCCCGGTCGTGGGCGATCTCGTCGATCAGGCCCTTGAGGCGACCAATGGCGCCGTCGGTCTGGATCTGGTCGGCCAGCAGCGCGTCGGCCTCCGGGCCGCGGAAGGCATGGGTGTCGGACTGGCGGACGTCCTCGCGCCGGGCGCGGTTGGCAGCGTCGCGGTGCGAGATCCAGATCCCGCAGGTCAAGTTCGAGGCGCCGACCATGATGCCCCAGAACAGAATGATGGGCAGCACAACCTGCGCCGCGTGCAGGACCATTTGCAGATCGGTGAACCAATCGCTGAACGCAGTGCGCCAGCCCGCCTGTGCCGCCTCGTCAAAGGAAATCGCAATACCGGCGTCCCCGGCCACGAGGTTCGGCCCAAGCAGAAGGACCATGGCTACCGTCCAGGCCGGCAAGCCTATGTAGTTGGCGCGGGAGTTGACCTTGCGCGTGAAGGCATCGCGCTCGGATGTGGATTTGAGTGCGCCATAGTGCCCGTATTTTCTGAAGGCGAGTACAAAGGGGAGACCGGCGAAGGCGCAGGCAAAGAACACGTCCCAGCCGTTGTCTGGCAGGAAGCCGAAGATGCCGCTGGTGATGACACTCTTGCCGATCACCGCGATTTCGGTGGCCATATAGACGGCGACGACGAAAAGCGTGGACAGGATGGCCATGCCGGTTTCCCGCCAGGGGCGATCGACGACCCTTTCGGCGGACACGACGGCTGTCACGTCGTCTTCGGCTTCAAGGCCAGTGCGGTGCCGTCCGATGGCGGTACGCGTCATGTCTTCGGCGGTCCCGAGGGAGCCGAGGATCTGGCGAGCGGTGGCCTGGAGTTGGGTGTTTTGGGCATCGTGGCTGCGCACGCCGTAGGCGCGGGCGTCGGCTTGGCGTTTTTCCGCGTCGTTAACGCTGGCGAGACCGGCGAGGGCGGCCTGGTGCTCGGCAGCGGTAAGTTCGGGGCGGCGGATCAGGCCGCCGTGGGGAAGCATGGCGAGGGGGGCGTGGAAGACGGTCATGGCAAGACTCCTGTCTGTACTGATGTGGTTGCTGTTTGTTGGAGGGTCGTGAAAGGACGCGAAGGTCCGGCGGATGCCAGGAAAAGGCTTGGGAAGGTCCGGCGGATTTCGTTCTCCGTTCCGCCTCAAGTCGAAAAGCAACCCGGTTTACCCTCCAGTGAGTGGCGGCGAGCCCGCTAGCGGCGTCGGGGCGCCCTCTGTCGGACGGGTCCGGACCGCATCCGGCAGACGCAAAGCGGTTCAGAACCGCATTCCGGTCCGACCGAGCTACAGGCTTCCAACGCAACCCGAAGGCGGTATGAGGTCGGGTCTCAGTCACAAGGGTTGCATGATGGCGACATTGTCTTAGCATCGCTCCCGATAGTCCTGCCCGGACCTGCATTTTATCGAGCGCTGCCATGACCCTTTCCCTTGTCGTTCCTACCAATCTCCAGATCGGCGCGGTGGACATCACGGCGGCCAGGCCAAAAGCGGTGCAGCGGCGGCTGCAACTGGCAGTCCAGCGCAATGTCTTTGAGTGCCAGGAGCGTCTCGACGAGGTCATTGCCAAATTCGAGGCCCGGATTGCCGACTTGGATGTCAGTAACAAAGCGGCAATGGACTACTGGATTCGGCTCAACACGCCAGTGGCTGAACCGCAGGACCAACCGGGGGGGGCGACCCTCGCGGACCCCGATGATGACGACCCCGTCGTCATCGAGACAGATCGGGAATCAGACCCAAAGACCGAACAGACGGGGACGAATGGCAGATCAGGGACTACAGGCCCCGCCGACGATGGCAAGCCACTCAACACGGGGCCAAAAGCGGCTCTGTTCTGCCTGACCTTTCACGGGCTCAGCGGTGCTTTTGCCGCTGAACGGCTTGGCGGATCAGACATCGGAGATGAAAGCGATGAAACAGCTGAAGACTACGACGAGGACTCGCCATTCTACCAGGCATTGAAGCAGTACAAGCGTTCTTCTTTGACCAGGAAGCCTACTTCGAGGGGTGCGAAAGCCGCAAGTCGTGATCACGTCAAGAAGCACCGGCTCCTTTCCAAGGAGCCAAAGTGCGGTCAAGCGATGCAAGACACCGTCGAAGATCAGACGGAAGCGCTTGAGTTTGATAAGCGTCGGGAAGTGCTGTTTTCCAACGCCCGGAAGGCTGTGGCGGACCTGCTCAGGTCCAGGTCATGGCAGGCGCTCCGCGAGGTGACCTCGGACCCTACCGAACGAGACGAAATCCGCCAACTGACAGCTTCTGTTCTACTTGAAGTTCTGGTCGAGGTGCTCGACGAGTGGTTTGAGATCGTCCAGGAAAGGAAAGGAGCGCCCCGGCGGATCGTTCTCAAGGATCCGGATCTGACGGCAAAACTTGACCGACTGCTTGCTGAGGCGCCTTTCGATTTTGCGCCCCAACCCTTGCGGGAAGCCGTGCGTTACGAACTCGATGGGCGCGCGAACGACGTTGATGGCGAAGGCTTCCAAGTGGACCTTATAGGCTACCGGCGCCGCAACGCCTTTATCGCGGGCTTCCATGAAGGGGCTGCCACTTCTGCAAACCGATCTGCGCGCTTCGAGACCTACGTCGAGGCCGTCAACGCCCAGATGGCAGTTGCCTGGAGGATCAATCGACCGCTTTATGAGATCGTCACGACATTGAACACGGCGGTGGCGCCCTCGTCAAAACAGGATCGGCGAGCTGTGGAGCGGTTGATCCGGGCGGGGCTTTCTGACGAAGAACTGGAAAACTTGCGCAATTGGGTTCTGACGTCGTTGTACCGTCCAGAGAGCAAGCGTCGTCCCGGTGAATACAAACTCGCCGGCGAGTTCCTGGACCATCGGCAGGCGCAGACGGTCCTCGACGAAATGGTCGCAACGGCGGACCAGGCTCCCAAATCCCGTTTCTACCTCTGCTGGAAAGCCGATTTCCGGGGCAGGATCTACGCGCATACGCCCTGGCTGACCCCGCAGGGGAGCGACGTGCAGCGGGCCTTGTTCGAGTTCGCGGCAGGAAGGAAACTCGATGAAAATGGTGTTCGGGCCCTGCGTCGGCATGGCGCCAATCTCGTGAACGCTGACCATATCCTCAAAGAACTCGAAATCAAGGGGCGGCGGGTCGCCACGCTTGAGGAACGGGAACGGTGGGTGGAACGGAACGAGGCAAAGATCCTTGCCTGCGCCGCCGCACCGTTTTGCGAGCGGTTTTGGCGCGAAGACAAGATCAAGAGTCCAATCCAGTTTCTCGGCTTCTGCCTCGCCTACGCGCAGTGGAAGAATGACCCCGAGAGCGAAATTCACTTGCCTACTCAGATCGACGGGACCTGCAATGGCCTGCAGCATATCGCAGGGCTGACCGGGGACGAGGAGCTTGCCCGCGCGGTAAACGTCCTGCCGCGCCCGGATGGTTTGCCAAGTGACATCTATACCGATCTGGCCCAGGAAGCCGCCAGGATTGATCTGGAAAGGCTCAAGCGCAAGCAAAACCAGGTGGCGCTTTGGTTCGCGTACGACTGGCTAGCGCAACAGGGCTCGATCGCGCATTTCCTCGATCGCGATACGGCAAAGGCGGTTATCATGACCATTCCCTATGGCGCTGCGCACACGACCCAAGCAGAAGCTGTGCTGAGAAAGATCGAAGGGAAGGTGCTGGATGCCTGGACGCGTGATCCCGATCCGGTGGGTCTCACGGCACTTGTCGCCTGGGTGGCGAAGAACGATGGGTGCAAGGACTACGTGGCGAGGTGCACTGAAGGACGCTTCGAGAAACTGGAGAAGGAGGCGAAGTCGCTGTCGCGCAAAGGGGACAAGAGCGCGCTCGAGAAGCACTGGCGCCTTCAGGTTCTTGCGGCCTATGTCGCCTGGACTCTCGTGGCCAGATTGCGTGCTGCCCTCGAAGTGCGATTTCCCCTTGTGGGCGTTTTCTCGGAGTGGCTCAACGAGAAGGCCTCGGCAGCGTCCGGTTTGCCCTTGACATGGCTGACTCCTTTGGGTTTCCCGGTTTGTCAGAACAAGTTCGAGTTGACCAAGGGGTCGATCACCGCAAGCCTCGGGAAAAAGTCCGAGCGGCTCGATGTTCGGCGCCTCGCTATGACAGTTTCCCGCTCGGGACAGCGTAACGGTCTGATGCCGAACCTGATCCACAGCCTCGACTCGACCCACCTCGCGATGGTGATCGTCGCCGCAAAGGCGAAGGGCATCTACGATATCGGGACGATCCACGACTGCATTCAGTGCCATCCCAATGACTCCGTGGCGCTCGCGACGATCGTAAGAGAACAGTTTGCCCAGCTATATTTTCCAGACGCGTCCGGCGCACCAGCTACGAGAACTGGCTGGGAAAACTGGATCGACCTTGTGGCGCGGATGCGACTACCGGAACAGGCGCAGAATCTGTTGGTCGTTCTCGACGATCCTGAAGGGTTCATGGAAAAACTGTTGAGGACGACGGCCGCCACTGACAAGGGGGCCGCGCGGGCCCTCGATCTCCTACCTGCGTTGCAGAGCCTCAGCGCATCGGAAGCCTATCTGGCGCGTCAGGTTCTGGAGTACGCAGGAAAACACTACGTGAAGCCCGAGCGAAAGAAGAAGGACGCCAAAGCCACCGAGCCGGGAATTAAATCAGAAGCCAAGCTGGCTGACGCGGATGAACCAGGAACAAAGGTGGACGAGGCCGAGGGCGTCGCCAACCCGCCCGAAGGTGAGGACGACGACGAACAATACTTCATAGGCAAGTCCGCTGCTGATTTCGGTATGGGAAGTGCACTGCCCCTCGATAAGGGCAGAGCCATGTCGCCATTCTTCTTTTCATGAGTGGAGGGGCGAATGCCCAGGAAAAATAAGACACGCCTTGTGATCTCGTTTATTGGGGACACAGACGTCAACTACATCACGCCGACCGAGCGTGACATGAGCCCGATCCTCAGGCTTCTGCAAAAGCTACCGGGAACCCGGCCGATCATTGCCCCTTATGATACAAAACTTGTCCTTTTCGTGGATGACAAGCCGGGTGAAACGAAGCGAGCTGACTTCGCTGCCGACCTCGAGCAACTGTTGCCCAAGATGGGACTTGGCGATCTCCAGCTCGAACCGATCCAGATCCAACTCGATCGGCCTACCGATCTGCGGGGCCTTTACTCCCAGTTGGGCAAATTCCTTCCGAAGATACAGGTCCGCAGCTACGACGAGGTGCTTTTTCATCTGACGTCGGGGACGCCTCATATGACCATGACATTGGTTCTGTATGCCAGCACCCTGCCGCCCAGCAAGGTGCGACTGTTCCAGACATCGCGATACAAGGACGGAGTAGACCTGGAGTTGCAGCTGCCATATATTCTGGCGTCGCGAGAAGATACCAGGGCAACGGGCGGTGGAGGTGGCAAGACGCTTTCCGATGACGCGCGGCGCGACCTGATCAAGGACTCGGTCGTCGAGGATATGGCGGCGGAGGATGTCTACGTTGGGCTCCACGAACTGGCGACTGGGCGGGTTCGGCATTCCCGCGCTCTGATCCTTGGTCCAGCCGGCAGCGGCAAATGGCACGCCTCGCGCCAACTCGCCAAGTGGCGCGGCAAACCTGAGATCCTGCTCCAGGAACCGGGAGTGGTTCCGGGGGATGACGCTATACTCGCCGAGGCGACGCTGCTGGTGCAGCGTCTGGATCGCTGGTCGGCGGCGGACATGGGAGCGCTTGCAGCGTTGCGGGACCGGCGACCTGATGTCTTCGTTGCGGCTACATTCCGGACTGGTCAGTACACCGCGGCGCGGAGCGCGGCTCTGACCGAAGGGCTGCCAGGAGCGGTGCACCTCGAACTTCCGCCGCTTCACAGGCGTGTGGACGTGATCCGGCTTGGGGAGGCTCTTGCGCGCAAGGCAGGGATTTCGGACGGCAGGTTGCACACCCGTTTGCAGCACGACTGGCTGGCCGACCGCTTCCCGCGCGGACTGCATGACCTCGAGACGCTCGTGACTACCGGTGCGCTGCTCAGCGAGGGCAAGCATCCCGACCGGGAGAGCTATCGGCGGGTCGCGGACGCCCTGTTGTCACGGGATGTCCTTGATGAAGCATGGGAGCGGTTGGAGAACCTGCGCTTTGATCCTCCGCATCTAACGCTTGAGGACGTTTTGAACGATTTTCGCGTTGCGGCATACACCTTCGGGCTAACAAGATGCCGAAGTCAGCCAGAGTTGGCGAAGCTTACGGGTACACCCCAGTCAACAATCTCACGGACCATCAATGGCGGGTACAAGGGTTTGCCGACCACCGACGGGTCGAATACCTGAATTGAATTGATCGTTCGAGCCGGACCTGATTGACCGGCGACGCATTTGGACTGCGGCGCCGGTCGTATGGGTCAGTCGAGGTTGAAGAGGGATCGCACGTCGATGCGGACCCAGTTTGGACCATCGACCGGGCTGCGGCCCTTATCTCCGCGCCTGGCGGCAATCTGGAAGGGCATTTCGTAGACACTGCCATTGACGTAGGCGCGAATGACACCCTTGGGTCCGCCGGGACACGTCCCCTCGTAAAGGTTCACGAGCACGTCAAGATCCGCAAGCGCAACCAAGTCGGTGATCTCGACGAATTCGAGGCCGTTGCGCAGGTCGGGCGCGGAACGATGGTCCTTGTCAAAGCTTCCGTCTGGAGATGTCTGATTGCCGAAGTAAAGATAAGGACGCGCCGGCGAGGAGCGAACATAGAGGTCGAGGTCGGTGTCCGTGCACGCCCCGCCGTCACCCCAGCGGATACCGAGCTTCAGGTTCGCTTCGGTCAACGCCGGGGCATCCTCGGTGCGGTAGACGGTATCGCTGGTCAACCAGTCTTCGTTCGAAATGACGAGATCGCGGGGGGCGGGCGTGACCACCGCAGGTGTGGCTGGAGCCGGATCGTCGGTCAAGGTCGGATCGGGGGCCACTGGCAGGGTTGCTTCGACTTCGTCAGAGACCTTGGCGACGCGTTCAGCGGAGATCATGGCTTCGAGGGTGCGTGTGTTGTCCCAGTCGAAGGATCGTCCGGCCTTGCGTTCGCAGGTGATAAAGCGGTCGCGGGCGGTTTCGGGGTCGGTTGTGAAGGTGGCCAGCGTACCGCCCTGGGCCTGGAGGAAGAGGGACCAGAGGCGCTCGACGCGGAGTCGGTGCAGGTCGGAGTCCCAGGTCTCATCGAGAGCAAGCAGGTTGACGTGGAAGCCGCGGAGCTGGCCCTGGCGGTCCGCGGTGCCATAGGGCGAGCGGCTTTGCGAGGTGACGATGAGACCGTCAGAGGGGAACCGCCCGTCGGTCATGGCGAAATCGGGCTCGCGGGGGTCCTGGTAGCGGGCGGAACCGATGACGAGGACGCAGATGTCGCGCGCGTCGGCGGGCAGGTCGGCATAGGTCTGGGTGGCGAGATGGGTGAGAACCTGGGGCAGGAGGATGCGCCCGGCGCTGTCGGCATCGGGGGCGGGGGCGTCGACATAGCGGGTGACGACGAAGCGGCCCCAGGCCTCGAGGGCGGAGGCGAGGGCGCGCCGGCGGAGGTTGGCGATGCTGGCCGCGCTGCCCTCGGGAATGGTGAAGGTGGCGATGGTGTCGAGGGCCGTGGCATTGACGACGCGCAGGGTGTCGCCGGGGGCGGCCTGGTCCATGACGAAGGTGACGAGGTCCTGGTGGAGGCGGGTTGCATCGTCGCGGGCGAGGATCTCGGGAACGGCGATGACATAATCGGCGGCGCTGGCCGGCGCGGCGGTGAAAAGAGCCAGGGCGGAGAGGCCTGCATTCAGGAAGGAGCGGAAAGAGGTCATGATCGGTATCCTTTCGGGGTTTGGGATCAAGTTGTGAGATCGGGAAAGGTGAGGCGCCGGTGATCCGGGGCCGTCCTTCATCCGGCCTCAGGCGCGAAACTGTGGCGGTTCACCCGCGGGCGGGTATGCCGCCGGGCGGATGCAAGGGGGGCGGTTGCGCAGCGCCGACGGTGCCGGCCCGGGCCGCGCGCTAGTTCAGGCAGCCGGTATCTGAGATCGGTCAGCCGCGTCCCGGGCCGGGGCGGAGGCGCGGAACTGGCGAAATCGGCGTAAATCGACTACCCTGTTCAGAAGGGTGTCAATTGGGTGCGGCGGGCTATGGCTGATCGGAAATTGCTAATTAAATGCGGCTTGACAGGGGCTTCTGGAGGGCCTCTTCTGACACCCACGTGCTTTGGCGCGTCTAGAAACTGGCTGCTCGACGGCGTCGAGGTAGGCGCGCAAGCCGACTTCTGACACCCACGTGCTTTGGCGCGTCTAGAAACTGTGTCCCGAATTGGTTTGGTTCATGGTCGCTTCTGACACCCACGTGCTTTGGCGCGTCTAGAAACTCCGCCATCCTTTCCTTCACAGCGTGCAACTTCTGACACCCACGTGCTTTGGCGCGTCTAGAAACTCACTGTCCAGCCCGACTGTTCTGCCAATTCACTTCTGACACCCACGTGCTTTGGCGCGTCTAGAAACTGACCCGCCTGTGGCAGCGCCAGTACTTTTCTTCTGACACCCACGTGCTTTGGCGCGTCTAGAAACATACACGCAGTAGACCGCGTAGAAGAATTTCTTCTGACACCCACGTGCTCAGGCGCGTCTAGAAACATTGTTTGCGATATCATTTTGCACGTAGAGTTCTGACACCCACGTGCTCAGGCGCGCCTAGGCCCTGAAAGGCCCCCATGCAAGACGGAGCAATGCATTGCGGTCGCAGTGATCCGCCGCGCTGGGCATCGTCACTGGTTACCCGAACAGGTCCCTCACGAAGCGGATTGGCCGGATCGCGGCGAAAAGGAGCGCGAGGATCAGGCTGGAGAGCAGTGTGGCGATGACACTGTTGCCGACAGCCGGACCAAAGACCAGGTTCAGCAGGCCATGTAGCAGCAGGACCGCGGTGATGGCATAGAAGCCGACAAGGAGCGCAGGCGGGACGTCGGGCCCATAGACCTCGATCATGATGGCGTGGGCTGCGATCACGACGAGGCAGGCGCCGATGGTCTGCAGACCAAGCCGCTTGACGCGGTAAGCAAAGGATGGCGCGACGGAAGCGCTGACCATTCCCAACCCGACAAGCGCGACGGCAAGCGCGAGAACATGAAGGAGGGCCGCGACAAGCGCGGTCTGGAAGTCGATCAGGGCGGATATCAGGGGTTCCATGAGGTCCTCGCTTTGGATGAGAGTTCAAACTGCGGCCGGGATCGGCGCGGGTCGATTTTGCGGCTGTGATTGCTTGAAAGGACCGCCCGCCCGGTCATGGGCGGGCGGCGCGGTCGCCTTGCGGCGACTCTGGCGCTGGCGAGACAACCCGAAGTCAGTACTTCTTCGTCCGGGTGTTGCCACGACGGTCGGTGGTGGTGGTGGATGTCGCCTTCCAGCCCGGACCGAAAATCGTGCGCGACAGGCCGCTGCCGGTGGCCTTGTAGTGCGTGGTCCTGGTCGAACTGGCGCCGCGACTTGCGACCGACTTGCCGGTGAAGCGGCCGTTGGTGGAGTGATACGTGGTCTTTTTCGACATGGTTTTCATCCTTTCGTCGATGAAGTTGTTTGGGATTGGTGTGAACGATGGGCCGCCGCCCCCGCGAGCAGGGCCGAACGGCAGGGTCGCCACAAAGCGACCTTGGCGCAGCCTCCAGCCGGCAAGAACGCACGGAGTCGCGCCATCGCGGCAGACCGCTTGCGGCCGCCGGACGTCTTGCAACGACAGATGGAAGGCTGGAAGGACAGCGCGGCGCAGGTGCCGTTCTGGTCCTTCATTGGCCTCGACGCGGAATCTCGCCCCGTTCACTCACCAATGAGTGAAATCGGCGACTCCTGGGGAGTGGCAGGCAAGCCTGGAAACCTTGCAGGCGAATGGCCGCAAGTTCCAAGAAACCCTGCATGGTCCTATCGCACGGGGCCGCACCACCGCCTCGGGGATGTAGAATGCCAGATGCTCGGTGGGCTTCAGTTTGGACGGGTGTCGCGTCTCGGGATGCCGATCAGCGCAGCCGCGCCGTCTCTGCCGACATGCAGAGACCAGCCACAATCCGGTCGTACAGGCGGGCCGGGTGGTCCATACCGAGCTCGGTGATGATCGCCACGACTTCGCGCTGACCCAAGAAGAACCCATCGGGTGTCGGGTTTTTTAGCCAGATCCCCAGCTCGACGAAGCGATCTTGCAGACCGGCCATGCGATCGGCCGCGACGGAACTGTGCGAGATGCTGTTGCGGAGGCTCTTCGGTTCAAGTCCTTGCCTGTCGGACAGGCGGCGATCGAAATTGCACAGGTTCCGGCCAGTCTCTCCGAGATTGCGCATCCAGATGCCGTTGATTATCCGGCCCGTTCGAAAGCGCAGTCTTTGATGACCTCTTCGTGGCTGGCCCGCCCGTCCGTCGTCTTCGGACAGGCAAGTCGGTCGATTGGGCCGTGTGTTGAGCAATGCATCCGGAACAGGGCCCTGGTCGTCCCGGACGTCGATTGTTTGCGTCAATTCGTTCAGTTCCGACACGAAAGGCAGTGCGGCGATGCCATCGACAAGGGCGGCATCGAAGAAGGCAAAGGTCCAGAGCACGGCTTCCGGGAGCCGCCTTGTGCGAAGGGCAGTTTCAGCCCTCATCGCGGGAAGGAGGCAGCGGGGCACATTCGGACGCACAAGGTCATGCAGGTAGTCGGGCAAGCTGTCCGACGGTTCGAGCATGCCGTTGAGATAATCGGCTGCCTGCATCACGGGCTGGCCCCACGATTTCCTGTCGATCACCCTGCCTTGCCTTGCGACAGCCGCCGCAGCCACGAAGTCACCCCTGCGGACCCGGATGCGCACTTCGTGGCGGAGGCGGTAGGAGTCGGAGGGTAATCGGCCCTCAGGTAGTCGCTCAACGCGGCCGGGCTGGCGCTCCGGTTGCACGAAATCGAAAATGCGAGCGGTGCGGAAACGGAAACGCACCAACGCCCTGATCTGGTCACGATAATTCGGTAGCCCCCCTGCAGTCGCGAGGGTGATGGTCTTCCAGCGCCCTTCGAGGCTCGAAATGGCATCGTCCATCCGCTGAACTGCGGCCAAGTTGACGGGGCCGCTGTCGCGGCCTTCGGCACGCATCGTTCCATCGAGAAAATTGACCCAGCCCGCCGCGCCTTTCCGGACTTCTCCGGCCTTATGGGCGATCTCGAGTTCGAATTCCTCGGCCAGCCAGCGGGACAGAATTTTCCCCGCAGCAATTGGTTCGCCTGGGTCCTCGTCGCGATGAGTGTTGAAGATCACGATCGTGTCGGGCGCGAGTTCATCATTCAGGACGTCTGGGAGGCCTGCGAGCTTGGCGGGAACCACCTTGAGGGGGCGGTCGAATTCAAACTCGGAGGATGCCGCGGCTTCCCGATTGGCACCGATGGCGATGATTGCCGGGCCGTCGTCGACAAGGCCGACCTGATATTCCCGCTGTTTCGGGAGCGCTTCGGCCATGCGGTCGACCTGGTAGGGAAGTTGGCCTTCGAGGAGGCGTTCGTGTAGTGCTCTTTGCTGGGAGCGCGATGCTTCAAGCCTGACCGCATCGCCAGATGGGTTGCTCGCAACGAATTGCAGGTCTGTGGTTCCGCAGGTGACGATAAGCAATCCAGCCAAGGCAACTCCCTCCCGATGCGAGCCAGTTCGAACACCGTCGCGCGCAGAAGCGGGGGATGGTGGCGTGAACCCAACGGCTGCGGCCATTGAAAAGGGGTGGATCACGCCCGTCAAGGCAGCGTGAATTCCGGTAGTGTCTCAGTTAAAAAATTGGCTGATGCTTTTTGTAGGGGCGGCGGTTCCTCGTTTCCGGTTTCCAGGGTGTGGCGGCGGTGGGGTCGCGATCGCGCAGGGCGGTGATAATCTTGGCGTCACCAATGACCGTGGCTCATTTGCTGAAGTTCAGGTGGTTTCTGCGACATGCCTTGCGAGCCGTTCGTAGTTGCGCAGGTTTCGGCACGCAAGCTTGTCGCGGTCCGGAGCCGGCGAACCCATGACATCACTCGTGATGGCGTCTGTACGGGGCGTCTCGTCGGAATAGCCATTGCCTGAAATTTTCACAAATCGCGTGATGCCCTAAGTGATTGTTCTGGAAATTTTTATAATTTCTTCAATTCGACGCCATGATTTGAAAATTATTGAAGCCGCTAATCGTTGAAACTTCTGCCGAACACAAGCGGGGCTCAGTGCCTTGGAGTAGAGGCTCAGTACATCATGAGACATATTTTCGAGTTTTCGACGGCAAGTTTCCCGGCGCCTTGCAGCAAGCGCTCCACTGGCCTGGGGCGCTCGACCTTTGATCCCCAGCCTCGTATTTCACCGATCCCCAGAAAAAAAATCCCTGCGTGGCGGGGGGCCGGTTTCCGTTTGGCAAGCGTCTAGACTTTCGACCCACCCCCCCTATTGCTCGCGTTGCCGTAGCGCGCGTTTCATCGCTGGCTACCTGGCGCTGACTCATTTTCCGTTACCCTGTGACGGTGCTGGAACAGTGGTCCTGTACCGCTTAGCTTTTTGATCCGAATGAACTTTCCCTTACTGTTACAAAGTATGCGCCGTTCCCGCCCCATTGAGATTTCGCTTGCGGTCGGGGTGGAGTGTATATTTGGGCGACGGCTTCGAGGCTGAACGGGCTCAGTATGAGCTCACTGGGGAGTCCCGGATGAGCTCAATGT
>JAXMNQ010000096.1:0-13918 GCA_034670345.1 Paracoccaceae bacterium | reverse complement strand
CATCGCCGATCACAAGATCAACCGTATCGACGAACTCGCCCCCTGGCACTGGCACCAACGCTGAAAGTCAACGCCCGGTCACACCGGACGCATACGCTGCGGCGCGGCATTGCGAGTCAATATTGCTGCAGCCTTCCGGTTTGTTTAGCCGCGTTAGCGCTAAACCTACAATTGGAGGCTCCCATGAGCACCCCGCAGATCGACAATGGCATGATTGCCGAAGCCGCCTATAACCTCTGGCTGGAAGAAGGCTGCCCAAATGGCCGCGATGAAGAACATTGGCATCGCGCCGCCGAAGCCCTGAAAGCCAAAACAAAGCCGGCAAGAAAGCCGCGCGCCAAAGCCGCGGCAAAAACCGAAGCCAAGAAGGCCGCGCCCAAGACTGCTGCCAAGACCGCCGCAGCCTCCAAGGCAAAACCGGCAGCCAAGCCCGCAGCCAAGGACAAGCCAAAGGCAGAGGCGAAACCCGCAGCCAAGCGCCCCCGCGCCACCGCCCAGACAAAGGCTGCGGCCTCTGACGCGGCTCCTGCGGCAAAGACCACGACCACCAAGCCGAAGGCCACGCGCAAGCCGCGCAAAGCGACCACGGCGCCTGAAGCCTGAGACATCAAGGTGGGTGGCGCGTAATCCAGGCTTCGGGCCAATGGATCGCACCACCCGCTCGACACTTTCTTACGACGCCATCGGCATCCGTCGTTCGACGATCTCTGCCCACCACGAACAGCCTGCCGGAATCGCCTCATCGTTGAAGTTGTATTCCGGGTGATGGACCATCGCGGTGTCGCCATTTCCGACCAGAATATAAGCGCCCGGTCGTTCCTCCAGCATGTAGGCGAAATCCTCGCCGCCCATGACCAGTTCGGCCTCTTCGACGCCGCCGGAAATGGATTTTGCCACTTCACGGGCAAATTCGGTCTGTTCCGGGTGATTGACCATGACCGGATAGCCCTTGTGATAGGTCACATCGGCGGTGCCGCCAAAGGTCGCCGCAACACCCGACGCAATCACCTTTATTCGCTCCTCGGCCAGGGCGCGCATCGCCTTGGACTGGGTGCGCACGGTGCCCTTTATATGCACCCGTTGCGGGATCACGTTGAAGGCCTTTGACGAGGTCTCGAACGAGGTCACCGAAACCACGACCTGATCCACCGGATCGGCATTGCGCGAGGCAATGGTCTGCAGGCTGAGCACCAGGTGCGAAGCCATGACGGTCGTGTCCACGGTCTCATGCGGCTTAGCCGCATGTCCGCCCCGTCCCTCAAGCGCGATTTCGAACTGGTCTGTCGCCGCAAAAAAGGCCCCCTCACGGATCGCAAAGGACCCGACAGGACGGCCCGGCCAGTTGTGCATCCCGTAAACTTCCTGAATGCCCCAACGCTCCATCATGCCGTCGTCGCACATTTCCTTGCCGCCGCCGCCGCCCTCTTCGGCGGGCTGAAAGATCACCACGACGGTGCCGTCAAAATTGCGCGTCTCGGACAAGTACTTGGCCGCGCCCAAAAGCATCGCGGTATGGCCGTCATGGCCACAGGCATGCATCGCGCCATCGGTCTTCGAGGCGTAGCCCAGCCCGGTCTGCTCATGGATCGGCAGGGCGTCCATATCGGCGCGCAGCCCGATCACCTTGCCCGATCCGTTGCCGCGTCCCTTGATGACACCGACAACACCGGTGCGGCCGATGCCCGTGACCACCTCGTCACAGCCGAATTCGCCCAGCTTTTCCGCAACCATGGCAGAGGTCCGGTGCGTTTCGAACAGGATCTCGGGGTTCTCGTGGAGGTCCCGCCGCCAAGCGGTGATCTCGTCCTGCAGTTCTGCAAAGCGGTTCTTGACCGGCATCGTATACACTCCCTGTTAGGTTTGACCGCGCGACCCTGCCAGCGTACCGGGGCGCACACAAGGCACGACGCGACGGCGCATCTGCTTTTTTGACCCTCTGGTCAAATCAGGACCGGTTCTGGCCTAGTCGACGGGCATCCGCCGTTCTGCCATCTCGGCAAAGAAACTCGCCCCCACCGGGATCAGCGCATCGGCGAAATCATAGCTGGGGTTATGCAGGTCGGCGCTGTCCTCACCATTGCCGACAAACAGAAAGGCCCCGGGCCGCGCCGCCAGCATGTCGCCGAAATCCTCGCTGCCCATGACCGGGGGCGCATCCCGTTTGACGGCGCCGGACACCGCCTCGGCCACATCCGCCGCGATCCGGGTGTTTTCCGCCGTGTTGACCAAGGCATTGACCCCGCCGTGAAAGATCAACTCGGCGCGGCACCCGTGGGCGGCGGCGCAGGCGGTGGCAATCTCTTCCATGCGGCTGTCGATCACCGCGCGATCCTCCGGGTGGTAAAAGCGGATCGTGCCGATCAGGTGCACCGCATCGGGCAGGACGTTGTAGGCGTAGGTATCGGATCGGATGCCGCCCACCGTCACCACCGCCGGATGCTGCGGGTCGATGGCGCGCGACACCACGCTTTGCAGCGCCATGACGATCTGCGCGGCGGCAAGATTCGTGTCCCGCGCCAGATGCGGCATCGCGCCGTGTCCGCCCTTGCCGCTGACCACGATCTCGAACTTGTCGTTGGCGGCAAGGAAAGGGCCGGGCCGGGTATGAAACTCTCCCACCGGCACACCGGGCCAGTTGTGCAGGCCGTACACCTCCTGCACGCCGAATTCGTCGAACACGCCGTCGGCCAGCATCGCCTTGGCGCCACCGCCGCCCTCTTCGGCAGGCTGAAACAGCGCCACGACCGTTCCGTCGAAATTGCGCGTCTCGGCAAGGTAACGCACCGCCCCCAGCAACATCGTGGTGTGGCCGTCATGGCCGCAGGCGTGCATCTTTCCGTCAATCGTCGAGGCATGCGCCGCACCGGTCTGTTCATGAATCGGCAGGGCATCCATGTCGGCGCGAAAGCCCATCACGCGCCCGCCGCTGTCGCTGCGGCCCCGGATCACTGCAATGACCCCGG
Source organism: Paracoccaceae bacterium (assembly GCA_034670345.1). Lineage (GTDB taxonomy): Bacteria > Pseudomonadota > Alphaproteobacteria > Rhodobacterales > Rhodobacteraceae > Antarctobacter. Next base: position 10,955 of record JAXMNQ010000096.1, on the reverse strand, counting down.
TCTGACCTACCCCTTCGCGCACGATGTCACAGCCCATGGCGCGCAGTTTCTCGGCCACCAATCCGGCGGTGCGGTGCTCTTCGAAGCGCAATTCCGGGTGGCGGTGAATATCCTGCCGCCAGGCGGTCAGCTCCTCCTGCCAGTCTGCGATGCGGTTCTTGATGGGCATGGCGCGCCTCCTCGTCTGCGATCAGAGTGCCACCGGTCCGGCTGCGCGGCAAGCGCCGTCAGAGATTGGGACCGGGGACAAGTTTTGACCCGTCAAGGAATCGCCCCATGCGAAACCGCGTCAGGTCATGCCCCGGATCACGCCCCGTCGCCAGATCGACGGCAATGCGGCCAAAGCCCGGCCCGGCGCCGAACCCATGCCCGCACATGCCCGTTACAACGGTCAATCCCGGCAGCTGGTCCACCCTGTCGACCACCGGAACCACATCGGGCAGGACGTCGATCATGCCGCCCCAGCTGGCGCGAGGCACCACCCTGCCCGCCTCCGGGTAGATCCCGGCAAACCGGCGGGTGATCTCGGCAACCTTCGCCTCATTGGGTCCGGGATCAAGGATGCGCATCCGCTCGAACGGGCTGACGTCGGCCCCGCTCCAAAAGCGCGGCGTGGAAAAGGCATCGGGCCAGCCGCGCGGTTGCGGGGGGCGCAGATGCACGTCGAACTCCCCCGACAGGGCCAGCGGCAGGTAGTGCCGCAGATGCCGCAACAGGTCCGGCCCCAGGTACAATTCGCCAAAGGCCGCGGGGGCCAGCGTATAGCCGCCATCGGCGCGCGGACGAAAGGCCAGGCGGTCATCCACCGCCGCCGTGTCCACAACCTGCGGCAAGGGCCGCGTCGCCAGCGCGGTCGAGCGCACCGAGAGTTGCGGAATATCCACCCCGTGACGGCGCAAAAACAAAGAGGACCACGCTCCGCCCGCCAGAACCACTGCCCCGGTCCTGATCCGGCCCGCCTCTGTGATGACACCCGTCACCCGCCCCGCTTGCCGGTCCAGCCCGCGCACCGCGCAATGCTCGCGGATCAGCGCGCCCTCAGACTGCGCCAGCCACGCCAGTTCCGGCACGGCGACCCAGGGCTCGGCCTTCATGTCCGTCGGCGTGTACAACGCGCCCCGCCAGGGCGCGCGCGGATACCCCAGACGGCGCAGCATCCCTTGCCGCTCCAGCAATTCAGAGCTGACGCCAAGCGGGCGCGCCTCCTGCAGCCAGGCCTCGAACCCCGCCATCTCGGCCTCGCTGTGCGCAAGATAGCTGACGCCCACTGTCTGAACACCCAGCCGCCCGCCACAGGTGTCATCCAGTTCCCGCCAGTGCCGTTGTGCCTCCAGCGCGATCGGGATCTCCGTCAGATCGCGTCCTTGCACCCGGATCCATCCCCAGTTGCGCGCGCTTTGCTCCGCCGCCACCCGCCCCTTTTCCAGCAGAAGGACGCGCAGCCCCCGGCGCGCCGCGAACAGCGCCGCCGAGACGCCGATCACCCCGCCGCCGATCACCACCAGATCCGCGGCTTCGGGCAGGTCGTCCTGAAAGGCCAGGGGACCTGTCGCGCGGAACGGGATCGTCACATTGTCGAATGCCATCTCAACGTCTCACTCCAGAAAACCATCCCGACCCTCCGGGAAAAGCCGCCTGCGTTTCTTCTCTCTGAAAATATCTCCGGGGGTGAATTGGCCATATGGCCAAGAGGGGGCAGCGCCCCCTGCCCCGATCACCGCAAGCGGTCCAGCAGCCGTTCCATGAACCGCCGCCCTTCTTCAAACTGCGCCAGGGTGATATATTCGTTCGGCTGATGCGCCACCGTGATGCTGCCGGGTCCACACACCACCGCCTTGTAACCCACCGTCTGGAAATGGCTGGCCTCGGTGCCGTAGCTGACGAAATTCTCGGAATTGTCGCCGGTGATCTGGCGCACCAGCGCCTCTGCGGTGTTGTCCTGTTGGGGTGCGAAAGGCGGCAGGCTGAACTTCTCGGTCAATTCGATCCATGCCTCTGGGCGGATCGCCTGCATTCCCTCGGTCAGCCCGGCGGCCATTGCCTCGGTCTGGCGGCGCCATTGGTCAAGCGTTTCGCCCGGCACCACGCGAAAGCCAAAGCCGAACTCGCAATCCTTGGCGGAGATGTTATGCGCGGTGCCGCCGTGGATCTGGCCGACATGGACATTGGTGTAAGGCGGATCGAAGAGGCCGGCCATGCCGACCGGGTCCGCCGCCGCCAGCGCGGCGTTCATCTGGTTGGCCCAGTCGATCATCTTGGCGCCCCACATGATTGCGCTGACCCCGGTGTGCAGCAGCGAGCTGTGCACCTCGAAGCCATGCACATGCACCCAGTAGGTCACGCCGCCCTTGTGGCCGGTGACCGCCTTCATCATCGTGGGTTCGCCGACGATCACATCCGCCGCGCGGGGCAGCACCTGCATCGCCTCGATCAGCGGCGGCGCCCCGGCGCAGCCGATCTCCTCGTCATAGGACAACGCGATCTGCAAGGGCCGTGTGACGCCCTGCCGCTGCGCCTCGACCAGCGCCCAGATCGCCAGTGCGTCAAAGCCTTTCATATCCGTGGTGCCGCGCCCGTAGAGCCGTCCGCCCGTTTCGGTCACCGTGAACGGATCGGTAGACCACGCCTGCCCCTCCACCGGCACCACGTCCGTATGGCCGGACAGGACAACGCCGCCTTCGACTTCTGGTCCGACATGGGCAAAGAGCGCGGCCTTTTCCGGCTCGTCCGGCTTGATATGGCGGTGGGCCGTGACACCGTGTCCGGACAGGTAGTCCTGCACCCAGTCGATCAGCGGCAGGTTGGTGTCGCGGCTGACGGTGGGAAAGCTGACCAGCTTGTCCAGCAGGGCGCGGGGGGTAAGCACCTCGGGCATTCGGAACCTCTTTGTCTCGGCTTGCCCATCCCTGTCACGGCAACCGGATGTCCGCAACCACCGGGGAATGATCCGGGGGCCAGTGCCCGGCCTGTTTTCCGCGCAGCGCCCGGGGACCCAGCACCGGCAGCCGCACCGTCAACAGCCTCCGGCCAACGGCGTGTCGCGCAGCCACTTGCCGTCAAACCAGCTTGTGTACCATTGGGGCTTGTCCGCCTCGATCCGGCGCAGAACCAGCCCGGCCTCTGTGTAATCATCGATGGCAAGGCTGATCTGGGTTTGTGTCCGGTCGGGCAGCAGGACGTGCATCCGGAATTTTCCGCGTCGAAAAAACCCGTTGCCGCGTTCGTTCCAGCGGATACCCGGCACATGCCTGTCGAAGGTCAGGCGGATTTCCTCGGGCGCATGAAAGGCGCGCGCCGGGTTGGGCGGCACCAGGCCGCGCAGCGCAGGGTCATCGGTCAGGCAGGGATCATCAGGTGACGGCGGCGGCGGCCCGTCAAATCGGTAGATCCAGACCAGTGCCGCCATCGCCTGCCCCGATCAGTACCCGCTGTCGGTTGTCAGGACAAAATGGCCCGGGCTGACCTCTTCGTAACGCGACGGTTCCGGCTTGTAATCCATCGGATGGATGGGGGACGGGATCGGTTTGAAGTTCAGGTCCTTCTCGGACTTGCGCTTGCGCGGGTCGGCGATGGGCACCGCCTTCATCAGGGTCTGGGTATAGGGGTGGCGCGGGTCCTCGAAAACAGCGCGACGCGGCCCAAGTTCGACAATCCGGCCAAGGTACATGACGCCGACACGGTGACTGACACGTTCGACCACGGCCATGTCATGGCTGATGAAGAGATAGCCAAGCCCCAGTTCCGCCTGCAATTCCATCATCAGGTTGATGACCTGCGCCTGCACGGAGACGTCCAGCGCCGAAACCGCCTCATCCGCCACGATCAGACGCGGGCGCAGGGCCAGGGCGCGGGCGATAGCGATCCGCTGCCGCTGTCCGCCCGACAGTTCATGCGGATACCGCCGCATGAAGCTGCGCGGCAGCTCGACCCGGTCGAACAGCTGCGCGACGTTGTCCATCACCGCCTGCCCCTTTTCGATGCCGTAATTGTGGATCGGTTCGGCCACCTGGTCGGCAAGCTGCAACTGCGGGTTCAGCGAGGCAAAGGGATCCTGAAAGATCATCTGCATGTCGCGCCGCGCCTCGCGCAACCCCTCTGTCCCGAGGCTCATGATGTCCTTGCCATCGAGGTCGATCTTGCCCGAGAGCGGCTCGATCAGACGCAGGATCGACCGCCCGGCAGAGGATTTTCCGCAACCGGATTCCCCGACAAGGCTGAGCGTCTGGCCCTTGTTCAGAACAAACGACACATCCTCGACCGCGTGGACATTGGCCAGCGTGCGGCGGAAAAAGCCGCCCTTGACCGGGAAACGCGTGGTCAGTCCTTCGACCGTCAGGAGCGGTTCATCGGTGCCGGGGATCGGGCGCAGGTCCTGATCCGTGCGGCCCACCAGCTTCATCGGTTCGGGCAGGTCCTTGCCCGTCATCTCGCCCAGCTTGGGCACAGCGGCCAGCAGCGCCTTGGTATAGGGATGCTGCGGGTGTTCGAAGATCTGCTCGACCGTGCCTTCCTCGACCTTGTTGCCGCGGAACATGACGACGACGCGGTCGGCCATCTGCGCCACCACCGCCATGTCGTGGGTGATGAACATCACAGCGGTGCCGGTCTCGCGCTTCAGCCGGTCCATCAGGGCAAGAATCTCTGCCTGAATGGTCACGTCCAACGCCGTGGTCGGCTCATCCGCGATCAGCAGACGCGGCTTGCAGGCCATTGCCATGGCGATCACCACACGCTGGCGCATCCCGCCGGACAGTTCGTGCGGATATTGCGTCAGCCGGCGTTCCGGCTCGGGGATTCGCACCTCGCGCAGCAGTTCGATGGCGCGCGCCGCGGCCTGTTTCTTCGACATGCCGCGATGCACGCGCAGCCCCTCGGTCAACTGCTTGCCCACCGTGAACACCGGGTTCAACGCGGTCATCGGCTCCTGAAAGATCATGCCGATTTCGTTGCCGCGGATGTGACGCATCTTCTGCTGGTCCAGCTTGCACAGGTCGACCTCGCCGCCGTCCTTGCGGTCAAACAGCAGACGACCACCGGAGATTTCACCGCCGCCGTATTCCACAAGGCGCATCAGCGACAGCGAGGACACAGACTTGCCCGATCCGGATTCGCCCACCACGCAGACCGTTTCACCGGGTCCGATCTCAAAGCTGACATCCTCGACCCCAAGGACCGGCCCGTCTTTGGTCTGGAACTCGACCCGCAGCTTCTCGATCCGGGCAATCGGCCCTTTCGATGTCCCCGTCGGCATGTCCAACATAATGCACGCTCCCCGTGATTTGGTTGCCGAGGCTATGGGCAGGGTGCCGAGCCTGTAAAGGGGGCGAGTGCTTTTACGTTAGGCAATGCTTGCAATTTGCGCATCTTCTGCTTTCGATGGGAGGTGAGTGGGGTTTGAGGTTCATCTTTGGGGCGAAGCGGTTGCGCCGCACGGTCCTTTGGTCAACCCTCCCCACCACAATTCAACGGACCGGACTCAGCCGGTCGAGACCAACATGGAGTGACGTTATGAAACTCAAGACCCTGATGCTCGGGGCCGTGGCCGCAATGGCATTTGCGCCTGCCGCATTCGCCGAGCGCGGCGCGGATGGCGAGGTGAAGATCCTGTATTGGCAGGCGCCCTCGATCCTCAACCCGTTCCTGTCGGGCGGCACCAAGGATGTCGAATCCGCATCCATGATCATCGAGCCGCTGGCACGCTACAACGAAATGGGAGAGCTGGTTGCCTGGCTCGTCGAAGAGATCCCGACCGTCGAAAACGGCGGCGTGAACGCGGAACTGACACAGATCACCTGGAACCTCACACCCGGTCTGCTGTGGTCGGACGGCACGCCCTTCACCTCCGAGGACGTCAAGTTCACCTATGAATACTGCACCCATCCCGAAGGCGGCTGCGCGCAGCTGACCAAGTTCGAAGGTGTGGAATCGGTCGAAACCCCGGATGACACGACCGTTGTCGTGACCTTTGCAGGCGCGACCCCCAACCCCTATGGTCCCTTTGTCGGCGGTGAGAGCCCGATCCTGCAGAAAGCCCAGTTCGAAAACTGCGTGGGCGCGGCGGCCTCGACCTGCACCGAAGAAAACTTCAACCCGATCGGCACCGGTCCTTTTGTCGTCACCGAGTTCAAGCCGAACGACGTGATCAGCATGGTCGCCAACGACAACTACCGTGACCCGGCCAAACCGGCCTTTGCCAGCGTGACCTTCAAGGGTGGCGGTTCGGCGGCTGCGGCGGGCACTGCCGTGATGGAAACCGGCGAATTCGACTATGCCTGGAACCTGCAGTTGGCCCCAGACGTCATCGCCAAGATGGAAGAAGGCGGCAAGGGTGTGCCCGTGGCCGGTTTTGGCCCGCTGCTTGAACGGATCATGCTGAACAACACCAACCCCGATCCGGACCTTGGCCCGGAAGAGCGTTCGGTGATCCGCCCGCACCCCTTCCTGAGCGATCCTGCCGTCTACAAGGCAATGTCGATGGCCATCGACCGCCCGCTTCTGGTTGAAGTCGGCTATGGTCAGGCCGGTCGCGTCTCCTGTTCCTGGGTTCCCGCTCCGGCGGCCTTTGCCGTAGAAGATATCGAAGGCTGCGACGTGCAGGACATTGACGGCGCCAAGGCAATGCTGGACGCGGCGGGCATCGTCGACACCGATGGTGACGGCATCCGCGAAAAGGATGGCGTCCCGCTGTCGATCCTCTACCAGACCTCGGTCAACGCCGTCCGTCAGGACTTTCAGGCGCTGATCAAGGAGTGGTGGGAACAGATCGGCATGGAGGTCGAGCTTCGTTCCGTCGACGCTTCGGTCTTCTTCGGCGGTGACGCAGGTTCGCCTGACACCTTCCAGAAGTTCTATGCCGACGTCGAAATGTACGCCAACACCTTCAACGGCACCGACCCGCAGGCCTACCTTGGCAACGGTCTGTGCGACAAGGCTCCGCGTCCGGAAACCCAGTGGCAGGGTGAAAACATCTCCCGCTTCTGCGACGAGGAATTCGACGCCCTGCACAAGCAACTGTCCGAAACCGCCGACATGGCCGAGCGTTCGCGCATCGGCAAGGAACTGTCGCGCATGGCGTTCGAGCGTGGTGCGATGATCCCGCTGGTTCACCGTGGCCGCCTGTCCGCCCATTCCAACAGCCTTGGCGGTGTCAAGCTGAACGTCTGGGACTCCGAGCTGTGGAACGTTGCCGACTGGCACCGGATCGACGGCTGATCCATTGAGCCGGGGCGCCTTGGCGCCCCCTCCGCAGGCCGGGCATCCCCCCGGCCTGCCCCCACGGCCAAAAGCCGCAATTACCTGAGGCGCCGATGCTCTCATTTGCGACACGTCGTCTGATCCTCTCGATCCCGACGCTCCTTTTCATCAGCTTCGTCATCTTCATGCTGCTGCAACTCGCCCCTGGCGACCCGATGGCGCAGGTCCCGCTGACCGTGCCCGCCGAGGTCAAGGAAAAGATGCGGCAGGCGCTCGGGCTGGGGGAACCCCCGCTCGTGCAATATTGGAAATGGCTGGTCCAGATGTTCTGGATCGAGCCCAAGGTCTTTGTCGACTGGGCCTTTGGCACGCAGTTCGCGTGGCACTGGGAGGTCCCGGTCACCGCGCTGAGCGAAAGCCAGCTGGAGTCCCTGCGCGCGGCCAGCCGCATCCGCGAGGTCGACGGCGTGGTTCAGGTGCTGGTGCAGGATCAGCGCGTGATCTCGTGGCAGACCCGCTCTCCGGTGATGGACATCGTGATCCAGCGCATTCCGCAGACCCTCTGGGTGGTCGGCACCGCCTATGTTGTCGCCATCCTGATCGCGCTGCCGGTGGGCGTCTATTCCGCCTACAAGCAGTATTCGATCTTTGACCAGTCCGGCACCTTTGTCACCATGATCGGCTTTTCGATCCCGCCCTTCTTTACCGGGCCGCTGCTGATCGTGATCTTTGCCGTGCAGCTTGGCTGGTTCCCGTCGAAATATGACACCACCCTTGTCGTCAACGACTGGGCCAGCTTCAAGACACAGCTGAACCAGATGATCATGCCGGTCATGGTTCTGGCGCTTCAGATCACTGCCCAGCTGAGCCGCTACATGCGCGCCTCGACCCTCGACAATCTTGGTCAGGACTATGTCCGCACCGCCCGCGCCAAGGGCCTGTCAGAGGCGGTTGTTGTCACCTCGCACGTTGTGCGCAACTCGATGATCCCCGTGGTGACCGTGATCGCGCTGGGGGTGCCGTCGATCTTCGGCGGCGCCATCATCACCGAGAACGTGTTCAGCGTGAACGGCATCGGCCAGCTTCTGATCACCTGGCTTTTCGCCAACGACCTGCCGGGGGTCATGACCCTGACCTTCATCTTTGCCGTGCTGATCGTGCTCTTTAACCTGATCGCCGACATCCTCTACGGCCTGCTTGACCCGAGGATCCGCTATGACTGACAGCCCGCAGAACGACGTCATCCTTGGCGAAAATGCCCCCCTACAGGCCATCGAGGCGCTCAAGGACAAGGAACCCTCGAAACCGCCCCGCTCTCGCGGCAAGGACGTCTGGGACCAGTTCCGCAAGCACAAGGGCGCGATGTTCGGCCTTGGGTTCCTGACCTTCATCACATTGGCGGTTCTTGTCGGCCCCTTCCTCTGGGACGCGGACCCGACCAAGACCGACATCCGCAACAAGGACTTCCGCCCGATCTACGTCGCGCTCTGGGATTCGGACGCCAAGACCGGCTGGCTGAAGCCGCTGGGCTCGGACCAGCTGGGCCGCGATCAGCTGGCGCAGATGCTGTCGGGTGGTCGGGCTTCGATGGCGGTCGGCTGGGCGGCGATGATCCTCAGCCTCGTGATCGGAACGGCTGTCGGCGTGACGGCAGGCTATTTCAGAAAGCTCGACGGCCTGTTGATGCGAACGACCGACCTGTTCCTGTCGCTGCCGATCCTGCCGCTGCTGCTCTTGGCCGTGACACTGTTCCGACAACCGCTCAGCACCAATTTCGGGCTGGAAGGCGGCATGTTCATCCTGATCGTGACGATGATCGCCATCACCTCGTGGATGCCCACGGCGCGGATCGTGCGCGGCGACATCCTGGCCATCAAGGAGCGCGAGTTCGTCCTTGCCGCACGTTCCATCGGCACCACGCAGGGCAAGATCATCCGCCGCCACCTGCTGCCCAACGTGTTGTCGCCGATCATGGTCTCGGCCGCTCTCGGGCTTGCCACGGCGATCATCACGGAATCGGCGCTGAGTTTCCTCGGTGTCGGCTTCCCGTCGGACTTCCCGACCTGGGGCAAGATGCTGGCCGATGCAGTGGTGCGGATGGAGGAATTCCCCGAACGCGTGCTGCTGCCGGGGATCGCCATTTCGCTGACGGTTTTGTCGGTCAACTACCTGGGCGACGGTCTGCGCGACGCACTGGACCCGAGGATCCGCGGGCGCTGACCCAACCTAGGCACCTGACCGAAGGGCGGGCCGACACTGGTCCGCCCTTTTCACATGGTCCGTCGCCAGGCAACATGGCCAGCGCCCTCCGCTGGCCATGCGCACCGCAGCCTGCGGCCGCCACGGCGTGGACATGACAGAATCCCGATTCAGACGAGGGTTGGTCAAAAAAGAATGCGCCATCGCCCTTTCGCAGGTGGGGCAAACGCCTGTCGTTCGCCCCACTGGAGGACCCCGCAACACCATTCTGCCCCGCGGCGATAAACCGGGAAATCGTTCCGCAGGCCAAACTCCCCTGCACTAATCATGCCCTTGCCAAGCGGGAACATCCTCCTCATTTGGAACAGAATTCCTGATTCCCGCTTTCTGGAGGCTGCCATGTATGAATCGCTGGGCTTCGAAAACCTGACCGCGCCACAGGCGGTCGTCTGGTTTGCACTAATCCTCGGGGCCGGTTTCGGCCTGTTGGCTGAACGCACGCGCTTCTGCTTTCGCCGCGGCCTCGTCGGCGAGGATCGCCGCGCCGCAATGGGCGTCTGGCTGACCGCGCTGGCCGTGGCCATTCTTGGCACGCAGGCCGCTGTCGCGATGGACTGGATAACTTTCGCGGATCACCGCTTCATGGCGGCCGACCTGCCCTATGCCGCAATCCTCGTGGGCGGCGCTCTGTTTGGCGCCGGCATGGTGCTGACCCGGGGCTGCGTGTCGCGTCTCACGGTGCTGACAGGATCCGGCAACCTGCGGGCGCTGACCGTGCTGGCCGTCTTTGCCGTGGTCGCTCATGCCACGCTGAAAGGCGTTTTGTCGCCGATCCGCCTGACACTGGCCGAACCGACGCTGCCGCTGGGCGACAGCGTCAGCCTCGCTGCCCTGCCCGGCGGTGGGCTGCTGTGGGCGGCACTGCTGGCACTGGCGGCATTGGCATATGCCCTGCGCTCGGGCAACAGCCCGCTGATGCTGCTTGGCGCAGCGCTGTTGGGCCTGTTGGTCCCACTGGGCTGGGTCGGCACCGGCTTTGTCCTCTATGACGACTTCGACCCGATCGCGATGGAAAGCCTCGCCTTCACCTCGACATGGGCCGATACGCTGTTCTTCACCGTTGCCTCCACCTCGATCCCGGCCGGATTTGGCGCCGGTCTGATCGGCGGCGTATTGTTGGGTGCGCTGGTCTCGTCGCTGGCTGCGCGCCGGTTCCAGTGGCAGAGCTTTTCTTCACCCCGCGAAACCGGCCGTTACCTGGCCGGAGCAGCCCTGATGGGCGTCGGCGGTGTGCTGGCGGGCGGCTGCACCGTGGGCGCGGGCCTCTCCGGAGTCCCAACGCTCTCCATCGCTGCTTTGCTCGCCATCGGCGCCATCGCCGCAGGCGCATTGCTCACCAATACCGCCCTCGTCGCCACCCCACGCGGCGCCGCCCTGCAACCGGCCGAGTAACCTCCAAAGGGTCTGTTTCCCGGAGCCGTCCTTCGCGGAAAGATGCCTGAGCCAATCGGCGGCGCGGCGCAAGGGCAAGCCGCGCTTGCGCGCGGGGCTGCGCCCCCTTG
>JAXMNQ010000095.1:0-13929 GCA_034670345.1 Paracoccaceae bacterium | reverse complement strand
GCAATGCCGCCTTCCTGCTCACCCTGCAGGGCAGCGGCGTCTCCTTCCTTGCCTGCGACATGCCCGAGGCCAATGACCTCACCGTCGGCATCATGGCGCTGGTCGCCCAGCAGGAACGCGAGGCCATCTCCAGACGTACCAAAGAGGCGCTGGCGGCGGCCAAGGCCCGCGGCGTGACGCTCGGCAATCCCAACGGCGCCGCGGCGCTCAGGCGGGCCGGCAAGGGCGGCACGGCGCTGCAGGACACCGTCCGCCGCAACGCCGATACCTTCGCCGAGGATCTGCGCGAGGTGGTGGTGGCCATCCAGAACGAAGGCCACACGACCCTACGCGCCTTGGCCGACCAGTTGAACGCCCGCGGTATCCGGACCCGCCGCGACGGCTGCTGGCATGTCTCAACCGTGCGGCACCTGTTGTCCCGTATCGAGCGCCTCTCGCAGGCGACTTGACTCGTCGAGAGGCTTTCCTCCCGACCTTCGGGGTTGGTGTCGGCGCGTGTCGCGCATTGTCGAAAAATGACAATATTGTAGATGCTTACCGCCTGTCGTATACTGAAACAGACCCCGGGGGCGGGTCTATCTCTGCGGGTTTCCGACCGGGACCGGCATGGGGAACCAAATGCCCACATTGCCAGAATTCGAAGCGGGGGTGAGAGATGCGCGGACGCAAACCCAAACCCAGCGGGCTGAAGCTCGTCACCGGAACCGACCGCGCAGACCGAGCCAATCCCGACGAACCGCAACCACAACCGGCCTGTCCGGAACCGCCCGATCATCTGAAGGATGCAGCTCGCGCGGAGTGGACCCGGGTCAGTCACCAGCTGAACGCCCTAGGCATCCTATCTGAAATCGACCGGGCCGCGCTCGCCGCCTACTGCTTGGCCTATGGTCGCTGGGTCCAAGCCGAAACCGCACTCGAGCGCATGGCCGACCGCGATGCCGTGACCCAAGGCCTGATGATCAAGACCCAAGGCGGCAACGCCATCCAGAATCCGCTGGTCGGCACCGCCAACAAGGCCATGGCCGACATGATGCGCTACGCCGCCGAGTTCGGCATGACCCCCAGCGCAAGAACCAGGATCTGGGCCGAGGGTCGCAATGGTTCAAACAGCGGCGAACTTGCGGAATGGGGACTTTGAGGCGGCTGTGGATGTGTCGAACCCGTTCTTTGCCAAGCTGACCGCCGCCCTTTGAACAGAGAAGATTGTCGCCAAGGGGGGCACCGGTGACTAATTCCACACAATGAACGAGAAGGCTGCTGCTGGCTATCTCCGGCCGACGCTGTTATCCGGCTTCGGAACCAAGGCGCGGATAGGGATGCTCGGATCCGACGAGTTCCGCCTCGCGGTTTCCGCTGGCGGCAGCACCTTCTTCGACGGGCTCAGCGTCGACAACGCCACCGGCATCGTCGACCAGCCCCGGCTGCCCCGGTTCAAGGCGTATACCAACTACGACAACTACGTCGGCGTCGGGACCTGGACGAAGATCGGCCTCAACAACACCGACTACAACGACCAGGGGGCGTTCGACGCCGCGAACAACCACTTCGTCGCCCCCGTGGACGGCACCTACCTCTTCGGCGCAATGCTCCTCTGCAAGATCAACGCCAGCGCGGCCGCACGCACGGCCTCGATGGTCGCACGAAAATTGGGCCTCAGGCGGTCCTCGATCGGGTCAGATCCGGCCTCCCCGGCCAGTAGCGCGAAGTTCGACGCGTCGATAATCTGGGTCATGGCGTGATCTCCCACGCGGTTGGCGCCGCCGGTTGGTTGGGTTTCAGGTCATGCGCGCTCCAGGTCGCGCAGGAAGCGGCGTGCGTTGGCCGCGGTCTTGGCCGCGAAGATGCGGATGAAGACCCATCGGGTCGCCCGATCGATGACCACGAAGAGGTAGCGGCGGCGCTTCTCATCGGCCATCCACTGCCCGGCAGGGCATTTCCGCAGGAAATGTCCCGACAGGGTGCGGCAGGTATTTCACGTCCCTCTCGGCACCTTTTCCTATGGAAAAAAGCCTGCCGGGCAATGGATGTGGATGTAGCCGGGCTCGTAGGCCTTGAAGGTGCCATGCTTCGGCTTCGGTGCCTTGGCCTTGAGATCGCGCAGGTTGCCGACGCCATGCCGTCGCAGCCAACTCGCTTGTCAAAGGCGGTACCACCAGACAGATACGCAACATCTCGTAGGTGTGCAAATTTACAGCCTGGAAACCGACCCTTGCGTTGGAAATCATGGGTTAGCTCGAGTTTCGGCTTGTGGCGGGGGCGGTCGCTGAGGGCACGCAGGAAGCGCGGGCTCTGGACCGATAGAAGTCACCTTGCCAGCGCGTCGACAAACCCCACCAGTTCTTCATCCTTGACTGCGACGGAATGCGCCTTGGTTGGATAGGCTGTCGATGTCACGTCCGCTTTGAACTCCCGAAACGCCGCGACCCGCTCTTGCTGCAGTCGCTCGAACTCGGCCCGGAAGTCACGGTACTGTTTGGCGTGGCGTGGCTTGTGGTTCTGGCCGTGGCCAAGCACATCTTCGGCAAAGAGATACTGCGCATCGACTGCCGCACCTGCGCCCATGCCGAACATCAGCAAGGAGGAGCGCTTGCATATTTCTTCGGCCACGCGGTCCGGCACCACTTCCAATTCGGCGCCGAAGACACCGGCAGCCTCCAGGCGCTTTACGTGCTCCCAGACGGCAATAGCGCTGTCTGCGGTCTTGCCCACTGCCTTGAAACCGCCGGTCCAGGTGCATTGCGAGGGGATCAGCCCCACATGCGCCACAACCGGAATGCCATTGGAGGCAAGTTCCGACTGGATCGCCAGCGAAGCAGAGCAATAGACGCAATCTCCGCCGATCCTCATGGCACGATGCGCCGCGCGCAGGTAGTCTTCGACGGTGCAAAGCTCACCGTAAAGAAGCCCGACCTGAACAAAGCAGTCGCCTGCCGCTATGCGCATTTCGGGCGTCCAGAGCAGCTCGATGACGGACAGGATGTCGATCCCTGCCTCGGCAGCGGCGCGCGCCTCGTCCAGCGTTTCGACAAATAGCATGGACATCTTCTCTCCACGCGCCTTACGGGAACGCAGGTCTGCCACGGTCGGTCGTTTGTGATACATGCCTCAGATCTCGATCAGGACGCGGTCGCCTTCGACCTTGGTGGGATAGGTGTTCAGGTTCACGCAGGCCGGAGCACGCAGGGCTTCGCCGGTGCGGTAGTCGAAAGTGGCGTTGTGCTTCGGGCACTCGATCTCGTAGTCCTGCACCAGCCCGTCTTCCAGATGCACCTGCTCATGTGTGCAGAGGCCATCGGTGCAGAAATATTCGTCGTTCGGGCTGCGGTAGAGCGCAAAGGTGCGGCCATCGTGATCGAAGCGGATCAGGTCTTCTTCGTCGATGTCATCGATGGCACAGGCGTCGATCCAGGGCATGTCGGGGTCCTTATTCTGCGGGCACGCCAAGTGCGGCGGCATGGAAGTCTTCACGGTAGGGTTTGGCCTGCGGGGGCAAGTCGCGCTTGAGGAAAAAGTCTTCATAGGCCAGTTGACGACGAAGGACCGGCAGGATCTCGGCGTAGGCCTGCCAGATAGAGGTGTTCGGCGTTGGCAGGTCGTGCTTGATCGTTTCGTGCAGGTCCGGCAACCGGTGATAGGGCACCATCGGGAACATGTGGTGTTCGACGTGGTAGTTCATGTTCCAATAGATGAAACGGCTAATCGGGTTGATGTAGACGGTGCGCGAGTTCAGCCGGTGGTCGGTCACGTTTTCGGCCAGGCCCGCGTGCTGCATCACACCTGTCATAACGTGGTGCCACGCTCCATAGAGGCGCGGCAAGCCAATCACCATCAACGGCAGGATCGACCCCATCCAGAGCGCCAGCAGGATCGTCGTGGCGTAGATCGCGGCCCAGACGCGGGCGACACGAACCACCTTTGGCTGCTCCTGTTCGGGGATGTAGTTGGCCTCTTCGGGATGCACCTTGCCGCTGGCATTGAGCAACATCCGCGCCCAGCCGTTCCAGGCGTCCAGAACGCCGAAGACATTCAGCAAGATCCGGAACAGAGCGGGCGGGCGCATGGCGACGATCTCGGGGTCGCGGCCAACGATGATCGTGTCGGTGTGATGACGCGCATGGCTCCAGCGCCAGCTGACCGGGTTGCGCACCATGCAGAAGCTGGCCACCTGATACAGCCAGTCATTCATCCAGCGCGTCTTGAAGGCCGTGCCATGCCCGCATTCGTGCCAACGCGAATCCATAGCCGATCCGTAGAGGACGCCATAGGCCAGCCAGAAAGGCGCGGCCCACAACGACGGCCAAAGTGCGATCCCGAGACCGGCCAGGAGGATCATATTGCTGAACAGGATGAACGTGTCACGGATCGCTGGCTGGTCGGCACGCTGCATCAGCGCCTTCATCTGCTTGCGCGGGATGTCCGTGTGATACCATTCGGCGGCGGCAAGGCCGCTTTCGACCGCGCGGCGGGCGTCGTCGCCCAGCAATGAGTAGTCGCGTTTCGCCATGACAGCTCCTCCCTCGTCGATGGATTTGACCTTAGTCCGGAACCAGAATCGGTGCCAATGGTGCAGGATGCATTCTCTCTCGTGGCGACTCATTTCTTGTTGCTTTGTGGTGATATGATTGTATCATTTTGGCATGGCTCGGAGACCGACATTGCAGGACGTCGCCCATGAGGCGGGCGTCAGTATCGCAACTGTAAACCGTGTCGTGGCTGCAGCCCCCGGGGTGCGTGAGGAAACCGCGCGCAAGATAGCCGAGGCCGCCGCGAGGGTCGGCTATCACGGGCATAACCTGATCGCGCAAAACGTGCTGCGCAGCTTGCCCGAAGTCAAACTTGGCGTGGTCCTGCACAAGGAAAAGCAAGCCTTTTACGCCGCTTTTTCAGAGGCGTTGCGTCGCGCCTGCGCCGAGGCCGAAGGCGCGCGGGTCACGCCCGAAATCGTGTTTTCGCAATCGCAGGCACCGGTCGATGTGGCTGAACACCTGGTGTCGATGTGTGGTCGGGCGGATGTGGTCGCGGCAACGGCGGTCAACCACGGCCGTGTGGGTGAGGCTGTCGAGCTATTGGCCGCGGACGGGGTGCCCTGTTTCACGCTGCTCTCAGATTTTGCGCAGAACCACCGGGTAGGGTATTTTGGACTGAATAATCTGAAGGTTGGCCGTGGTGTTGCACATATGCTTAGCGTCGCCGCGCCGCGTCCAGGCAAGATCGCGCTCTTTGTCGGCGGTAATCGCTGGCACGGCCATGAGCTAAAGGAAACCGGCTTTCGGTCGCAGTTTCGCGAGGCCCTGCCAGGATTCGAGGTGCTGGACACACTGGTGAACCTGGAAACCCGCCAGCTGACCTACGAGGCAATGCTGGACCTGCTGTCCCGGCATCCGACCCTTGTTGGTGTCTACTTGGCCGGCGGCGGCATGGAGGGCGCAATCGCGGCGCTGCGCGAGGAAACACAACCGGGGAATATCGCATTGGTTGTCAATGAGATCACACCAGAGTCTCGACGTGCTCTGGAGGACGGCTATGTCACGCTGATCGTGGCCACCCCACTAGAGCAGTTGTGCCGGGAGCTGGTCGCCGAAACGGTCCGTCTGAAGGTAGAAGGCAGCAGTTTACAGGTGCAGCGGTTCCTGGAGCCTACATTGCTCTTGCCCGAGTTTTTTTGATATAAAAGTTTCACCGGCTGGCTTTCAGTAATGTCGTAAATGATCTGATAGTGGCAGAAATTATCGAATCAGTTTGACCTGAATCATTTCATCGACGCAGTGTCCGTTGTGGGTTCGTCGGCGAAAAGACCGACGGCCGCGTTTGGGAGGTCCGTCTTTGAAATTCGCGCTCAACCATATGACCGCACCACGGCTCGACTGGCGGGCCTTCTTGGGACTCGCTCAGCGACTTGGTTGTATCGGCGTGGAGTTCCGCAATGATCTGGACAGACCGCTGTTCGACGGCGAAAGTGCCGAAACCGTCGCGAACACTGTACGCGAAAATGGGTTGCGAATCGTCGGGCTGAGCCAGGTCTACCCATTCAACAACTGGAGCGATGGAATCGCGGCAGAGGTGCGCGCGCTCATCAGCGTCGCTCAGACCTGCGGTGCGGAAACCATCAGTCTGATCCCGCGCAACGACGGCAAGGGAAGAGGCAACGGTGAGCGGCAAGCCAATCTGCGCCTCGCTTTGCGGGAAATTCTGCCGATGCTGAAAGAGGCGGGCATGGTTGCCCTGGTTGAGCCGCTCGGCTTTGAGCGCTCCTCACTGCGCCAAAAAGCCGAGACGATTAACGCCATCGAGGCGATTGGCGGGGCAGGCCATTTCAAGTTGGTGCATGACACCTTTCACCATTTCCTGGCCTCAGAGACAGAGTTCTTTCCGGAATGGACCGGCATCATCCATGTTTCGGGCGTCGAGGATCGAGCAGTCAGCGTTGGCCAGATGGAAGACGAGCATCGCGTCCTGGTAACGCCGCAGGACAGGCTGGGGAACTGCGACCAGATCGCCGCTCTGATGACCGGGGGCTACAACGGCCCGATCTCGATGGAGGCGTTTTCGCCCGTGACGCATGCGTTGGTCGCCCCTGAAACGCCGCTGCGCGCTTCATTCGATTTCATCCGCTCGCAGGTCGCTACGCTGGCTGATTGAGCAGGTGAGTTCCGCCCCCTTTTGGGGGGCTTCCGGCTAAGAAAGCAGGTGTGCCGGACACCGAAACGGGAGGAAACCCTATGAAAAAGACTCTGATCGCCGCGGGCTGTGCCACGCTTTTGTCAACAACCGCCATGGCGGAGACAGTTGGTGTTTCGATGGCATTGTTCGACGACAACTTTCTGACCGTTCTGCGCAACGGCATGATCGAACAGGCCGAGTCCATGGACGGCGTCGATGTTCAGGTCGAAGACGCACAGAACGACGTTGCCAAGCAACTTGACCAGATCAACAACTTCATCGCTTCGGGTGTTGACGCGATCATCGTCAACCCGGTCGACACCTCGGCCACGCAGGCAATGACGGATGCCGCCGCCGCCGCGGGTGTGCCGCTGGTCTACGTGAACCGTCAGCCGGTCAATGTCGACACGCTGCCCGACAACCAGGCTTTCGTGGCATCGAACGAGATCGAGTCCGGCACGCTTGCCGCCTTCGAGGGGTGCAAGATGCTGCGTGGTGCAGGCAAGGCCGGCGGCGCAAAAATCTACGTCATGATGGGCGAATTGTCGAACCAGGCCGCCGTTCAGCGTACCAAGGATTTCCATGACGTGATCGGCATGGACATGTGCAACTTCATCACCATCATCGACGAGCAGACCGCCAACTGGTCGCGCGACGAAGCGCAGGACCTGATGACCAACTGGCTGTCGTCTGCGGAGGAGTTTGACGCCGTTTTTGCCAACAATGACGAGATGGCGATCGGGGCCATTCAGGCGATGAAAGCTTCGGGCATCGACATGGGTGAGGTCATCGTGACCGGCGTGGACGCGACCCAAGACGCCATGCTGTCCATGGCGCAGGGCGATCTGGACGTGACCGTGTTCCAGGACGCTGCAGGCCAGGGTGCCGGTGCGCTCGACGCCGCGCTGAAACTGGCCGCGGGAGAGGACGTGGATCAAAAGGTCTATATCCCGTTCCAACTGGTGATCCCGGCCAACCTCGAAGGTTTCATGGCGAAGAACTGATCCCGCCGGATCGCAACACACGGTGCGGCGCCAATGCGCCGTTCCGTACTTTTCAAAGGGAGTGGCAAGCATGGCGGATACATCCCATGGCACCGGCGGTTTGGGCTTTGACTCGAAGAAACGGGGCTGGCCGAACGAAGCCAATGTCCTGATTGCGCTGATCGCCATCATCGCGGTCTTCGAGATCCTGGGGCAGGCGCTACCTTACATGAATGGCCAAAGCCTGCTGTTCGACTTCAACACTGCGCGTGACGGCACCATCCTGAACATGGTGCGGCTGAAGATCATCATTCTTCAGGTTTCGATAATCGGGATCATCGCCATCGGATCGACACAGGTCATCATATCTGGTGGGATCGACCTGTCGCCCGGCTCCGTCGTCGGATTGACGGCCATGGTCGCCATGAGTTTTGCCCAGACGGCACTGGTAAATGGGTTCCCCAACCCCAAGGCCGTCTTCGGTGCATCCTGGATGGACCTGCCGGTAATCGTGCCGATCCTTGTCGCACTTGTCATTGGCATTCTGGCAGGCGCGTTGAACGGTCTCTTGATTGCCTACACACGCATCCCGCCCTTCATCGCGACTCTGGGCATGATGGTCGCAGCCCGCGGGGCAGCCAAATGGTGGTCCAAGGGGCAGCCGGTCTCTTTCCCGACCGAGAGCTTCAGCAGCATCGGAAACGGCCTCTCAGGATGGTCGCCCGTTGTGATCTTCATCGGGCTGGCGATCCTGTTCCACTTCATCCTGAAATACACGATCTACGGCAAACACACCTACGCCATTGGATCGAACGAAGAGGCCGCGCGGATGTCCGGCATCAAGGTCGACCGGCACAAGGTGCTTGTCTATACCATCGCCGGAATGCTGGCGGGCCTGTCGGCGCTGGTGCTGACCTCAAAGAACCTGACCGCACAGGCGGGCATGGGTGTCATGTATGAACTCGATGCCATCGCCATGACCGTCATCGGCGGCGTATCACTTGCGGGCGGACGTGGCTCCATCGTGGGCACCGTGCTGGGGGCGCTGATCTTCGGCGTGATCATCTCGGGTTTCACCTACCTGCGGCTCGACGCCTATTACCAGGAGATGGTGAAGGGCGCGATCATCGTGGCTGCCGTCGTTCTGGATCAATGGCGCCGCCAACGTACCGCGATGCGGTCCTGAGGAGACAAGACATGAGTGACATCATCCTAGAAACCCGTGATCTGACCAAGCATTACGGCGGCGTGCACGCGCTCGAAGGGGCGAACTTCACCCTGAAAAAGGGAGAGCACGTGGCCATCATGGGGGACAATGGCGCGGGCAAATCGACCTTTGTTCGCCAGATCACCGGGGTCGAACAGCGCACGCGCGGCGAAATCGTCTTTGACGGCAAGCCGGTGCATTTCGAAAACCCGATGGATGCCCGAAACGCGGGCATCGAAACAGTGTTCCAGACGCTGGCGCTTGCCGATCAACTGGACGTGCCGGATAACCTTTTCCTTGGACGAGAGTTGATCAAGTTCAAGCTCGGACCGTTCTCGATCCTCGACTACAAGGCGATGCGCGAACGCACCATGGGGGCCCTGGAAAAGACGGGTGTGAAGATCCCTAACATTCGGGGCACGATCGAGCGCATGTCGGGCGGGCAGCGCCAGTGTGTCGCCATCGCGCGCACGGCGACCTTCCACTCCAAGCTGACGATCATGGACGAACCCACGGCAGCACTCGGCGTGCAGGAAACGGCGCAAGTTGAAAACATCATCCGAACGCTGAAAGCAGCCGGGGAGCCATTGATCCTGATCAGCCACAACATGCGGCAGGTGTTTGACCTCGTGGACCGTGTCGTGGTTTTCCGGCGCGGGCGCATCTGTGCCAACCTCGACATTCGCAACGAGGACATCTCGGGTGAGGATGTGGTGGCCTATATCACCGGCGCCAAGACTCAGCCAGAATACGCCGATGCGGCCTGAGCGCCCATTGGCGAACGCAAACTGTCTTGATTTCCGACTCGGCTGCAGGTCCGTCGGGGCCTCTATACACTTGCAGGGTCCGGGCGCCTCGTATGAACGAGGTCGTTTCGCGGAGTTGGTGGAAATTTGAAGGCGGCGTAATCTCAGGGTGAACTGACACCCACCCAACCGGCGGCTGCAACCGCCAGGGAGATCACGCCATGACCCAGATTACCGACACTTCAAGCTTTTCGCTATTGGCCGGGGAGGCCGGGTTCGACCCGATCGAGGATCGGCTGCGAGCGAACGTCCGTGCGACCATCGAAGCCGTGTTCGAGGAGGAGCTTGCCAGCTTCCTCGGCCGTCTTCGCTACGACAGGGGCGACGGAGCCGCGAAAGGCTATCGCCACCGGCACCGCGAGCGGTAACTCACCGGCACGTTTGGGACCGAGACAGTCCGCGTTCCTCGCGCCCGGGTCGAGGACGACGCAGACACGCGCGGTCGGTTTTCTTGGGTTCGGCTTCTACCCGCGCTCGGGCTTCATCCATGTCGACCTTGGCCCCGCGCGTCAGTGGGGCGAGCGGTTTCCGGTCCGGGCGACTGCCTTCGCCGAGGAAACGCCGCTTGCGCGCGAGGTACTGGCCGACAGCCGCACCATGAAGGGGGGTAGCGCGACGGGTGTGGCGACACTGGGCGCAGCCGGCGTCGAGATCGCGCAGAGCGTCCTGGCACAGACCCAGACCGCCATCCTGCCGCTGGTGTCGTATCTAGACATTCTCCGCTGGGTCTTCATCGTGATCGCGCTCGCGGGCGTCGCGGTGACGATCTACGCCCGCCTCGATGACTGGTGCCGGGGGCAGCGATGATCGCTGCCCTGCTGGACGGGATTGCCGCTGGCCCGTGGATGCGGGCGGCGCTGCACCACGGCGCCATCGCGCTCGCCGTGCTCCTGTTCCTGCTTTCGCTTCGGCGGTCCGGCGAACGAGCGGGACGGCTCGCCGAACGCCTTGAGGCTAAGGAGAAAGCCAATGATGTCCAAAGCCGGATGCTGGAGGCTGCGGCGCGCCGTCCTCGCGATCGCAACGAGCTTGCTGAGCGGCTGCGCGACGGTCGGTTCTAACGGTGGCGGGCTCGGGGTCTGTCCACCTGTCGTCGAGTACAGCAGTGAGTTTCAGGCGCGGGCGGCCGAGGAGCTGGCCCTGCTGCTGGAGGGTTCGGCGGTCGCGGAGATGCTCGCGGACTACAGCGTCATGCGGAGTCAGGCACGCGCGTGCAGGGAGCGATGATCTTCCGCCCGCTGATCGATAGCCTTTGATTCTAAATGTGGCTATAATAGTCATTTGGCATTGCTCATTGCTTACCATGAGGAAGAAATGGACCGCCTCGAATGCGACCGGATGTTCCTCGCCGTCATTGAGACAGGCAGCTTCACAGGGGCCGCCGAGAAACTGGGCACAAGGTCCGGACAGGCATCCAAGCTGATCTCGCGTCTGGAGACCGAGCTGGGCGTGCGGCTGCTCAACCGGACGACGCGATCCGTCGCGCCGACGGAGGCGGGC
Source organism: Paracoccaceae bacterium (assembly GCA_034670345.1). GTDB lineage: Bacteria > Pseudomonadota > Alphaproteobacteria > Rhodobacterales > Rhodobacteraceae > Antarctobacter. Next base: position 2,773 of record JAXMNQ010000095.1, on the reverse strand, counting down.
CGTGCCTATTACGATCGCCTGAAGCCGCTTGTCGATGAGCTCGACACCCTCGACCTCGACATCCGGAACATCTCGCAGACACCGCGCGGGCGGCTGCGCCTGACAGCGCCCCTGACATTCGGGATCCTCGAATTGGCACCCGCGCTGAATGCGTTCGCCGGGCTCTATCCGGACATCGAACTCGATGTCACCTTCTCCGACCGCGTCGTCAACGTCGTCGACGAGGGGTTCGACCTTGCCGTTCGCGTCGGGCGGCCCGGCGATTCCAGCCTGATCACCCGCAGGCTCTGCGCCGTCCGCATCGTTGTGGTGGGTGCACCCTCCTATCTCGAACAGCACGATGTGCCGGCGTCGCCTGCGGACCTCGCGCAGCACGCGTGCATCATCGACACCAACTTCCGCGAGCCGAACCGGTGGCCGTTCAAGGGCGAGACCGGCGAGGTCGAGATCGCGAGCGTCGACGGCCGCATTCGCTATTCGAACGCCGAAGCTTGCGTCCAGGCCGCAGGACTGGGGCTCGGGATCGCCTGCGTCCCGGCCTTTGTGGCCGGGGACGCGCTGCGATCGGGGAAGCTGATCAGACTGCTACCGTCGTTCGAAACCGCCCCCTACGACGTGCATGTCCTTTATCCGCACAGCCGTCATCTCGCGGCCAAGGTGCGCCTGCTCGTCGACTTTCTGGCCGAGCGGTACAGGCAGACCCCACACTGGGAGCAAGGCTGGTAGACCATTGCATCCCCACGGGAAGCAATCATCTTCCCGGTGGCCGGATTATCACCTCCCTGGCCAGAGTCTATGTTCTCCGCATGGCTTTGTTGCGCAAAGCGCGTGAAGCCCGGACTTCCCCTTACCCCGGACGCACTTATCCTACGGGCTCTGTGACAGGTATGCCGAGCGCGGTGTAGCCGTTCAGCACGGCGGCTCGGACCTGAAGTTCGGCGACCTGGCGATCGAAGTCGCGTGCCATGAGGCTCTGCCCCAGCAGCTTCACGCAATGCATCTTCGTCTCGGCGCGGCTGCGGCGGTGATACCCGGTCCATTTTCGCCAAATGGCGCGGCCGAGGTATTTCGATGCGCGCAGCGCCTCGTTTCGGGCGATGGCCCCCGCGGTTGAAGGCTTCCAAGGCCTGGCGTTCTTGCGTGGCGGTATTACAGCGTGGGCGCCGCGGTCGGCGACGGCGTCATGGCACTTACGTGTGTCATAGGCTCCGTCTGCGGTGACCGAGCCGATTTCCACATCAGGCGGGATCTGGCTGAGCAGTTCGGGCAGCATGGGCGCGTCACCGACGTTGCTCCCGGTGATCTCGAGGGCTCGGATCTCCAGCGTCTGTTCATCGACGCCGATATGGATCTTGCGCCATAGGCGGCGTTTCGCGCCACCGTGTTTGCGGGCGTGCCACTCGCCTTCGCCTTCGGCCTTGATGCCGGTGCTGTCGATCAGCAGGTTCAGCGGCCCCTGCGAGCCACGGTAGGGAATGGTCACGGCCAAGGCTTTCTGGCGCCGGCTCAGGGTGCTGAAATCCGGAACTGACCAATCCAGGCCGACCAAGCGCAACAGGCTCTCGACGAAGCCCGTGGTCTGCCGGAGCGCCATGCCGAAGAGGACCTTCATCGTCAGGCACGTCTGGATCGCGGCATCGCTATATTGCGGCTGCCGGCCTCGCTTGCCGGTCGGCGGCGGCACCCAGACCATGTCCGGATCGAACCAGATGGTCAGGGAGCCACGCTGCTTCAGCGCTTCGTTGTAGGCTGGCCAGTTCTTGGTCTTGTAGCTCGGCGGGATCGGTCTGCTCATGCGGCCCAGCTACCACGCTGGATTCACCAGATGAATCCCTCACTCGGCCTTTGCGCAACAAAGCCCATGCAAGGGACACTATGCGCGTTGGGGCAAGTTGCATAGAAGCCACTTGTTGGGCCCGCAGCATTTGGTACTTTGGGCTCAGAGCCGCCGAGTGCGCATGCAGCGCCGATGCAGTCGGTCGGCCTCTGACAGCTGCCATTGCTAAGGACGATACAATCTCATTGCTCGCATGGTGCTGGTGACTGGGTTTGGAGGGAGGAACGGAGGGCAAATCATGCCAAGAGTCCAACTTCCTGCAACAACCCCGAAACGCAGAGCCTGGAACAAGGGGCGGATCATCGGTCAAAAACGGCCTTTACTGCCAAAACAGGTCTGGGCAATCCGGGCAAGGCTCGAACTCGCGGGCTATCTGCGCGATCTGGCTTTGTTCAACGTCGCCATCGATAGCAAGTTACGCGGCTGTGATCTTGTCAGATTGGCGGTGTCTGACCTGGTAAAAGATGATCGCGTGCGAGAACGCGTTTCGGTGATCCAGAGCAAGACCAAGCGACCGGTGCAGTTTGAATTGACCGAAAACACACGCGATACCGTCCTGGCGTGGGTAAAATCACCCGAGATGTTTGCTTGCCGCTTTATGTTCCCGTGCCGGTTCCATGATCGGCCGCACATCTCCACCCGCCAGTATGGTCGGCTTGTCCGCGATTGGGTGACTGCAATCGGCCTTGAACCAAGTGGTTACGGCACGCATTCACTTCGCCGTACAAAGGCGGCGGAGATTTACCGCAAGACAGGCAACCTCCGCGCGGTGCAACTGCTGCTTGGTCACACGAAGGTCGACAGTACAGTGTATGCGCCGTTCCCGCCCCATTGAGATTTCGCTTGCGGTCGGGGTGGAGTGTATATTTGGGCGACGGCTTCGAGGCTGAACGGGCTCAGTATGAGCTCACTGGGGAGTCCCGGATGAGCTCAATG
>JAXMNQ010000094.1:0-14074 GCA_034670345.1 Paracoccaceae bacterium | reverse complement strand
CTCCCCTTCGAAGAACTCCCAGTCGATCAGGCCCGCCAGCTTCACCAACTCGTGCCGCATGTCGATCAGGTCGACCAGGCGCGGTCGCAGCAGGTCATCCTGTTCCGGAGCGCGATCGCGATGCTTCCTGGCAGGGACCCAAACTGCAGCTTTTTCAATGCCAGTCTACGAAACCCTGCAGTCGGCAGCGAGAAAAGTCCGAGGTTTCTCTAAAAATATCAGACACATGCGCGTTTTCAGGTCGAACTGCCGAGTGAGTTTTGCATGCCTGTTCACAGCCAACCGGCGGATCGGAAACTGCCGGTACGGGTGGTGGGGCCGCGAATTGAGAGCTGAAATGACCGGCAGCTCTGCTCGAAGCAGCCGAAATCTGAATTGCCGCTGTTCGCCTTTCCTCAGCAAAACAGTATCTGCCCAAACCAGATGATCAAGCAAAGTGTTGTTGCCGCGTTGCAGTCTCTTTGTCAGGTCGGGCGCAACTTGATGTTGCGACCGACTGTCGCCGAAGGGCAACTCGAGCGACCGACGGACCCGATGTGAGGGACCTCGGGCCGACCGTTGTCTGTACTCGTGACCAGCGAGATTTTCGGGACCCGCAAAGTAGGTGACGTACCCGAACCGCGACCGGACTGATACGAGGGGCGAGCGGGAACCTGCCACCCTCGTCCGCGAGAAGCACAAGTTCCGGCGATAACATGGAACTGCGCGGTTTCCCGCCGCGGAAATCCCCGGTTCACGCAGATCTGTGCTCGGGACTGCCGCCCCGGTGAACCGATGGGTGACTTCGTTGGGCCGGGCCCCTAATTACCCGCGTCGCGGCGCACCGAACCACTCACAAGGTGTGCACGACTCAAGGAGTAAGATCATGACGCGTAAAGACCTGCTGAAATCCATCGCAGTCGCGACCGGCATTTCTCTTGCCGCCAGTGCCGCCGTGCACGGGCAGCCTGGCGACGGAACCCCGCAGGGGTTCGCCAAGTCCGGCAACACACACGCGGCCGGGGGCCCGGACAACCCGGGCGTCGGCAATCCCTTCGGCGCTTACTGAGGTGCCGAGGCATGTGGGGCGGGGTTGCCTCGCCCCACATGCTACTTCCGATTTCCCTCACAATCATCGCCTGGGAAGCCGGCGGCCTTGAATTGGCCGCCCGGTGGACGGGTCCAGTTTCGAGCAAGTGTAATGCCAGCCAGAAAAGTCGCCGCCGAGGAGCTGATAATCGCTGCGGACTACACCCGGACCGGAGACCGAGCGATTCGCCTTTCCCAGGAAATCCGATATTTCGCGCAACAGGGCACGCCGCCCGCGCTTCTGCAGACCCGCCTTCCGCGCCCGGGAGAATGCATAGCCCCCGCCATCCTCGCATGTTTGCGAAACGGATGGGCCAGAACGCTGCAGCCAGACGAGGCGACGCGATGCACAACGCTCGTGTTTCATGAGCCTGACGTGGCGGAGTTTGCGGCGTCCGGCCTTGGCCAGTTGGCCTTCGAAGTCGCCCATGTGGTCTGCCATAGGGCTGCGGATGTCGAAGCGCTTCCAAGAATGCCGATGCACGGACGAATCCGGAAGGTTTACGTCACCAATCCATTTGTGGCGCCACGACGCAGGGCCGGCGGAAAGGCCCTGCCGACCTGGATGCCGATCCTTCCCGGGACGCCGGAGACCGCAGCCCCGGCGCCGTGCCGTGCACGCCAGACCGTCATCTGGATCTCCGGTGGGGTCACTTGCACGCCACCGGCGGCGCTGGCAGAGGCCGGAGTCGATGTCCTGACCCTCGGCGGAGACAGTGCCCCGGACCCTGTTCCGGGGGATGTTGCGCCGGACCGGTTGCTGGCCCGAGCCGACCTTTTCGTCCTCGCGCCCGATCACCCGCTGCAGGATCTGCCCGACGCGCTCATCAGCCTGGCCCTGCTCGCCGGAAAGCCGGTGCTTCTGCCGAGCCGGGTGAAGGGGCACTACGGAATTGGGCCGAAATACTACACCAAGGCAAGCCTCGTTGAGGACTGCCGCGTCGCGCTCACCGCACCGCAGAAACCCGGCGCGGAACCCGACTTCGTTGCGGCCTGTCGCGGCGGCCCAGTCACCAAACTCGCACCGTCCGCACCAAAGCATTCGCGGACCAACCGGCCGCTTCAAAAGGCGAAGCGGCCCGTGCTGATGCTCCCTTCGAACGGCGTCGGCGTTGGGCACCTGACCCGGCTGCTCGCCGTCGCGCGGCGCATGCACCGGCCGGTGGTCTTCGGGTCGCAGGCACCGGCGCTCGACGTGATCCGGCAGTTCGGGTTCGACTGCGACTACATCCCTTCACACACGCTTGTCGGCGGGGACTTCGACGCCTGGGATCGCTGGTTCGGCGCCGAGGTCGCGCGGCTGCTGGACCGCCATGATCCCGCGCTGGTGGTCTATGACGGAAACCATCCGTCAGACGGCCTGATCGCGGCAGTGGCCGCGCGCCCCGATTGCGGCCTTGCCTGGATGCGGCGCGGCATGTGGGCCCGAACGACCAGCCGGTTCCTGAAAAACGCCCGCTGGTGCGACATCGTCATAGAACCGGGCGAACTGGCCGGCGCGCGCGACGAGGGCGTGACCAGCCGGCTCCGACACGAGGCGACGGCGGTCGACCCGATCCGCCTTCTCGACCCCGAGGATTTGCTGGAGCGGGGCGAGGCGGCCCGGGCCCTTGGCCTCGACCCCGCCCGGCCGGCTGTGCTGGTCCAACTCGGCTCCGGCTTCAACCGCGATCTGCTGACCCTCCTCGACGGCATCATCAGCGAGCTGTCGCGGCACGACGGCCTGCAGATCGCGCTGGCCGAATGGGTGACCGGGTCCGTTCCGCTCAACCTCTGGCCGGAGGTCACGGTGCTGCGCGGCTTTCCCATCAGCCGCCACTTCCGAGCCTTCGACTTCTGCGTCTCAGCGGCGGGGTACAACTCGTTTCACGAGCTCCTCGGGTTCAACATCCCCACGATCTTCGTGGCCAATCAGCATCCCAGCATGGACGACCAGTACGGTCGCGCGAAATTCGCGCAGGACCATTCCGCGGCCTTCGAGATCTCCGAAGCCGAGATGGACGACTTCCCCGACCTCGTGGCGATGCTGATACAGGGCGCGGCGCGGCGCTTCCTCTCGGATCACTGCAAAGAAATTGGCCGCCCGAACGGTGCCGCTGCAGCGGCACAGGCGTTGGAGCGCGCCATCATGCAAAGAAGCGGGGGCACGAGATGACCAAGTTGCAGACCGGATTCCGCGCCGAGTCGGACAGCCAGACGACGGACCTGACGCCGGGCGAAGCCGTTCCGGCGCGGGACGAGGCGATCTGGGCCCTCAACACTCGCATCCAGAACCTGCACCGGTCGCAGCAGGCGCTGCGCCAGCTGCTGCGCCGCTCTCAGAAAGGCGAGGCGCGGCTGGTCGCCATTACGCCAGAGGGCCTTGCCCGCGCGCCGCGGAACGCGCCCCCCGCCCCTGCGGAGGACCCCGACCCCTGGTGGCCGCGCGTGGCCCTGCCCGATACGCCACTGGCCCCGCCGCCCGGCTTCGCCAATTCCGGGCTGACGACCGAACCGGCGGAGAGCATTGCCTTCCTAATCACGGGGCTGGCCTTCGGCGACCTCAGGCAGGCGGTGGCCGACGTGCGGGAGGACCTATCGCGGCACGGCGGCTTCAAGCCGGTTTTCCTGACCGACAACCCGGACCTCTCGCCGGTGATCCGGGAGGGCTTTGTCGCCGAATATCTCCCCCCGGAGCGCCTGACAGGGCGGGCCGCCGATGGCGGCTGGCCCGCGGAACCGCTGGAGGCGCTGCGCCGCAAATGGGGCATCAAACGCACCGTCGACCTGCGCGAAACGCGCGCCGCGCCGCCGCCGGCGAAACGCGTCCGCCCCGCCGTGCGTCCCCCGTCGGCCCGGGCGGGAAAGCGTCCGAAGGCCGCCGTCGTCGCCTGGGATCTCGGCCACAATCCCGCGGGCCGCGCGATGGTGATCCACGATCTGCTCAAACGGGACTACGATGTGGAACTCGTGGGGCCGGTCTGGTCCCGCTTCGGCAAGTCCGTCTGGGAGCCGATCCGCGAGAGCGACCGCAAGGTCCGGGCCTTTGCCTGCGAAACGATGGAGGATTTCTGGCCCCGCGCCGTGGCCCTCACCGCCGCCGCCGATTGCGATCTCGTCGTTGCCTGCAAACCGCGCCTACCCGCCTTGCTGCTCGCCTCAATGATCAAGCAGGCTTGCGGCTGTCCGCTCGTTCTCGACATCGACGACTTCGAACTGTCTTTCTTCCCCGACGAAACCCCGGCCGAACTCTCGGCCCTCGCAGCGGCCGGGCCCGATGCCTTCCGCGAGCCTTATCTCGAGCTTCCCACCAGAGTCTGCGACGGACTTGCGGAACTGGCGGACGCACGGATCGTCTCGAACATCGCGCTACGGGACCGTTTCGGCGGTCACATCGTCCGCCATGCCCGCGACGAGTCGCTTTTCGACCCGCAGAACTTTGATCGTGCGGCCTGCCGGGAGGCCATGGGGATGGCGCCCGAAGACTTCGCCATCGTCTTTGTGGGCACGATCCGCCGGCACAAGGGGGTGATCGAGGTGGCCGAGGCGCTGCACCATCACCCCGACAAGAGGTTCTCCCTGCACGTCATCGGCGACATCCCTGATGCCACGCTGCGCAACGAGCTTGCCCGCTTTACCGGCGCCCGGCTGCAGGTGCACCCCGGCTGCGCCTTCGAGGACCTGCCGGAACGGCTTGTCGCGGCGGATGCCGTGGTGCTGCTGCAGGACCCGGACCACGCCATCTCGCAGTTCCAGATCCCGGCCAAGGTGTCGGACGCCAGCGCGCTCGGGCTTCCGATCCTCGCGACGGACGTTCCCCCGCTCCGCGATCTGGCCCTGCAGGGGCTGGTCCGGACGATCGACCCCGCCGAGCTTGGCACGGCTCTCGACGGCTTGCTGTCGGATCGTGAAAGCGGGCGCGCCGGGACAGAGCGTGACCGCATCCGCGACGGTTTCGAAGCGGAGCTGGGGTTCGACGTGAACCGCGAACGGCTGAAAAAGGCTGTTGCGCGGGCGGCACAGGCCGGCCCCGATCTGCCCGAACCGCTGCAACGGCTCATCACGCTTGCCGGTCGCGCCTACGCGGCCCTGCGCGCCGGACAAATGGCCGGGGCGACGCCCGCGACACCGGCCATTTCCCGTGGAGCGACTCCGCAGTTCGACGTGGCGATGTTCTGGAAGCAGAACGACTCGGGCCTTTTCGCGCGCCGCTCGGACATGATGATGAGGCATCTTCTCGGGTCCGGCCGGGTCCGGCGGGTCCTGCAGTTCGATGCGCCCATGCCCGTCAGGTCGCTTGCCGCCGGGCTACAGGAGCCACCGCGCTCGACCGCCGCCCATGTCCTGCGCAACGCCGTCGACAACCAGTACCGGGTCCGCGACACCGCCGATCACGGCCTGCGGACCTTCCTTTGGGACGACCGGCACCGCCGGACGGCATTGCCCGACATCGGTGGAAGCCTTGAGGATTACCCGGACTACGTGCTCTCGCAGATGGAGGCCGCCGGCATGCAGCCCGGCGAAACCGTCGCCTGGGTCTGTCCTGTCGTCTTCGACTTTCCGCGGATCGCGCGGCGCATCCCGTTCCGCGGCATCGTCGGTGACCTGATCGACGACCAGCGCCTCTTCGCGGGCCGCGAGGACTATCGCGAGCGGGTTCGGGCCTCCTATGTCGAGACCCTTCCGCTCTTGGACGTCACCTTCACCAATTGCGCCCCGGTCGCAGAAGCCTTCGAGGACCTCGCCGGTCCGGTTCACGTCGTCCCGAACGGGACCGAACCCATGGATCGCGCGACAAAAGAACGCCCGGGGCCGCTGAGCGGTGTCGACGGGCCAGTGGCGGGATACGTGGGCAATCTGCGGGACCGGTTCGACTGGGATCTCCTGCGCGAGGTCGCCCGGCGGATGCCGGGGGTCACCTTCCCGATCGTTGGCGGCGGCGCCCGCCGCGAGGATGCGGCCAAGGTCGTCGACTTGCCCAATGTCCACCTCCTGGGCGTCTGCCCGCATGACGAGGTGCCCGAGATGATCGCCGCCTTCGACGTGGCGCTGGTGCCGCATCTTCCGGGACCGCTGACGCAGCGCATGAACCCTCTGAAGATCTACAACTACTTCGCCGCGCGGAAGCCCATTGTCTCGACGGAGCTGGAGAATATAGATGCGGCGATCCGCCCCTACATTCGGTTCGCGGACGGGGCGGTAAGCTTCGCCGAAGCCATTGACGGGGCCTTGCACGCACCGCTGATCTGCGACCCGGCCTACGAGGCGGCGCTGTCGGGCATCCTGTGGGAGACCCGGGTCGCCAGGGTCCTCGCGGTGCTCGACGACAGGCTGGATCCGGGCCGTTGACGACACGTGCCTCCGGACGGCCTCTCGAGGGCCGCAATATCATCCTCACCGGGACCTTCGACGTGCCGAACTACGGCGATCTCCTGTTCCCGCTGATCGCCGCGCACAACCTGTCCCCCTGGGGCGGGATCGTCCGGGCGGTCTCTCCGACCGGACGCGAGACCGGGTGGGAAGACACCGCGCCGGTGGCGTCTTTCGGCGACGCCTTGCTGGGGGAGGCGCCGGTCGACGGTGTCCTGATCGGCGGCGGCAACATCATCCATTCCGACCCGGTGACCCTGCCCGATTACGTCGAGGCGGGTGTCGCGGAACGCGCCTATTCCGAGATGTGGATCGGCGCCTCGCTGGCCGCCGCCGCGCGGGGTGTGCCGGTGGCATGGAATGCGCCGGGGGTTCCGGGACCGCTCGCTTCGGTGACAATGCCGCTCAAGGATGCGGTTCTGACCTCCGCCGACTATCTCTGCGTCCGGGACGAGGCGAGCCTCCGCCATCTCGCGGCTCCCGCGGGACTTGCCCCCGAAGTGGTTCCCGACACCGCTCTGCAACTCGCCGAAATCTGGCCGAAGGCAGGACTTGCCCCGACTTTCCGCAGCGTGCTGGAGCGGAGCGGCGTCGATCCGGACGCGGCCTTCCTGGCTGTCCACGTCAAGGAGCGGTCGCTGCGCCGGGACGAGAACCTTGCCGTCGCTCTCGAAACCTTCTGCAGGGCGCAGAGCCTGACCCCGATCCTGATCGGCATTGGCGCTTGCCACGGCGATGACCGGATCTGCGGGCGCATTGCAGAGCAGTTGTCGATACCCAAGATCGACCTGTCGCGCCCCGAAGGCCTGCGCGAGATCGCCGCCTGCATCAGCCACGCCTGTGCCTATGTGGGCGCCTCCATGCACGGCTATGTCACTGCGGCGGCATATGGAACGCCGGGCGTCATCGTCGGCCGGCCCCGACTTCCGAAGATGGCGGGCCTGCTGCGGCACCTCGGCCGCGAGGGCGACGAAGCCGCAGACTGGGACGAAGGTTTCGGCAAGGCGCGCATTCGCCTACGGTCCGGCCCGACAGAGATCCCGGCGCATGTCCACGAGGCGCTTGCATCGCATTGGGACAGGGTCCGGGCGGCGCTTGCCCGTCGGCCCGAGGTGGTGCAACGCCAGCGCGCGCTGCTCCTGCACTACATCGAGACCAGAGGATTGCGCGAGGCAAACTGACGGCCCTGGGACGAAGCCGCTCCGCGGCATTGGCGCTTTTGGCTGATGGAGCGAGATGTCCGAAGCGATGCGCATCAGCGGGATGGGCGACAGGGCGCAGAAGTCGCACATCCGGGCGATAAAGGTTTTCGCGGCCTTCCTTGGGCGATCGCCGGACACCGCCACACCGGAGGATCTGCGCGCTTATCCTGCAGGCGAAGGGGCGCAAGGATCGCAATGTGATGCTGCCTGCCGATATTCTGGGTCTTCTGCGAAAGTGGTGGAAAGAGCGACCGACCGGTCAGGACAAGGATGTGCCGACGCCTGAGCGGGTCCTCGTCCTCGGCTATCGGGGCCAGCATCTCTCGGCCCGGCAAATATCACGGTTGTTCAAAGAGACCGCCCGGGAAGCCGGGATTGGCAAACCGGTCACCCTGCATACGTTACGCCATTCCTTTGCGACCCATCTACTGGAGCACGGTGTGGACATCCGGATTATCCACTGACCGGCAGTCGATTGCGCAGCAATCGATGAGAGGGGAGGCACTGCTCGGGCATACAAAACTGACCACGACGGCGCGCTATGCCAGCGTCGCCACCGGCATGATCTCGGCGGTCGAGAGCCCGCTGGACGATCTGACCTCGGTGAAGCGCAGGAAGGGCGCGCCGTAAACCGCCTTGCCTAAGTCACGGCTGGAGGTTGCGGATGTTTTCCGCACCCATGGCGCTGCCTGGCGGACGGCCAATGCGAGCCATGTCAGCCTCGATCAGTTGAAGGGGATGAGCGCCATCGAGCGCTGTCGCACGGGCGTGCTCGGCGGTCATGTCGCGCGGTGCGAAGACTGCCCCGATCTTCCTCGAAAAGGTGAAGCGGGCAGTTCAGCGAGCCGACCGTCCCGACCCCGCGCATCGACATCAGCCGACCACACAGAGGGCCATCCCGGGCGCGGTGGCGGACATGGCGCTCCAGACCCGCCAATTCCTCTCGCAGGGAAGTCCGCGCCCGGATCATCCACCCTGTCGCGTGAGACGGTGCCGACCTTGGGCCCGGCCCCTCGGCAGCTTGCGACGCGTCGAGTGATACTGGCGCAGCACCCGGCTGGCGCGGCGGTCCAATGCGGACTGCCGGCGTCGCAGACAGTCCGGTCGGCGGCTGGCTTCAGGCCCGCGACCGAAAGCGCCTGTGGAGGAATGATCCTCGGTTGCGGCAGGTCGGTCGATCCACAGTCTACCGAGGAGGTTCGGCACGGTTCGGCCGATCTCGACCGACATTTCAACCGTTACTTGTAACGAATCGGTGAGGGGCGTAATTTGCACAATAATCTTGCAAACCTTTCTTACGATCCCCGTCCTCAATCCATTGGGTGTGCCATGGCGGAATCCGAGACTTTTGCTACTTTCGGCGAAGGCTTTGTCGATGCTCTTCTGAATGTTGATGAAGACGACAGTTCCGTCGCGTTTCGCTGGAATTCTCTGAACCTCACTTACAGCTTCCCGGATTCGGGCCTGCCATACATGTCGCAGGAATTCACCGACCTGCTGGCGCCAGACGATTTCTGGGACCTGATCAACCCCTTCGACGAGATCCTCGACCTGCTCGTGCCGGACGAGCTGGTTGTCGCCGCTCTGGTCCTGAACGATTTTGGCGAGTTCAGCGAAGTCCAGAAGGATGCCGCGCGCTATGCGCTGGGGTTCTTCGATGGCGTCAGCATGCTTGTCCTGACCGAACAGGAAGAAGGGCTCCTCGATCATGCGGACATCCGCTACGCGTTGACCGATACCACCAGCGCACCGGCCTTCGGCATCCCGCCGCTGGAGCGCGTGGCGCTGGTTCTTGGCAATGGCTGGCTGGGTGACACCTGGTACGCCAACGACGGGACCTTCACCAGTCCCGTCCCCGGCAGTTATGCCCATTGGACCATCATGCATGAGACGGGGCATGTACTGGGATTCAAGCACAGCCACGAGAGCGGACTTTTCGGCGGTCGAATCCCCGGCTTTCTCGAGACCCTGCTGACCGATGTCGAGGGCGAGATCCTGGACGAGCCGCTCGACTCGCTGAACTACACCATCATGACCTACGAGGGGGACGTCGCCGAGAACGCGAACGAATACCCCATGTCGCCCATGGCGCTCGACATCTTTGCCATGCAGTACATGTATGGCGCCGATTTCAGCATGAACGCAGGCGACACCGTCTACCGATGGGATCCGACCAACGGCAATTTCTTTGTCAACGAGGTGTTGACCATCGACCCGGGGTCGAACCGGATCTTCCAGACGATCTGGGACGGCAATGGCAACGATACCTACGACCTGCACCAATACACGACCAACCTGGACATCGACCTGAGACCGGTCGATCCCTTTACGAATGTCAATCCTGCCGGCTGGTCGACCTTCGACCCGGCGCAACTGTCGCAGATGACCAATGACGGCGCGCGCGGCAATGTTGCCAACGCGATGCTGTGGGACGGGAACGAACAGTCGCTGATCGAGAATGCGATTGGCGGATCGGGCAACGATACGCTGGTGGGCAACCAGGCGGACAATAACCTGGTCGGCAATGGCGGGAACGACAGCCTCGATGGCCTGGAGGGTGACGACACGCTCGAAGGCGGCGACGGTAACGATACCCTGCAGGGCCGTGAGGGGGCCGACAGCCTGTTGGGGGACGCAGGCAACGATGAAATCTATGGTGGCGACGGCAACAACACGATCTATGGCGGGACCGGAAACGACGAGATCTATGGCGGGGCCGATCTGGACACTGTCTTTGGCGGAGACGGCAACGACACCGTAAGCGGCGGTTTCGGAGCGGATTCGATTTCCGGCGACGGCGGGGATGACGAACTCTGGGGCAACGACGGCAACGACACGCTGAATGGTGGCGCCGACAACGACACGATCATCGGCGGCGACGGCAATGACAGCATCGGCGGAGAAGGCGGCAACGATCAACTCGAGGGCGACGACGGAAGCGATACGATCACCGGCGGCAGCGGCAACGATACCATCGAGGGCGGCGCGGACGGAGACTCGCTGACCGGCGGCAGCGGCCAGGACAATATCCTTGGCGAGGGCGGGAACGACACGATCGACGGCGGCGCCGATTTCGACATCGTGACCGCGGGCGACGGCAATGATTCCGTCAATGGCGGCGGTGGGGGCGACTACCTCTACGGCAATCTCGGCAACGATACGATTCACGGCGGTGACGGCAACGACCTCATTACCGGCAACGAAGGCAGCGACTCGCTCTTCGGCGAGGACGGAGACGATGCCATCGAAGCCGGCGACGGCGACGACACGGCCGTGGGCGGCAGCGGCGACGATACCCTCTATGGCATGGGCGGCTCGGATTCCCTGGTCGGGGGCATCGGCGCGGACGACATATATGGGGCCGGCCCGGGCGAGAATGGCCCAGGCGATGACACGATCGACGCCGGCAGCGGTGACGACTATGTCGAGGGCGCGGGCGGCGATGACGATATCGACCTGGGCCTTGGCGACGACACGGCCCTGGGCGGCGATGGAGATGACACCATCGTCGGCGGCGGCGGCACCGAGACAATCTACGGCGGAAACGGCAACGACGATATCACCACCACCGACGGGAGCGACCTTGTCGATGGCGGCGACGGCGACGACACGATCGCGGCCGGCGCAGGCGCCAACACCCTTTACGGCGGTTCGGGACGCGACTCCATCACGTCCGGCGATGGCAACGACAGTATCCATGCCGACGGCGGCGATGACTGGGTCGACGCGGGGGACGGCGCAAACTCGATAGACGGCGGCGCCGACAATGACACCATTACCTCCGGAATCGGCTCCGACACGGTCCTTGGCGGGACCGGCAACGACTCGATCCACTCCGGCGGAGAGGCCGACTCTGTCGAGGGCGGCGACGGCAACGACACCATCTTCGGCGAGGGCGGCAACGACAGTCTCTGGGGAGACGCGGGCAACGACAATATCCACGGCGGCGACGGCGACGACACGATCTGCGGCGGCACCGGCGACGACAGCCTGTTCGGCGAAGGCGGCACCGACCTCGTAAAGGGTGAAGACGGCAACGATACGCTGTCGGGTGGCCCCGGGCCGGACACGCTCGATGGCGGTGACGGGATCGACCGGGCGTCTTTTGAGGACGCAACCGGCCCCGTCGTCATCAACCAGCAGGATCCCTCGCAGAACACCGGCGATGCGGCCAACGATACATGGATTTCGATCGAGGAATTCGGGCTTACGCCCTTTGACGACCTCTACATCGGCTTCGATCTCGAAGATCCGGTGGACATCGTCTACGGCGGAGCCGGCGACGACACGATCCTTGGGTTTGCCGGAAACGACGCGCTTTACGGTGAGGCGGGAAACGACTCGCTTGTCGGCGGTGAAGGGGCGGACATCGTCCATGGTGGCGACGGGTTCGACACAACCTCGGTACACTCGTCGATCACCGGCGTGGTCATCGACCTGACCGATCAGTCGCGAAATTCGGGCATCGCCGAAGGTGACGTCTATACCGATGTCGAGCATTTCCAGATGACCGAGGCGAACGACGAGTTTCGGGGCCTTGACGTCGGCGAACTCGTCGAAACCTATAATGGCCTCGATACGGTCTACGGCGGTGGCGGAGACGACACGGTTTATGCCGGTAGCCAGAACGATTCCGTCCTCGGCGGCGACGGGGATGACGATCTCTACGGCGAGAACGGACTCGATTGGATCGACGGTGGCAACGGCGACGACTCGGTGGTTGGAGGCGAAGGGCAGGACACGCTCCTGGGGGGCGCTGGTAACGACACGGTCGAAGGCGGGATAGAAAACGATCTCCTGATCGGCGGCCTTGGCAACGACCTGCTGGACGGTGGCGCCGGTCGGGACGAATTCCGCTTTGACATTTCGGGCTTCGGCGATGACACGATCGTCGGGTTCCAGGACGGGCTCGACAGGCTGTCATTCACGGGAGTGACCGGTTCCTTGGGCCGAAAGCAGATCGAGGCCAGCTTCGACTGGTTTCAGTCCGGCACCGACACGGTAATCGTCCTGGTCGTTGACCCCACGCAGACCATTACCCTGCAGGATTTCGACACGGCGCTGTTGAGCCATCAGGACTTTCTGCTGTTTTCCTAGCAACTGTGTCTCTCATGCGGTCTGATTGGACCATTTGAGACGAGATTTGCATAGCGCGTTTGCGATTGTGACAAGCTTGCGGGCGACGGCTATGATGACAACCTTGTGTGGTTTTCCGGCGGCACGAAGACGGTCGGCGAAGGTTTTCAGGAGCGGGTTGTGATGGCTGGCGACGAGCGCGGCCTGGAACATCACATGTCGTAACAGTCGGCGGCCGCCTCCGATGGCGCGCTTGCCGCGCATGGCACCACTGTCATGTGCGATCGGAGCCAGGCCCGCCAGCGCGGCAGCCTGCTCACCCGAGAGTTGGCCGAGTTCGGGCATCTCGGCGATCAGCATAGTGCTGGCGACGGGGCCGATTCCGGGAATGGAACGCAGGATGTCGGCAGTTCCTGCCAACTCATCATCCGAGGCCAGGGTCTGCTCGATCCGTACCTCCAACCCTGCAATCTGGCGATCGAGAAGGGCTTTCAACTCGACGTTCATGGTATCAAACATATCCGCCGATCCCAGCTTCCCATGCGCCTTTATCTGCGCCAGAAGCCGTTTGCGTGTCTCGACCAATTGCCCACGCTTTGACGACAAAGCCCTGAGAAGGCGCAGCTTTTCATGTGGCAGTACGCGTCCCGCATCTGGTCGAAACATCATGAATCGCGCGATGAGCTCTGCGTCGATCCGGTCCGTCTTGGCACGTGTGCCACGGCTGGCGGCGAATGCTTTGATCTGGGCGGGTGGCAATTGCCGGGGTTCGATTCCGCAAGCATCCAGGGCGGACCATAGCCGCCATTCCTGACCGCCGCCACTCGGGAAATCGATCCCCCGGATCGTTTTCTGATCCGCGCAGCCCTCGAAGCAAACCAGCGCACCCAGTTCCAGAGCGAGTCGAGCGACTTGCTCGTGACCATCCGCCTTGTTCTGCAGGCGCGCGCGCCTGCCTTCTGGCAGACAATGAATGTCCAACCAATCCCGGCTGACATCTATACCGATGATCCTTGCTTGTGATACTTTGTTCATGATCTCTTCCTTCTGCTCCGCGGTCCTGATCGGCCGCATTCAACTGTTCGAGACGATGAAGAGAGACGGTGCTGGCTCGCTAGGAAACGTGGTCAACGCCACAAGGCTCAGACGCCAAACACCGTCCCGTCACCGGCCTTGGCCAAGGCCAGTGACGGGAACACGATAGCAAACCGGAGATACAGAAGGGTCTGGATGCATTGATTGTCGCTGCGCCACGTGATTCACGGCCCGGAAAACGGAGCGGTGACATGAGCGATCTTTTTTGGCTGACCGACGAGCAGATGGCCAAGCTTTCCCTTTTTTCCCGAAGTCACACGGCAAGTCCCGCGTCGATGACAGAA
>JAXMNQ010000093.1:0-14092 GCA_034670345.1 Paracoccaceae bacterium | reverse complement strand
CTCCCCTTCGAAGAACTCCCAGTCGATCAGGCCCGCCAGCTTCACCAACTCGTGCCGCATGTCGATCAGGTCGACCAGGCGCGGTCGCAGCAGGTCATCCTGTTCCGGAGCGCGATCGCGATGCTTCATGGCAGGGACCCAAACTGCAGCTTTTCAATGCCAGTCTACGAAACCCTGCAGCCAGCAGCGAGAAAAATCCGAGGTTTCTCGAGAAGTATCAGACACATGCGCGTAGTTCAAGCCGAACTCATGATGGTCGCGGTCGTGGCAAGCCCGATCCCGAGTGCGCCGATCGCGCTGGCGGCCGGCGCGGCCTACGGGTGCTGTCAGACAAATGCGAACCAGTCTCCGCAAGGCTGGCACGCTGAACTTTCAGGCCTCGAAGAGGCCGCGCCACTCGGCAAGGGCGGCGGTGCGGTTCTGCTTGAAGATGTCGCGACTTGCGAGGCTGCGTTCCTTGTTGAAGTGGTTCGAGACGGAGGCGTGGACGGCAGCGAATTTCTGCAAACTTTGCATGCGGCGGAACCGAAGCATGGCGCGTTCGCGTCGTCGGAACGACAGGTAGAAATTCTCGGCCCGATTGTTGAGCCATCGACCGGTTTCCTGACGAGCGCCAGCGCCAATCTCTCGCAGAGCGGCGCCATAGGAACGAAGCTTGTCCGTCACGATCACCTCGGGGTGACCATGCCGTTTCATCGATTTCTTGAGGAATTTCAAGGCTGCTTTCTTGTCCCGGTTTCTGCTGACAAAGCTTTCCAGCACGTCGCCCTCGTGATCGACAGCCCGCCACAGATAATGCCTTTCGCCATTGATCTTCACGAACATCTCGTCAAGATTCCACTGCCAGCGGCTCGAATTCATGCCCTCGATCCGACGTTTCCTGATCTCCGAGTCGAACAACGGCCCGAACCTGCGCCACCATAACCGCACGGTTTCGCGGCTGATTTCTACGCCACGCTCATGCAGTAGATCCTCGACATTCCGAAGCGAGAGCGGATACCTGATATACAGCATCACCGTAAGGCGGATGATCTCGGGAGATGTCTTGAAATAGCGGAAGGGACTTGGCTTTTTTGTTATTGCGACAGGTTACGCATGCCCCCGGTTCAACTCAATCCGGTTTCCTCTGACAAAGCCGCAGTGAGAGCTTCTTTCAAGTCTGACCTACTCCAGGGCTTGGGTAAAATAGGGCCCAACCGCAACATTTCTTCACGCAAGCCGTTTGGCAAGATGGCAGGGTTTCCGGAAGTGAAGAGAACTTTCAACTCTGGCCGCAATTCCAATGCCCGGCGCGCCAGTTCGACTCCTAGCATGCCATTGGGCATGACAAGGTCGGTGAACAGAATATCGATTGTGTTGTCGGATTGCAAATGCTGCAGCGCCTGAGCCCCGTCTTTGGCGGTGATCACCTCGTGATTTAGCGTTTGCAAGGCGCGTTCGGCCAGACTCAGCACCATCGGTTCATCTTCGACGACCAAAACACGCAATTGTCGCCAGGCCTGCGACGGAGTTTCGATATTCTCAGGATTGCAGCTGGAACGCTGCGTCGCCATGCGCGGAAAATAAAGGTGCACGGTTGTGCCCTGCCCGATTTCGCTTTCGATTTCGACGTCTCCGCCTGATTGATTGACAAAGCCGTTGACCATGCTCAGCCCCAGCCCCGTGCCTTTGCCGACACTCTTGGTCGTAAAAAACGGCTCAAACGCGCGTTCTTTCGCTTGCGCTGTCATGCCCGTTCCGTTGTCTGACACAGACAGTCGTATATATTCTCCTGGAAGCAACTCCCTGACGCCCAGTGCGTCCTGGGGCGTGACGGTCACGTTCTTGCTCAGAATCTCCAACACACCGCCACCGGGCATCGCATCACGCGCGTTGATCACGAGATTAGTTATTGCCGAAATGACCTGAGTCGGATCCAACACGCAGGTCCAAAGATCAGGCGCTTGACGCAGTCGGATCTCGATATGCGCGCCAATCGCTCGTTCCAGCAGCGGCAGAGCATCCGAAACCCCTGCGTTCAAGTTATACTGCTGAGGTTGAAGCACTTGGCGTCGGGCAAATGTCGAAAGGCCTTTGATCAAATTCGTCCCGCGTCGGCCCGCGTCGATGGCTTGACCTACCAACTCTTGTTGCTCGGGCGATAGTTGAAATTCCAGTTCGAGCAACTCAAGATTGCCCAGAACGATCGTCAGCATGTTATTGAAATCATGCGCAATGCCGCCCGTAAGCTGCCCAACAACCTCCATTTTCTGGGATTGGCGGAGCTGCTGTTCCAACCGTTGTCGCTCCCGCCGCTCCTCGGTGAAACGCAACGCCCGACGGATCGCGGGGACCAGGCGTTTTAGATCTTGCTTGAGAACGTAGTCTTGCGCGCCTTCCTGCAAGGCCGCCACCGCGTTTTCCTCACCGATGGTACCAGAGACAAAGATGAACGGAATGTCCGGGCTTTGACTGCGGCTGAGCGCAAGCGCCTCACTTCCTGAGAAGGCCGGCATGGAAAAATCGCAGAGAACGACGTCCCATTTATACTTTGAAAGGGCGCAAAGGAAAGCTTCGGCGTTGTCGACACATTCGTATTCAGGCTCGAATCCATTGCGACGAATCTCGCGCAGGCACAGCTGCAGATCGTCATCGACGTCTTCGACGATCAGGACCTTCAATCTGTTGGCTGTTTCGATCTCTTCCAAATCACCCTCCCTGATTGGGGGGTTGGCGATTGATCATGAGCCAGTACAAACCGATTTGCCGCGCGGCCTCGACAAATTCTGTAAAGTCAACCGGCTTGCACACATAGCTGTTTGCGCCATGGCTATAGCTCTTGGCGACATCTTCATCCTGCTTCGAGGTTGTCAACATGACTACGGGAATGAGCTTTGTGCGTTCATCCGCCCGCATTCTTCGGAGAACCTCCAACCCGTCAATCTTGGGCAAATTAAGATCCAATAGAACAAGGCTGGGCGTCACGGCCGCATCGCGCGTTGCGTAGAGGCCGGTACCAAACAGGTAATCCAGTGCCATTGCACCATCGGTTGCAACGACCAATTCGTTCAGAATGTTATTCTTGTTCAATGCACGACGTGTCAGTGCCTCGTCGTCAGGGTTGTCCTCGACCAATAAGATGACCTTGTCGTTCATGAGACCGCTTCGCTTTCCAATGTGAAAAAGAACTCGGCGCCCTTTCCCACTGCTGCCTTTGCCCAGATGCGCCCGCCGTGCTTGTGTATCACTCGCTGGACTGTTGCCAGACCAACGCCGTTACCGGGAAAGTCCCGGGCATCGTGCAAGCGCTTGAAGGCCTCGAACAACTGGTCCGCGTGATCCATCTCAAATCCTGCGCCGTTGTCTCGCAAGAAGAATACGGTTGTTCCGTCCTCTTCCTTTGCACCGAACTCTATACAGCCTGGCACCCGGTCTCGCGTGAACTTGAAAGAATTTCCAATCAGGTTGGTCAGCGCGATGTCAAGCAAATTTCGGTCGGCCGTTGCGTGCAGACCCTCGGCAACGATGATTTCGACGTCACGCGAAGGCTCACTCTTTTTCAAATTGTCGGCGATGTGCCGCGCGAGCGCGGAAAGATCAACGTCCTGCAAGTTCAAACCGGCCCGAGTTATGCTTGACAACTTCAGCATATCGTCAATCAGATGTCCCATGCGTTGTGCGCCGGATCGAACGCGGGACAGGTAGTCCCGTCCGGTGTCGTCCAGCACCTCGGCATAATCCTCCAACAATGCGTTGCTAAAACCATCGATCGCCCGAAGCGGGCTGCGCAGATCATGCGATACCGATGCGCTGAATGCCTGCAGTTCGCGATTGACGACGGTCAGTTCGTTATTGTCGCGCTGCAGGCGGGCGTTGAGTTCCGCAATATGGGTTTCATTTCGCTTCTGCCCGGTCATGTCACGCACCGCG
The DNA here is from genome assembly GCA_034670345.1 of Paracoccaceae bacterium. Classification (GTDB taxonomy): domain Bacteria; phylum Pseudomonadota; class Alphaproteobacteria; order Rhodobacterales; family Rhodobacteraceae; genus Antarctobacter. The sequence goes on along the minus strand of JAXMNQ010000093.1, from coordinate 10,183 downwards.
GCGATGACCTGGCTGCCATCGTCGGTTTCGATCGGGCTGAGGCTGACCAGAACCGGAATTTCCGTACCATCCTTGTGCAATCCGAACAAATCCAGACCGGCGCCCATAGAGCGTTTGCGCGGTGATTTCGCAAAATCCGAACGAAAGCCGACGTGCCGCTCGCGCAGCGATTTCGGCAACAGCAACTCCACTTGTTGGCCCAGCAGCTCGGTCCGATCATAGCCGAACAGCAGCTCGGCCTGGAGGTTGACGCTTGTGATCCGCCCATCGGCACCGGCAACAATAACGCCATCCGGTGCATCGTTCAGCAATGTACTCAGGCGTTTGTTGAGATCGCGAATACGGCGTATGTCATCGCGCTGAGCCGTAATATCGCGGACCGATGCGATGACCCGTTGTCCCTGATCGATTGTTACAGGGCTGAGACTCACGGCAATTGGAAATTCTTCGCCTGTCTTGTGCCGTCCCAGAAGCTCCAGCGCCTCACCCATGTTGCGCACCCTTGGTGCCTTGGCGTAGCCGTCGCGATGCGCCACATGTTTGTCGCGATAACGTTTCGGGAGCAGCGTTTCCACCGGCTTTCCCAGGATTTCATCGTTTTCATACCCGAACAGTTCGACCGTCTGTTTGTTGACCCATTCAATCTTGCCTTTGTTGTCGGCGACGACAACCCCGTCGGGAACGGAATCAAGCAATGTCGCGAGGCGGCTTTCGTCCCCTCGAAGCAGTTCTTTTGCCTTGATGCGCTGGAAGTGATCCAGGAGATAGCGCGCGAGCAGAAACAGGGCCGCAATCGCGGCAAGGATCGCCAGGTATTTCCACTGTATCGAGGCAAGGTGATTGACCGGCGTTCCTGCCAACCCTTCAAACGCATCGCCACTCTGGAGGAGGTTTGGCAAACCTTGATCCGTACAATGACTTGCGTCACAGCCTTCGATACCGGCCAATCGCATCGACGCCTGACCGTCGGCGCCATCCACCCCTGTCGATCCAGCATGCAGGGAATCGCGATGACGAAGAATAGCGCTGCCAAGGATCACTGCCGTCATTGTTACCGTTATGCAAAACAAAGGGATCTTGGCGGTTCGGTCCAGGTCATCCATGTCAGGCAAGTCGGAAGAGCCTCACAGTATCGCTGTCGTTTCACACTACCCGTCTAAGTTGTCTTATCCAGCGTATGCACAATTGTCCAGTTTTTCAGTTACTTCTTGATGGTGCTGTCAGACAAATGCGAACCAGTCTCCGCAAGGCTGGCAAGCTGAACTTTCAGGCCTCGAAGAGGCCGCGCCACTCGGCAAGGGCGGCGGTGCGGTTCTGCTTGAAGATGTCGCGACCTGCGAGGCTGCGTTCCTTTTTGAAGTGGTTCGAGACGGAGGCGTGGACGGCAACGAATTTCTGCAAACTTTGCATGCGCCATTGCCATCCCGTCATTTTTCGACAATGCGCGACATGCTCCGGCACGCGGCCGGATGTTTCGGAGTGCCGTTACATATCGAGGCACTATGGTGGTTCGAGACGCGCAACCCGGCTCAGCAGGTTCCGCACGGTCGAGACGTGCCAGCGCCCGTCGCGGCGGGTTCGGATGCCGCGGGCGTTCAACTGGTCCGCCAGGGCGCGCAGGGTGGTGTGGCCGTCTGCGCGGATCGCGGCGACCACGTCGCGCAGGTCCTCGGCGAAGGCATCGGCGTTGCGGCGCACGGTGTCCTGCAGCGCCAAACCGCCTTTCCCTGCCCGTCTGAGGGCAGCTGCGCCGTTCGGGTTGCCCAGCTTGACCCCTCTGGCCTTGGCCGCCGAGAGGGCCTCTTTCGTGCGCTTCGAGATGGCCTCGCGTTCCTGCTGGGCGACCAGCGCCATGATGCCCACGGTGAGGTCATTGGCCTCGGGCATGTCGCAGGCGAGGAAGGCGACACCGCTTGCCTGCAGGGTGAGCAGGAAGGCGGCATTGCGGGAGAGGCGGTCGAGCTTGGCGATGACCAGCGTGGCGCCGGTGAGGCGGGCGAGGGTGAGGGCCTTGTCCAGCTCCGGGCGGTCGTTTCGGCGACCGCTCTCGACCTCGGTGAAGCGGGCGAGGACGTCGGCGGACCGTGACGTGGCGAAGGCGTCGATGGCGTTGCGCTGTGCCTCCAGTCCGGGGCCCGACCGCCCCTGCCTTGCGGTCGAGACCCTCTCGTAGGCGATGATCTTCGAAATGGCCGTCATGTACAGACCTGCGCAACCTTCGTTTGGCAGTTTTGTACATCGGATCAGCGGCCTGGTGTAGCGCGGCCGGGCTCAATCCTGGGTCCGCGGCAGCGTCAGGCTCTTGACGTGCTCGATCGGGTCGTTGTCTTCGTGATCGCTGTTGCCCGCCTCGAGTAAGCGAGTGCACTTGGAGCCGCGACAATACTGAGATGGCTTATTTTTCAAATTTTCTGGGCGTTGTGGAAGTTCTCGAGACCAGACCCTTACCTTGTCTGTGCAGTGGTCCACAGCACCGCCTCGAGCAAGACCGATTGCATGGCACTGTCAAAGCCGCGCACCAAAGCCAAAGTGTCATCCGTCTGAACCTGCGACGTGGCGATGAACCGGCGAGAGGCGACGATGCGCCGGTCGGATTCGCGAATAAGCGTCATCATGGCGCTAATGCGGACATCGAACGGCTCTGCGTCCAACCCTCCCGGTTCTGCCTGAAACGCCTGCAGATCGGTCATCAGCGTATAGTCTGGCATCAGCCCCGCACCCGTTCGCCCCACCAGACCAAAGCCGCCGAGGTTCTGAAACGATGCGACCAACAGCGACTGGACAAGCGCCGGTGCTGGTTCCGACCACCGGGCACCTGGAAGGTACTGGGCCTGAAAAGGCACCGGTTTGATCAGGATCCGATCCGTCGCGAGAACCCCCGCCGACACGGGCAGTTCGACCACCAGATGTGCATCGCCGGACCGGGCCGCAGATGCGGACACTGCGGGCGACAACGTGTAGTCATCCAACGGTGCGCTGGCGTCGGATATGGCTGTCAGCGCGCCGCAGCCCGACAGGATGGACAGGGCGAGGACAACGATGGCTTTTCGGATCCGTTTCATGGTTTCAATTCCTGTATGTAGGGGTCTGATTGCCCAGCAGGAAACGCCCTGGATCGCTCGCGATCCGGGAGGTCAATGCATTGATATTCGCCACCATGGCGCGCGCCTCCGTGGCAAGGGCGCTGAACTGCGGCAGCCCGTTTTTGGCAAAGGTTTCAAACCCGGCGGCCGAGCGGCCCAGTCTGTCGACTGCCGCGCCCAGTTGGTCCATGATGGCTGGAAGATCATCGACAAGAACGCCATCGGCACTGGCGATGAGCGCCTGAAGGTCGACAAGGGTAGCACTGGCATTTGCCATCGTTACCTCGGCCGAGGCCATCACGGATTCGGTGCGCGTCGCCATGGCGTCGATTCTCGCGGTAGCTGTTTCGACGTTGCGCAGGATTGCGGTGATTGCGGCCCCGTTTTCCGGCGTGGTGAACGACCGGATATCGCGCATCAGCAGGATCGCCTCGGCCAGTACGTCCGGGGCATCTGTCAGAAGGTCCTGCAATGCCGAGGGTTCCGAAGGAATCAGCGGTACATCGGCAGGCGGCACGACGTCAATGGGGTTGGCATCCGCGCGTCCGCCCGCCAATGCGACGAACGACACGCCGGTCACGCCCTGCGACGACAGTGTGGCCACAGTGTCGGCGCGCACCGGGGTGCTGGCATAGATCTCGATCCGGACCCGGACCAGCGCCGGGTCGTCACGGTCGAGTGCGATTGACAGCACTTTGCCTACGTCGACGCCATTGTACCGAACGGCGCTGGCCTGCCCAAGGCCAGCGACAGAATCGAAAACGATGTCATATTGCGCATAGGTCCGATCGATCTGGACCTTTGCCAGCCAAAGGGTAAATCCCAGCACTGCAACAAGGCCGATGATCGTGAAAATCCCGACCAGCAGGTATCTGGCGCGCGTTTCCATCAGCTTGCCACGGTGATTGGTTGGGCGGCGTGGGCGCGAGGGCCGTTGAAATAGGCATGTATCCATGGCTGATCGACGCTGCGCATTTCAGCCATCGTACCGGTGACCATGACCTTGCGATCGGCCAGAACGGCGATGCGGTCGCAGGTCGCGTGCAACGTATCGAGATCATGGGTGACCAGAAAGACCGTCAGCCCCAACGCCTGTTGCAGCGCCTTGATCAGCTTATCGAATTCCGTTGCGCCGATCGGATCGAGACCGGCGGTGGGTTCGTCCAGAAACAGGATTTCGGGATCGAGCGACAGCGCGCGTGCCAGACCAGCTCGTTTGCGCATCCCTCCCGAAAGCTCGGACGGTGATTTATCCCCCGCAGAGGCGGGCAGACCCACCATCGCGATCCGCAGATCGGCCAGGGCTTTGCGGGTTCGGGCATCGACGCCAAGCCGTTCGCGCATGGGGGCCGCCACGTTTTCGCGCACGGTAAGGGATGAAAACAGCGCGCCGTCCTGAAACATGACGCCCCAGCGGTTCTGCACTGTGCGCAGGCGCTCCGGATCGGCGGTTAGCACATCCGTGCCCAGAACCGAGATCTGACCTGCGTTCGGGACCTGCAAACCGACAATGGTGCGTAGTAGCACGGATTTACCACTACCAGAGGCACCTACCACGCCCAGAACCTCGCCCCGGAAAACATCGAGGTCGAGGTCTTCATGCACTGCAGTCGTGCCGAACCGGTTGACGAGCCCGCGGATCGTGATGATCGGCTCAAGGTCCATCAAATCCCCCAGACCGCAAAGAAGATTGAGAACATCGCATCCACGACAATGACCAGAAAGATCGCGGCCACGACCGATTGTGAGGTTCTGTTGCCCAGCGATTCCGTGTCGCCCTTGACCTGCATCCCCTGATGGCAGCCGACAACACCGATGATCACCGCAAAGACCGGTGCCTTGGCCAGACCAATCAACAGGTGCGACACGTCGGTATTGTTCAACAGCTGGGTGCGGAACATGCCGGGCGAAATGCCCAACTCGATCCAGGCCATCAACGCCCCACCGACCAGACCAGCCATGTCGGCGATAAACCCAAGCAGTGGCAGCAGGATCACCAGTGCCAAGACACGGGGCAGCACCAGCAGCTCTATCGGATCAAGTCCGAGCACGCGCATCGCATCGATTTCCTCGCGCATTTTCATCGACCCGATGGTCGCCGTAAATGCTGATGCAGACCGCCCCGCCACGATGATCGCGGTCAGCAGGATCCCAAGTTCGCGCAGGATCGAAATGGCGATCAGGTCGACAACGAAAACCTCGGCACCGAATTGTTTTAGCTGCGAGGCACCCTGGAATGACAGTACGATGCCGATGAGGAAGCCCATCAGGACCACAATGGGCACCGCATTCAGCCCGGCCTGGTGCATGTGATGAACCAGAGCTGTCAGGCGCAGCCGCGATGGATGCAGGACCGTCCACCCGAACCGGGCCATGACAAGGCCCAGAAACCCAAGGCTTTCAGCCATGACCGAGGCCTTTTTGCTGACGGCTTCGCCCAGTCCGACCAGACCATCTCCCATTTCATGATGTAGGCCGCGCGGTTGCTGGATTTGAGCAGTGTCCGCCATAGCGTATGTCACCGTCTCAAGCAGCAGGGTCTGTGCTGGACTGGCACCGATGACGGCAACCGTCTCGCCCCTGAGCGCCGCGGCATTGCGGCATGAGGCAAGCAGCCAGGCACCCGCCGTATCGAGCACGCCGACGCCCGACAGATCCAGCGCCTTGATTTCTCCCTCGCACCCAAGGGTTGCCCGCGTCGAGGCAAGGCTTGCCAAAGTCACATCGTCCCGCAGGACTATGGTTCCGGGTGCTGGACCAGCCAAGTTATCCTCCGACAGGGCTTGAACCCGGCACATCCGTGACGCGGCGTTCCGGTTTGCTGAGCATGACAAGGAAAGCCTGCACCGGAGTGGTGGTAGGACGAGAGCGAGGCATCGTGCGTGTCCTTGCATCGGTTAATCAGGTGTCCAGCGTGGAAGGGACTTGCGCACCAGTCTGCGCGGCGTACCTGTGCTGGTACCGCTGGATCACCTCTACGCCCCGCGTCCCTCCGGAACGCTGATTGATGTTAGCATTTCAGCAATTTGCAAACTTGGCTGGAAAACTGTGTCCAACCTCAGATCTCATTTCTAAGTCACAGTCTGCGGACTGAATTCCCGCCGGCGATGATCCGACGGATCAGTGCTGCAGCGGCGCGGTGTTTTACGGCATCGGCCTCGGACCCGACGGTGTTATCATGGGTTGCAGCTGCATCCGTGAGAACACCCATGATTTCTTTCTCGGGCAAAATATGCGCGTCATTCAGCGCAAGAAGCAGGGCTTCGCAGATGGTAAGCGCGGCCATTCCTGAATGCATTTGGTCGTCCGTCATGGAGTATTGACCTTTCCGGCGAGTGCGACGCGGGGGTGCGCCTGCTGCGCACGGAGCAGACTTGCAAGGAATCTGCTATGATGTGCTGATCGACATCAGTCCTGGGTGCGATTTCTTTTGCTAGGACTTCGCCGAGTGCCGAAGAGGGACAAATGATCGAAAACACTGCGCTTGTCCGCAAGCTTGGCGCATTCGTCGCCCTGTCAGACGCCGAATTGTCGGTGCTTGCATCCTTGCACAAGCGCCGCCGTACTTTCGTGGCGGGGCGCGATCTTGTCCATCAGGGGCAATCGGATCAGGCCGCCTATATCCTCGCCTCTGGCTGGGCCTGTTCCTACAAGCTTCTTGAGGATGGTCAGCGGCAGATCGTGGATTTCCAGATCCCCGGCGACATCACGATGCCGGAACTGGCGTCAGCCTTGCATGACGCGACCGGCGTGCGTGCACATCCGAACGCGATCGGGAAGTTCCTTCGCAAGCTCGGCCACTCACACAAGAAAAGTCGTTGGTTGCCACCGAGCGCCGTCGAACCAAGGTAAGGCGGCAGCGCGAAGACTGGTTCAGGCACCGTATCCCGGCGGTGTCGGCGCAGCCTGAGCGCGTTGTCTTCATTCCTTCTCATCGCTGCAAGCAGCGACTGCCAGGCATTGGACGAAACTTCGGTGAAGACAAACCTGACCCGACTGCGCGGATGGGCACCGCGCGGGGATCGTTTGGAGATGGATGCACCCTTCGGATCATGGGGAACGCAGACCTTCATCGCGGGGCTCACCGCCGATGCCATGATCGCGCCCTGGGTGATCAAGGGGGCAATGGACGGCCCGGCATTCGCTGCCTACGTCGAGAAGGTACTGGTCCCGGAGCTGGCTCCCGGCACCGTGGTCATTCCGGACAACCTTGCCACCCACAAGAACACCACGGCGGCCAAGGCGATGCGGGACGCAGGATGCCGGTTCCTGTTTCTGCCGCCCTACAGCCCCGACCTGAACCCCATGGAAATGGCCTTCTCCAAGCTCAAAGCCCACCTCAGGCGGATCGGCGCGCGCACATTCACCGACATGTTCGAGGCGATCGCACAGGTCTGCGACCTCTATTCTCCAGATGAGTGCTGGAACTACTTCAAGGCTGCCGGATATGTCTCAAGTTAATGGCGGGTTGCTTTGGCCGGATGCGACGACGAGATGGTGAAAGCCGTCACCGGCCATTCCGGCGTCGAGATGCTCAAAAAATACGGAGGTCAGATCAGGCAAAGGGAACTCGCTATATGGGCGCAAGACGCCAGAAACCGCTTTGAACAGAACAGGAAGGAAACGTGAATGTTTCAACGACTGTTTCAAAAAACGAGCCAGTGGAGACACGACATGACGCAAGTCATTGAAAAAGTTGGAGGCGAGTACCGGAATCGAACCGGTGTACACGGATTTGCAATCCGCTGCGTAGATGATTCATTGTTGAACATCCTGGGGCACAATGCATTAATTTTATTGAAAAATGCAGTTCGGCATGCTCATGCTGGAACATAGATGAAGGCTCAAACGCCTGCGATTTATGAGACTAAAAAGAGACTGAAATGAAGCTGCGCCTGACCGACATGGCCATCAAGAAGCTATCGCACCCGCTCCAGGGTCAGGTGACCCACTGGGATGAGTCGACACCGGGGTTCGGCCTCCGTTGCTCCGCCAAGCGCAAGTCGTTTGTCGTCATGTACGGAGCGCAGCGAAAATTAAAGACGCTGGGTAGGTACCCCGACCTTTCATTGGCGGAAGCCCGCGCGCTAGCTAAACGGTTCTTCGTGTTGAGGGAAGCCGGGGGCTCCTTGACGAGGGATCAGACCATATCGTTCGATGAGGCCAAGCAAAGGTTTCTGAAAGACTGTGAAAGCCGAAACAAGCCGCGCACAGTTGCAGATTACAAACGCCATCTGGATAAACATTTTCGGTTCAGAGGTGAAATTGGCGACATCAGCCGCCAGCAAGTCATGGAGGTCGTGTCTGGGCTGGCTCAGACGCCTTCAGAACAATCACACGCATATGTCGCGATCAGAACAATGATGAACTGGTGTGTCCGACATGGGCTGGTGGAGCAATCTGTGGTGCCATCGATCAAACATGAGACCAAAGCCCGTGACCGGTTCCTTAGCGAGCGGGAACTTCGGGCTGTATGGCATCGAGCAAATGAAACTCCGTTTCCGTTTGGCCCCATCATCCAGCTACTGGTTCTCACCGGGCAGCGGCGCGTGGAAATTGGCTCGCTGCGCCGCTCGTGGATAGAGGATGACGGTGTGCGATTTCCGGCTGGGTTTGTGAAAAACAAGCGTGAGCATCGCATTCCGTTGCCCAGTTTGGCTCAAAGCGTCATCGAGCGGCTGCCGGACACCGGAGACCTGCTGTTTCCGGCTGCGACTAACAACGAAAAGACTTTCAGCGGTTGGGCTTGGCATAAGGCTCGGTTTGACGAAGGGCTGGAAGGCGTGCAGTCCTATACACTTCATGATCTGCGGCGGACCTTCGCCACAGTTCATGCAAAAATCGGCACGCCCATCCACGTTACCGAAAAGCTGTTGAACCATGTCACCGGCTCAATCAGTGGCGTGGCAGCTATCTACAATCAGCATACCTATGCCGAGGAAATGCGAGAGGCGATGGTTGGGTATGAAAACTACATCGCAAAATTGACCAGTACCTGATATCCTCGTCTCCCAACTTCGACAGTTCGGAGGCTGATTTGAGCGGCTTGCGTGTTCCGGATCATTGTTTTTCAACGAGTTGGTGCGAGAGTGCATGCCGGATTCGGTGACTCGTGTCATCACACGCTTTAGGCAGCACACCCATTAATTTCTGTTTTTTCGCATAAGCTTGTGATTCATTTCTCGCAAACAAAATGCGGGAGCAGAAAGATGGCGCGGTCGGATATGAGCGATTTAGAGTGGGAGTTCATCAAGCAGGTGCTTCCCAACAAGTCACGCGGCGTGAAGCGTGTTGATGATCGCCGCGTGATCAACGGCATCTTTTACGTCCTACGCACGGGCATCCCTTGGGCCGATCTGCCCGAGCAATATGGCCCGCCGACCACGATCTACAACCGCTTCAATCGTTGGAGCTATGCTGGCCACTGGGATCGGATCATGGAGGCGGTGGCCGACGCCCACAACGTCGATATGGTCATGGTGGATGGGACATCCGTGCGAGCGCACCATTCTGCCACAACTCTCAAAAAAACGACCCGCGTCGTTGCCTCGGGCGCTCACGCGGCGGGTTAGGCACGAAAATTCATGCACTTACCACTCAGGACGGCCTGCCGATCCGGTTTGAGCTGACGCCTGGGCAGGCTCATGACGCGCCCCCATGCAAGCACCTTCTGGATGCTCTGCAACCCGGTCAATACGTGCTGGCGGACAAAGCCTATGACGCCGACTGGATCCGTGAAATGATCTGGGAACAAGGTGCAATCGACGTCATCCCATCCAAATCGAACCGCAAATTGCCTAAGGATTTCGACACGGAAATCTATAAGGAGCGCAACAAAATAGAGCGCTTCTTCGGTCGCCTGAAAGCCTCTTTCCGCCGCATCGCTACGCGGTATGAGAAAACGTCACGCAACTTTCTTGCAATGATCAAACTGGCCTCGGTGCGCCTGTGGATCGAGTTTTATGAGTCGGCTGCCTAGGGGCTGTTGACGTTCATTTGAGGTGAATGATTGTAGCAGCCAACGAGATGAATGCCTTGAAGCTCAGGTCTGTTTTACAAGAACGCATCGCTATCCCTCTGTTTTCCTTCAGTTTGCCGAA
>JAXMNQ010000092.1:0-14107 GCA_034670345.1 Paracoccaceae bacterium | reverse complement strand
TGATCAGCGCGAGCTTGCCGTCGAAGAGTTCCGCCTTTGCGACGGCATCATCATCGACCGACCAGCTGAAGCGGTCGGCGTTGAGGTCAGCCTTGATGAAGCGCGTCATCTCGGCCTCCGCGACGGCGCGGGTAAACCGGCTGTAGGCGCCGCGGTCGGAGGCTCGCCGCCCCTTAGCCGTCTGCCCGCCGTCCTGCGCATCGAGCTTGCCCACCATTTTCTCGGCCATGGCCTCGAGGTCTGCGATGCGCGCGCGGCGCCGGTCGCCCTGCTCGGCCGCGCGCAGGGGATCATGGGCGACGATCAGGCGATGGCCGGCGAAGGTGGCTTCCGCCAGGCCGGCGCCGTCGAAGATCAGGTCCCGGAAGGTTTCGACCAGCTCGGAATAGCGCCGGGCGGGCACGGCCAGAATGAACTCCAGCCGGCGGCCGCCCTTGTCGGCCAGGGCGGTCAACTCGTCGATGTTGTCCAGGCTCAGCAGGCCGCGGTCTGCCACCAGGATGACGCGCTGGATGGGGAAGCGCTGCAGCACCGTCTGCAGCATGCCCTGCAGGGTCTTCGTCTCGGCGACGTTGCCGGGGTGGACGGTGTGCATGAGCGGTAGCCCCTCGGCGGTCTGCACGACGCCGAGAACGAACTGCCGGGCGATGCCGCCCATCTCCTTGTTCATGCCGAAGGCGCGGATGTCGTCCGCGACCGCGCCCTCACCATGAATGCGCACGGTGGTGAGGTCATAGAAGACGATGGCCAGATCGCGATCGACCAGCGGGCGTATCTGGCGCGCCAAGGCCCCCTCGACGGCTTCGGCGTGATCCATCAGCGCATCCATGGCACGCAGAAGATGCTGGTGCGTGACGGTCTCGGGCATGGCCGGGATCGCGACCGTGTCCAGCCAGCGCAGGCAGCCGAGTTTGCTCGTGGGATCGCACAGGCGGTTGAAGACCATCGCGCGGATCAACGCCTCGGCGTCGATGTCCCGGCGCGACGACCGCATCGCACGATTCAGGGCCGTATCGACCCCGAGGTCCCGCCAGAGTTCATGGAGCGCGAAGACATCTCCGAAGCTGAGCCCAGGCTCCTGAATGACTGCGGATGCCGTATTCTCGGCCCGCCCGACGGCCCGGTTGAGCCCGTTGATCAGCGGATCCAGCTGCGCCGGCGTGATCTGGTCGAGGCGCCCAAGGTTGGCCACGACGCGTGTACGGACCTTGCCGCTGTCGTTTCGAAAGGACTCGACCAGTTGCAGGTACTGGCGGCCTCCGGTCTTGGAGATGCGTGTGTACACTCTGTGGCGACGATACCACGACGAAATTCTTTCCTTCAATACGAGAAATGACTAAAGCGTGTGATGACACGAGTCACCGAATCCGGCATGCACTCTCGCACCAACTCGTTGAAAAACAATGATCCGGAACACGCAAGCCGTTCAAATCAGCCTCCGAACTGTCGAAGTTGGGGGCGCAGCGGGACGAACGCAACCGCGCGCTTGGCCGGGCGGGAGAGGAGCGCGCGCTGGCGCATGAGAAAGCGGTGTTGGCTGGCTCCGGGCGCTCTGATCTTGCGTCAAAGGTGCGATGGGTCTCGGAGGAGGATGGTGATGGCGCGGGGTATGATATCGCCAGTTATGCGCCGGATGGTCGGCCCCGTCTGATCGAAGTGAAGACGACCAACGGCTGGGAACGCACACCATTCCATATTTCGCGGAACGAGCTGGCTGTTGCCGACGAACGGCGGGCGGACTGGTGCCTCATGCGGCTCTATCACTTTGCACGGGAGCCGAAGGCGTTCGAACTGCGCCCGCCGCTGGACGCCCACGTGTCGCTGACCGCCACGAGCTTTCAGGCCAGCTTTCACTGACCCTCAATCAAACACCCGACCCGGTTGCTCGGCCCACGGCATTTCCGCAATGCCGCAGAGGTCGAAGATCGACAGCACCGTGGGCTCGCGCCGCAGGACCAGCCGCTCCAGCACCGATGGCGATAGCCATGCCAGCCGGATCACGCGGCTGACGTAGCGGTCGGAGATGCCTTCCTCTCTGGCGAGGTCTGCGATGGTGGTGAAGTCGCCGCCCTCCAGCTTGCGCCGCCAATCCCACGCTCGGCCAATGGCACGCAGCAGGCGGGCGTCTTGGCCCCGGTCCATGGCCACTTCGATTTCCTTGGGCGGCAGGATGCGGGGGCGACCGCCGCGATTGCGCAGGGTGAGCGGGATATGGACGCGGAGGGTTTCCGGCTCTGCCATCACGCCACCTCCGGCTTGGCCGGGGCCATCAGAGCGGCAATCGCGCCTAAACCCTCGTGGCGGAGGTCGACCGCCAGTCCGGCATCGCTGGCGGTGACCCGCGCCACCAGAAGCCTGACCACGCGCGCCTGCTCGGCCGGGATCAGCGCCTTCCACATGTCGTCGAACTGGGTGAGCGAGGCGCTGATGTCCGCCTCGCCAAGGTCTGGCCGATCCTTGCGCAGGGTCCGCGAAACCCGCGCGGAAACCTCCGGCGTCCGCAGCAGGCGGCGGATTTCGCCGACCACGGCATCCTCGACCATGCCACCCGGCAGCCGCTGCGGGCCGCGGATCTCGGCCTTGGGCCGTTTCTTGATCGCGTCCATCGAGACATAGTAGCGATAGCGCCGCGTGCCCTTCTTGGTGTGATGGGGTGTCATCGCCACGCCGGTCTCGGTGAAGATCAGCCCGCGCAGCAGCGCCGGTGAGGGTTCCTTGGCAACGGCAACCCGTTTGACGCGGTTGTTCGCTATTACATGATGAACTTCATCCCACAGCGTCTCGTCGATGATCGCATCGTGCTCGCCGGGATAGGCGTTGCCCTTATGCACAGCGAGGCCGCGATAGACCTTGTTGTGCAGGGTTTTGAGGAGCGAGGTCTTGTCGTATGGCCTGCCGGTCTTGGTCAGGATCGCACGCGCGTCCAACTCGCGGATCACCTCCGCCGTGGAGCTTGGTCGGGCGTAGAGTGTGAAGATCGTCCGCACCGTCTCGGCCTCGTCTGGGTCCACGATCAGCTTGCGGTCCTTCACGTTGTAACCCAGCGGCACCGGTCCACCCATCCAGATGCCCTTCTTGCGCGACGCAGCGACCTTGTCGCGGATCCGCTCGCCGATGACCTCGCGCTCGAACTGGGCAAAGCTGAGCAGGATGTTCAGCGTCAGCCGTCCCATGGACGTCGTGGTGTTGAAGGACTGCGTGACGGACACGAAGGTGGGCCAGGAGCCGAAGCCCATGCGCGTGTTGCCCTCGCCGCAGGCGATCAGCCGGATGGAGGAGACGCTGACCTGGACCGCCTGCCTCGAGCCCATCGACGGCAAGATCGTCTGGATGAAGGCGCACGGCGAACGCTGGAAGGAGATCTGCTGGGCGGTCGGTTTGCAGCGCTCTGCCGCCCACCAGCACTGGCAATTCGGAATTTCCGTCATCGCGCTGACCCTCAATAGGCGACGGTTCAACCGCAACATGTCGAAGCGCCGCGTGATCGAACTGGCCGCTGGCGCGTAAGCGCCCGCAGCCACTAGGAAAGTGTCCGCCGGACAGTTTTCGATGAGACAGAAAGCCCGGCTGGGGGTTAGAAAAGGGATATACTCGGGAGTTGCGCGCGCGGGACGGCCCGCGCCGCTGGACCCCGGGGTCCAGAAAGGGATCCAGCCGGGGTCCAATCCGCTAACCCACTGAATTTTTGGTTCCTTCTGCTCCACTTTCGTATGCTGGCGGGCGAAGCGCGCAATATCGCCAGCGATAGGGCCGATTTTTTGGGAAGCCACCCCGGCGGGCATCCACCCGCGACCTGTTGAAAACCTAAACAAAACAAACCTTAGGAACCGGACGCGTCCGGCGGCCGCTGGACCCTTTGCGGAGTCCAGGCTGGCTGCGGGTGTCCGGAGTCCAGGGGTCCACCCTATTGAGGCGAATCGACATCATGACGTTCAGCTTTGCCCCGGATAAGATTGAGACCTGGCCGCTGGCCAGGCTCCAGCCCTACGCGAAAAACGCAAAGGCGCACGGCGCGGATCAGGTCGCGAAGATCGCCGCCAGCATGGCGGAGTTTGGTTGGACGGTTCCGTGCCTGGTCGCGGAGGACGGGGAGTTGATCGCGGGCCATGGCCGGGTGCTGGCCGCCACGCAACTCGGGCTGACCGATGCCCCGGTGATTGTGCTCGGGCATCTGACCGAGGCGCAGCGTCGGGCCTATCGTATCGCTGACAACAAGCTGACGGAACTCGGTACGTGGGATGAGGCGCTGCTCTCGGCGGAACTGAACGATCTGCTGGCCGAGGATTTTGATCTCGGGCTGATTGGTTTCGAGGACGCTGAACTCGAGGCGTTGTTGGCCGGAGATGTCGATCCTGGGACTGCTTCCCGAGAGGGCGAGGACGATGTTCCAGAGGCTCCCGAAACCCCGATCAGCCGACCAGGCGATCTTTGGGTGCTTGGCAAGCACCGACTGCTCTGCGGTGATGCGACAGTGGCCACCGATGTCGAGCGCCTGCTCGGTGATGCGAAGCCACTCCTCATGGTGACCGATCCGCCCTATGGCGTCGAATACGATCCCGGCTGGCGTAACAAGGCAGGGGCTGCCGCGACCAAGCGCACCGGCAAGGTGCTGAATGACGACCGCGCTGACTGGCGCGAGGCCTGGGCACTATTTCCGGGAGATGTGGCATATGTCTGGCACGGCGCGCTGCATGCAAGCACTGTCGCCGACAGCCTTGAGGCCTCCGGCTTCAATATCCGATCGCAGATCATCTGGGCGAAAGACCGTCTGGTGCTAAGCCGCGGCGATTATCACTGGCAGCACGAGCCCTGCCTCTATGCCGTGAAGAAATCCGGCAAGGGCCATTGGGCGGGTGACCGCAAGCAGACGACGCTCTTGCAGATCGCGAACAAGGATCAGGATGCGGAAACCGTTCACGGGACCCAAAAGCCCGTCGAATGCATGCGTCGGCCAATCCTGAACAATTCCAGCCCCGGACAGGCTGTCTACGAGCCCTTCATGGGGTCAGGCACCACGCTGATCGCGGCTGAGACAACGGGCCGGGTCTGCTACGGGATCGAACTCAATCCGGCTTACGTCGATGTCGCCGTGGAGCGATGGCAGCAGTTTGCTGGCAAGGATGCCTTTCTCGAAGGGCAGGCCCGAACTTTTGCCGATGCACGCCAAGAACGAGACGGACCGGTTCAGGGCAGTGACGATGCTGGCTCCTCTACTCCGGCAGCGGCATAGAAGCGGATGTCGGCAATTGATACGTCGGCCTCGAATTCTCTGCCAATCGCGACCAGACCAATTCGGCGAAGCCGGGCGGTGTTGAGCGGGCGTTCAGTTCGATGCGGCACAAATTCGGAGAACGGAAGATTGATAGTCGTCCAGCGGGACGGAGCGCAGAAACTCTGGCGGTAAGATTCCCAGGGGCGACGGATGTCGGAAGTGCGTAAATGCAAGTTGTAGACTTGGTCGTTCCCGAAAGCGTCCAACTTGATCCCGGTCCAGTTTTGCGCGTCGACTTCACCGCCTGCATCACCAAGATCCAGTGCGACCTGGAGAAAGCCACCGTTATTCTCAAGTCTGACACCGCCTTGCATGCGGATCGCCTCGCGGCCATCGACTATTTCGCGTCGCATTGTTCCGGCCGAAACCCCGCCCATCACGCAATCGGAAATGAGCGCCCAGCCATTTCCAGTCACAGCCATCGGTGAGGCGTGGCGGAGATCGTCAATTATTTCAGGGGCATCGATCATGATCAGAACTTCTACTACTGTGGCCTCAGATTTAAGAACTTCTGTCCAAGACGCAATGCCTGCGAATCCCCGCCAATCGCGCGGCATGTCGCTCGTCGAGTCCGTCGCTAACGTGATCGTCGGCTACGGCGTCGCCGTCGCTACACAAATCCTGATCTTCCCGATCTTCGGGCTGCACACGACGCTGGCGCAGAACCTGAAAATGGGAGCGATCTTCACAGTGATATCGATCGGCCGCAGCTTTGCCTTGCGGCGACTCTTCGAGGCAATCGCCCGGAGGTAGCGATTAATGAAGCCGGTCCACCTCACTTAGGATTACCGATCTCATTGCTGCGGCGGCGGGATAGTATGGTCGATATTTGGCCTTGCGCTGAAGAAAGGCTTCATCTTGATGGGGTTCGAGCCTGAAAATGGCCCGTTGCTGATAGTTTTGTGCAAGTGCGGGAAGTTGAGCACCGTCAGACCGCGCTCTTTCAGACGTTCGAGAACACTTCTCCCTTCGACGCGGATTGTCGTCAGAGCGTCCCAGCCAGGCGCACCAAAGATAGCTAGGCGGTGTCAGCAAACCGTGTTGGCGCGAGGGCCTGAAGCGAGCAGCAGCCTGAGCGCATGAAGGTAGGAGCGGTCCGCGTTGTTCCGAGCGGCATGCCATCGGCCGTAGGCTGCAAGGTTCTTTGACGCTGGCCCACAGAAGGGCTGCATGAAGGCACGGAAACGGCTGATCAGGGCATTCACGGTGTTGATGTGGTGGCTCCGCGGGGTGCGCTTCGTCCGCCGCCCGGCGTTGAGCGCGAAGTGCGGGATACGCTCGTCCTTCGCGATCCGTTCGTAGGTGACAAAACCGTCGGTGCAGAGCACCGCATCGCGCGCCATCACGGGCAACAGGGCACCGGAGATCGCCGCCTGGCCCGCGTCGGCAATGGCTTCGAACGCCCGGTGGCCTGCGCGGTCGGTTGCCGCAAGGAGCTTCTTCTCCCAGGCCCGCCAGCCCCCCGGAGGCGCTATCGCCGAATCGCCCCTACGCCGATAGGCTCGCCACCTCAGGCGCGGCGGCACCGGGTGGTTCACGGGGTCACGCCGGTGCCTGACCCACTCCCTCGACCCCTTTCGGCTCTCGCGTTGGTGGGCTTCGTCGGCTTCGACGATGCCAGCAAGAGTGGCGTCGGGCTCCGGCTTCAGAGCGCCGATGATCGCCATCCGCCAGCGCCAGATGCTGTGACGCGACGCACCCAGCACCTCGGCCCCGCGGCGGCAGGACATCGGCTGCGGTGCCTCGATCATGTCACGCGCCAGCGCGACCACCAGATCGGGGCGGTGAACCCGGGCCAGCGGCGTGCCGCTGCGACCTGACCACGTCACTCCGCACCCCGAGCAGTTCCATCGCTGTGCGCCTGTTCTGGTCCGACCCCACCGGGTGCGCGCGTCACCCCCACAGCGTGGGCAGGACGCCGCCGGGCCGCCAGCATCGGCCCGCGCGTCGATCTCCAGGACCGCCTCGGCACGCTGGCGCGCATCTGCAACGAGCCCTTCGGCCTGGCGCAGCTCCTGCGGGGTCAGGCGGGCAAGCAGGCGGCCGAATTCAGCCGGATCGAAGCGAGGCATGGCGGGTCTCCTGGAGCTTAGGAAGCCTCAGCATACCTCACTGACAGATCAGAACAAAGTGCGAACCAACACGCTTTGCTGACACCGCCGATAGCTATGTGTGACAACGTGTTGTAGCGCTCGATGTCGGTGATGAAGCGTTTGGTAATGCATCTGGTCGCCATCGGCGATGCGTCGATATCCGGCGCCTTGTACTTGTAGCTACCGTTCACCGTCATGCAGCATTTGACGAGAGAAGTCGTAAATATTTCAGGGCAATCATTTATGCTGACTGAGTATGAAATTCCGAGCGAACGCAAGAATCCATGCGCTTCCAAAAGCTGTCTGATCTCTGTCTCCGCACCGCTGAAAGCCGCAAGACGGGCGGATGTGGTAACATCATGGGTTCCGAGGAGACGCCGAAATCGCTCAACTTGGCCTCCGGGAGTAATCCCCACAACGGCCAACCTCGGGGAAACCGGCGAGTTTCCGAGCGGCGCGAAAAGCATCCGCTTTCTTCCGCCGTCTTCTGACTGAATTTCAAGTTCGTCTATTGAACTTGGACGTCTGGGAAGCACCTTCTGCCCGATCAGGCAGCAATACTGGCCTACTTGAATTTTGGGTTTTAAATCACTCACTTCCCTTATCCTTTGATTGGACGCCTTAAAATTTCTCTTAGTTCCGATGGCGTACCGGGGAAAGAAAGTTTTTCGCCGACTATGCGGGGCGGCGATGCCCGTTATAAGTGGTGCAATCGCCTCAAGAGGCGGGCAGCCGATAAACCCTTCCGCGTGAATCGACCCTCTCCGAGGTCACCTCGAGCCCGAGCCTTTTCTTGAGCGCGCCGGAGATCGAGCTACGCACAGTGTGTGACTGCCATCCGGTTGTAGCCATGATTTCCGCAATGGTCGCGCCCTCTGGCGCGCGCAGCATGGCGATGAGCGTTGCCTGCTTGGTGCCCTCGCGTGGGGTGCGCGTCTTGGGTGCTGCATCCTCGGTCGGTTTGGTTTCCGCGCTGCCAGTCTCAATGCCGATGGCGGCGAGCCCTGCGTCGGTAGCGACCAGCGTCACGCCGTGGCCGTCGCCGGTCTCGCGCCAGACGGGTTCGTCCTTGCGCATGTCGGCGTCGACCTCTTCGAGGAAGCCCTTGGTGAGCATGGCGCTGACCACCTTGACGGCAGGCCGAAGCGTCTACCGTTGCACTCTGGCCGAGCTCATCGATGGTCTGGCGCAGGCTGAACGAGAGGGACGTCTGGCGGAGAAGATCCGCTTCCACGCACGGGCTTCGCTGCTGATCGTCGACGAAATCGGATATCTGCCGATCACCAGTGGCGGAGCCAACCTGTTCTTCCAACTCGTCAACGCGCGCTACGAAAAAGGCGCGATGATCCTGACCTCGAACCGCGGCTTCGCAGAATGGGGTGAGGTCTTCGGCGACCCCGTCGTGGCGAAAGCGCTTCTGGATCGACTGCTCCATCACGCCGTCGTCGTGCAGATCGAAGGCGCCAGCTATCGACTACGCGGCCACACCGACCTGATGCCGGAACACACCCGGTCGCACGCCAGCATCAGCCCTCCACCGCCCCAAAAGCGGCGAGGCCGACCGCCCAAGAATGGAGGCGCCAATCCCATGAACGGCTGATCGCCGAACCCGAAAGGTGGGGAATCTTGCGCCAGCACTTTTGGGGATTTTTGATCCAGCATTTACAATCGACGACGGTCTATGCCGCCGCGACCGGAGCCTTGTAGACGCCGCCCCGGGCCATCAGGGCCCAGACGATCCGCGCCATCTTGTTCGCTAGTGCCACCCGCACCAGCATTCCCGGCTTGAGGGCGAGCAGCCCACCGAGCCAGGTCCCCGGCTGCGCCATCGGGTTCGTGCGCCGTTTGATGGCGACGCTGTTGGCGCCCAGGATCAGCAGCCGCCTAAGCGAGCGCTCGCCCATCCTGGTCGTCGCGCCGAGCCGCTGTTTGCCCCCGGTCGAGTGCTGTCTCGGTATCAGCCCGAGCCACGCGGCAAAGTCGCGGGCACGCCGGAAGTGCTCCGGCGGCGGAGCGAGCGTCGCCAGCGCGGTGGCGATCAGCGGGCCGATGCCGGGGACCGTCATCAGGCGTCGCGCCATCTCGTCCTCCCGCGCCCGGCGGGCGATCTCGGCGTCGAGTCCGGCGATCCGCTCGTCGAGATGGCGAAGGCCGTCCACCAGGACCTGCAACGTCGCGCGTGCCGTCTCCGGAAGCGCGTCATCCTCCGCTTCGACCAGCTCGGCCAAGCGCCGCGCGTTCCACGCCCCCTGAGGGGCGATCTCCCCGAACTCGGTCAGGTGCCCCCGCAACGCGTTGATCGTCTGCGTGCGCCGCCGAATTGGCAACTCGCGCACCCGGAACACCGCCGCCGCACCCTGCTTCTCTTCGCTCTTCACCGGCACAAAGCGCATGTTCGGCCGCTGTGCCGCTTCGCAGATCGCCTCCGCATCCGCGGCATAGTTCTTCTGCCGTCGCACGAACGGCTTGACTTAGGCCGACGGGATCAGCCGGACCTCATGCCCCAGCTTGCCGATCTCCCGGCCCCAATAATGCGCGCCGCCGCACGCCTCCATCGCTACCGTGCAGGACGGCAGTCCGGCCAAGACTTCGAGCACCTGACCGCGCCGCAGCTTGCGCCGCAGCATAGCCCGCCCGGGCGAATCCGCCTCGTGCAGCTGAAATTCATTCTTCGCCAGATCGAGCCCGACCGTGATAATCTCCGACATGACCGCTCCCTCCTGTGGTTCGTCACTGACCCACATTGGCACACAAGATGCCGTCGGGGGGCGGTCACACCATCAGTCCCTATGGGTTCATAGTCACGTCCACAGAACATATCTCTAGTTCGTGCACCGGATAAGGACCAGGATGCTTGACGTCACCGACTGGCCTGTAGCCAAGCAATGCAACCCGCGATGTCTCGCGCGCAACTCTCAGACCACATGCTATTGCGGGGCCGTTTGGCAGGCTGGTCACGGGGCTTTCGGCCAACTCGGTTCCGGCAAAGACATTTCCCGACGAACAATCTCTGGTCATCACCGCTTCAGATCCGCCAGATATTTCAATCCCGGTCGCGTCGCCATTCGACGAGGTGACGCCCCAGGACCGTAACCGAGAAATGTCGGCATCGGTGCAGGCTCCAATATAAGCACCGCGTGCATCTGCACCTGTGTAACCCAGATGCATGGCCTGATCAGCGTGCCCGCCATCGCTTGCCGAACGATAGGGGCCTGACTTGTCTGACCCCGGCGCGCCGGCGTTGGAAGTTGATATCACGCTTACATCATCAATCTCCAGATCGCTCACAGCCTGAATAAACAGCCCGATCACTCCTTTGTTAACGTGATGCATTGTGTCGCCGTTACACCGGATTTCAAATTTTGTGTTCGCCAGATCGTCAAGTTGCCAGAAGCGCGGCACATCGCCGGATTGTCTCAGCTTGAGAGTCGAATCCCCACACCATTTCTGTATTGAATCCGGCAGGGAGCTGCGCGGGAAGGGTGGTCGATTATCGACTGGCAGCGCCGCGACCGCTTCGGAAATGGCAACCTGTATGGCACCCAAACAGGTCAGTACCGCATGTCCTGCATCATTCCAATTACCGGGCTGTTCGCCGTCCGAGAAAAACTGGAACACTGCACCGCCCGCATCGGCAACCGGTCCGGATTTAGGCGCATCTTCGGCCTTGACCGGGGCCAATGCCACAACCTCACGCACTTGCGCTCTGGTGTCAGCGATGCTCGTATGTTTGATTGATACGGTACAGCAGTCGTTCGATTTGTGTTGGTGTACGTCACACGCCAGCGATACGCCGCGACAGACAAAGGGACCGACAAGCACGCCCCGTGCATGAATGGCGATGCCATAGGCATTGCCATCAGAAAGCCCGGTCGAATTCAGGAAAACGGATGCCTCTTTGTGTTCTGGTTTGCTGAGGCTTTTACCAAAGATGGTTGTATCAAAAACATCGTTCAGTGCGCGCTCAAGTCGTGATTGCGCTGTTTCCAATCGCTGAAGAACTTCTGTTGGCAGGTCTTTGGTGTAGTCTGACAGCCGCTTTGTGGCCAGAAGGGCAAAGCGACCCGCACTATATGTGCCGAGCACGGGTATATCCGTTCGTGTACCTTCCAGAATACAATCCTCAATAAGAAGATTTCGTGGGCCGTTGATTGAAATGCCGGCCACTTCGTAATCTCGCATTGTCAGATCAGCCAACACAACATTGCGGGGGTTATTGCCATGTATGCCGTGATGTGAACTGCGCCCCAAAGTGCCATTCCTGATCATCAGTCGGTTGGTAGGCCGCAGGTTTCGTCCGAACCCTCGGGCCGATTTCGATGGCCCCTGACGAAAGACAAACGGCTGGTCGGCGAGTTCTATCAACGCATGAAACCGTTGTTGCAATGCGAATTCTGGGTGCATTTCGAGCGTGTAATTATTGAGGTCAATGATGGTTCCGCTGCCGTTCTCAATGGTAATGGCGGCAAAGAACCCCAATTGATAGGCACTGCCTGTTTCACTGTCGGGACCACCATACAATTCCACTTGCTCCGGGTCATCCATGTCGGGGAACCAGTCGATCTTACGGGCCGGATCGATTGCGCTGTCGTTTCCGTCGAAATCCTTCAGCATGCCCGGACGATTCGGATTAAAGCTGACGTCTTCTACAAACCGAACACAGCAGGCGCGTGTTACCCGCAGTGTACCCTTTTCAAAGTCTTTCTGCCGAACTTCAACGACCATGCGTTCTGTTTCGGGCCCACCTGCGACGAAGGTTGGCCAATTAATAATGCCATTGGCTTCATACTGCTGTTCAAGCTCCTCCATCTTGGTTCGAAGATGATCCAGTCTTTCTTTATTTCCAATACTTTCCATCTTTTTCACCCTATTTATTATAAACGGACATTCTCCAAGTGGAATTCCTTCTCCGGCACATTTACGTGGCTTCGCGCACCGATCAAGCCTTTTGGCTACGCCGTGGCTCTGATGGTGTGACCGCCCCCCGACGGCATCTTGTGTGCCATTGTGGGTCAGCGACGATCCACAGGAGGGAGCGGTCACGTCGGAGATTATCACAGTCGGGCTCGATCTGGCGAAGAATTTATTCCAGCTGCACAGGGCGGATTCGTCCGGGCGGGCTATGCTGCGGCGCAAGCTGCGGCGCGGTCAGGTGCTCGAAGTCTTGGCCGGACTGCCGTCCTGCACGGTAGCGATGGAGGCGTGCGGCGCCAGAAAAGAACCAAGGCTAGTGTTTGCCACCTGACGGAAGATTCCCACGTGAGTTCGGGTGTGTCATTGTCGGGGCATGAGACGCGATGACATTTGCCTGTATCTGAACCCGGACGACCGTTCCAAACTCCTGGCGTTGGCCGGTGACCGCAACACCCCGCGCAAGTTGGTCTGGCGGGCCGAGATTGTTCTTGCGACAGCGGACGGTCACGGCACCTTCGAGATCATGCGACGCGCAAAGACATCGAAGCCGAACGTCTGGCGCTGGCAGGCGCGCTATCTCGACGAAGGTGTGGCGGGTCTTAAGCGAGACAAGACCAGGCCGTCGCGGGTGCCGCCACTGCCACGGGAAACGCGCCTGAAGGTCATCGCAAAGACGGTGCAAGAAAGCCCGCCCAACGCCACTCATTGGAGCCGCAGTTCGATGGCCGAAGCGGTTGGCATCTCGCCGTCGAGCGTTGGCCGCATATGGGCCGAGGCGGGTCTGAAGCCGCATCTGATAAAGTCCTTCAAGGTCTCGAACGACCCGTTGTTCGAAGAGAAGGTCACCGACATTGTCGGGCTCTACCTCGATCCGCCGGAGCGGGCGGTGGTGCTGTGTGTTGATGAAAAATCTCAGATCCAGGCGCTTGACCGGACGCAGCCGGGGCTGCCGCTGAAGAAGGGCCGGCCGCCACCATGACCCACGATTACAAGCGCCACGGCACGACCACGCTGTTTGCCGCGCTCGACGTCAAATCCGGCATGGTGATCGGGGAGTGCCTGCCGCGCCATCGCGCCAGGGAGTTCCTGCGGTTCCTACGCCGCATCGACCGGGCCGTGCCTGGGTCGCGCGACGTGCATCTGGTGCTCGACAACTACGCTACCCACAAAACGCCCGAGGTGATGGCCTGGCTGGAAAAGCACCCGCGGTTCAAGCTTCATTTCACGCCGACCAGCGCATCATGGCTAAACATGGTCGAACGGTTCTTCGCCGAAATCACCTCGAAGCGCATCCGCCGCGGCAGCTATTCAAGCGTCGACGATCTCGAAGCCGCAATCTACGACTACCTGCTGCAGCACAACGCCAAGCCGAAAGCTTTCACCTGGACGAAGACCGCCAAGGATATTCTCGCCCGTGAGCGCCGCGCCCTGAACGCCCTCGATGAAATCCGGGGAAACAGGTAGCAAGCGTCAGACTTCTGTGGTTGCCGCCCGTCGTGCAAGAAGTTTTTGATCTTATGAGCGTGTGATCGAGTGCGGTCTTCTGTCAGGCCTCGTGATGCGGGATTTTCAGAAGCCGCGGGCCGGGATGGTGGTATGCGCCGCCTCGGCCCCATTGATTTTCGCGGTTCCAGCGCGCTGCCCGAGGGGCGAGTTTTCTTCTGAGCATTCAGAAGGAGATGACGATGGCGGACGGCGGGTACGGATTTGGTGGTTGCATCGAGGTTGTGCAGCGGACGCGTGGATATCGGCGCTGGCCGGATGATGTGAAGGCGGGCATTGTGGCGGAGAGCTTTCAGCCCGGCGTTCGGGTGGTAGATGTCGCGCG
>JAXMNQ010000091.1:0-14109 GCA_034670345.1 Paracoccaceae bacterium | reverse complement strand
GAATTGACGGCGTCTCGACACCGCCATGATATGCCGCCCCTCAGGGCATCACCAACTTTCGCGCGTTTCTCTTTTTAACCTGCTCCCCAACGCAAGTACACTTGCAATGGGGCAAAGCAGCGTGCGCGATCAGTTTAGGTATGCAAGTCAACCTGGCCCTGATGGCTCTACTTCGGTGCATTGGGCTGTTTTCGGCGATGCGTTTGTTCTCTTTCTCTTCGTCGGAGAATTCTGGCGTTCCCATCCCGACCTTGTTGATCAAGCCTTTTCTCCAGGTTGCTTGATAGGGTCCCAACTAACGCGTGAAAATCTCCGATTTCCACCTGACGTCGACTTCGTAGACGACACTTCCTTTTGAATTACGTAGGAGGGCATCCAGCGAAGCAGGACCGTAACCGGGTCAGTGAACCGAAAGCCACAAACGCCGATCGCCGCCGATCACTGCACCGCCTGATGCCTCGCAAATTCTGTCGGGCGGTCGAGGATCTTGGTTTCACACTCTGGCCAGCGTCCTTGCTGGCCGACCTTTTGGAACCGATCAGACATCGGGCCGCCCCCAAAGACCCTGAAAACCTTGAGCGCCTCGGCAGTAATCGCCTCACGCGCCTCCTGATTGAGCCGGATGCGGCGCGGTTCCTTGGTCCTGATAACTTGCGGCGGCCAGACTGTGACCTCGCCATTGCTCAGTTTCACAAGGACACGGCCATCGAAACTCAGGAAGTCTATAGAAACGACCAAGGAAGCGAGCAACAATTCTCCTGTCGAACGCCTCTTGGGGTCAGCCCCGCCATCTTCAGCAGGCCGGCCACCATCTCAGCCGTCTGGCGAAGCGGCAGCTTGAACAGGACCTTGATCGACAGGCAGAATTGTATGGCCGCATCGGAAAACACCGCCGGACGCCCGGGGCGCCCGTCACGCGGCGCGCGCCAGGTCATGTCCTTGTCGACCCAGATCAGCAATGACCCCCGCTTCCGCAGTGACGCGGTGTATGTAGCTGGTCCAGTTCGTCGTGCGATAGCGAGCGGGAGGTGGCTTGCTCATGCAGCCCTGGTAACCGCATGGATCCGCGAAGTGAATCCTCTGTCATCAGTGATGTGCAACAACGCCCCTTAGAAGCCCCGTCGGGTCCGGTTCATTTTCAAGGTGTCCAAAAAAAATGTCCCGAGAATCGGCCGCTCAACAGGTAGTCGTGTTGCACTTGGCGCTAGGTGTTTCGTCCCATTGTGTGATGGGTTGGATCGACAGTGAAGCTCCGCCCTAACCGAATGGTTTCAAGTGCCCCGGTCCCCTGTGGTGATCCCCGGACGACCTGAGCGTCCTCGATGCCGTGTCGACCACCCTGGGCCTCCGAAGCGACCACCGAACTCCGTTCGGCCCTGTGTGGCTGCACGAGCCTGGGCCTGGTAGGGAGGCTGTTGTTGACGGTCGTGTTGACCTGCAGGTTGGTCTGGGCGGGGCCGTCCACGTTGGGCACCCGCTTGTCGATCAGCTTGGAGAGGATGCGGGCGTCGACGTGCGATACGTCCAGGACCAAAACCGGCTCGAAGTCGTCGTTCAGCACGGGCTCGCCGTCCTCGTCGGTGGCCTGCTTCCAGCGCCCGAGGCCCAACTCGCGGGCGGTGTCCATGACGTCCTGGGTCAACTTGTCCTGGAAGATCGCCATCGCGATGTCCCAGCCACGCCGGAAGTCGTCGTCCCGATGCTTCCAGTAATAGACGTTCGGCCTGGGCAGCCCGAGCTGTGCGCACGCCACGGTCACGTTGCCTACCTCGACCAGGCGCTCCAGGAATGCGCCCTTGCTGCAGATCGACGCCATGGCCTACGACTGGAAGTGGCTGTTCCTTTACCGCGAGGGCGAATGGTGGATCGGCACCGGCATGGCCACGGCGGTCCGGGTCAACATGGTGACCGACGCCGAGGCGCGCGTGCGGCTGACGCCTGAGGGGCGCGCCGTGGTCGAGAGCGACATGACCGATATCGGCACCGGCACCTACTCGATCCTCGGCCAGATCGCTGCAGAGGGGCTGGGGCTGGCCGTGGGCGACGTGGACGTGAGCCTCGGCGACACCGATCTGCCGCCCGGCTCCGGAGGCGCCTTCTGGGCGGCCTCCACCGGCACCGCCGTCTGGCTCGCTTGCGAAGAGCTCCGCCGGGAAATCGCTTCGCGCATGGGCTGTGACGCTGCGGACCTGACGCTGTCGGATGGTCACGCGACCTGCGGCAACGACTGGCGGCCGCTGGTCGAGCTGCTCGACGGCGAAGCTATCAGCGGTCATGGCACGCTTGCACCCGGTGACGCGCTCGAAAAGGTGCGCCAGGCCACCTGGGGGGCGGTCTTCTCTGAAGTCGCGGTCAATGACATCACTGGCGAGGTGCGCGTGCGCCGGATGCACGGCACATTTGCCGTCGGGCGCGTGCTGAACCAGCGCACGGCGCGGTCGCAGGCGCAGGGCGGCATGACGTGGAGCCTCGGGCTCGCGTTGACAGAAGGCATGGTCCACCACGGCGCGACGGCCACATCGTCAACCGCGACCTGGCCGAGTATCACGTGCCGGTCAACGCCGACGTGCCGCACCTGGATGTGCATTTGCTGGAGGTCGCCGACCCCTGGGCCGGTCCGCCCGCCGCCAAGGGCATCTGCGAACTGGGAATTTGCGGTTCGGGCGCGGCGGTCCTCGACGCCGTCCACCACGCGTGCGGCGTCAGGGTCCGCGACCTTCCCGCCACGCCGGACCGCATCCTGGCGGTGCTGACATGATCTTCGCGGGCCGACCGCGCATCCTTTTCCAGGTGCCAGGGAACACAAGTGCCCCCTCTTCGTTGAGACAGAGAGGGGATACTGACCGATGAGACATCTCATGCGCCTCCGCCCCGCCATCCGGCTCTGCCACGGCGAACGCTCTCCGCCACTGACTGTCCTGTGACATCGTCCCAGATTCAGACAGCACGCCACACCGGAGCAAGCCGATATGACACCCAAATTTCTTCAGACCTCTCGCCGCGCATTTCTTGGTGGGTCAGCGGCAGCGGCCGCGCTCACGGCACTGAGCGAGGCGGCGCTGGCCCAGCAGGCGCAGCCACCGCTGGAAGAATACCAGCCAGTTTTCTTCGATCCCACGGAATGGGCCTTTGTCATGGCGGCCACGGCGCGGATCATCCCCTCTGACGGCGACGGTCCCGGCGCGATCGAGACCCGCGTTCCGGTGTTCATCGACCGACAGCTTGCCGGGGATTTCGGGGCTGCAGCCGATCTTTACATGGAAGGCCCCTTCGTCCCCGATGCCGACATGAGCCTGGGCACCCAGTCGCCGCTGACGCCGGTCGAGATCTACCGTCAAGGCATTGCGGCGTTCGGGGAATGGTGCAGCGCGGAACAGGGAGCGGCCTTCGCCGATATGGACGCCGACGCGCAGGACGCCGCACTTCAGGCCCTGGCCGATGACGAGGTTGGACTGAAACCCGAATTGCGCGAGTTCTGGACCCTGCTTCTGCAGAACACGAAGGAAGGCTATTTCGCCGATCCGCGCCACGGCGGCAATGCTGGCATGCAGGCTTGGGTCTATATCGGTTTCCCCGGCGCGCGGGCGAATTTCCACGAATGGGCTGGTCGGAACGAACCCTACCCGCTTGGCCCTGTCGACATCGCCGGCGAGAGGGCCTGAACCATGGCACGGACAGACCCGAAAAAAGACGTTGTTATCGTGGGCCTCGGTTGGACCGGTGCCATCATGGGGATCGAACTGGCGCAGGAGGGCCTCGACATCCTTGCCCTGGAACGCGGTCCCGACCGCGCGACCGTGCCGGATTTCAAGTATCCCAAGGTCATCGATGAACTGGAATACGGCATCCGCTTCGGCTTCATGCAGAAGCCCAGGAACTCCACCATCACCGTCCGCCGCACCGACGACGAGGAGGCCCAGCCGATGCGGCGCCTCGGCTCTTTCCTGCCGGGGGACGGCGTGGGTGGCGCTGGCATCCACTGGAACGGGCAGACATGGCGGCCCATGGAGAACGAATATCGCCTGCGTTCTTACGTCGAGGAGGCGTTCGGCGCCGACGCCATCCCCGAGGATATGACGATCCAGGACTGGGGTGTCACCGCCGAAGAGCTGGAACCCTATTACGACCGCTTCGAATACATGGCCGGGATTTCAGGACAGGCGGGCAACATCAACGGCGAGATCATTGAGGGCGGCAACCCCTTCGAGGCGCCCCGTTCCCGCGATTATCCCCTGCCGCCGCTGAAACAGACGGTGGACGCCAAGATGTTTGCCGAGGCGGCGCGCGCAAAGGGCTACCATCCCTTCCCACGCCCTGCCGCCAATGCGTCAGAGGCCTGGACGAACGAATACGGGATGCAGCTTGGCCCCTGCAATTTCTGCGGCTTCTGCGAACGCTACGGCTGTATCAACTATTCAAAATCCTCGCCGCAGACCTGCATCCTCGACGCGTTGAAGCGCTATCCGAACTTCTCCTACCGGGTGAATTCCGAGGTGTTGCACGTCAACCTCGCCGCGGATGGGCAGACCGCGACCGGCGTCACCTACTGGGACGAGGACGCGCAGGAAGAGGTCACGCAGCCCGCGGACCTGGTGATCCTTGCGGCCTATCAGTTGCACAACGTCCACCTGATGCTGCTGTCGGGCATCGGCGACCCTTATGACCCGCAGACCGGCGAGGGCGTGACAGGCAAGAACTATTCCTACCAGATGAACGGCGGCACGACGATGTTCTTCAAGGATGTCGAGTTCAACCCCTTCGCCGGGGCCGGGTCGGTGGGCATGGCGATCGACGACTTCGCGATCAACCAGATCGACTTCGGCGCCGAGGGCTTCATCGGCGGCAGCTATATCGTCGCGGGGAACTCCAACGGCCAGCCGATCCGCGGCATTTCCCTGCCCGAAGGGACACCAAGCTGGGGTGCGGAGTGGAAAAAGGGGATTGGCGAGTGGTACGGCCATTCCATGAGCATCGGCTCGCATGGCTCCTGCCTGGCCTACCGTGACTGCCATCTCGACCTCGACCCGACCTATACCGACCGGCACGGGCGGCCGCTGATGCGGATGACCTTCGACTGGAAACCGAATGACATTCGCATGACGCAGTTCATGAAGGGCAAGATCGAGGAGATCGCGCAGTCCATGAACCCCGACAGCTGGCAGTCCAGCTTCAAGGGCGAAGGCGCGCGCTATGACATCCGCCCCTACCAGACCACCCACAACGTCGGCGGATCGATCATGGGCACGGATCCGAACACGTCGGCCGTGAACCGCTATTTGCAGGCCTGGGGGCAGCACAATGTCTTCGTGCTGGGCGCCGGGGCTTTTCCCCAGAACATTCAATACAACCCGACCGGCGCGGTTGGCGCGCTCGCCTATTGGGCGGCCCGGGCCATCCGCGAGGATTACCTGCCGAACCCGGGCCCGCTGGTCTGAGGAGGACATGTCATGAAAACCCTGCTCAACATCCTGCTGGGCCTCATCGTTCTTGGCGGCGTCGCGCTTCTCGCTTTCATTGCGGTCCCGGTGCAGCGCACGCCCGCGCAGTCGGAGATCTCCGCCGACTGGCGACCCGAAGAGGGCCTGGGGGAATACGCAATGCGCATCGCCGATTGTTCCGCCTGCCACACCGCCAGCGACGGCGAACAGTTCGCAGGCGGGCGCGCCATCGAAAGCCCTCTGGGTGTGATCTATTCCTCGAACATCACGCCTGACGAAGAGACAGGCATCGGCGGATGGAGCCTCGACGAATTCCGCGCCGCGCTTTATGACGGGGTCCGGCCGGACGGCACGCACCTGTATCCGGCCATGCCCTACGAGAACTACCGCAAGCTGAGCGAAGAGGACGTGCGCGCCCTCTACCACTACTTCACCGAAGAGGTGGAACCGGTCCGCAATGCCACGCCAGAAGCCGAACTTCCCTTCCCCTTTGACCAGCGCTGGACGCTGCGGGGCTGGAAATGGCTGGCACTGGACGAGCCGGGCTTTCGCGCCGGATCCGACGACCCGGTGCTGGCGCGCGGGGAATACATCGTCGAGGGGCCCGGCCATTGCAGCGCCTGCCACACGCCCCGCAACGCCATCATGGCCGAAGCCGCGGTCGACGCCTCGGACGAGGCATTTCTGTCCGGCGGCCAGATCGCGGGCTGGACGGCCCCTGCCCTGCGCGGACCTGACAGTGCCATCGCCGGCTGGTCCGCCGAGGACCTGGTCGCCATCTTCTCGACCGGGCGCAACGCCCATGCCGCCGTGAACGGAGAGATGCAGTTGGTCATAAGGGAATCCTCCCAGTTCATGACCGAAGAGGATCTTGCCGCCATGTCGGCCTTTCTTGTCAGTCTGAACGACGGCGCGGTGCCGGAACGCTCCGACGACGAGACCGAGACAGAAGCGCTGATCGCCTCGGCCGACCCCGACATGCCGCTGGGCACCCGGCTGTATATCGACAACTGCAATGCCTGCCATTTCGCCGACGGGCGCGGCGCCGACGAGGTGTTTCCCGAACTCGACGGCAACGCGCTGGTGACGGCGGACAGCCCGACCGGGCTGATCTCGATGATCCTCGGCGGGTCGGAACTGCCCTCGACACCGAAACGGCCGTACAGGCTGCGGATGCCGGGATTTGCCGACCGGCTTACGGATGAAGAAGTGGCGGAACTGGCGAGCTTCGTTCGGCAGGGATGGTCAAACGACGCCGCCCCGGTCGCGGCGGGTGATGTGTCAGCCTTGCGGGGCGAAACACATGCCAAGGTCGACTGAAACGAAGCGTTGGCGCGGATGCGCGGGGCTCAGGCCTTGCGCATCCACAGCCGCGTCACAACCCAAAGCGCCACACCGATCCCGACGAGCACCGCGGCGATCATGTATTGAGCCGGATCGCGACCCGTCCACGGACCGACGAGAAAGGCACAGGTTGCGGCCCCGGCGACGGCCACCCAGACCGGTGTGCGAAAGTGGTCGTGATCGACCTTGTCACGCTTCAGGACGAGCACCGCGATGTTGACGATGGTGAAGACGCCAAGCAGCAACAGCGCCGTCGTTCCACCCAGTTCCGGTACCGCGCCGACAAAGGTGATCAGTCCGGCGGCCAGGACCGTGGTGAAGATGATCGCCGTGACCGGCGTCTGCCGCGACCGGTTCACCTTGCCGAGAACCGAGGGGAGCACACCCTCCTCGCTCATGCCGTAGATGAGGCGGCTGGCCATCAGCAGGTTGATCAGCGCCGAGTTGCCGACGGCGATCATCGTGATCAGCCCGAAGATCCAGGGCGGAAATCCGGGGGCGCCCGCCTCGACCACCTTCAGAAGCGGTGTGTCGCCTTCGGCCAGTTCGTCGACCGGCACAATCGAGATCGCGACGATGGACACCACGAGATAGAGCAATGCCGCGATGGCCAGCCCACCGAAGAGCATCTTGGGAAAGTTGCGGCTTGGCTCCTTGGTTTCCTCGGCCATGTTCACCGAATCCTCGAATCCGACCATGGCAAAGAAGGCCAGAGTTGTGCCGGCGATCACCGGCCAGAAGAGCCCGTCCTCGCTCTCTCCGAATGCGAAGGCCTTGCCGATGTCGGCCTCACCGGCGCCAAAGACCAGCATGCCGATGACCACGATGATGATTAGACCCGTCAGTTCGATGCAGGTGAACACCGCGTTGACCATCACGCTCTCGCCGACCCCGCGCATGTTGATGAGCGCGATGACGGCGACGAAGCCGAGCCCGACCAGGGTAACGGCCAGGCCACCCAGATCCAGCCCGAAGCCGGTCGAGAAATTCTCGGCAAAGGCGCGGGCCGCTGTCGAGGATGAGGTCAGCCCCGAGGACATGACGGCAAAAGCGACGAGAAAGGTGACGAAATGGATGCCAAAGGCTTTTTCGGTGTAAAGCGCCGCCCCCGCCGCCTTTGGATATTTCGTGACGAGTTCAAGATAGCTGCAGGCGGTCAACGAAGCGACGACAAAGGCCACGAGGAAGGGTAGCCAGACGATGCCGCCCACCTCTTCGGCAACCTTGCCGGTCAGCGCGTAGATACCGGTGCCAAGGACGTCCCCGACGATGAACAGGAGCAGAAGTCCCGGCCCGATGGCGCGCTTCAGCTTGCCATTTTCCTCGTCCGCTTCTTCGCCCGGCGCTTCCCCATCGACCTGGGTCACGCCATCGGTGCTCATGGGAGGTCCTCGGCGATCGGTCGTTGCCCGTGTTTGTCCTGCTCTTTTTCAAGAATGGCACGAACTTCCGCGAGCAGTGCTTCACCGCTTCCGCCAGCCCCGGTATGGTCCGCGCTTTCGGCAGCCACCTGGGTCAGGATCGAGTACAGGAAGTTTTTCCTGTCGGTCCCGGAATATCCTTCTTCGGCAAGCACTTCCTGCAATTCCTGCGGCGAGATCCAGTCTCCGGTCCTCGTGCGCAACTGACGGCTGCTTCCTTGCGTCATGGCTTGGGCCCTCCTGCAGTGAGAACCGTTCGTCGCAAAGGCGGTTCCCGACGGAATTTGCGAGGCGCCAATGCAGCAGATTTCCGCTCAATTCATCCAGTCTTCGACCCGGGCGAGACTGGCGTGAAAGATCGGTTTGCGGTCGGAATCCCTCACCGTGACCGAGACAGATGTGACCCGTGAATCGGGAAGGACATCCTCGGCAATAGGTGCCAGAAACGCCAGCGCCTCGGCGCGGGCCGCATGCCGGTCGGCACGTTCCGTGCCGGTGTCGTCGCGGGTGAATGTTCCGTCCTTGACGTCGAAATAGAAACGCATCGTCGATTTCTCCTTCAAGTCGGTTGCTTTCAGGCAATCAGGGCTCGCCGCCTGCAGCCTGTTCTGGATGCAGGCAATCTCCGTTGAACTCCGCAATCTCTCGCAGCCTGCCGATGTCCGGCACCACAACCCGGCTGTCTTGGACGGTAACGAGGCCCGGGTCCCGAAGTTGTGACAGCACGCGCTGCGCATGGACCGTGGACACGCCAAGGATGTCGGCAAGCTCTTCCTGGGTCAGCGGTATCAGCGCATCGTGCATTCGATTGACGGTCGTTAGCCGAGCGTGGACCTCGCAAAACAGGTGCGCGATTTGCTTGTCCACGCGCCGCCGCCCCATGTTTACCAGCCACTCTCTCAGGATGGCTTCATCGACGAGGGTGGACCAGAACAGCGCCCTTCGGATCCGCGGATGGTTGTCGAGCAGATCGTCGATCGTGCGCCGCGAGACTGCCGCATCCAAACAGGGGTTTGGCGCAGCAGGAGCGGCACGACTGCGCGATCGGATAGACAGCGGCGCGAGTGGCGACAAGGTTGCATTCCAGGACCCCGCCGCTGCGCCCCTGGGCACGGATGATGAAGCGGCGGGAACACCGCCGAGCGCGACGCAGGTTTCCACGGCCATGCAGCAGGAGGCGAATGGATCCGCAAAAGCTGACCGCAAGCCGGGCCCAGCGGATATCCAGGGCGCCGGATTACGACCGCGCTCCTTGTTGATCGTCACCGGGCTTCTGGCACCGGCGTTCGTGACGATCGCGGTCCTTTTTGCATGATCGGAACGCTGCGGACGGCACCTCGTTGAAGTAGGAGACCGGATCGCACGTGCACCAGATCCGGCGCAGTGGAAATTTCTGCCCCACGACGCACCAGGAGGAACGGCATGAACGACGACAAGAGCCACGATCCGCTGAAACCCCTGGTTCTGATCACCGGCGCTGCCGGCAACCTCGGCGGCGCCCTAAGGCGGCAGCTGGCCGGGAAATACCGAGTGGTTGGGCTCGACCTCGAAGAGAGCGAGGGCATTTTCGCCTTCGATATCACTGACGCCGACTCGGTCCACGGCGTGATGGAGGAAGTTCGTGCCCAACATGGCGATCACGTCGCCGCCGTCATTCACCTCGCCGCCTATTTCGATTTCTCGGGGGAGGAAAGCCCGCTCTACGAAAAGGTCAACGAGCACGGCACAGGCAACCTGTTGAAGGCGTTGCAGCAATTTCGCGTCGACCGTTTCATCTATTCCGGCACCATGTTGGTGCATCGCCCCTCAGCGCCCGGCATCCCGATCACCGAGGAGACACCGGTGGAGCCGGGCTGGGCTTACCCGGCCTCGAAGGCCCGCACCGAGGAGGTGATCCGCAACGAGCATGGCGGCATCTCCTATGCGCTGCTGCACCTCGCCGGCCTATATGACGAACACACCGCCGTGCCCACGCTGGCCGAGCAGATCCGCCGGATCTACGAGCGGGACCCGAAATCCCACGCCTATTCTGGCGATGTCTCGACCGGCCAGTCGTTCCTGCACAAGGAGGACATGCTCGACGCCTTCGCCCGCACGGTCGACCGCCGCGCAGAGCTGCCCGAGGAGGTGACGATCCTCATCGGCGAGCGCGAGGCGATGGGCTACGACGCGCTGCAACGGCGGATCGCGCAGCTCATCCACGGCACCGAGGACTGGCAAACACTGTCGGTCCCCAAACCGATCGCCACAGCCGGTGCCTGGGCGCAGGTGAAGGCCGAGCCGGTGGTGCCGGATGACTTCGACCAGGGCGAGGAGCCCTTCATCAAGCCCTTCATGATCCGTATGGCCGACGACCATTACGAGCCGGACATCTCCCGCGCCGAGGAGCAGCTGGGGTGGACGCCCAGGCATTCCCTCCGCGAGGAACTGCCCGCGATGATCGCCGCGCTGAAAGAAGACCCGGCGGGCTGGTACGAGGCCAACGGGCTGACCAAGCCGCACTGGCTTCAGGCGGCGGAGGATCGCGACGACCCCGAGGCGCTGCGCAGACGGCGCGAGGAGGAGTTCCGCGGCGCGCACGCCCGCAACATCTGGGCGCAGTTCCTCAACATCGGGCTGGGCGCCTGGATGATCACCGCGCCGGTGATCCTGGGCTACACCGACCTGACCGGCATGCTGGTGAGCGACATCGCCGCGGGGTTCCTGGTGATGATCGGCAGCTTCCTCGCGCTGTCCTGGCGTGCGGCGCTGGTGCGCTGGGCGGTCGCCGCAGTCGCCGCCTGGATCATGATCGCGCCGCTTGTGTTCTGGACCGAAAGCGCGGCGGCCTATCTCAACGGCACGCTGGCGGGGGCGGCAATCTTCGGCCTCGCGGTCTGCACCCGCCCCGCGCCGGGGGTGGGTACAATGGCGGCGACCACCGGGCCGACGATCCCGCCCGGCTGGGATTACTCCCCCTCCGACTGGACCCAGCGGATGCCGGTGATCGGGCTCGCCTTCATCGGGCTATTCGTCTCGCGCTACCTCGCGGCTTACCAGATGGGGCATGTGGACGGCGTGTGGGAGCCGTTCTTCGTGGGCATCCCGGACGATCCGAAGAACGGAACGGAAGAGATCATCACCTCCGATGTCTCCGAGGCCTGGCCGGTGCCCGATGCGGGGCTCGGCGCGCTGACCTACTTGCTGGAGATCCTGATCGGTTTCATCGGCTCGTCCCGGCGCTGGCGCACGATGCCCTGGCTGGTGCTGATCTTCGGCATCATGATCGTGCCACTGGGCGTGGTTTCGATCACCTTCATCATCATCCAGCCGATCCTCTTGGGCACCTGGTGCACGCTCTGCCTGATCACCGCCGCCGCCATGCTGATCCAGATCCCCTATGCCGTGGACGAGTTGATCGCGACCTGCCAGTTCCTCCGCCGGCGACACCGGGCCGGCGCACCGATCCTGCGGGTCTTCCTCACCGGCGATACCGATGACGGGCCGGACGATCGCCGCGACGAGAGCTTTGAACGGCCCGCCGGCGCGGTGGTGCGCGACATGCTGGGCGGCGGCGTGAGCGTGACCTGGGGCCTGATGGCCAGCGTGGCAATCGGAACCTGGCTGATGTTCACCCGGCTGACGCTGGGCACCGAGGGCACGCTGGCGGACACCGACCACCTGATCGGCGCGCTGGCCGTGACCATCGCCGTCAGCGCGATGGCAGAAAGCCTCCGCGCGGCGCGCTTCCTTAACGTCTGCCTCGGCGCGGCGCTTGTCATCTGCGCGCTGGTGATGGACGCGAACTGGCTACAGAGCAGCGCCGATATTGCCGCCGGGCTTGCACTGATTGTCGTCAGCCTGCCGCGCGGGCCGGTGCGCCACAGCTACGGCGGCTGGTCGCGCGTGGTGGTATGAGCGGATGGATCGGGGACCTGCCGTTCGCCGCCAGTGCGGCGCTTTTCCTCGGGACAGCCGTAGTCGTGTGGCTGTCGGGCACCCGGCTGTCGCGGCTGGCCGACGCCATCGCGCGCAAGACCGGGATCGGCCAGGCCACCATCGGTGTGCTGCTCCTTGGCGGTGTCACCTACCTGCCCGAGATCGCCGTGGCCGGCAGCGCGGCGCTGTCGGGCAACGGCCCTCTGGCCGTCAACAACCTTCTCGGCGGTTTCACCATGCAGGTGGCGATCCTGGCGCTGGCCGACGCGATCTTTCGTCGTGGCGCGCTGACCCGCGCGGTGCCCGACCCGGTGGCGCTGCTGCAGGGCACCATGGGCGTGGTGCTGATGGCGCTGGTGATCGCCGCCATCGCCGTGGGCGACCGGGTAGTGTTGGGCGCGGGGCTGTGGAGCTGGGGCATCTTCGCCGCCTTCCTCGTGGCGCTGCGGCTGCTGTCCAACGCCTAAAGCAGGCTCGACTGGGAGGTGGTGCGAGCCGCCGTCGGAAGAGTTGCCAAACGTGGAGACGCCGGATTACGGCACGCGCGGGCTGATCCTGCGCACCGTCAGAGTGGCGGTGGCGATCTTCGTGGCGGGCTGGGTGCTGTCCTCGACCACAGAGACGCTGGCCGAGCGCACCGGGTTGGGCCAGAGTTTTTTCGGCGCGGTCTTCGTTGCCGTCGCCACCTCGCTGCCCGAGGTCTCCACGGTGGTCGCGGCGATGCGGCTCAAGCGTTACGTCATGGCGGTGTCGGGCATCCTGGGCACCAACCTCTTCGACATCGCGCTGATCCTGGTGGTCGACCTCGCCCATGCCGGCTCCGCCGTGCTGGGCGAGATGGGCAATTTCTCGATCCTCGCGGCGGTGCTGGGCATCCTGGTGACGGCGATCTACGTGGTGGGCCTGCTGGAGCGGCGCGACCCGGCAGTGTCCGGCGTGGGTTACGACTCGATTGCCGTCGCCGCGGTCTACCTCGGCGGCATCGCCCTGCTGTTCACGCTCCGATGACGGAGGGACCGGCAAGAACCACGGCGCGATCCATGCCATGAGCGACGTTCTCGACGAACTCGAGCGCACCGTTACGGGAGAGGAGATCTCGGTCGAGGATGTGGTCGAGGCGCTCGGGCGCTCCTCCTTCGCCGGGACGACGGAGCGCCACGCCAGCGCGCATGAGGCATCAGCCTGGCGGCACCTGTGGGGGGTAACATATCCCAAAGCCGTCCCCAGACCGGGACAACCACGGCGGCGACCAGAAGGCTGACCAGCAGGACGGCGAACGAGGCCCGGCCCAGCTTGAAGAGCAGTCTCACCAGGACCAGCGCCACGCCGGTGGCGGTCAGCGGTCCGTCCATCATTCGCTCCGCAAGCACGCCGTAGTCCGTGCTGCCGGCCATGCCCATGACCAGGATCACCCCGGTCACCAGCGGCGCGTTGGCAAGCGCGCGGACGCGGAAGTACTTCATCCCCGCCTCCAGCGATATCTCCCAGTCGCGGTGACAGGTCGCCAGCACGTAGCCTCTTCCGGCCGCGGAAGAAGACCCCAGGCTTGTTTGAGGCCTATGACCGCCCTGTCTGGGGCGACGCCATGATTGGCTTCTGTTCCGCCCCAGATGAGATGAAAGACGGCAGCCTGCGCTACGCGTCCTTCGATGCAGCGCAACTTGTGAAACAAGCCTTCGGCCAGCGGTCCGCCGTGCACCGTGAAGGCGGCCCCTTCCAAGGCCTCAAGCCCGTTCTCGTCCATCTCAACGCAGAGCCTCGAACTTGGCCGGACGGCCGCCCGGTCGACACATCCCGCGTGAACACGCATCGATTTGAGCGCGAGGATTTCACGAGCCGGACCGCAGGCGACGAAGTCGGATTTCTTGCACTCGACTAGGGGCTGTTGACGTTCAGGATTCCCAATTCACCTGACTTCTGATTCAAGGTTGCGAACAGAGGAGAGCAGCCTTGACCCGAAGAGTCCTGACCGATGCCCAGTGGAGCAT
>JAXMNQ010000090.1:0-14977 GCA_034670345.1 Paracoccaceae bacterium | reverse complement strand
GCTGCCGGCGGATTTCGTCTCAACAGATTGATTCTACGGTGCTTTCAGGCGCACGCAACCTTCCAGAAAAGAATTGGATGAATAAGCCGGGCTGACTGTCCGCGCTCCGAATGGACGCAAACCTGACAAGGTCTGTTTCCCGTCCTGTCTGTAGGAGTGACGCCAACAGCCTTTAGTCGCCATTCGTGCAATGCGCCGCCAATATCTGGGGACACCCATAGCGAACATTTACCTCGACGTCGGAATGTGAGGGGCGGCTCTTCGGAAAAGAACGCGATCGGACGCCCTGTTGAACCCGGTCCATAGTCAAGGACACGCCTGCGAAAGCATTTTCCGAAATCAAAGGCTTCTTCAGTTCTTGAACCGAGCGTTTGGCATCTGACAGTCTTCGGAACACACGATTGACAGTTTCGGGTTTCAGAGGCCTCTTGGCTCTTGGCAATAAAGGGACGAACGAAAGGACACTCTGATGGCATACCTCAACCGCATTACGGCGCAACGCCTGATGCAGGCACAAGGGCTGGACGCGTTGGTCCTTTTCTCACCCGAAGCCTTTGCGCATGCGACCGGTGCGTCGCCGGGAGTTGCCACGATGTGGCGGCGCGAGGGGGCTGTTGCGGTTCTGATCCCTGCCGATCCCGGCGTGCCGGAAACCATTGTCGTCAGCGATCTCTTCGCGGCAAGCGTTCGCCGTCAAAGCCATATCGAGGATATTCGTGAAAGCACGATCTGGGTCGAGGCAATGACGCTTGCGAACCCTGATCTCGACGGCCCTGTCGCCGTGGAATTTGAACCGGTCTGGGGCGCGGCACACAGACCGACCGACAACGCGCGTCCAGAGACCTTTGACCCGGATATTTGTTACAGCCATCTGCGCGATGCCCTGAACGAAAAGGGCATGCAGGCGTCCCGTATCGGGGTCGAACTCGTCGCGGTCTCGGCGCAGGGGTATCCGGCCCTGACTGACGCTCTCGCCCCGGCCCAAGTTGTCGATGCGACCGCGATTGCACGAAGTTTGCGCGCTGTGAAATCCCCCGGGGAGATAGCGCTGTTGCGCAGCGCGGTGCGTGTTGCAGAAACCGGCATCGAGGCGGTTCGCGATGCCGTGGCGGTCGGCGTCGCGCGCAGCGACCTGGCGGCGATCTGGTCGGAAACAGTGGCGGCCCAGGGCGCGGGTTACCCCATGACAGGCAACTGGGAATACATTTCGGTCGGGCGCGACCCATGGGGCGGGGACGCGATTGCCAGGCCTGGGGACTTGATCAAGGTGGATGTGGGATGCCTTATGCAGGGATATACATCCGACAGCGGCCGCACCTTCGTCGTCGGGCCGCCGCACCGCCTGCAAACCGACCTGCACGATGCGTTGATGGCAGGCTTCCGGGCCGGCTTCGCGCTGCTGCATCCCGGTGTGGCCCTGGCAGAGGTGCACCGCGCCACGCAGTCCGCGATCCGTGCAAAGGGTCTGACGGGCTATTGCAGGGGGCATTTCGGCCATGGCCTCGGGACCGGGCCGGGAACCGAGGAGTGGCCGTTCATCTCGGCGCAGGCGGACACGCGGATCGAAAGCGGCATGGTGCTGGCCTTCGAATGTCCGATCTACGTGACTGGGTTGGGTGGCATGATCATAGAAGACCAGGTCGAGATCACCGATGATGGCCCCCTTGCCATGAACAGGTTGCCGCACGATCTCGTTGCTTGCTGATATCTCGCGGTACGCTGCCAATGCGTCCTTGTTAGGAATTGGGAGGCCCATGACGCCCATGCCGACGATCGGCAGGCGAACGCCGCGACGGCTTGACCCGACACCGACAAAGCAAAATAAAGGTGAGGACATGGCACCCAAGAAGCGACAAAACAAGTGACCCAACAGGAGACAAGACTGTGAAAACCCCATTGCAATTCACCGCGCTCGCCCTCGCAGCAGGGTCGGTGCTGGCCGGGCCGGCGCTGGCCGAGGAATGGCGCTTCAACAATTTCCTTCCAGAAACGCGGCCGGAATCGGCGCAGATCGAAAAGTTCGCCGAAGACGTGAATGAGGCTCTCGCCGATAGAGATCTCTCCATTGAAGTCTATCACGGCGGATCACTCGGCCTGCCGAACACCGATCTTCTGCGCGTGGTGCCCACCGGTGCCGTGGAGATGAGCCTGATGTGGGCGAACTACCTCGGTCGGGATGCGCCCGCGCTCGGATCTGTCTTCGTGCAGGGTGCGATCAGCACCGTCGAAGAACTCACTGACGTGCTGCCCGTCGCGCAGGAGATCTACGAGGAAGAATACAATGACTGGGGCATAACCACCGTCGGATTCGTCGCTATTCCCACGCTTTCGGTTTCGGTCTTCTGCCGCGATAAACCTGTCAACACGATGGAGGATCTGCGCGACGTCAAGCTGCGTGTCTGGGCTCGCGAACAGGTCGAGACCTTCACCCGGCTCGGCGTTGCCGCTCAGATCATCCCGCAGGAGGACACCTATGTCGCGTTGCGCACCGGAGTGGTCGATTGCGCGCTGTACCCGGCGCTGTACGCGCACACGATTTCCTTGCAGGAAGTGACGAAATACGCCTCGTTCCTGTATCCCATGGCTTCGGCACCTTACACGATCAGTGTGCCGGATGATCTGTGGGAGTCGACCGATCCCGAAGTCCGCGACGCGATCACGCAGGCCGCGGACGACCTTTGGGACCGCACCAACCAGTATGATGCCGATATCGAGAACGAGATGGCCGCGCGCGAAAGCCTTGCCGAGCAAGGGATCGTCTGGGGCGGGGATTTCCCGGACTCCGACCGCGAGTTGTTCGTCCAGGCCGTATCGGAAACCTGGGAAATGTTGGCCGAGGAAGCGGGTGGAAAAGCGCTCGACTATCGTAAGCGCATGCTGACTGCTTTGGGACGTTAAGCCCCCGGTGGCACGTTTCCGTCACCTCTATGCGCAGGGGCTGGACCGCCTGGCCCTTGCGCTGGCGCTGTCGGCATCGTTGTGCATGATCGTGATCGTTGGTCTTGTAACGACCAGCGTAATCATGCGCCGCTTCGCGGGCACGCCGCTGCATATCACCGAAGATGTCGTCGGCCTTCTTTTGACCGCGATGCTGTTTCTGTGTCTGCCTCTGGTGACGCTCAGGGCGCAGCATGTGCGGGTCTCGATCGCCTCGAACGCACTGGAACCGCGGTTCGGCGGCGCGGTGCATGTCGCGGCGATGCTGGTCGGCATGGTGTTCTTCGGCTGGATTTTCATCAAGGCGCTGCCATGGCTTGTATTCGCGTGGATGCGGAACCTCAAGACCGAGACGGCGCGTTTTCTGCTTTATCCCTGGATGGCGGTGCTGCCGTTGTCGGTCGGACTGACCTGGGTGATATTCGTCTCGCGCCTGACCGGTCTGCTGGAGCGTGAACGTTATGCGTCGCTGGAGACTCTGCCCAAGGTTTCGTCCGCGAAGAACCCCGCCAAACAAGATAAGGGCGCCTGAGCGTTGTTCTGGTCCACGCTGATAGGTGTTCTGGTTGCCAGCGCCGCCACGGGCGTGGCCCTTGGCGCGGCCCTCGGGCTGACCGGGCTGATCCTGTTGCAGGTCTATTCCAACGGGGCCACAGGCCTCGCCGTGGACGCGATCTGGAACGTGTTCAACTCCTTCACCCTGAGCGCGGTGCCGCTGTTCATCCTGTTGGGGGAAATCCTGTTGCGAAGCGGGATCAGCAACCGGGCTTACGCCGCCTTCGCCCCGGTCTTCAGCAAGGTGCCCGGCGGCCTTCTGCATACGAACATCGCGGTCTGCACCATGTTCGGCGCTGTCAGCGGATCCAGCCTGTCGACGGCGGCGGCGGTCGGATCGGTCGCCTACCCGGAAATGACGCGCCGAGGATATGACAAGGATGTCATTGTCGGCAGCCTCGCGGGCGGCGGCACCCTTGGCCTGCTGATCCCGCCAAGTCTGTCGTTCCTGATCTTCGGCGCCCTTACGGAAACATCCATCGGGCGGCTGTTCATTGCAGGCATCGTGCCGGGCCTGATGATCGGCGTCGCCTTCATGGCCTATATTTTCCTCAAGGCGCTGCGCCATCCCCATGTCGCTCCACGCGAACAGAGCCACCTGCCCCTTGCCGCGGTTCTGCGCGGGCTGGGACAGGTCTGGCCGCTCCTGCTGCTGATCCTCGCGGTGATCGGCAGCATCATCGGCGGGCTGGCCACCCCGACCGAGGCCGCCGCCCTTGGCGTCGTACTGGCCATGTTGATTTCCTTTCTCTGGGGGGAACTGACGCTCGAGAAGCTGCGTGAGGCGATCTTTCACGCGACGCTTCTGTTCGCCGCGATCGGCTTTGTCGTGATGGGCGCCACGATCCTTGCGCAGTCGGTCAGCATCTTGGGGGTGCCTCAGAAGATCCTGAACGGGGTGGCCGACAGCGGACTGGACCGTTACACGATCCTGCTGCTTGTGGTGCTGATCTACCTTGTGCTCGGATGTTTCTTCGACGGTCTGTCACTGATGATCATGACGCTGCCGGTGGTGTTTCCGCTGCTGGTTGGGTTGGGCTATGATCCGATCTGGATCGGCGTGATGATCACCATCGTGATCGAGATCGGCCAGGTCACACCACCGGTTGGCCTGAACCTTTCGGTGCTGGCGAGCCTGACCAACAACGAAGTCAGCCTTGGCCGCGTTGCCCGTGCGACCGTACCGTACTGGATCATCCATCTCCTGGCGATCGGCGTGCTGACGCTGTTTCCCGCCATCGCCCTTTTCCTGCCGGACCTGTTGTTCTGATTGCCGCCTCCAATATTCCTCGCGATTTGGGATGGCCCGACTGCAACGGCTTGGATGGCTTGGAAATGTGGTGTCAGACTGTTTCGAACCGGTCTCAGTTTGGACGAAGCGCGATCTGTTATTCGGCGCAAAGTCCGCGCCACTCGGCGAGAGCGGCAGCGCGGTTGGCCTTGAAGATGTCGCGGCTCGAGAGGCCGCGTTCCTGGTTGAAATGGTTGTAGACGGAGGCGAACTTCGCATGCCCCTGAACCGAAGCATCGCCCGTTCCCGTCATCGAAACGGAAGATGAGAATTCTCCGCGCGATTGTTGAGGCCGCGACCGGTTTCCTGTTGGAAACCGCTCCCCAATTCCCGAAGAGCGGCGCCGTAAGATCGCAGCCGATCAGTCACGAGCGCGTCCGGCCGGCCATGCTTTCGCATTGCGTTTTTTAGAAATTTCAATGCCGCTTTCTTGTCACGCGTCTTGGTGACAAAGCTCTCAAGCACCTCGCCTTCATGGTCCACGGCGCGCCACAGGTAATGCGTCTCACCCTTGATCTTCACGAAGACCTCGTCGAGATGCCATCGCCAGCGGCTTGACCGCATCCCGCCGATCCGGCGCTTCCCGATCTCGGACGCGAAGATCGGGCCGAACCGGTGCCGCCAGAACCGGATCGTCTCGTAGCTGACATCGATTCCTCGCTCGTGCAGCAGGTCTTCGACAGTCCGGAGCGACAGCGGGAAACGGGCCTACATCTTCACCGCAAGGCGGATGATCTCCGGGCTCGTTCGAAAGCCGCGAAAGAGGTTCGGTTTGCTCATCGCGAAACGCTACGCGGCAGCCCTGCCCTGTTCAAGCTGCTCAACTTGACACTGCCTGGCCTGAATCTCCTGGCCGCTCAGGCGGCTTGGTGGCTGGAGGTAGTGGAGGCCCCACGGGGATGGATCCATTTCGGCAGATAGGCGTAGGCGTCGCCGACGCTTTCGGTGTCGGCCGTGATCCCGACACCTCCGAGCAGCGCCTGGAGGCTGCCATCGTTGCAGGCATCAAAGGTATCGGTCGCGCCGCCCAGATGGGTGCCGCCGATGAAGATCTGCGGGA
This sequence comes from Paracoccaceae bacterium, assembly GCA_034670345.1. Lineage (GTDB taxonomy): Bacteria > Pseudomonadota > Alphaproteobacteria > Rhodobacterales > Rhodobacteraceae > Antarctobacter. Next base: position 9,134 of record JAXMNQ010000090.1, on the reverse strand, counting down.
TCGTGACGGCCCGGGCGCGGTCGGCCATGGCGCGGCGGACCTGCGTCGCCCAGCGGGGATCGACGAATTCCCGACCGTCGATATGCACCGCGCGGAAGGGCACGTTCAACGAGGTCAAAAGGCGTTTCACGCCCCAGGCGAATTCGCACCATTCCAGGGCAAAGATCACCACCGGCTGATCGGGATCGGAGATCAGCGCCTCGAAATGGGCCACCGCGTCGGGGTCCAGCTTGACCGGCTTGGTCACCGCAGGCGCGGTCTGGACCGATCCGGTGTCGAACCGGAACCCCGGGGTGGACGCGGCGATGGCGCTTTCTTCCGCGTCCATCTCCTCCTCGATGCCGTCAAAAAGCGGGGTGGAAAGATAGCGCTCTCCGGTATCGGGCAGCATGGCGAGGATGCGCGTGCCCTTGGGAGCCGTGCGCGCAACCTCGATGGCGGCGGCCACGGTGGCTCCTCCGGTGATGCCGACCAGCAGCCCTTCTCGACGGGCGAGATCGCGGGCGCATTGAATGCTGACGGCCCCGGCGACCGTTTGAACCGCATCGATCAGGCCAGCCGCCGTCACGTCATCCACAAGCTTCGGAATGAAGTCGGGCGACCAGCCCTGCATCGGGTGTGGCCGGAAGGCCGGGTGGCTTGCGGCGGGCGAGCCATCGGCCATGTAGTCCTGTGCGATGCCAGAGCCGAGCAGCCGGGAGTTCTCGGGCTCGACCGCGATGATCCGGGTGCTCGGGCTTTGGGTGCGGAGCACGCGGGCGACACCCTTGAGAGTCCCCCCGCTGCCGAACCCGGTCACGAAATAGTCGAGCGGGGCGTCGGAAAAGCTGGCGACGATCTCTGCCGCTGTCGTCGCGGAGTGGATGTCCGGCCCGGCCTCGTTCTCGAACTGGCGGGCCAGGAACCAGCCATGGGCGTCGGCCAGTTCCCGTGCTTTGGCCAGCATGCCGGTGCCTTTTTCACCCGCCGGGGTCAGGATGACCTTCGCGCCCAGCATCCGCAGCAGTTTGCGCCGCTCGACCGAGAAGCTTTCGGCCATGACGACGACAAGCGGGTAACCCTTGGCCGCGCAGACGACGGCCAGGCCGATGCCGGTATTGCCGGAGGTGGCCTCGATCACGGTCTGGCCGGGCGTGAGCGCGCCATCTCTTTCGGCCGCCTCGATGATGCCGAGGGCCAGGCGATCCTTGACCGACCCGCCCGGGTTGAAGGATTCAGCCTTCACGAACAACTCGACACCTTCGGGCGCGAGTGTGTTGAGGCGGATCACAGGCGTGTTGCCGATGGTGGACAGGACGGAGGCATGGATCTGGGTCATGATTTTGGTCCATTTTTCAGGTTGCTTGTCAGGGCTTCCCACAGGGCACTGGTCAGGCCGGAGGCCGTCAGGGCGCTGCGTCGGGGCGGCGGATTGGAGTTGACCGGCCGCCAGGGCCCCAGAACGCCCGGGCCGCCTTCGGGGCCACAGGCGGGTGCGCGCCATTGCGATGGAGTCCGGGTCATGCGACGCTGCGCCTCTGGTCCTCGGCACCGGCCTGCATGGTCGCGGCAACCGCGCCATACGCAGCGGCCCAGGCGTCCCGGGTCGCGCTGCTGAAAAGCGGACCGAGTTGCAGTTCCATGGTGGTCAGTAGCGCGGCACCGACGACGGCGTAGTCGTCATCGGTCACGCCGTAGCCGGTATGGCGGTGGCCCATTTCCCGCAGCGGCCCGATCACGGGCGCAAGGTTGTCGGCGTGTCGCACCACGAGAGCCAGCGCGGCCGCGAGCTTCTTGCGTTGCGACGGCAGGTCTGCGCCTGCGAACATCGGCCTGTAATGCGGCGCAATCCGAAAGAGTTCGCTGTAGAACGTGGCAGTGAGCCTGTCCGGGTCGCGGGCGAGAACGGCCCAGCTGTCCCGGATCAGCGCTACGGTGGTGGTGGAAAGTGTCATCGGGGGCATCCTGATTGGTTTGCGATGCCACCAGCATCCGCCCTCTCCGTATCAGTCCGATTTCATCGGCACGGGTGACGGGTTCCAGTTGTTTCAGCCGGGATCGTAGATATAGCCGACGCCGCGCACGGTACGGATGACCACGGGGTCATGTGGGTGCTGTCAGACCAATTCGAGCCAGTCTCAGCCAGGATAGCGCCGCTGTCCCCAATACAGCGCAGAGACCGCGCCACGCGGACAGAGCGGCGGTTCGATTGAGCTTGAATTGGGGTCGGCTTGACAGGCTGCGTTCCTGGTTGAAGTGGTTTGAGACGGAGGCGTGTACAGGCACAAATTTCTGCAGACTTCGCATGCGTCGAAATCGGAACATCGACCGCTCCCTTCGTCGGAATGGCAAGTGCGAATTCTCGGCTCGGTTGTTCAGCCATCGGCCCGTTTGCTGACGACCCGTCGAGCCAATCTCCTTCAGTGCAGCGCCGTATTGATCGGAGCAGGTCCGTCACGATCATCTCCGGCTTGCCGTGCTTGCGCATTGCTTTCCTTAAGAATTTCAAGGCGGCCTTCTTGTCCCGGCGCTTGGTGTCATGGTTTTCCAGGCCCCCCCCTCGTGATCAACGGCCCGCCAGAGATAATGCCGATCACCGTTTACCTTCACGAAATCCTCGTCCAGATGCCACCGCCAACGGCTCGACGTCAGACCTTGGATCCGCCGCTTCTTGATCTCGGCTGCGAACATCGGACCAAACCTTTGGCACCAGAACCGGACCGTTTCATGGCTGACGTCGATGCCCCGCTCGTGGAGCAGATCTTCCACGTTGCGCAGGGAAAGCGAGAACCGGATATAAAGCATCACCGACAGGCGAATGATCTCGGGGCTGGCCTTGAAGCCGCGAAATGGCGAACGTTTTGGTCATCGGAGAAAGCTACGGCCGCGCCCTGCCCCGCTCAACCCAGTTTCCTCTGACAATGCCAGCGCCATGGTTACCAAGCCGGTCCGAAGTGTCAGCCCGAGATCATCGCCCGCGACCTATGATGAATGGTATAGAACAAATCGTCAGTTCCGCCCACGGCTGCGGAATTCGCCTATCCGAGGTTGGCGTTCCCCTTTGCTGAGAACAGCTTCGACGCGTCCAGCCGTTTCAAAAACCAAACTCGGTCAGGTCTCCGCTGGCGGATCCGGAAGCGCCATTCGCCCTGATGCGGGTTCTGGCGCTGGGGGTCATGCCGAATTCGGCGGCGTCGCGCATCATGTCGGACATGGCCTTGTTGGCGGTGCCGACCAGAGGGTTCTGGATGGCGTTGCCGCCCTGGGTACGGATCATCAGGCCGTGGGTCACGGCATCGCGTCCTGCCATGTGTTCGATGGCGGTTTCCGCCTGCACCCAGCGACCGTAGGCCTGGCAGTAGGCGGCCAATACGGCGCGGTCAAATTCGGAGGGGCTGTTCAGGGCGTGGAGCTGGCGGCTGACGCGGGTCCATACCGCGCGAGCTTCGTGCTTCATGTGATCGGACGGGACCGGGCAGGCAGGTTCCGGTTGCGGTTCGGAAGAATTGCGGCGGTCCGCGCGGTCCGTGCCGGTGACCAGTTTCAGGCCCGTGGGTGTCGGTTTGCGTCCTCGCATCCCTTCCCCGCTTCGAATTCTGGCAATGCGGGCGTTTGGCTCCCCACGCCGGCCCCGGTCGAAAACCTTCAGAGACAGACCCACCCCCGAGGTCCCTGACAGTGTCCGCGGCGTCGCCTCTCAGGGCTTGGCAGAGATCAACAAACTCTCGGGCCAGGTCCCGCGTGACATTCAACCCGGCCCAAATCTGTCTAAGTATGTCGTCCCAACTGACCAGTGGGCCGCGACCGGAAATGGCAAGTTCCAGACCCGACGCCGCTTTGCCTTTCAGCGGAACGAGTCCGTCTTTTGCCCTCCGGCCGATGCTCGGCGGCATCAACGTACATGACGGCGTATGAAAGTGTCTTCCGTCGACGTTCAAAGCAGTGTCAACAACAACTCAACGATTCAATCTGCGGACAAATGCGTGTCATGCTATACAGGGTCGAGTGAGATGTCCGGACAGCGGAAGGAAGCGCCGCTTGCCTGCCGGACCTGGGGGCCAAGTTTGCCGGGTGCACGATGGATAATGTGCCATGACTACCGACCCGATTGACCTGGACGTAACGAAGCGGGAGCGGCACGTAGCCATTGAATACGCGAGCGGCCTCAGCCACCGGGACGTCGCGGACAAGTTGCGGATCTCACCAGCCACCGTGCGTACGCATCTGTCATCGGTGTATCGAAAACTTGGTGTGACCAACAAGGTGGAACTGCACACAGCCATATCCGGGGCAGCACCGCAGATCGCGAGGCCCTGGAAGCCGAGCATTGCCGTCTTGCCGTTCGCCATACGTGGACCGGAGTGGCAGGATGATTTTCTTGCCACCGGACTGGCCGACGCCGTGACCTCGGCGCTGTCCCGGTTCCGGGGGCTGCTTGTCATATCGCACAGCTCCTGCCTCGAGTTCCGGGGAACGGACCGACCGCCGGCGGCAATTGCGCGTGAGTTGGGCGCCCGCTATGCCGTCTCCGGGTACATGTCCCGATCGGGTCAGAAACTCAGGGTCACCGCCGAACTCCTCGACACCAACTCTAGCGCACTGCTCTGGTCGCGGAATTTCGATGCGGAACTCGGAGATCTGTTCGTCGTTCAGGATGAACTCGCCGTGACATCGCAGCATCCGTCGCGCCGGAGATCGAAACGAGCGAACTCGACCGGATCCGCGGACCGATGGTCAGCGATCCGGACGCGTGGGAACTCTATTGCCGTGCGCTGCGGCAGTTCTGGCAAAGTATGGCATCCGACAATTCCGAGGCGAAGGACCTGTGCCGGCGGGCCATCAAACTCGACGCGGAGTTTGCCGCGCCCCATGCGCTTCTCTCCAGAACCTACTTCTACGAGGTGATCTCGGCGCGCAGCGAGGACCCGGCCCGTAGTGTTGGGAAGGGGGTCGAACATGCCAACCGTGCCCTGCAGATCGACCGCCGTGACGAGGTCGGCTATACCGTTCTTGGCTACAACCTCGCCTACGCGCAACGCTTCGTGGAGGCGTTTCAGGCGATCGAGATGGGTCTCGCCATCAATCCCAGCAGTTCCGGACTCTACAATGCGCGCGCCACGATCGCGGCACTGGCCCCCGACGGTGACCTTGAACAGGCACGCGAAGACGAATGGCTGGCGCTGCGGCTCAGCCCCAACGATCCGATTGCCTGGACGTTCCACGCAACGCTTGGCCTGATCGAACTCGTCGATGAGGAAAGCGGCTCTGTTGACGCGGCGATTGAGTGCCTTCGCAAGGCCTACCTATACCCCAATGCGGATTGGGGGGTCGATTTCTTCCTCGCTGTCGCCCGGTTGATCCAGGGCAGAAACGAAACCGCGGTTCGACACGCGCGAAAAGCAAAGGTCACTCTCGGCCACCTGACAGGCGCGGATGTCGATATTGCGTTCGGAGGCTTGCTCGCCCGGCCGCCGCGCTTCAAGATGTACGCGGAGCAGGTCCTGAAACTTGCCGACGAGCCTGAATCAGAATGATTTGAGCCCCAAGCTTCTGAATCCCCGAAAATACATCAAATGCGTTAGGCAAATTACGTCACTCGGCCGATACCCCGGCCTGACTGCCGGTACTACGCTGCTTTCAATGACAAAACATCGCCCAAGTGGCGCATTGAAGGAGTTTCGGAATGGACGGCGACAGCTTTGAATTCATCGACACGCGGGCGCGCGAGACCGAAGTCGACATCATCAATGATGGCATGGATTGGATCGTTCCGGGTATCGTGGAAGATCGGGATCATCTGCAAGACGGCCACCACGGCGAATGGGCCATCGCCGCCCAGCATCATGTCATTGCCCGCGCCGCCATCCAGCGTGTCATCGCCATCGCGGCCGATCAGCAGGTCGGCATCCCCGTCGCCTTCGAACTGATCCGCCGCGTTGCCGCCCAGCATGGTGTCGTTACCGGGGCCGCCATCAACAGGGAAGGTCACGACGCCGGTGTCCAGACCGTTGTAGACGTCGTCACCGCCGCTGAGGAATACCAACCCGTGGATCGTGCCCCTGTTGGTAACAACATCGTTAAAAAGTCCGCCGTAGATGAACGTATAGGTCTCCTCGCCGGAGATTGAGCCTTCGTCGTAGAGGCGTGCACCAAAATCCGCGTTCAGGTAGATGGAGGAAGCTCGCATCTCCCCCGAGTTCAGCAATCTGGCGGAACCCGAGCCGTCCATTCTCAGGGACCCACCCTGCAGCAGACCGGAGTTGTTGACATATGCGTTGTTCAATTGGGTAGAGAACCTCAAGAGACCGCTTTCCGAAAAAGCGGTCCCGTGGTTGCTGAAAGAGACGTCGAATGGACCGCTGACCTCGCTTGTCCGGATCAGGTATCCTTCGGCGGTGATTGTCCCGAAATTCGCAATGGCATGGGTCCCGCCGGTCCCGCCGATGTCGATGGCATCGCCGGTTTCGGACCCGGTGCGGATCCCGGAAATCGTGCCATAGTTGACAATGCGCGAGCTGTCCGAATTCACATTCAGACCCAGGTATCCGTAGATATTGCCGTGATTGAGGATGCCGGTCTCGGTCGAGCCGCCGGACAGGGTGACGGCGGTGCCGACCACGTAGATGTCGACGTAATCGCGGACGATGAGTTCGTTGCCATTGGCGACGGCAACGTTTGAACTGGTGCTGCTGGACTGAAAAACGAGGGGCATCGGAGAGACTCCTTTATGCCGGGAAATGTCATGAAAACGCTGCCGGGTGCGGCATGGATGAAAACACCGAACGCCACATCATAGCCGATCCGGCCATTTTTTTCGACTGCGGCGCAGGGAGGGCGTGGCGCAGGTGTGACCAGCTGGGCGCCGCCCGGTCACATCTGTGAGGCGGGTCAGCCGACCTTCGGCCGGGGCGGGGCTTACAGCACAAAATCCTCCGCCGTCAGCCCGGTCACATTCGCCACCCGGATCTCGGCGTCCTGGGTGCCGTCGCCATCGGTGTCAATCTGCACGATGGTCGAGCCGGTCGGTGTCTCGAACAGCCGCAGTTCGGGATTGCCGGAAGGGGAAAAGGGGCTGGTGCCGCGGAACTCGAACACACCCGGCGACAGGCCCGAGACCACGATCAGGTCCAGCCCCTGTTCCAAGTCGAGGATCTGGTCGCGGTTCGCGCCGACCACGGTTTCCGCGACGGACCGGAAAACAAAGCTATCCGCATCCTGACCGCCGGTCAGCAGGTCGAGACCCAGCCCCCCGGCCAGATCATCCTCACCGCCGCGGCCGCGCAGGATGTCGTTGCCAGAGCCGCCTTCGAGGATGTCATTCCCGGCGCCGCCATCGAGGATGTCATTCCCGGCACCGCCATCGAGCAGGTCTGCGCCGTCCTGACCGACCAGTACATCGTTGCCTGATTGCGCAAAGATCGTGTCGTCTCCGGCGTTGGCGTTAATCGTGTCCTCGCCGTTGCCGCCAAAGACCGAGTCGTTGCCGTCGCCTGCCAGGATCAGATCGTTGCCATCGTCGCCGAACAGCTGATCGTCGCCGCCCAGGATCGTGCCCAGGTTGGTCAGCTGAAAGACACTGCCGATCTGGCCTCCGATGGCATCACCCGCCGTCGAGGACACGCGGCCATCGGGACCGATCTGGATGTGCGTCGCGTCGCCAAAAGTGCCGATCGCGCGATAGCTGCTGACGCTGGTGACGGTGACGCTGCCATCGATCGACAGATAGGTATCTGCGCCGGTGGCGATTTCGATCGCGCGGATGTTGCTTACCACAAGCTGGCCGGTGCGCGTGATCGTGCCCGTTTCAAAACCGCTGAGGAATTCCTCGGTGACGTCGAGGCCGGTGATTGTAAAGGTCGCCATGATATGCTCCTGAATGAGACGGTCGCAGAGGCGCGCCCGGCTCTGGTGGGCAAGTCACAGAACCCCGCGCATCAGGCCGCGCGCCCGTCGCCGCGTCGGGCTGGATCGTGCCAATAGGCTACTTGCACCTCGATACGGCGGCAATCTTCGCGCCGCCACATCAGGTCACAGCGCGAAGTCGTCCGCCGATAGACCGGTCACATTGGCCACCCGGATCTCGGCGTCAGCCACCAGATCGGCGTCGATATTGATCTGCACGATGCTGGACCCCGCCGCCGTTTCGATCACCCGGATCTGGTTGACCCCGGTGAAGGCGCCGGTTCCGACAAAGCTGAACACGCCCGGGCTCATCGCAGAGAGGTCGATGAGGTCCACGCCCCTCTCGAAGTCCAGGATCTGGTCGCGCGTCGCGCCGACGGCCGTCTCGGTCACATCGCCGAAGACAAAGCTGTCTGCATCCGCACCGCCGCTCAGCAAGTCCTGGCCCAGCCCGCCGTTCAGGCCGTCCTGGCCGGTGCCCCCGCGCAGTACGTCCGTCCCCGCGCCGCCGGCCAAGACGTCGTTCTCAGCGCCGCCCTCCAGCGTGTCGTTGCCTTCAGCGCCTTGCAGGCTGTCCGCGCCAGCGCCCCCCCGGAGGACATCGTTGCCACTCAGACCGTTCAGCACATCCGCGCCCAAGCCGCCGTCCAGCAGGTTGTTCTGACCGAAGGCGCCAATCAGCGTGTCGGCATGATCCGAGCCGATGATGTTCTCGATACCGGTCAGCACATCGCCCTCGGCGTCCCCGCCCACGCCGGTGCCGTTCCAGAGCCGCACCGCGACCCCGCCGGTCGAGGTGCTGTAATCGGCGGTGTCGATGCCCTGTTCGCCTTGCAGGCTGTCCGCGCCCGCACCGCCGCGCAGCGTGTCATTGCCGCTCAGACCTCTGAGAAGGTCCGCACCCAGACCGCCGTCCAGCAGGTTGTTCTGACCGAAATTCCCGATCAGCGTGTCGGCGTGATCCGACCCGATGAGGTGCTCGATGCCGGTCAGCACGTCGCCCTGGGCGTCCCCGCCGACGCCAGTGCCGGTCCAGAACCGCACCGCGACTGCGACGGTCGAAGCGCTGTAATCGGCGGTGTCGATGCCCTGGTCGCCATGCAGGCTGTCCGCGCCAGCGCCGCCGATCAAGGTATCATCGCCCGAGCCGCCGCGCAGGGTGTCGTTTCCACTCAGACCATTCAGCACATCCGCGCCCAGACCGCCTTCCAAAAGGTCGTTCTGACCGAAGGCGCCAATCAGCGTGTCGTTAT
>JAXMNQ010000089.1:0-15299 GCA_034670345.1 Paracoccaceae bacterium | reverse complement strand
GGGCAGTTGGGTGATGGTATCGTCCGGCATGTGGCATATCCCTTTCTCGGCTGAGAATTGACGGCGTCTCGACACCGCCATGATATGCCGCCCCTCAGGGCATCACCAACTTTCGCGCGTTTCTCGCTACCGCCACGCCGCCGCAGCTTTCCGCGATACGCTCAATCGGTTCGGCGCGGCGACCGGTCAGAATGACATTGGCACCCTCGGCGGCAAACCGTTTGGCCGTGGCCGCGCCGATCCCGGTGCCCGCGCCGGTCACAATGACGGTTTTTCCGGTGTAGCGGTTCATACGGTTGCTTTCTGTTCAGACAGGTAAGCGCGGGCCAGCGCCCGCGCATGGGTGACGAACCGCGCGTTACGCGCCTCAGAGCCGTCTTCGTGCATGCGGGTGATGATCCAGCCGACATAGGTCGCGGCGCGCAGCACGACAAAGAGATCCAGCGCATCAAGATCGAGGTCGCGCACCGACAGGTAGCCTTCGATCAACGCGGCCTTCAGGGCGTCGTAGTCAGGTTCATTCTGGTTGCGGATCAGCGTCGTGGCCACGTCGAACAGCCGGTAACCAAAGCCGCTGTCGTCAAAGTCGATCAGTTGGAGCCGATCGCCATCGACCATGACGTTTTCCCGCACGAGGTCAGCATGGATCAGGCCGAAATCCAACCCAGCGCCAATCTGTTCCAGCGTGTCGCGGGCACTGTCGCGCAGCGTCAGGAACAGCATCCGGTCTTCATCAGACAGGGTGGGATTGTCCCAGAACCTGTCCCAGACCGGCGCCTCTCCGACCAGACCTTCGCTGTCCCAGCGTCGGCGCGCGAAGCCCTCGGGCAGAGTCCAACCGTCCGAGACAGCATGCAGGCGGGCCATTTCGCGCCCGATTTTGCGGAACAGCGCGGCGCGGTCCCCTGTTTGAAGAGCGACCCCGGTCTTGCCGACAGGTGCGCCCGGAAGCCAGGTCAGAACGTCCACGGCGTGATCGCCCACAAAGTGCAGCAGCGCGCCCGAGGTCGAGGGCACCGGCGCAGGAACATGCAGGCCGCCGCGGTCCAGGGCTTCCATCCACATCAACTCCGAGCGCAACTCGGCCTCGGTGCAATAGCCCGGACGGTGCAGCCGCAGGGCATAGCTGTGCCCCGCGTGGTCGACCCGGAACACCTGGTTCTCGCGCGCGGCGATCAGCGACCAGGAGGCGCCTGCTAGCCCCCAGAGCGACAGTGTCTTTTCGACGGTGGTGTTCATGACTGCAACGGCGTGGTAGAAAGGACGTCGTCCAGCGCCTCGATCAGCAGATCGACGTGCGCGGTCGAGAACGGCAGGGGCGGCCGGATCTTGAGCGTATTCTTGTGCCGCCCCAGCTTGGACAGGATGATGCCACGGTGACGCAGCGCATTGATCACCTGATCGGTAAAGGCGCTGGCCGGGGCCTTGGTGTCGCGGTCCAGCACCATCTCTGCGCCAAAGACAAGACCCGAGCCGCGGACCTCGCCGATGCAGACATGCTTCTGCTGCAATGCTTCAAGACGTCGGCGGGCATAGGCACCGACGGTTCTGGAATTCGCCAGCAATTGCTTGTCCTCGATCTCTTCCAGCACTGCCATCGCTGCGGCGCAGGACACCGGGTTGCCGCCGAAGGTGTTGAAATAGCGATAGCCGCCCCGGAAGGTCGCCAGAATCTCGGCCCTCGTTACCACGCCGCCGACCGGGTGGCCGTTGCCCATGGGTTTGCCAATGGTCATCACGTCGGGCACCACGCCCATTTTCTGATGCGCCCACATATGGGTGCCGGTGCGCGCGAAACCTGACTGCACCTCGTCGCAGATCAGCAGCCCGCCGGCCTTTCGCACAACCTCGGCGACCGGCTTCAGCCAGCCGTCGGGATGATCGGGAAAGCCTTCGTTCAGGAAATAAGGACAAATCACCAGCGCGGCAAAGCCAATGCCGCTTTTCTCGTGCTCTGCGATCTGTTCCGCCACGGCCTGTGCAAAGATCGTGCCGTCGGGGTCCGGGTTGCGATAGCTGTCGGGTGCATCGACAAAGCGGAAGTACTGACCAAGGCCAAAGCCGACCGTGGGCCGGTTCGACTGGCTGAGTTGGCTGACCAGCGCGGTATTGCCGTGATAGGTGGCATCGGTCGCGATGATGCCGCGTTTGCCGGTCATGCCCTCGGCCATGCGCAGGGCGATGTCGTTCGCCTCGGACCCGGTGCAGGTCAGGATCGCAGTGTCGAGCGAGGCGTCCATCGTGCCGGTCAGCTTCTCGACGTAATCGAGAATGCCGTCGTGCAGATAGCGTGTATGTGTGTTGAGGGTGCCCACCTGTGCACAGATCGCTTCGACCACGCGGGGGTTGCAATGGCCCACCACAGGCACATTGTTATAGCAGTCCAGATACTTGCGGCCCTCGGCATCCCACAGCCAGACGCCTTCGCCTTTCACCAGATGCAGAGGATCATCATAGAAGGTCGAGACATTCGGGCCGAGCAATCGGGCCCGGTCGGCGAGTAACGTTGAGGTATCGCGTTTCATTCTGGTCCTCACTTGACGGTCAAAGCCCGGCAGCACGCCGGACGCGGCCATAGCTTTCGGAAGGGTTCAGCACATCGAAGGGCACCGCGTGCAGGCCAACCTCTTGCGCGCCCCGGATGTTGCGGTCCTGATCGTCCACAAAGACGCAGGCCCCGGCCTCCAGCTCCATGTCCTTCAGGCAGCCGAGGTAGGCGCGGGGGTCGGGCTTGAGAATGTGGGTGTAGGTCGCGTCATGGATCACATCGAACTGTTTCAGGAACGGCAGCTTGGCCCGAAAATCGGCGCCGTAGAACATATCCAGCTCGTTCGACAGGATCGCCAGCCGCAGCCCTGCCGCCCGCGCGGCCGCAATCGTTTCCAGAAATTCGGGGCGGATCACTTCGGCCGGGGCATCGCCACGGGCGGCCCGGACGAAGTCCGCCATCTCGGTCCAGCTCTGCCCGGCCATGGCCCCGACCTCACGCGTGCGCCTCAGCCAATAGTCGCGCTCGGAAATCTCTTCGGCCTGCATTGACCGCCACAGCGGATCGTTGCCCGGATCGAAAGGCCCCTGCCAGGTCAGGCTGCCCGGTGCGAGGTCAAGCGCGCGCTCGGTCAACGCATGGGTTTCGAACAGGGTACGGGAGACGACCCCGCCGAAGTCAAAGATGATTGCGCGGATTGCGGTGGTATCGGTCATAGCGCGATCCATGCAGTCTTGAGGTCCATGTATTTCTCCATCGCGTGCAGGGACTTGTCGTGCCCGTTGCCGGATTGCTTGTGCCCGCCGAGCGGTACGGTCAGATCGGAACCGCCGTAGGTGTTCACATGAATGACGCCAGAGCGGATCCGGCCGATCATCCGGTGCGCGCGCGACAGGTTTGATGTCCAGACCCCGGCGGCAAGGCCAAAGTCGGTGCCGTTGGCGAGGCGGATCGCCTCGTCCTCGTCTTTGAAGGTAGTGACCGACAGCACCGGGCCAAAAACCTCGTTGCGGAACAGGTGGTCGGTCGGTTTGACACCCGAGATGATCGTCGGCTGCATGTAGAAGCCGCCCGTGTCTTGCAGAATACGCGCGCCTCCGGTGCGGCGCTCGGCGCCCTCTGCCTCGGCGCGTGTCACAAAGCCGAGGTTGGCTTGCAGTTGCACGTCAGAATGCACCGCGCCGATCTGGCTTTTCAGGTTCAGCGGATCGCCGACCACAAAGGCCTCGGCATGGCGCGCCAGGTCCTGCACGAAGTCTTCCGCGATGTCTTCTTGCACCAGAAGCCGCGAACCAGCGACGCAGACCTGGCCGGAGTTGCGAAAGATGCCCCGCGCCGAGGTTGCCGCAGCGGTTGCCAGATCGGGCGCGTCATTGAACACGATGTTCGGGGATTTGCCACCCAGTTCCAGGTAGCAGCGTTTGAGGTTCGAGCGCGCCGAATATTCCAGCAACCGCCGCCCGGTGCCGCCGGAGCCGGTGAAGACCAGCACGTCGACATCCATGCTCAGCGCAAGCGCCTCTCCGGCGGTGGCACCCCGGCCGGTGACAACGTTGAACACGCCGTCGGGCAGGCCGGCCTCGCTGGCAAGTTCGGCGATCTTCAGCAAGGTCAACGACGCGGTTTCCCCCGGTTTCAGCACCAGAGAATTGCCCGCAGCAAGCGCCGGGGCAATTTTCCAGCTGCCGATCATCAGCGGGAAGTTCCAGGGGACAATGGCCCCGACCACCCCGACGGGGCTGTGATGGACCAGGCCCAGGACATTGTCCGCCGTGGGCGCGATCTGGCCATAAATCTTGTCGATGGCCTCGCCGTAATAGCGGAAGGTGTTGGCAGCCGAAAGCGCCTCGGCCTTGAAGGCCATACCAATCTCGGTCCCGTTGTCCCGCACGCCCAGAACGGCGAGTTCCAGCGCGCGGGCTTCGATCAGGTCAGCCAGACGCAACAGAACCTTCTTGCGCCCCGCAGGTGCCATTCGCGACCAGCGGCCATCCTCGAAAGCCGCGCGCCCGCTGGCGACGGCCCGCGCGATGTCGGTTGCGCTGCCATCGGCGATCTGGGTCAGAACGCTTCCGTCGATCGGCGAGATGACATCTAGCAGCCCGCCCTCGGCAGCAGGCACCGTGCGACCGCCGATGAAATGTCCCTGAACGGGAACATCTGACGCGCGGAGTTTATCAATCGACGCTTGATCCATCATGTTCAACCTTGCTGGCTTGAGTGTTCGTGGTCAGGGCCGACCGGCTCGGGGCGACGTTTCGCCTTGTGTTCGCGGATCAGGGTGCGAACGTGCAGGATCAACACCATCAGGATCATGGCAAAGAGGATCGCCGCAATTGGTCGGCTGACGAAATCCAGCGGTGTCTTCACGGCGGCCATCGCGGTGCGCAGTTTGACCTCCATGATGCCGCCCAGCACGATGCCAAGGATGATTGGAACGATTGGCAGGTTGAGCCGCTTCAGGATCAGGCCAAAGACCCCGAACCCAGTTGCGATGAGGCAATCGGTGGCAGAGTTGCGCAGCGAGTAGACCCCGACGAATGACAGTGTCAGGATCATCATGCCCAGGAACCGGGTCGGTATCTGCATGATACGCAACAGCAGATTGGTCGAGAACAGCAGGAACACCAGGACGATCACGTTCAGCAGGATCAACGCCATATACAGCGCATAGACGAAGTCGAGCTGCTCGGCGAACAGCTGCGGCCCAGGGACGACGTTGTGGACGTAGAAAACCGTCAGCATCATCGCGGTCAGTGCTTCACCCGGTATGCCTAGGGCAAGCAGCGGGATCATGGCCGCCGCAGGCACCGCATTGTTAGCGGCTTCCGAAGCGACAAGCCCCTCTGGCGACCCCTTGCCGAACAGTTCGGGGGTTTTCGAGGATTTCTGCGCGTAGGTGTAGGACAGGAACTGCGCTGTGAATTCTCCGACACCGGGGATCATGCCCATCAGCACACCCAGCGAGGAGGATACCGTCGCAATACGCTTGATGCCCAACAGCTCCTTGAGGCCCGACATCATGTTGCCGCTGACGGTGGCCTTTTCAGGGGCATGGTCGCGTTCGATCAGCAAAAGAAAGGCCTGACTGATGGCAAACAAGCCCAGCACCACCACGATCAGATCAAAACCGGAGGTCAGCCACGACTGATCGAAAGTGTATCTCTTGGTGTATTTGACCGGCTCCAGCCCGACGGAGTTCAGAAAGATCCCCAGAAATGCCAGCATCCCGGCGGCAAAGGTCTGCCCCCGATGCGCCACGACGACCAGCAAAATACCAAGAAATGCCGCCAGAAAGATCTCTCGGCTGCCAAAGTGCGGGGCAATCTTGGCTAGCAGCGGCGACAGGATGATCAGACACAGAACCGAGAAGATGCCGCCAAAGAACGAGGCGGTATAGGCCAGGGACACCGCCCGGTGGCCTTCGCCGCGTTTGGTCATCGGGTAGCCGTCGTATGTGGTCAACGCGTTCACGGGGGTGCCGGGCGTGTTGATCAGAATAGCGGGAATGGCGCCGCCGTACATCGAACTGCCGTAGATGCCCAGCAGCAGTGTCAGACCGACGATGGGTTCAAAGGAAAAGGTGGCGGGCAGCAGGATCGCGATGGCGATTGCGGGGCCGACGCCGGGCAAGGCGCCGATGATGACGCCGCCGATCGAGCCGATCAACAGGGCAACCAAGACATCCCATTGGGCGAGGATCGCAAAACCTGAAATCAAGGTGTCCATATCAGCCTCACAGATAAACCATTGCGAACGAGCGGATGCCGTCCGGGAGATATTGGTAGATCTCACCGGCCGGGATCTTCACGTGCAGAAAGCCCCGGAAGATCAACGCGGTGACAATTCCGAACAGGACGGCGGACAAGCTGGCTTTCCAACCTCTGAACCCCGCGCGCATCGTCAGGAAAAGGGCGAAAAGGATCGTCGATGGCAGGTAGCCAAGCTGCGGCACCAGCACCACATAGACGAAGAAATACAGGACATATTCTGCGGCGCGCAGCCAGAACAAGACCTCGGTCCAGCGCCCCGCTATGCGCGGAGAGACCAGCGAGCCGAGCAGATGGAAGGCACCAAAGACAGTCATGCCCACCACCCCGATACCCGGCCACAGTGCGGGTTGGCTATACCATTTGGTCCGTTTTGCGATGACTGTCTGCTCCCCGAGTTGAGAGAGCAGAAAAGCCGCAAAAGCCAGGAACAGCACCGCAAAGACAAGGTCCCCGGGACGCCGGTAACGCTGGAACAAGTCTTGAAACACTTTCAGCTTGGCCATGACGATGCTTTCTTCGTTGGAGTGAGGGCACCGGGGGAGGGACAGAACCCACCCCCGATCACTTCAGTTTATTGTTCGAGCAGTTGCTGGATCTCGGCGTTGACCACGATGTCCTGCGCAATCTGTTCGGAGGCTTGTGCCGCATCCTTCCAATAGATCAGCGCCCCGGTATCCTGGGCCAGCTTCTTGGCGGCATCGGTCTCCAGTGCAGCCATCGCGGCGGCTGCGATCTTGTCGGCAGCCTCTTGCGGGGTGCCTTTGGGCAGGAACAGACCGTTCCACAGCGACAGGGTCAGGCCAGGAACCAGTTCCGCGATTGTCGGCGTGTCCGGCGTCAGCGGTGTCCGGGCTTCGCCAATGCTTGCCAGGATCTTGATGTCGTCAATACAAGGCAGCAGCGTCTGAAGTGTCGCGTTGACAATATCGACGTCACCAGAAGCAAGGACGTTGCAATCCAGCAAGTCGAAAGCCGCTTCCGAGGAGAAATCCCAGCCGCTTTTCTGGGCACCGGCAAAGGTCACCTGAGTCGGTGCGAGGAAAGTGCCGTAGTGACCCAGAGAGACGTCGTTTGTTTTGGCATATTCAGACAGCTCTTCCCAGGAGTCGTAGGGCTGGCTGGCCAGGGTCGCGACAACAAAGGGATAGGTCAGGAAGATGCCCACGGGATCGAAGGGGTTCGGGTCCAGTTCCGGGATGCCGATCGTGGGACCGATGACGGGAACGTCGATGACGAACGAGCCGACGGTATAGCCGTCGGGCTTGGCACCGGCCACGTCAATAGCACCAGGGAAGGGACCGCCACCGCCGCCGGGTTTGTTCACGACGGCGGCAGGAACGCCGTACATCTCCTGGAATTTGTCGGCGATCATCCGGGTCAGGACGTCTTCGAGATCCCCCGGAGGGAAAGGCACGATGAATTCCACCGGCTGTTCCGGATATTCAGCAAAGGCTGCAGTTGCGCTCAGCACAAGGGCCAGCGCGGACTGAGTGAAAATATTTTTCATTGTTCTCTCCTTGTTGGACTTCAGGTCTTCGCCAGACCAACCAATTTGCTGGCTGGTCTGGGTCTTCTTTATTGCGCGCGCGGCACGATGCCGTCGCTTACCCATTGATCGAAAATATTCAGGGCAATGGTCGAGAATTCCGGATCGTTGATGTGGGCCTCGGTTTCGGTGACAGCAACCGTGTCTGCCACTGTTGCGCGCAGCTCTGACAAGAAGGCGGTCAGCCCTTCCGGATCGTGGCAATCGCCGCCGGGGCGGTCCCATTCCTCAATCCCGCCACGGGGAATGATCAGATGCGTCGGTGTGCCACTTTCCCCAATACGCTTGTTGAGTTCGCGTGCGATCTCACGGCGTTCTTCGGTGTTATAGAAGGTGTTCTTGACCAGCTTGTTATGCATATGGATCGGCCGGTCCGCGAAACGTTCGGGAATCTCCTGCCATCCGGCAAAGTCGATCAGGTCCATGCAGCCGGGCGCGACGAGTTGCGGAATGCCTGCACGGCCCGCGGCCCGGTGCCGGTCCCGCCCGGCATTCACGACCGATCCCGCAAGAAGGTTGCCCAGTTCGGACCCCGCGAAGTCGAAGACGCAGACAAAGGCTTTTTGTGCTGCGAGCTGTTCAAAGGCCATGCCGCCCATCCCCATCGCGTGGAAGACCGCGACCTCATAGCCGCGCTCTTCCAGCGCGGGTTTCAGTAGTTTGATGTATTTCAGACAGGACGTGCCAAGCGAGGTGACGCCGATCAAGGGGCGTTCGACCTGGATCGGTTCCGCCGCGCCGGCCGCGCCCAGCACCGCCCCCGCCGCCTGCGCCAGCGACGCGCGGCAGATCGCGTTCATGCCGTACAGCCCACCGGCCCAGAGGATCATCTGGATGTCGGGCGACAGCCGTTCGGCCGGAATGAGCGCCGAGAAGGAGACTGTCGAGACGACGTATTTTGGCATCCCAAGCGGGAGCGCCTGACACACATCCAGCGCCAGGTCGGTGCCCATGGTGCCGCCAAGGATGATCACGCCATGGATTTGCCCTTCATCGGCCAGCCGCCGGGTCAGAACCTGCGCACCGCTGGACATGATGTCCATGGCAATATGTTCGTTGCCGCTTTCGATGGCCGCCTCGATGGAACTTCCGCCAGCCTCGGCAACCTGCCGTTTGGAGAAATCGGTTGGCGTCTCGGGGTCCCCGAGAACGCTGACATCCATGGTCAGGACGGCGCCGCCAAGACTGCGGATCTTTTCTGCAATGAACTCAAGCTCACAGTTCTTCGTGTCGTATGTGCCGATGACCATTATTGTTTTTTCGGTCATATCGTTTCTCCCTGTTGATCGCGGACATCAGCTTCGCATGATGGCTCCTGTCGGGTCGTAGAAGGGCGCGAGTTGCACGCGCAAAGGATACATTTTTCCGGCGATCTGGACCTCGAAGCTGCCCTCGTCGATCCAGGCCTTGGCGACGCCATCGTCATGATGCAGGCTGGCCAGCCCCACCATCGCCTCAAGCCGGAACCCCCAGTCGCCCGAGGTCACATGGCCCACGATTTGGCCGTCGCGCCAGATCGGTTCGTTGTGGATCAGGTAAGGACCGGATTTTGCATCCACGCCCTCGACGATACAGGACACGGTGCGAACTTCTTGCGCGGGTCCGTTTGCCTTCTGTCTTGCCAGGACATCCTTGCCCAGAAATTCATCGTCTTTCTTCAGGTCGACAGCAAAGCCCAGGCCGGTTTCATAGGGGGTGTCATCCTCGGCGATATCGTGGCCAAAATGGCGGAACCCCTTCTCAAGTCGGCAAGAGCCCATGGCGAACATTCCCATATGGCGCAGCCCAAGCGGCTGACCGGCCGCCATCAGCGCGTCGTAAACGTGGGCGGTGAACTCTGTCGGGACCATCAGCTCATACCCCAGCTCGCCCAGAAACGAACGCCGGATGGCCCAACCGCGGGCATAGGCGATATCAATCTCGCGGGCCGCGCCAAAGGGGAAAGCCTCGTTTGACAGATCGTCCCCCGACAGGGAGACCAGAATCTCGCGCGATTTCGGGCCGTGCAGGGTGATCAGACCATAGGCCGAGGTGGCGTCGAAAATCTCGAACCGCCAGGCCGGGTCGGCGTGATCGCGGATCCAGGCCTGATCACGGATCTGGGTGGGATGGCCGGTGATCACCATGAAGCATTCGGGTGCAATCCGGGTCACGGTGACATCGGCCTCGATGCCGCCGCGGGTGTTCAGGAACTGGGTATAAACCGAGGTGCCCGTCGGCACGTCCATCTGCGCACCACAGACCCGGTTCAGCGCATGCACGGCATCCGGCCCCTGCACCTGAATCTTGGCGTACATCGACTGGTCGATCAGCACCGCTGCATCGCGCGCGGCCAGACATTCGGCCTGCACAAGCGCTGACCAGTCCTTCCACCACAGGTTCGGCTCTTCGTTCCAACCCTTCTTCTCGGGATCGTAATACATCGGCATTTCCCAGCCGATCCGCTCGGCAAAGGTAGCGCCCGCCCCGGCCAGACGGTCGTGCAGCGGAACCCGCCGGATGCCGCGCGCCGAGTGGATCTGCCGGCCG
This sequence comes from Paracoccaceae bacterium, assembly GCA_034670345.1. Taxonomy (GTDB): domain Bacteria; phylum Pseudomonadota; class Alphaproteobacteria; order Rhodobacterales; family Rhodobacteraceae; genus Antarctobacter. Next base: position 4,963 of record JAXMNQ010000089.1, on the reverse strand, counting down.
GCCCAGGACACGCCGTAATGAAAGCCCACCGATTCCGCTGCGCGGTCACGGTTGTACCTGGTGTTCGACTGGAACGGATGGGCGCGCCGCGCCAGCATCGGCCCCATTCCGCGCGAAGGCGCGCCGTCGATCATCCATTCCGCCATGGTCAGGCCGACGCCGCCGGAATTCAGGATGCCGTTGGAGTTCATGCCGGTGGCGATATACAGCCCCTTGATCTCGGCGGTCGGGCCCAGGTAGGGGCGGCCGTCCGGGGTGAAGCTTTCCGGCCCGTTAAAGAATGTCTGGATCCCCAGGTCCTCCAGCGCCGGCATGCGCTCGAACATCTTTTCAAGGTTCGCCTCGACATGCTCCATGTCAAAGGGCAGCTCGTCGAATTCGAAGTCTTCCGGAATGCCGTTCACGCCGTATGCCTTGCCCTTCTGCTCGAAGGCGCCGATCAGCAGCTTGCCGGTGTCTTCCTTCCAGTATGTCCGCTCTTCTGCGATGTTCAGGATCGGCTGGGTCTTGGGCAGCCCTTCGACCGGCTCGGTCACGATGTAGAAATGCTCGGTGGCGTGCAGCGGCACGGTCACGCCCTTGGCCTTGGCGAAAAGGTGGCTCCACATGCCGCCGGCCAGCAGCACCTTGTCCGTCGCGATCACGCCCTTGTCGGTTTCCACGCCGACCACCTTGCCGTCGCGTACGATCAGGTCGGTCACCTTGGTATCCTCGAAGATCTGCGCACCGCGCGCCCGGGCGCCCTTGCTGAGTGCCACGGTCACATCCAGCGGATTCACCTGGCCGTTGGAGGGCACGAAGAAGGCGGATTTCACGTCATCTGTCCGGATCCGGGGCCATTTCTCGTTCAGTTCCTCGACCGACAGCAGATGCGATGTGATGCCCATACGGGCCGCGTGGTCATGGCTGCGCAGCAACTGTTCGTGACGCACCGCACCGAGGGCAAGGTTGATGGTGCCGTTCGGCTTGTAGCCGGTCGCCTGTCCGGTCTCGTCTTCCAGCTCACGGAACAGGCGGGCGGTGTATTTGCCCAGTTCGGTCTGGGCGGTGCTGTCACGCAATTGCCCGACGATGCCCGCCGCGTGCCAGGTTGTGCCGCTGGCCAGTTTGCGCCGCTCGATCAGCACTGCAGGCACGCCCCGCTTCGCCAGATGGTAAAGCGTCGAAACTCCAATGATTCCGCCACCTATGATGACGACCGGAGCGTTTTCTGGGATGTCCTTGGTCATATTATTCAGGCCTTCCATCTCGGCGCAGACGCCAGGTTCAGAAAATTTGAAACTGGCCCCGAGAAGACTGGAATCGGCTCCCAGGGCAATTTCAACCAACATGAAGCCATGCATCCCTTGCTCAAAGAGAAATGCACCACAGGTGCGACTAACGCACCCACAGGCTATTTTGGTGGTCTATTGCTTTGCGCAGGCACAAGGTTTGCTCTTAGATGCTGCGCAGATACCAAAGTTCGGGAGAGACAATGACAACGGTCGACAAAGCGATGGAACTCTTGCGCCAGTTTTCTTTGGAGCGGCTGGAGATCGGCTTGAACGACCTTGCAAAGCTGACCGGCGAGGACAAGGCTGTCATCCGCAGGCTGCTGATTTCGTTTATGAAAAGCGGGTTCATTGAACAGGACCCCGAGAATCGGAAGTACTTCCTCGGCTCGGGTTTTCTTGCCTTGGCGCGCCTTCGCGAGGCTACCGTGCCAATGGTCAAGGCGACCCAGATTGTCTCTGAGTGGCTGAGCAAGAAGACCAGCGAAACGGTCCATGTGAGCATTCCCGGTCCGTCAGAAATGGCGACCGTGGCGTACAACCTGCCGCAGCGCGGCAATGTCATCAATTTGCGACCCGCTGAACGTTATCCGTTCCATGCCTCGGCATCCGGTTTAGCGTATTTGTCGTTTTGCACATTGGAGACGCAAAACCGCCTGCTTTCGCTTCCGCGCGAACAACTGACCCGCTATACAGTGACGGATCACAATGAACTGCTGAGCGTGATCACAGCAACCAAGGCAAGAGGCTACGCGCTTTCCCGGAATGGGGTCGAAGTTGGCGTAGCAAGCGTTGCAATGCCGTTCTTCGCCGACTCGATCGAACCGGCGGGCACAATCGCCATTGCGGTCCCGGATATGAATCTGACCGAAGATCATCAGGCAATTCTGGTGGAAAGCATGCAGATCGCTGTCAGCAAGCTGGAAGTTGCGTTGACAGGAAATTCTGTGGTGCCAATCGACACGCAATCCTGAGCCCCCGGCACCCCGCATTCCGGCACCATGGCATGACATACCGCGGTAAGCGGTGCTTTTTCGGTGTCATGAAGTTCTCCCTGTCAGTCCGCTGGATGAAAGAGCGTGAGGCGCTCGCGTCTGAAACCACCGGGGACCAGCTCTTGCCCCAGGATTTCGCGGGCATGGCGATGACCGGAAAAGACTGTGGATTGGACGGTGCCGGGCGCATCCATGTCTCCGATCATACGGTGTTTGACGCCCATGACCTCAAGTGCCGCACTGAGGCTGTGGTCCGGCAAGCGGGTCGTTACGGCCAACAAGCTGCGGCCCGCAATGTCTTCTGTGGTATCGGACCGGACAACCGACAACGCGCCGTTGGCCCATCCGGTGGCGGTTGTATTGGGATACATCCGCACACCCAGTTGCAGGAGTTGTCCAATCATCCGCGACTGCTCCAGCGTCAGCGCCATCCATCCAGGAGGCGAGCGTCGGTTGCGGCGTGACGATGTGCACCTCGGTGCCCCTCTGCGCCAATTGCGCGGCAAGCACATTGGCCACATAGTAAAAAATCACGACCGGCCCATCGAGGTCAGCACCTTCGAGAATGTCATCGGGGGTCAATGCCGCACCCTCGAAACCATCAATGGCCTGCCAGCGGTTGCGCCCGACGCCATCCCGCCGCCAGGTTGCACCGGTCGCGAGTATGACATTGTCCGCCTCGAACTCGGCAATCGCCCCGGCATTATGCGCGCTGCCGGGGTAAAGATCGACATTACCCATCTGCCTCAACTGATAGAGCCGATGGTCCGCAACCCGCCCCCAGGCCGACAACCCGCGAAGACGGGCCTCACGGACAACCCGTCCGCCCATTTCGTCGCGCCCATCGGCGACGATGACGTGATGCCCGGCCCGCGCCAGAACCAGCGCCGGTGTTATCACGTTAACGGGCCTGAAGTTGCAGGGGCTTTGAACTGAGCGTAAGCGAAGCCGATGCAAGCAGAGAACATCAGTTGCAAGCGCCACCCCTTTCCGCCGCAGATCATTGCTCATGTTGTCTGGCTCTACGCCCGATTCAACTTGAGCCTGCGCGAGGTCGAAGAACTGATGCTGGAACGTGGTTTGGACGTTTCGAATGAGACGATCCGACGCTGGACCATCAAGTTCGGTCCCCTGATCGTCCACGTTCTGCGGCGACGGCAGCCTCGCCCTGGTGATGTCTGGCATCTGGACGAAGTCGTGGTGAAGATCACGGGCCGGTCATACTGGCTGTGACGTGCCGTCGACCAACACGGTGACGTTCTTGAGGAAATCTTACAATCGAAGCGAGACAAGCGCGCCGCAAAGCGGCTTTTGATCAAGCTGATGAAACGTTGGGGCTTTGTGCCCAAAAGGATCATTACCGACAAATTGCGATCCTATGGCGCCGCAAAACGTGAGGTCGTACCCGGCCTTGATCATTGGTCCCACAAGGGCCTCAACAACCGCGCTGAAAACAGTCACCTGCCATTTCGAAAACGCGAGCGAGCAATGCAGGGCTTCAGACCACCGGGCAGTGTGCAGCGTTTCGTCGCCATGCAGTCCGCAACCCGCAATCGGTTCTCTGCCCCAGCCCGTCGTCGTTCCGCCCTCACCATTCGATACCGTCGGCTCGAAGCTTTCGACGCGTGGAAATCCGCCGCGAATGTCGCTTGAAACGACCATCGATACCACAACTTGCCGAACCCGCAATTTAACGGTAACCGGCCGGTTGTTGCCACGGTGATTGGGCCTTGATGCGGGTGACGAGTTCTGCGTCGTGGACAAAGTCATTGATGAACTGGTGCCAACTTTCTTTGGTGATGCGGGCATCCTTTAGCATATCGGTCAGCTCCTCGACGCCGTCGTCGGTCAGTGCGGTGATGGCTTCTTCCTGACTGGTATAGACGCTGATGATTGACCCATAGGTCAGGTTGTCGTCATTCCAGACGATGGCTTCGAGAAGCCCCAGGTCTTCGCCCATCATTTTGGCAACATAGTCGAGGGTACAGATGTGGGTGATGGCAGCCATTAGGCAGCCTCGGCGTTTGGGACGGCGAGTGGTGCCCAGTTCCACGGCAAAAGTTCATCGAGGCGATTGATCTTGTGATCGTGGATACGCGCCAGGATGTCGGCCAGATAGGCTTGCGGGTCGAGGCCGTTCCGCTTCGCGGTTTCGATCACGGTCATTGCCCGTGCGAGGGTCTCAGCGCCGGTGTCTGCACCGGCGAATAACCAATTTTTCCTTCCGATTCCAATGGGACGCAGGGCGCGTTCAGCCGGATTGTTATCAATTGCCACCCGGCCATCTTCGAGGAACAGGCTGAATGCGGCACGTCGGCTGAGCCCATAGCGGAAGTCCTTGGCCAGATCGTCTTTGCCGGGGATCAGCGCAAGCTGGCTCTCTAAATGTTACTTCGTTGGTCCAGTCGCTGTCCTCTTCCATCACCTCGGCGCGCGGCCCAAGCACGCAGTCGCTCATGCGGCTTAGGGCGAAATCCTTGAACAGGTGATCCTGAAGTCAAAAGGCGCGGACATGCCAACGATACCCGTCATGCGCAAGCGCATGCGGCGCGATCTCCCCCCGCGAAGGGGCTGGCGCGGACATGGATTGATCCCGGCTTATTCATCCAATTCTTTTCTGGAAGGTTGCGTGCGCCTGAAAGCACCGTAGAATCAATCTGTTGAGACGAAATCCGCCGGCAGCCACGGACGCACGCA
>JAXMNQ010000088.1:0-15703 GCA_034670345.1 Paracoccaceae bacterium | reverse complement strand
GGGTGTGAGAAGACGACGACCTGAATGGGCAAAACGATCGAACAGATCCGGATTAGGAAAACCAGTGTCAGACTCTGAGCGAAAAGCTCGCTTCCGAGATTTGGACCCGATCCGCTGATCACCATCCCGGCCCGCGGCTTCTGAAAATCCCGCATCACGAGGCCTGACAGAAGACCGCACTCGATCACACGCTCATAAGATCAAAAACTTCTTGCACTACGGGCGGCAACCACAGAAGTCTGGCGCTGCTTGGCATGGAAATGCATGCGCCTGATGCCGATCAGAAGAGCTTCGGCGAGGGTCTGGCCGACGATATCGCAACCGCGCTGAGCCGCATCAGGTCGCTCTATGTGGTGGCCTCCGAACGCAGTGGCGAGGAAACGCGCCGTTTCGCGGCCGAAACAGGTGTGCGTTATCTTCTGACGATGCGCATGCGGTTTTCCGGAGAAAGCTATCGTCTGAACGCTTCGCTTCTGGATGCCGAGCGCATGGAGGAGGTTTGGGCAGACCAGTTCACCGGACCGTTGGACGATCCCTTTCAGGCGCAGGATCAGGTCACCGCGGCGGTGCTCGGCGTGCTTGTGCCCAGTATCGTCATGCCGGAGGCGCGCCGCGCGGCAGTGGCGACGAGCGAAAAAACCGAAGCGCCTACGACGATGTGCTACGTGCCATCCCGCTCTGCTGGAGCACGTCCGAAGACGACAATAAACGTGCGCTTATTCATCTGGAACGCGCGATTTCGCGCAACCCCGACGATGGGTTGGCCCATGCGCTCATCTCGTGGTGCCGCGCGCAGGAGATCGTCTACTTCTGGACGAAGGATGCGATGGTGTCGCGTGAGGCTGCCCGCGTGCACGCCCGGCTTACCCTGCGCGCTGCCCCCTCCGACAGCACGGTCCTAACATTCGTGGCGCATGCGGAATCGCTTGCGCGGGATCACGCCTCGGCCGAGCACCACATCAGGACCGCGCTCGAGATCGATCCGAACTCGGCCTGGGCCTGGAGGCGTCTCGGCTTCGTGCATGTCTTTCTCGGCCGCCCCGATGAGACGATCCCGGCCTTCGAGAAGGCACAGGATCTCAGCCCGCACGATCCCATGCGCCTCAGCGTCTACTTCGGTCTCGGAGCGAGCCATTTCTTCCTGAAGGAGTACGACACCGCCCTGCGCTGGTTCGATCAGGCCCCAATCGAGAACCCGGACATGATCTGGGCACACCGCGCTGTCGCCGCCTGCGCTGCGGAACTTGGCGATGTCGACAGTGCACGGCGTTCAGTGGACATTGTCCGCTCGTACCTGCCCGATGCGACCGCCGAATCGCTTGCACAAGCCATCCCGATCGCTGACGCCGGATATCGCGCGCAGCTTGTCTCATCTTACAAAAAAGCCGGTTTCTATGAAGAAGTCACGGATTTCGCCCGGGCAGCCGCGCGAATTGCGCGCCAGTTCACACCCAGTTCACGGCGATTATCGCTTGGCCTGCGACAGTGATCCCAGTTTGAAACACGGCAATACGGGATCCGAAACCATGACAAAGACCATCGACACCCATCTGACTGACCCCACGATCATCGGCCCTTACAGCCCCTGGCCCCGCCCCACACGCAAAAGGCGCGCCGTCGCGCTGATCGCAGGAAGTGTCGCCGGTCTCGGTGTCTTCATACACTGCGTCGTCCCGCTGCTCATGCTGGGCTGACGCTTGCGAAAGGAATGCTGACAATGACACACTTGGACAGAAAGCTCACCGGAGGAGCAACCGTGCCCGGGATCAGGAACTCCATTCTCGACACCGTCGGCAACACGCCGATCGTTCGGGTCAACAACATCGGGCCGAAGCGGGTCGAGCTTTACGTGAAGCTCGAAGCCTTCAACCCTCTGGGGTCCGTCAAGGACCGTTTCGCGCTCGCGGCCATCGAGGCGGCGGAAGCCTCCGGCGCGTTGCAGCCCGGACAGACGGTGGTCGAGGCGACGTCGGGCAATACCGGGATCGGGCTCGCCATGGTCTGTGCGCAGAAAGGCTATCCGCTGGTCGTGACGATGGCAGAGAATTTCAGTGTCGAGCGCAGAAAGCTGATGCGGTTCCTTGGCGCCAGAGTGGTGCTGACGCCGGCCTCCGAAAAGGGCTCTGGCATGGTCGCCAAGGCCGAGGAACTGGCTGAAAAGCATGACTGGTTCCTCGCGCGCCAATTCGAGAACGAAGCAAACGCCGACATGCATTCCCGCACGACGGCACCGGAGATTCTCGCCGCCTTCGGCGATAACGGCCTCGACTACTTCGTGACCGGTTTCGGCACGGGAGGCACGCTCAAGGGCGTTGCGCGGGTCATGCGCGCCCGCAGCCCTCAAACGGAGATCATTCTGACCGAACCCGACAATGTTCCGGTGATGGGCAGCGGCATCCCGCAGGCCCGTGATGCGCAGGGCAAGCCAACCGCAAGCCATCCGATGTTCCGCCCGCACCTGATGCAGGGCTGGTCGCCCGACTTCATCCCGAAACTGGCCGAAGACGCGGCGGGCGACATCGACGCCTTCCAGCCGGTCGCGGGCACGGACGCGGTTCAGGCCGCGCGCGATCTGGCGGCCAAAGAAGGCATATTCTGCGGTATCAGCGGTGGCGCCACTTTCGCGGCGGCCCTGAAAGTGGCGGAGACCGCGCCCGAAGGTTCGAAGATTCTCGCAATGATCCCCGACACGGGTGAACGCTATATGACCACGGTCCTTTTCGAGAACGTGGCCGAAACCATGTCGGACGAAGAGTTGGAAATCTCGCGCTCCACGGACGGCTATCGCTTCGACGTCTCGAGCGCTGCGGCTCCCGCAGCCGCCGCTTCGGAAGCGCCCAAGGCACATGCAACCGCCTTTGTCGAAGACGTCATCGTGAAAAACAAGGTCACAATGTTTGCGCTGGAGTGGTGCGAGTTCTGCTGGTCGGTACGCAAGATGTTCGCTGCGGCAGGGATCGAGTTTCACTCGGTCGACCTCGACTCCGTGGCGTTCCAGAAAGACAACCTTGGCGGAGACATTCGCGTTGATCTGCGCGCGCGCACCGGAGCGCCGACCATCCCGCAGATTTTCGTTGATGGCCAGCACATCGGTGGCGCAACGGAGACCTTCGATGCGTTCAACGACGGCTCGCTAAAGGAGATGCTCACCAAGGCAGGCGTCGATTTCGACGCCTCGATGCAGCGCGATGCGTACAGCTTCCTGCCGACCTGGCTGCATCCGAGATGAAACCGATGCCAATGCAAAGCCAGCGCATCGCGCCACTTGCGCGGGCGGCGGATTACGCGGTCGGCTTCCGCGACCGCGCCCATCCGCTTCATCCGGCCGAAACGGCCAGCGAATTGAGGGCGCGGTTCTGCGTCGCGCTGCCGGATGGCCCGCGCGACGGCATGGCGGTGGTCGACGATCTGATCGCCGCTGCCGAGCCAGGGCTTGTCGGCAACACCGATGGCAATTTCTTCGCTTGGGTCATGGGCGGGTCTAGCCCCGTCGGTGTCGCCGCCGACTGGCTGACTTCGGTTTGGGGCCAGAACGGCGCGATCTACCAGACCTCCCCGGCGGCGGCGATTGCTGAAGAGGCGGTTTCCGAATGGCTTCTGGACATGCTCGACCTGCCGCGGGACGCATCCGTCGGGTTCGTTACCGGCGCGACGATGGCGGCCTTCGTCGGGTTGGCCGCCGCGCGTTCTGCCGTATTGGCGCGCGCCGGGCACGATTTCGAGACCCTGGGCCTGCAGAACGCCCCCCAGATCCGGGTCTTCCTGAGCGATGATGCGCATGTCACCAACCTGACCGCGATCCGCCACATCGGTCTGGGCGATGCGAATTGCGTGTTGGTTCCGTCCGACGACCAGGGCCGCATGGTGCTGGCGGATCTCGCGGCTGCGATGGCGGCCCATGTCGGACCGAAGATCGTCATCGCCCAGGCCGGTCACATCAATTCCGGTGCATTTGAAGACTTCACACAGATCGCGGCCCTTGCAAAAAGACACGACGCGTGGCTTCACGTCGATGGTGCCTTCGGCCTCTGGGCCGCGATTGCACCCAAAAAGGCGCATCTGGTCAAAGACGCCGATCTCGCCGACAGCTGGTCCGTGGACGGTCACAAATGGATGCAGATCCCTTATGACAGCGGCTTTGCGATCGTGCGGGACAGGGATGCACATCGGCGGGCGATGGACATCAGCGCCAGCTATCTGAACGCCGCCGATGAAGACGGGCGCAACCCGACGCATTTCAACCCGGAACTCTCGAGGCGCGCGCGTGGGTTTGCGGCCTGGGCCGTGTTCCAGTCGATGGGACGCCTGGGTGCCCGCAGTCTCGTCGAGCAGCATTGCCGTTGCGCAGAGGCGATTGCCAGCCGGATCGCAAAGATTCCGGGCCTCCGCGTCGTCAATCAGGTCGCGCTGAACCAGGTCGTCGTCGGGTGTGAAAACGACGACGACTTCGAGTCGATGTGCGCCCTGTCCGACAGGCTGAACGCGTGCGGGGCATTCTTCGTGCGACCGACACATTGGAAAGGCGTACATGTCTTGAGGATCTCGGTTGTCAATCCGCTGACGACGGAGCGGGAAATCGACCGTCTCGCCGACGCGATCGACGCCTGTTGGCTCAGTATTTCGAACGAACGGGATCCGCCAGCACTGAGCCGCGGGCGTTAAATCGAACTGCCGAATGACCGACAAGGGGCGCATGAAAATGCGCCCCTTGTCCATTTCCGAGCGGCAATTTCGGGTCGGCGGCCAATCCGTTCACATCGAATTCACAGCCAAATCCGGCGATGTCACACAGAATGAACGCCCATCTATGGTGCGCATTGACGGTGAATTGCGGTCCGCCAGTCAAAAAAGAGACATCGAAACCAACCCAAACGGAGAACTCTCGATGTCACGTCAATTCAAAATCACGCGCGCCTTTGCCGCCGCAGCCATTTCCGTCGCAGCGACCTCTGCATCCGCCGCGATGCCCGGACTCTACGACGGCGCCCTTGTCCGCGTTCCGGCTGATGTCACGGTCGGCGCCGCCCCGGGACGCAGCGTGGCGGCACATTGCCAGGTCGGGGACCACCGTTCGCCCGACAACTGGGCGCAGGCGGCAGCGCATCTGATCCTGAAACAGGACGCCACCTCCTCCGAAGTCACCGTGACCATGACCGACGGTCGCCCCGACACGCTTTATACGATCTGGCTCATGCTGGCAGGAAAGACCGCGGACGGAGAGAGCTATGGTGGCAACCCGCTCATGAAAAGCGGCGCAACGGCGCTACTGCCGTCTTCGCAGCTTGCCGAGGCGGTCTCGATCATGAAATCGCCCAACAGCGAGGCGGCGAACGGCTTCGTGACCGATGCGACAGGCTTCGGCACCGTGACCGTCAAGCTCGACTTCCCGATTGTGGGCGGCGCTTACCCGTTTCAGCGGTTTGAGGGATTTGATGCCACGGACCCGGCATACACCCGTGACGCGCCTCGCGCCGTTCCGGTTGCCATCACCGACAAGTCGGCCGGTGCGCCGTTCACACTGCGCCTGGCATCGCATTGCGGCGACAACCTTCACAACGGTCTCGTGGCCGGCCCACACGAAGCGTGGTTCAACTGGCTTGCCGATTGAACGAGATTGACATTGCCAGGAGCCCCGGCATGGATCGGGGCTTTCTGGAACAGCACCACGTACCGACGTTGTGCTGCTTCCTATTGTGTTTCAACGATGTAACGGAGATTCCTTTGCGTGGGGCAGCTGCGTTAACAGCATTGCCGAGGTAGCTCTTCGGGTCCGTGATCTGAATGAAGCCTCGACCTTCTACCAGGACGTTCTTGGGTTCGTGCCGCATCATCGCATGCCAGGTATGGTGTTTCTCGAAGTGGGCGTGCTCGAGCCACCGCTGGGCAGGGTTGGACATCCGCAACTTCTGGCTCCCTTCGACTGCAGCTCAGCGCCGAATTCGGAGACTTCGACCTTCGATCATATCGCTTTCGAAATCCCAGACGAAGACTTCGAAGCGGACTAACCCGCTTCAAAGGCATGGGCATGGTCATACGTGAGCGCGCCTGGCCCGAAACCCTTCCCTGGAACGGTCGATCATTCTTCTTTCGCGATCCCGATGGCAATGTCGTTGAATTGATTGCCGCGAACAGCCCGTCTTTGGACACTGATCCCCGCGGCTGTGGGATCCAATACCTTTGAGCGTCATCGCTCCACAGCGGTGGGGCGCGGAATGCTGGCGCCGGCGGACAGCGGGAACCATTTCCGGAAACGGCGGCAGATGGCGGATTCTCCGACCAGCTTGACGCGGTCTTCTTCCAAGGCAGAAGATACCGGAATGTCGCCCATCCAGACACCGATCAGGTCTCTTGAGGAAGCCGTGACATAGGCGTTTACGTCCTTGCCGGGGTCCTGGTAGCAAAGATCCACATCGTCACCCTCGCAGATCAGCCACCATTTCCCCCACTCGTCGAGATCGGGGAACTGAAAGCACAGAACGCTTTCGCCGTCGGGCAATTCTGCGGGAACGACGTTGCGCTGGACGTCGAACATCAGAAACGTCACATCCATATCCTCGTCTTCCATGTGGTCCCTGGCCCACCGCATGCCCCAAACCACCAGCGCCTCTATCACCGACGACAACTCCTTGCCGGAGGCCGTCAGCCTATATTCGTGGCCGCGTTGCCCTTGCACCCGGCGCCTTGCGATCACGCCACGGTCCTCCAACTCCTTCAGCCGTGTGTTCAGAACGGTCGGCGAAATCCGCGGAAGCCCGCGCTGCAGTTCGGAAAAGCGACTGCTGCCCAGCAACATCTCGCGGACGATGAGGATTGACCATGGGTCGCCCAGGACCTCGGCCGATTTGGCGATCGGGCAGAACTGTCCGTACTTGCGCATGCGGGATCCTCCTGTCCGGGCATTAGAGCAAATCATGCAAACTACGTAAAGCGTAGTTGATTGCTACGGTCCGCGCAGTATTGCCGGGCGGAAGCCTTCGGTACCTTTGCTGCATCGACATCACGTCGCAGCACATCAAGGAGGATAAGATGCTGAAGTTTATCAAGAATGTTCTGGAACTTTTTGGGATCGTCTACCTGCGGTTCCACATGCTGCCCCGTGTCTGGTGCGTCTGGCTGGTTGGCGTCAATGCTACCTGCCTGTTCTTTATCGGCCATCTCGAAGCCCAGGTGGTGTTGGCCGTTACCGGAATTGCGGTCGTCGTTCAGGCGCTCGTTTATGGCAAGACCGGCTTCACCCGCATTCTGGGCACCGCTCATCTGCTGTGGATTCCGATGTTTGCCTGGATGGCAACGCGGCTCGACACGATTCAGGCCGACCCTGCGCTTGCGAACTGGCTGGCCGTGCTCTTCGCGACAAACCTGATCTCGTTCGTTGTCGACATGACGGATGCCGTCCGCTTCATGCGCGGCGAGCGCGCGCCGCACTACACTTGGGCCGTAGCCAAAGCGGCCTGAGCAGATCTGCGCGAGGCGGCGCCCTGAACCGGGAGCCGTCTTCTCCTTGATGGAGATCCCAATGACCAAGTTCGACCCTGTTGACGCCTGGAATGCACATATTCCCGACCCGTCTCCGATCTTCCCGTTCTGGAACGAAACGCTCGCTCATGCCAATGGCGGCGCAAAACCGGCCACGTGGCGGCTCCCCCCTGATCACATCGAACCTACCGTTCGAGGAATGGACGGAGACATTCGGCACGGAACGCCTCACGGGTGCCCTGCTGGACCGGCTGACCTTCACAACCGCTCGGACGCCGATGATCGAAGGATGGAGATGCCTTTGGTGGAAAGGGGCCACATTTGCTTGTTCGCTGGAATGTTTGCGTCCGCCCGGGTCAATTAATCAGGCCGGAAAGCGGAACCACCATTCTTCGAGCTTTTTGCAATGGACATCGTTGCCTTGAGATCTGATGAAATGCAAGCGGAAGACGCCATCGAGGCGGATGATCTCGCCGCTGGCGACCCGCGTGAATGTCGCCGTCCAGTGCACAAAGGCATTGTCGTCGGTCAGGTCCCACAGTGTTGACTCAAAAGCAATATCCAATTGGCTGTTCACGGCGCCCTCAATCCAATAAGCGCGGATCGCCTCGCGGCCTTTCATTGCCCGGTCGAACGGATTTTCCACGTATTCTGCGTCGGATGTGAAAAGGCAGACAACCTTGTCGGGGTTCTGCGTTACCCATGCCACCTTGTAGGCGGAAAGCCAGGCAACAACGTCTGCATGTTTGATCGGTTGTGCCATTTGTGTCCTCGTTCAGTTCATTTCATTGAGCTAATACTAATATCTGTTCTCGGATCCTGTCAGAGATCGCGCCCGAGGGTTGCCCGCAAGGTCAGGTCCTGCCTATTCCATCTTGGCATCTGTCAGCGCAGACAGGTCGGGTCGGTCCCGCGCAAGGTCCCTACGCGGCGATCTGATCGATCGAGGAGAGACCGGTTCGTGTAACGGCATATCCACGGTTCAGATAGAGCAATGGATAGCCGCCTTCGCCTATCGTCAATTCGTCTACCTCCCCAAAGATCACATGGTGTTGGCCGACGACATGGCTATGCGCGTTTCGGCAGTCGAGCGTCACAAGGGCATCGGCCAGCTGCGGGGCGCGGCCTGGCCTGAAACTCCAGTCGGCGGAACGGAAACGATCCGCACCTGATACGCCGGCCCGACCAGCAAAGATGTCCGAGATCCACGACTGATCGTCGCGAAGCACATTGACGCAGAAGGATTCATTCCCGATCATCTTCGCGGCAGTACCGCTAGACTGGTGAAGACAGACCAGCAATGTCGGACGCACGCTGTCGGCCGAGACAGACACCAGGGACGATACCGTGGCGCCGGAACGCCCGGCGGGACCGTCTGTCGTGACGATGCTAACCGTGGATGCGACCCGGCTCATCGCCTCAAGGAAGGCATCCCGTTCGGTGAATTGGGTTTGCATTGTTCTGTCCTTTCGGCTTCAGGCGACATTGCGCAGCGAGTGGGCGGGTTCTTGCTCAACCGGATCGAGGCCCATGGCCAACCTGCCGGTGAAAAGCTGTTGCCGCTTCTCGGGAAGTGGATGGAATTGCGCCGCGTGGGCATCGCGCAGACGCCTCTCGAGGCCGAGCTTGCGGAAGAAGCTCGCGCCGCCGACAACCTCCATCGCCTTTTCGCAGGTCGCGATGACGTGATTGGCGCAGATCGTCTTGCGGGCGAGCATTTCGGCGGCCAGTTCAAGGCTGGGCTCGAAGTTCAGGTCGTCGGCCTTCCTCACCAAGTCGGTATGGGCGAGCTGCGCTGTGGTCAGCAGGTTGAGCATTTCACCCACCAGGTATGGCGTCACAGGGTCTCCGGCACGCTTTGCAGCCTTCTCCCGGGCGATATTCACAGCCGCTTCGGCTACGCCGACGTAGGCCGACATGATCAGGGGAAGGGCCACGGTAAGGATGACCGCGTAAGCCGGATGAAATCCGCCTCGGGGGCGGCGCAACGCGATGACTTCGTCGGCAACGAAGACGCCGTCGAACCGGATTGTCTGAGACCCGGTTGCCCGCATTCCCAGTGTCTCCCAGTCGCCGACGAAGGAAATCCCTTCGGTCTTCAACGAAACCGGGAAATGCAGAACCTGTGATCCGAGTTCGGGATCGTCGTAAGCGGCAGACGTGACGATGATGTCGCCGCCAGGAGACCCGCTGGCAAAGGGTTTGACCGCCGTGATCTCAAAACCGCCGTCCACCTTGCGAGCGTCTCCGTTCGATTCCAGCCAGTCATTCGCGCCTGTGCTCACAAGAACGATGTTCTTCTGGCTCACAGCTTCGAGGAGCTTGCGTCCCGGCCGCCCGGCCGCGTCGTTGACGATCGCCGCAGAGACCAGATGCTGGTGCATCGACAACGACAGCGCCGTCGACGGGCAGGCATGTGCAATCCTGCGGACGAAATCGCACATCTGCGAGTGTGTCGCACCGCCTCCGCCGAACCTTTCGGGCGGCAGCGCGGCGAAGACGCGGGCATCCCGCAGCGCCTGATAGTTTTCGGCGGCGAAATCGTCCGAATTGTCCAGGTCCCCGGCGCGCTCTTGGAATTCAGGGGCGAGGTCGTTGGCAATGGTGTCGAGGTCGATGGTCATATCTTTGTCCTTTAGAATGTAAATGCTGTCGTTTCGGCTGTTTCCGGGCGGCATCACGACGCCGGTTGGTCTGGGACGAATTGCGCAAACTGTACCATGGCACAGCTGTTCGGTCCCGGTTCGCCCTGCGCGCGCGCTGTATCCGGCATCGGGGGTGGGAGGCTGTCATCGCGGCATCCACCGCGATAGCTCGTCAGCATCTCGTAGGCCCGGCCCTCGATCAACGGACCGTGGTCGTTCAGGACCAGATGGATTTCGACGCCATCGGTCCCTGAAAGACCGTTCTCGAAGAACCCCTTCTGAAGCGACCCGACGGGCTGGTAGTGCGAGAAACGTGCCGTTCCCTCGTCGTCCGCGGTTGCGCCTCCGGCGTAGCCGACGTCCGACATGACGATGTCAGAGCGGCGCAGAACATCCTTGGGGGTGCAGGGGAGCGCCGGGCACCGGCCCGGCTTGTTGATGACGGCTATCAGCAAGGTATAGACGTGCCCGGGTTCAAGCCCGTTGGTGTCCATGCTGACGAAAACGCCGCCTTCGCCTGTGACCAGTTGGGTCGTGGCGCCCGTGACTGTCTCAACGTCGCCCTGCGAGGGGTGCGTACGGACAGGTGCGCTTTGCACCTGGTCCGCGACGGCCGGCGCAATATGTGTGTTCAGGGCGGCGGCAAGGAGAAGGGATCTGCCAGAATAATTCATGTCGGTTTCCTCCGAAGTTGCATGGTCTGATTTCTCGACTCTCTCGAAACGGCTCCCCTCAAACAACTTCAGGAAGTGAAGCGACTGGTGGCGCTTCGGCTCGGCTGGGTCGAGTCGAATGTGCGGGGTGAATCTGGAGGGTATTGATAAATTTAAGTTTTCAGGGAGCGGTGGCCGACTTCAGATTCTAAAGTTGCTGGGTGAATTTAGTCGTCCTACTCTGGTGGCATGAGAGATACACAAGGATATGGGCAGTTCTGTCCGATCGCCGTGGCCGCCGAGGTGGTCGCCGAACGCTGGACGCCGCTGGTCCTGAGAGCCTTCTTCTGCGGTGCCGTTCGTTTCAACGAAATCCAGGGGGGCGTGCCGCGCATGTCGTCTGCGCTCTTGTCGAAGCGTTTGAAGGAACTCGAACATGCCGGGGTGATCATGAAATCCCCGGCCTCGAGCGGGCGTGGCTATGAGTACGCGCTGACAGAGGCTGGCCGGGAGCTGTTTTCGGTTCTGGACAAAATGGGAATGTGGGCGCAGAAATGGCTCCGGCGCGACATCACCGCCTCCCGGAACCTCGATCCCGACGCAATGTTCTGGGAGCTGCGCCAGTCCATCTTG
Source organism: Paracoccaceae bacterium (assembly GCA_034670345.1). Classification (GTDB taxonomy): domain Bacteria; phylum Pseudomonadota; class Alphaproteobacteria; order Rhodobacterales; family Rhodobacteraceae; genus Antarctobacter. The sequence continues at coordinate 4,296 of JAXMNQ010000088.1, read as the reverse complement.
ACTGAACGCCATCATGTCGACGGCCGGCGTGCCGTCGAGTTCCAACTTACCGACATGCCGTCGGCCCGCCGCTTCTACTGGTTGGTCTTCGAGGGCGACGACGTGGATGTCTGCGTCAAGAACCCCGGCCACGATGTCGATCTCTGGGTCACGGCCGGCATGTGTACCCTCGTGGAAGTCTGGCTTGGCCATCGGAGCCTCGGTGATGTCATGAGCGACGAAAGCCTTCGGCTAGATGGGACAACTCAGGAAGTCGCGACATTCAGCACATGGTTCACCTGCAGCCCCTTCGCAAAATACGGGCGAATGCCGTCAAAGGGATAGCGTTTCAACCTCACATAGCATCACGTTCAGCCGGAGTTCCCGTGTTTGCCTGATAGGACCACCCACCGCAGGGCACGGGGGTATGGCGTCAGGAGTGGGCTGCAAAATCAGGCTGCCGCCCTCAAGGTCGCTGTCGGACACAGCAGCTTCAGATAGTCCCTGAACTGTTCAGGTCGGCGCGCGCGTCATTAACTCATACGCTGATTATCTGATGAGCGCCTGTCATTGGCGCCCACCTAATGTTTCCAGATTTCTTTGGCGTTGGACCTTTTCAGTGAATCGTGGGCAAGCCTTCGGCGACCCAGGCCTGGGTACCGCCATCGATCCAGTTCACCTGCGCGAAGCCGAGCTTTGCGAAGGCGGTCGCCGCGCGCGCGGCCATGGGCCCCGCCTGGCATGTCGTGATGACGCGGAGCGAGCGGTCGGCGAATACCGGCGGGAGGTTGCCGGCCTCAAGGTCGCTGATCGAGATCAGCCGCGCGCCGGGGATTTTGCCTGTGGTTGCCGCGACCGCCTCGGCTGGCCGCGGATCGACAAACTCGACGCCGGCGCGCCCGTGATGGGCCTTCGCCTCAGCGGCGCTGATCGGGGTGGCGGTGGAAGTCTCGACGACGCCGGTGTTGCTGCAGGATGTCATGGGTGTGTCTCCTTTTGTGGGATTGCAGTTCTTGGATCTTGGGTCAGAAGCTCAGGGTGGCGGCACCGTCGAGGATCTGCGCATGCAGCGCGGGAGATCCCACAACCTGGACGCCGTCGATGAAGTCTTCGGCCTCGTAACCGCGCACCTTGGCGCAGGGCGGGCAGACGAGGATCCGTCCACCGTTGGACTGGAAGGTGTCGATCAGCTCTTTCAGCGGCGGATCGAAGGGGTTCATCTGCACGTTGTCGGCCGCGCCCTTGCGGACCACGTCGACCGCGGCGCTGACCATGAACAGCGTCACCTGCTCCCCCGAGGCGATGCCGGTGTTGGCGATTGTGAAGGCAACGGTGGCGCGCTCGTCGTCGAGGCCGCGGGACACCACGATGGCCAGTTTCTTGGCTTGGTCTTCCATCTTAATACTCCTTTGCTGATTGCGATGGATGGGTTTCGGACATCACCCGGTCCGGACGGGATTTCGTGTCGGGTCAGGCCGCCCGTGTGCGGTGGCGGCGCTTGAGCGCCCGCTGGAAGGCGACGACGGATATGGTGAAGGTCAGCGTCGCGCCGGCGAGGGCAGGCCAAGCTCCGACGACCGCATCGTGTGTCGCGCCGAAGGGCAACGCGGCCAATTGCACGCCGCGCATCCTGAGCAGGTCAGCCTGCATCCGACCGATCATCATCAGGCAGCACGCCGTGATCGCCAGGATCGTCGGAAGACCGGAGAATGTCAGCGCGCCCATCGTCAGGACCACAGGCAGAAAGACGTAACCGATCCGCGACATCCAGGCGCGCTCGCCCGCCATCAGTGCGATCGTGGTCTGGATGGCCCCGGTCAGACACACCGCCGTTGCGGTGTCCTGGCCCAGCAATGCGTAGCTCGTGGCGTGGCTGCAGGATGCGACAAGCTGTGCCGTCAGGATCGCCTCGCGGGTCCTGAACATCGGCCCGGCCATCTGTGCAGCGAGGCCAGCCAGTCCGAACACCGGAGCGGTCGAAGGGTCGAGGAAGGGCGTGGCGGCGAAGGTCATGGCTGGGTTCCGATTTGCATACCAACTAGTCGGTATTTATGACAAACCGGTTGGTATGCGTCAACGGAAAATCTCAAGCCGTGGTGAGATTCAGATTAGATCGTTGATTCCAATAGATTCATTTTCCGACGTAAGGAGTGAAATCGAAACGGAGGGCCTTGAGATCCAGAGCCGTATGCCTTATGTACGAACCGGTTGGTATGGAGAATCGGATGGTATCGAAAGCAGAGCAGGCCGAAGCGACTCGCGAGCGACTTCTTGCGGCCACGAAAAAGCTGGTCATGTCCAAGGGCTTTGCAGGAATGCGGATCGACGATATCCTGAAAGCCACCGGGCTGACCAAGGGCGCCTTCTTTCATTACTTCAAGTCGAAGGCAGACTTGGCCAATCAACTGATGCGCTGGTATGCGGACGGCGACATGAAGATGTTTCGCACGCTGCTGGCAAAGGCCGAGGCGGCGCATGACGACCCGCTGGAGCAGTTGATGATGTTCCTGCGCGATTTCGAGACCTATCTCTGCGACCCCGAGAACCCGCCCAGCGGCTGCATGTACGCGCTCTACACCTACGAAGACGATCACTTCGAGAACGACGTAAAGGCGTTTGTGGCCGAGACGCTGCAGACCTGGACGGCGATGTATATCCGCAAGTTCCAGGAGGTGATCGATCTCTATGCGCCGGCGAAACCGGTCACGGCAAAGCGCCTCGCCGAGATGTTCGTGGCCGTCGTCGAGGGCGGGCTGATCCTCGAACGCGCTCACGGCAACCCGGGCATGGCCGCGCGACAGTCCGAACAGTTCCGCGACTACCTCGAATTGCTCTTCCCCACCGCCCAGGAACACGAGGCGGCGTGAGTGAAGCTATGTATCGTTGCAGAACTCTGACGGCGGTGAACAAGGCGCGGGCACTTGCTCATGCAGAGAACGTCTTGCCGGTGATAGAGCAGATCAGGGCATCGGGCGCATCCCTTCGCCAGATTGCGGCGGAGCTGAACGCACGGGGAATCAAAACGGCACACGACTACCGTTCGGAATATTCTAACGGCAAGTAACGGGGCAGAGGTCTTCGCGGCCTAAACCGATCGAATCCGGGCAACGCTCTAAATGCCGGCGGATGCCATTGTGGCGGGAAACGGAACGCGCCACACCCCGTCGCCGGCATCATATTCGGTTGCGACCCTGGTCGTCATCGCCTCGCGAATGGCGGTGCGTGCCGAAGGCGTCTGAGAGTTGATCAGCATCGCGGCGCGCACCGAAGCACGCTCGAAAACCTCGGCAAATTGACCCGGGTTGGTGAAGCGGAAAGCGGCGTCTATGTCGCTGAACTCCGGATTGACAAAACCCGCCGCCCCGAGCGCCGCCATTGCAGCCGGACGTCTGGAGAACAGGTGAAACTCCGGAGCCGGCGGCGCAAGTGTCGGGTCACCGTGTTCTTTCACGGCACTGAACACGATTTGAAATGTGGGTGACAGCTCTGCTTCGCGCCACGACGTCAACGCCGCTGTGCCCCCCGGGCGCAGGACACGGGCAATTTCCGAAAGGACGGCGTCCGGGTCGGGCAAATGCCCAAAGCCCACGTTGCAGACAACGGCGTCAAAATGATTGTCTTCAAATGGCAAGCTTCTCGCATCCCCTTCGACAAAGGTTGCCTTTGGCACGCGACGTCGCGCACGGGCGAGCATGGCGGCCGAAAAGTCCAGACCGGCTACCGTTGCGCCCGCTTGAACGAGCGCATCGGCGGCGTTTCCGTGACCACAACACAGGTCCAGAACAACCATACCCGGTGCGGGTTTCGCCGCATCCAGGAGCGCAGGGATCAATTGGTCAGAGATCGGAGCAAAGAGATCGACGTAGGCTTCGGCACGGGCCTCTTCTGACCAGCCGGATTTCTCGGCCGCGGCAAATTCATCGTACTGCAAGACCCTTCTCCCCCTGGCTGGCCGCACGGCCTGATCTCGGGAAGTTTAGCACAAATGCTTGCAAATGGATGCCCGGCTGATCCGCTGCGGCGCGCAGGACGCGCGCCGGTCTCACCCGCAACGCCGCCGGGGTGTATGGGCCCTGCAATGTCTGTCCACAGACGGTCGAAACCGGCACACGTCCAACCTGCAACCTGGAGCTGATCTCGCCGAGAGCATCGGCACCCGGGCCGCCGGAAGGTGAGTGACCAGGTCGCGGACGACGCCGCCATTGGACGCACGGCGGCTTCCGGAACAGGTCAGTCCCGAGGTCGTCGAACAGGACTGATTGCGGCAGTATCCTTAATATCCGGGACCTGCGTGCGCGGGTCCCGCGACGTCGCTTG